>NZ_DATLJA010000086.1:0-138731 GCF_035539115.1 Desulfitobacterium sp. | reverse complement strand
ATTCACTATTAGACGACCCATAGCAAACGTTAAAACAAGCCTTGCTTTATTATATATTTTAACTTATAACGTACTCTGCTGTCATATTGCTATGAAAATTTGTTTTCGAGTTTTAGAACAAAACGAGTATTCTTGCGGCATCCGGCCACTAATCCTCTATACCTTAAAAGCCCTCCATCCGATGATGAAAGGCTTTTAATCTAAAACTGCTATTCTTTAAAATTATTGCCTGAATGTATATGATCTTTTCATTTGTTTTATGTCGCCTCTCGGGGGAATTGTTAAAAGACCAGTTAGTCCTTTTGCGATACGCCCTTGAACAGCCCCTTCTTGTTTGGCTAAAAATCTGATCGCGTCCTTTATGGTAGATCAACTTGTTATTGAATTTATCAAAGTCGGATAGTGTTACATTGCAATTGTCAGAATTGTTCCCCATCGTGTAAGGGTACGACCCCGCGGGCGCCCTTTTAAATAACAAGAGCAAGGAAATCTTTAGTTACTCCCTTGCTCTCTGACTTTGATTCATCCTAATAGGTGACATTTTATTTCTAAGGAAATTATATCCAAAAGAATATATATTATCAAACGCTAAACTATAATTTCTCCACTCTCCTCGAGGCCACCCTTTTCGGTGCGTCAGGAGCGATCCCCAATACTTTAGAACAGCAACTGGACAATACGTTAAGCGGAACCGACTTTGCTTATTGGGGCAATCGGTTCACTGAATGTAATTTTAATCCACAATTCCAATAGATTCACCTTTCCAACAAACAAAATTCGCAATTGTCTGAGCTCAAAATATCAGAGGGAGTAGCAGGAATCAAGGAGTTCGTAAATAATCTGGCACGATCGCCCAATAATTTCTTCTCCATCTCTTCGTTCACATCAGAATAGATGAGGCCTTGGGCACCAAGAAAACAGCAGGAAATAGCAGACAATGCTTGACCATATTGTAAGGAAGCCACCACGTCCTGATGGGTCAAATACGTTGTGAAATTAGGATACTTATGAACTAAACTATAGAGCATACCGGCTGTGCACCAATCTCCAGCACCACAAGAATCCACAAAATGAGGCACAGGCTGAACATCCAGATGTTTCCACTGAGACATCGTATTGTTCCGCGTGCGATAGCTGTACACCAGCCCCTCCGCTCCCATGGTGCGAACGATAAGTACTGTTGCACCATGCGTTGACTCGTTTCTTATCGTGTCGGCTATAGCCATAGATACTTTAGCTGCTGAAAACTTAACGATATGGGAATCAAGAGCATGGGTTACTAAGCTATTAACATTTCTCGAACTATTCGGTTCATAAACGGTCCATGCCCCTTTATCCTTAAACAGCTTTCTCAGTAAAGCAATTCCTTTTGATGCCCTATCCGAGTAGAACACATTAAAATCATCGAGTTCCAAAAAACAAACACTCTTCTCAGGCAAGGGGCTTAACCGAGGTAGTTCACGGCCGCATCGAGGGCAGACCAGAGAAAATCGATGCTCCTTTTGCGGTCCATTGATAAACTCCTCAATGATTCTTGGAGTAGCTAAACTCCCATGCTTAACTTCAATCCTTTTTACGCCCAATCCATCCAAATTGCAATTCAACAATTTAGCGGCTTCATCCTTATATTGGCCGATAAGAACAGCGTTCTCCCATCCCAAAAATGACAGTCCTGAAGCAACATTACCGCAACTTCCCCCATTATAGTATTGAACCTTGCCATCCCTATTGATAATATCCAGGCAAACCAATCCTGCGCCAAGCAAACGGGGAGCGGTTCTTTCCCTAACCGTCATTTTACAACCTCCATTACATATTCCTTATATTATGAAGCAACTTGTCAGTTTATTATAACCTTTCCTATCCACATCTGAATAGCCAAAACCATTCTCAATTACTGAAACTCTTGATGTCCAGTTTAAAACCACCCTCAACCTGCTCAATAGCTTTAAGCAATCTCAGCATCCCCTGCTCACCTCTCGACCTCTCATCTTTGCCCAGCCACAAACACGCATTGGATACCGGTCTGGCTTTCCCCACACTCGCCGAAGGTTTCCAGCTTAAAATTTCCTCATCATTTCCACCCAGCTGGCCTTGATCACCAATACACAAGACCTGCCTTTCCGGCAAAAGACTCATATTTTCCAGGACATTTAATTTACTCGCCCAGTAAGGTAAGATATCCAATGAATGTCCAGAATGCTCAAATTTCATAAACTTTGTTCCCTGTCCAAAGTTTCTTGATAGTTCCTGCTCAAGGAAATCTCTTTGATTTTTTTCAATTCCCGCCACTGTAATTTGAGTCGGTCTGACTGTTAATTCCGTCCCAGGTATTTTGCCGCATAGATCTTCAACTAGAGAAGCAATGGAAGGCAAAGACGCCCATTCCAACGCTTGCTTCTCATCTAAGTCCTCATCCAGCCTTAGAATTCGTGTTCCATTATATAATCCTACAATAACTTGGGGCCAAAATTCTTGAGATATAGAGTTCCTTAACAATTCTAAAGCGGATTTCCCTCTTCCTGTGGCAAACGCCAGCACCAGGCCTTCCTGCAAAAGGCGGTTCAACTCATTTCCAATATCTCCGCCAATAGCCGAATATCTGTTTTCTGTCTCGAGTAACGTCCCATCGATATCCGAAACTATCCCGACAAACGTCATTTCCAGAGCCGGATAATTAGCCCCTCTAGCCCTTGTCCCCTTCACTAATTCTTCCCCTGCTCCTGCTATGTCTTTCAAGCCTAACCGCAAAGAATGCAGCTTCCGCCCCCATTCAGGAACTGCAGGCTTTCCAGGATCGATAGCCTTAGCCTTAGCCAACTCAGAGAAAAGCAACATGGAGCGGGTTAAACAATAGACGGCTCCATCTAACCCTCCATACGGAGCGCAGATAGAGTAAGGGGTAATAAACTCTGGCAAATTCTTAATAAACCTTTGAATATAAGACTTTGAACGAGGGGTTCCAAACAAAACTACAAAAGAATCTCGATACGTTTCCAGCCAAATAAAGCGGCCATGGGCGAAATTCCGTGGATCAGTTAAGAAACAAGGGCTAACTCCAGACTCCGCCAAACGCGTTTCCAAATCATGACCTGCTGGTATCCCCCATTCGGAAGCGATAATCTGAATCGTAGGGACATGATCTAACGCCTTGATCAAATCGACATTTTCCTGATGGTCTTTGCAGGCAGTAGCAACCGGTGAATCTTCCACAGTTCCTTTCCCCAATAGACTCTGTGCAACTTTTACAATAATACCGGCCATAGCAATAATGGAGTTTACTGCCAAAAAACCATCCTTGGGGGTAGAAACTTTTGGGTAGATAACAACAGACTGATCAGGAAGAGATTTAGCAAGCCGAACCAAAGCCGAATTGGCATTAACCGTAAAAACGATAATTTTGCAGTCCTTGCGCGCTGCCGATCTAAACACCTGCAATATATCATGATTTTTCCCGCTGGCAGAAAAAAGAAAAACCGTATCAGGAGCCCTATCAAATTGGTTAAATTCATATGGCGTCACCGTCTTTGCCATGCCGAGATGATACTCTTCAAACACAAATTGCCATAATTTCGCGATGGCCATTGAGCCCCCCGAACCTATACAACAAGCGCTACCCGAAAAAAGATCAGCCTTAACAGGCGGGTTTATTACAACTTCGTGTGACTGGACCGTATTCCAGGTTGACTCCAATTCTTGTATTTCCTCAAAATATGAACGTTTAGCCATTATTTCAATCCTTTACCTCATTCGTCTTTCTGTTACCTTAGTTATTCTATAAAAACCTGCAAATCCCTTTGCCTAATGCGCAAGGAACCATGGCAAAATTCAACTTTACCATGTTCATTCATAGCAACTTCCCGAAAGGGATAGCGTAAATAGCTCATTATTTGCTTCAAAATCAGACATATCTCGCTGCATTGTATATCCTTGTGCTTCGATATGGGCTAATCCAATGCTTTTGCCTTTTCGTTTAAGTTCATACGTTGCAAGAAGTGCCCCTAGCGAAATCAACTTACTTGACACAGCTGAGATAACAAATTTACATCCACCCAAGGGATTAAGGGCCTGCTCATAATGTAAGACGGTACGGCAAATCTGCCTATAGGCTTCAAAAGGATTTTGCTCGCTTGAATAGATGATGTTTTTGGGTTCAACTCGCCATTGATCAAAGATCAATTCCCGATATTCTAATAGGATGTCATCTCCTTGACGAGGATTCGCTGATGGCGAAGGTAACACAGGACATATTTCATCAGGGCTCACAAGGGTATAGATTCTTTCCAGCTTAACAGAATTCCCTTCTCCCAAGATGGGAATCCAAATCTTAGGAATGCCTTCGGTTGCTTCATTCTCTAGTCCACTGCTAAAACCATGAACATAGTAAGCTTTATCATCGATCCCATCATCAATAATACGCTTATCTATCATGACATTCTCGCAAACGATGATATGCAGACTGATATGACTCGCTCTTTCATCAATCAAGGAGAGGCAGCTTCCAATTAAAGGGAAATAAATGCTCTGTGGCATCGCACTAACATCAACTACAATATCCGTATATTCATCGATGTTTTCAATCTTTGACATCACATTACCTGCCGAAAATGATCCTATCCTCCGTTTTCTTATATCATCTCCCGACCACATCTGGACAGATTCTCTCCGAATTATCCCTTTGCCAGACATCAACTCATGTAGTTTCTCTAAATTACGATGAGCTCTCGGAGAGTATTGATGAGAAGATGACTCCTCGCCTTCTTCAAATTCGATCAGCAAGCAATCTCTTTTCCCTTTCCCTCCATAGTACAAGAGTTGTTCTATTCCGTTACACATGCGAGGATCAAATCCTTTACCCAGGACATATAAAATTTCCTTTTCTCCTAACCCAAGATACTGATTGCAGAATTTTCCAAATTCCTCTCCCCCCTTTAATAAATATGGATCCCAGCGCATCGAATCACCCTTCATCAAATAGACTTCCTCCGTTCTTATCGGATAATCTGTATCCCTTGTCTACCCAGTTGATAAGTTCTTTTGGCTTTATAGATTTCCATCCACCATATTGTAACGGAAGACCAAATTGCAGGCATAACCATCTGTTTAAATAAAGAATCATCCAACTCTTTCCACCTTGTTTCAGACCGAGCGTTACTTCCAATAAATGATTTGAAATGCATAAGGAGAGAATTGTATTAAGATTTTTGTACATGGCATGCTGATAATTGCTATCTGATTTGACCATTTTATCTCGATCAACCATGGTAATTCCTATACCCGTGATCCCTCCACCTCCTCCATAAGAAGCAGTCCCTTTATCCCATTCTTCATTTGCTAAATCTTTTATGGCAAGCAGAAAATTCTGGACACCACGTCCATTGGGAATCCTTCTGATAATATCATCCCATCTTTGCTGTGCAACTTTTTTCTGGATCGCTTCTTGACGAGACGGATCCAGCGATTGTTGTCTTTTCAACAATGTAGAAGCAATTATCTCTTCAAATAGCTCGCCCGAAAAATCCAGAAATTGTTCAATATTGTAAGAAGCAATTGAAGTCACGCGAGAAATGCCATAATAGTATGGAATATTAAATTCTTCGGCTAGATATAGTTCTGCTGCAGCCTGTGCAGAGGAATTATCACGATGTTCCAGTTCATCAAGGGATAAGATATTATCAAAATCAAAGGAAAGTTGACTCTTGTTTAGATCACGCTCAATCAAAATTTCTAAAGTACGCCATCCGATGGCCTGCTGGCGCAGAGTCCCCTCTTCTATTTCTTTAGAACGAATCCAATCATCATACTTCTTCGAATTCCCCTTTTTATCCATTATTCTCTTTTCACATGTATCAATCGTTTGCTGAAAGACTTGGTTCCATTTTGCACCATCCAGGGATTCTTGAAGACAAGCATCAAAGGAAACTATTGGAATATCCCGTGCCGATCTGGCCCTCCGATCGGCAATATCGATCATTGCCTTTTCGAACCTTTTATTATGAACATTACGCCAATACTCTTCCATATTTATGGGCCTTTCGTATTCTCGTCCGGCGATTACTCCTGATGCAAGCAATTCATCCGGGGCGAGCGCCTCTAAACGCTCTGCTAGCCATACACTGACTACAGGTCTCGCTTCAATAACTGTTTGAATTAGTTTTCTGCGCTGGTTCAAGCTAAGTTGGTGTACATCATCAAACATAATGAGTACTCTACATTTTAACGGATTTCCATCAATCGAAATATGATCAGGCGTAATCATCTCTAAGGAAAATAAAGTATCATGCCCTTGGATAGGTTTCCTTTCTATAGGTCCAAACCTATCCATGATATCACTCACCGACTTTTCCACTGAGCGAGCCCATTCATATAATTGTCGCCCTGTACAGGGTGTTTCGATATCTGCCGGAAAGGCATCTATATTAATTTCAAAAGTTATTCTATGAAGATCGTTTGGATAATTCATTTTTTTTAAAATTAACACATTACGCAATGTTGCGAGGATAATTCTTGCATTTAAGAGCGCATAAAGTAAGCGTTCTTTTTGAACAGGATTACAATCAAGATCTTCTAATGTCGCATAGTTACGCGAACAGGAAAGGACGATACCCAATAAATTAGGGCCATCTTCTGTAATAACGTCCAACTGCTTCATTTTATTAAATAACATTTTATAATCTTCATTGCTTTGAGACTCATAAAGGGTATTCAATACATTCGGCGTGAAGGCACGAAGAAGGGTCGTCTTCCCTCCTCCAGGTGCACTACGGATTATCTGAACCCTTTCCCATAGTTTATTTTGCGGTAATAAATCCAACCCCTCCGGGCAAAATAGCCGAATAAAGGTCGAATCCGAGTCGATATGTTCTGAAGAACGCATACGAAATGGATTACGTGGCTCTCTCATTTCTCCTCCTTATGTATGCCTGCTCACTCTAGGAAACAGCCCTGTACTTTTCTCATATGAAAACCAAAGAATAGGTAATGAATTATTAGGCGTATTATGACTTAAAATGATCGGTAAAGCACATCCGTCAAATCCAAGATAGGGTTCTGTTAAGTCACCTTTTTCATAGCTGGATGTGATGATATCCGGATTATAATATCTCTTAACAATCTCCACAACAGCCTTTTCCGTTTCCCTATTTAAAGGTATCTCATCTCCAAGCGTTTGAATCGCTAATACTTGGATTTTAATCTTACTCTCATGATCCTTTACCCAATCATCAATTATGCTTTCTAAATAGTTTAAAGCTTTTTGGGTAGCAACATATAAAACAATACAGATAGTTATTTCCTCTAGATCAAAAAGTTTAGCTTCGCTTAATGAAAGAGAAACTATACGATTTAAAACCTTGCTGACTTTCCCTTTCCATTCTAATTTCTCCTCTCGAAGATAACTAATCCCACTGGCCGAAAAATCATCAAGGAGAAACACCGTACTAAATCGCATTTCGTCTGACTGAAGCTCTTTGTCCAAACAATTTTCCAACCGTTTTATTAACTCCTGCTTCAGTTCAATCGCTTTAGAAAAACTTCAACCTCACAATATTTACTTAACTTTCAAATAGTACGTCAAGATTAAAGTAACAATTGCAACAATGATACCGGATATTATTTGTGTATAATCCGTATTTACAATTTTATCTCTGATCATCTCCCGCTTTGTTCGCGTATAATCATCTTGTGGAAGCGGTTTATCTCCCCAGCCAGTAGATTTAGTCGGTATGCACTTTTCTGTTACATCAAAAAAAGATATGGCAGCAATTTTATCACCATTGTGACCCGCTTTTAGATCAATAGATCGTTTAGATAAATTGGTCATCACAAGCGTTAAATGATTAGGGTTAAAACCGGGGTCTATTTTACCTGGGGCAACCGAAAGTCCTTTTATTGCTCTAGAAGCAGAATTTACTACTAAACCAACAACATCTTCCTTTATTCCTATCGTGGACAAAACATATAAAGTTCAGTGGTCACAGACCGGTTTAAATGAACTTGCAAACATGTTGGCTTATCCTCCCGAAGTTAAGGAGCGCATTTTTAATGACTCATTCACTCGGTTATCTAATACGCCAACTCTTACTGCCAAGCAAATTCCTTACGGGAAGTTGGAAGGTTATTGGGCAAGACTTGGACTCTATCAAAATAATTCTAATATATGATGTCGATGAACAAAATGCGGACGTTTGGATTGACGGCATTAAACATAAACGTCAAAATATATACTGGAAGAGAATATAAGTTACATTGTGCAAAAACCTCCTGCTATCAGGGGGTTTTTGCACAATGTAACTTAATGATCCCGAGTAACATTTTAATTGTCAGAATTGTTTCCTATTGTGCGAGGGTACGACCCCAGCACTCTTTAACACCTCTCAATGATCTTCATATGTAAGGAACGAGTAGGAGCGTTCCAAGATAGCTTATTTGTGGCTTAGTGATTATCTACTTTGTTTTTCAATCTTAAGAACTAAGCGGATACCGTAATTACGCTGCATGTAACAAAAAAAGCACCTCCCTCGAAAGGAAAAGTGCTAGTTATAGAATGCTAATTATGCTGAAAGCCTTGATATGACTGGTGGGCGATACCGGGATCGAACCGATGACCTCATCCGTGTGAAAGGCCAGTACGCAGTTTTTCAATCGGTCCCATTTAGCGTTAATATCCATTAACCATGCGGTTTTCAGGCACTTCTAGTTAGGAGTGTCTGCTCTTTTTTCGCCCTGTTTTTTTAACGTTTTTGTATGCGTAACTATACACGTAACTATACAAAATGCATTCCATTTATCGATAACATCAGGGTTTTGGTAGTAACTGTAGCTAGCTCATTATATCACATTATCAGCAACAAGGAAATTCCAGTCGATATAGGGTTTGTGGATAGTGTGGTCAAGTTCTTTTATTCGAGACCCAAAATGACTTGTCCAAGCACTGTGGATATCCATAGTATGTCACTATCCACAAACCTATTCCTCATGACCTACTGCACACTGATTCTGCTCTAACTTGAAATCGAGTACAAAAGAGATTTACTGACCCTACAAAGGATGCTCATCGCTGTCTCTTTGAAAGCTACGATTCGTTTTTAGAAAAGCTCCGGCGACGAAGAAGAAAGGGTTCCCGGCGGATCAAGTATGGCCAGATCTACAAAATGACAGAGCACCAGATCATAAATGAAGAGATGGAGTCAATCTTGAGAGCGAAGCAAACCCAATAATCTCTCTTAACTCTCCTTCTTCTCGGCTAATCTCATTTTGTCATAAATTTATTTAAATTATTTATTTATTTTATGACAACTTTAGCATATACTATTCTTACAAGGAGGGATCTTTATGAAAAAATCATTCGACAACATCGGTGCTCAAATAAAAGTTTTACGTGAAAATAGCGGCTTTACCCAAAAGAATATTGCTAATTATCTAGGTGTAGACCAAAGTTTAATCTCGAAGTTTGAAGCTGGCGAACGTCCCATCAGTGCTGACATGCTTGAGAGACTGGTGACATTATTCGGCTGCAGCATATCCGTTTTCAAGGAAGCAACCGCCGAATATAAGCCCCTATCCTTGGTCCTTCGAGCAAGCGAAATAGGCGATGATGACTTGGAAACGATTAGCGCCATAAATAAAATTGCCTTAAACAGCGCTTTTATGACAAAATTACTGGAGAGTGAGGCACTCTAATGGATAAACTTGATTTGTGGAAAAAAGCGACCAGCTTACGCAAGTATTTAGGTGAGGACGCTCAATCTCCGCTCGATATCTTTGCTTTAGCGCATTCCCTTGATGACCTTACCCTTGTCTTTTATCCAATGGGTGATCGACTAAGCGGTATGTGCATCAAGAATCCCAAAAGCAATGTTATTGCGATTAACTCCGCTATGTCACTGGGTCGTCAGCGTTTTTCGATGGCTCACGAGTTATTTCATTTGTTTTATGACCCCAAAATGGCAACAACAATCTGCGCCCAAAAGATAGGCAGCGGCCAGCCCATAGAAAAAGAAGCGGACCAATTTGCCTCCTATATTTTGATGCCGCCGAATACTTTAACTGAGGCAATACAAAAAAATAAAAAAGACACAAATGCTAAACTAACCGTTGAAAACGTCGTTAAGCTTGAGCAGTTTTTTGGTATCAGCAGACAAGCCATCCTCATCCGCTTAATTGAAGAAAAAGAACTAACGGATCGTGAATCCGATTCTATGCGAAGAAATGTGATTCGCTCTGCCCGATGCCTAGGCTATGATGATGCTCTCTACAGACCCCTTCCCCCCGAAAAGCAGTTTATGACTTATGGACACTATATTCAACAAACTGAAAAAATTTTAGAACGTGAATTAGTATCCGAAGGAAAATATGAGGAATTGCTTTTAGACGCTTTCCGCTCCGATCTCGTTTATGGGGATATAAGCGAGGGAGGCGAATTAGTTGACTGATTCGCTCTTCTTTGATAATGATTGTTTATCTGCCTTTCTATGGGTTGGCGACGAAAATTTGTTAGTCAAATTATACCCTGGACGAGTTCGCATACCAAAACAGGTCTATATTGAACTATCCTCTCCCGGAGTAGCTCATCTCAAAGCAAGGGTAGATCATCTCTTAGCAAACAAACAGGTTTCCCTTACGGAAATAACTGTGGGTACAGAAATATTCGACTTATATTATCAATTGACTGAAGAACCAGAATCGGGACATGTGATTATTGGTAAAGGAGAAGCATCCTGTATCGCCTTAGCCAAATATTGCGATGGCATTGTTGCCAGCAATAACTTAAAGGATATTTCTTCATACATCAATGAACTTGGCTTAAAGCATATAACCACTGGCGATATTCTTATTGAAGCATTTGATAGAGGTTATATCACTAAAGCAGAAGGAAATACCTTATGGTCTGCCATGTTAGCCAAACATCGGAAATTAGGTGAAAAATCATTTACAGACTATTTAAAGAGAAGAAGAATATGATGTTTCAATTACATCATTCAGTAAAACACTGAATCCGCCATATTTCCCACGTGGGAAATATGGTCTTATTTTCTCAATTAACTAATCCAAATAACGGAAGCACCGAGCCGGCTAAAGCCCGCTCGGTTCCTGAATAAAGAGTGCATGTTATTCCCCAGTGTCCAATGCATGCTGGGCAGACAGCCGTCCAGTCCAAGATGAAAATTTTCCTGGTCCGCCTGGCCGTCAGACTGCCCTTGCCTCTGGGGTCAGGGCCTCCGCCCACGCTAGACTCCCGCACAGGCTCCAATCTCCGGGCTTCGCCACTCCGCCTGTGCACTCGTCCGCGTCGCCTCCGGCCTCTCGGGCAAAACTTACTGGTCCTGCTGTCGCGCGGCCGTTCGTAGACCGGCCGCGCTGGGTCATTCTCTGGGGTATGCATCGCTGCGCAAGATCAAGTCCGGCCGTTGCTTCACTTTACACTGCACGGCAGTTGCCGGCCAAGTATCAGCGGGCAACTGCCCACTATTTTTCGTTCAGATTGTATCGTAATATTTTTGGGTTTGAGGATTCCATGTTCCAAATATTTCGCTGTACTCCAATTGAACCCCGGAACCTTATTCGAACCTTTCATCGCATCCGCGATAAGGCAAAAATTCGTAAGGATATAACAGTCCACTCACTTCGGCATACGTTTGCCACAAGATTATTGGAACAAGGAATTGATCTCTAAACCGTTTTAGAATTGCTGGGTCATACCGACATATCGATGACTGGCAACATTTACTCTCACGTAATGCCCCGCTTACGCACAGGGACCGCTTCCAAAATGAACGGACTCTTAAAAACAAAGAAAGCACCTCTCCAAACTGGGAAAGTGCTAGCATCAAAACGCTAAATTATGCCGTAACTATACGTGTAACTATACATTGCATATTTCACTTGAATGTAAAGGCTGAAAGCCTTGATATGACTGGTGGGCGATACCGGGATCGAACCAGTGACCTCATCCGTGTGAAGGATGCGCTCTACCGACTGAGCCAATCGCCCATGGTAAAATCAATATTCTACTATCAAAAATGGTGACCCGTACGGGATTCGAACCCGTGTAGCCGCCGTGAAAGGGCGGTGTCTTAAGCCGCTTGACCAACGGGCCATTATCGATGTACGACAAAATTCGATGTTCGACTTTGGAGTAATCCCTTTGGTCTTTCGAGCTTCGAACCTCGTGCCTCGAACTTCGAGTATGGTGGGCCCACTAGGGTTCGAACCTAGGATCAACCGGTTATGAGCCGGCAGCTCTACCGCTGAGCTATGGGCCCAATCGCAGAAATAAAAAAATGGCTCCCCGAGTAGGACTCGAACCTACAACCTACCGGTTAACAGCCGGTTGCTCCACCATTGAGCTATCGAGGAATGCCCTGTGCACTGACTATTATACGCAATTCACTATTTATAGTCAAGCCTTCAGAAACAAATATTCTATTCGAGATAATCTTTCAGTTTCTTGCTCCGGCTAGGGTGACGCAGTTTACGGAGGGCCTTTGCTTCAATCTGGCGAATCCGTTCGCGGGTAACACCAAACTCCTGCCCGACTTCTTCCAAAGTCCGGGTTCTACCATCATCTAGGCCAAACCGTAAACGCAGAACTTTTTCTTCACGCGGTGTAAGCGTTTCCAGAACCTCTTCCAACTGCTCCTTGAGAAGGATAAAGGACGCTGCTTCCGCTGGGGCCGGAGCATCTTCATCAGGAATGAAATCTCCCAAATGCGAATCTTCTTCTTCGCCAATCGGGGTTTCTAAGGATACTGGTTCTTGGGCTATTTTCATGATTTCCCGTACCCGTTCGACGGGGATATCCATCTGAGCTGCGATTTCTTCGGGAACGGGTTCCCGCCCTAGCTCTTGTAAGAGTTGGCGCGAAATCCGAATAAGTTTATTAATCGTTTCAACCATATGCACCGGGATCCGGATAGTCCGCGCTTGGTCAGCAATCGCGCGCGTAATCGCTTGACGAATCCACCAGGTTGCATAAGTCGAGAACTTAAATCCTTTTTGATAGTCGAATTTCTCGACCGCCTTAATGAGTCCTAAATTTCCCTCTTGAATTAGATCGAGAAACAGCATGCCTCGTCCCACATAGCGTTTAGCAATACTGACGACAAGTCGGAGGTTTGCTTCGGCTAACCGTCGTTTCGCTTCTTCGTCTCCCTGCTCCATTCTTTTGGCAAGCTTAACTTCCTCTTCAGCTGATAATAGGGGGACCCGGCCGATTTCCTTCAAATACATACGAACTGGGTCATCTATTCCTACCCCTTCAGGAACAGAAAGATCAACCTCAACCTCTTCCTCAGCGTCTTCCTCTTCAGCATCACCGTGGAGATTATCCTCGGTTGTCTTTTCTAAGACTTCTTCCTCTTCACCTGGTTCAGGAATGATTTCAATACCCAGCTGCCCGATCTGCTCATATACCTCATCAATTTGGTCGGTTGTGAGCTCAATTCCTTGGAGGGTATCCATAATTTCGTGGTATGTGAGGGAACCCTTCTTTTTTCCTTTTTGAATGAGATTTTTAACGGCCTCAACCCGTAGTTCTTCATCATTCATGGACTTGGATTCCTTTCCTTCCTTGGGATTCTGTTTCTGCGTGCTCATAACCTTACTTTTCGCCACTTTTTAACCGCTCTCCTATCTCTTTTAACAGGGCAATTGCCCCTGCCATATCACCGGATTTTTCTAACGCGACCATACGGGTTTGTAATTCTTCTACTGTTTCCTCCGACTGGACTGATCGGATTTGATGCAAACAATCATGAAAAAGCTTTTCTGGCTGGGACACATCTGCCTCTTCAACCATAATATTCGCGATTTGGCTTTGTAATTCTTCCGATGTATTCATCGGAATTCCTGTTCTATTTTGCAGTTGAACTTCCTCAATCGCGTTAAAAAGTTGTTGATGGATTGGAACTTTCCAGAAATCCTTACCAAGTTCCGCTTCGACTTGAGCAACAGACAGTAACTGTTCCAGCAAAAGACGTAAAAGAATTCGCTCTGCCCGAAGGACTCCATTAGGTACCGTAATGGCAGAAGGAACAGGATTTACATACCTATTGATATTATCTCTGTTTTTTACAGAAATATCCTGATTTGCCGGAGAATATTCACTTTCCCGCGGTTTTTTTGCCTTATTCCTATCTTTACTTACAATCTCTAACTGAACCGCTTCCAAAGTAAGACCTAATTCCAAACTCAAAAAGCGTTCGTACCCTTCTCTTTCGACTGGACTCGTAACTTTGAGAATATCTCCTGCTAATTCGCTCACTAGTTCTCGTTTCTCTGGAGCGCTATGCACGGTGTGGTCTTGAATATAAACCTGATATTTAAACTCAATATAGGGTTTAGCCTGATCCAAGGCTTCCTTGAATTTCTCAGGCCCTTGGGATTTTAAATACTCGTCCGGATCCTTAGCACCAACTAAGCTTAAAACATCGACCCGGAAACCTGCGTCTCTTAATATCTCGCCCGCCCGGAGCGTGGCTTGAATCCCCGGCTTGTCCGAATCATAGACCACCACTATGCGTTGGGTATAACGTCTTAAAAGCTTCCCCTGATCTCTAGTGAGCGCCGTTCCCAGAGAGGCCACCGCATTACTGAAACCTGCTTTTTGCAAAGTGATGACATCCATGTAACCTTCAGCCAACAAGGCAAATCCAAATTCACGAATTCCTTGATGGGCCCGGTTCATTCCATATAAATGATGTCCCTTATTAAAAAAAGCAGTTTCAGGAGAGTTCAGATACTTGGGTAAGGTATCATCAAGAACCCGACCTCCAAAAGCAATGGATTTTTGTCGTGAGTCTAAAATCGCAAAAATGACACGATTGCGGAAACGGTCGTAATACCCCCGGTTTGCTTTTCCTTCCTGGGCATCTCTTTCAATGGCTAGACCGGCATCTGCCAGTTCCTGAGGACGAATTCCCCGAGACGAAAGTGCCTCAAGCAACCCCTCCCATCGAGCGGGTGCATATCCAAGACGAAAGGTGTTCATGGTTTCGGAGTCGACTCCTCGTTCCGCAAAATACTGCCTACCTAGTTCGCCCTCAGGCCGATTCATGAGGATATCATGATAGTAAACTGTGGCCCATTCATGGATTTCTTCCCAACGATGGCGACGTGCTTGTTGCTCCCTTTCGCGGGGTGAAAGTTCTTTTTCAGGAAGCATAATCGCGTATTTATGCGCCAAGTACTCGAGCGTTTCCGGAAAACTCCAGTTCTCTTTCTTCATGAGAAAAGAAAACACATTCCCCCCCGTATGACAGCCAAAACAGTAAAACATCTGTTTATCAGGAGTCACGGTGAAGCTCGGGGTTTTTTCGGAATGAAAAGGACATAATCCTAAATAGTTTTTCCCTTTGCGCTGTAATGAAACATATTCAGAGATGATTTCGACAATATCTGCATGTAATCTTATGTCTTCAACGGTATCTTCGGGAATTCTATAATCCACAGACTGTTGTTCGCCACCCCTGCCACATTTTATTCTGAAAGTCAAGACTAGATATAGATTTCTTCGCCAAAAAGTCATGGAATCCTCTTTTTAGGCACGACGAATATCCTGATTATGCAAATATTATCTTACTTAAGTTTGAGATTTCGTATTTCCCTAAACTATTCTCTCAAACTTCTATTTCTCCTCCCTATTTCGACTCCATTTTTAATATTAACTTCGACCTTAAATCATGATAGAATAGAATTGAAATCTTCCTCGCATTACATAAGAAAGGTGGAAATTCCATGCATCTCAAAAAAATCCGGCCTCTCGCCTTGATTCTAATAACCATACTCGTCACGATCCTTGGGGTAACCGGTTGCGGGTCGAGTAATATGAAAACTCAAGCCAACGTATCGGCAACTCCGAATGACACGAGTGTTGCAGCGAATTCTTCTTCTAGCCCAAGTTCAAACAACGCTCCAACTACTCAAGCGGTTAAAATGACACTTTATTTCCCAAAATCAGATGCCAGCGGTCTTATGGCGGTTGAGCGAACCATCAATGTCGACAACAAGGAAATCATTAAAGCCATGTTCAATGAATTAAACAATCCCCCTTCCGGTCTCGAGCGGCCCCTCCCTAAAGGAACTGAACTTCTCAGTGCCACTGTCAAAGACGGCGTGGCTACGCTTGATCTATCAAAACAGTTTAGGTCAAGTTTTACGGGTGGCGGTACGGGTGAACAATTGATTCTCTATAGTATTGTCAATTCTTTAACGACTCTGCCTAACGTTCAGAGTGTTCAATTCCTCTTAAACGGTGAAAATTCGATTGCAATTCTTGGCGAAACGGATACCTCGACACCCCTTAAGCGGGATGAAAGCTTGATTCAGAAACAGTGATTTCAAACCAGATTTAGTGTGGATTAGCGTTTTATTCAGATAAAAACGGCTAGAGAACCTTTAACACTTATCGTTAAGGGTTCTTTAGCCGTTTTTTGTTTTTCTTTAAGTTACTGTTTAAAATTTCAATTGTTTATGATACTCCGCAAATTATGGTTTTATTTCCTTCAGCACTATGTCTTTGTTCCAAGATGCTGAGCACGACTGCTGCTCCGATGGCCCGAGCTTTTTCCGAAATTGTCCAACAGTATTCCACTTTTCCTCGAGGATCGATATCCCCAACCTTGACTTGTTGACCCACTCGAACACCCGACCGCAGCAATCCTCGCAGCACACCATCGAGAGGAGAAAGAACGGGCGTGTTTAAGCCTTCAATCGTTCCTAAGACATCACCAGCAGCTACCTTCTCACCGATTTGGCGTTGTGCTCGAAATACACCAGCTTGGGGGGAATAGATAACCCGCTCGCGACTATAACCCGCGATATTCCCCGGAATTCCGGTATTCGGTTCAGCCGTTCCGGACGCAATGATCCGCCCTAGATCATGCCCACGATTCGTTTCGATCACTAAATGAACATCCTCCCCCGCCGTAAAACCAGGACCCAAGCCAATCGTTAAGGGCGCCATCTGACGCTGGGTTCCCAAATTTCGTTTAGCCAGGATGGCATCGACAAGCACTTCTGGCTGCCAAAGATCTAATACGTTTAAATCCGGGTCAATCAGGATGGGAATCTCTCCGTTTCCCCAAACGTTTGGGCATTCTTCCGGACTTGACACTCGCCGTGCAACGAGCCCTTCCACACTCCACTTTCCTTCTTCCACTGCTGTGCCAAAGCTTACCGGCCAACGCACCATGAGAGGCTGCTCAACTTCCGTCATCAACACCCTAAATCCCGCTTTAGCGAGAGCCCAGCCTACGCCGCTTGCCTGTTCACCCGCTCCGCGGACGAGGACAATCGACCCTGTCAATTTTCGGTTATTCTTCATTGGTCTATCTTTTTCGTCTTTCATTCGATCGTCATACTTTCTCCGGGGAGTACAGCGCCGGCTCAATATACACTTGCATAGCCCCACCACAAACCATTCCGTCCTCGGCAGCAGCTTCATGAGTGAGGTTAATTTCGACCACGGCGGGCTGGCCTTGCTCGATCACCCGAAAAGCATGTTGGCGTACTTCTGCTTCCCCACATCCTCCGCCGATCGTACCGACAACCCGTCCATCTCGAAAGAAAAGGATTTGGGCTCCGGCCTTACGTGGCGTGGAACCTAAGGTGTTGATAATGGTGGCTAACGCTGCCTGATTAAATAAATCATTTTCTGATCCCGCATCTTGGTTCGTTTGTGATTCCTCATTGAGTCGAAGGAGCGTCTCAAGTACTTTGCTATCCATTGCTTTTCTTCCCCCTAGCTTGCGTCCCTAGACCGTTACTCTTCCCATAGTGCTCAACCATGATAATTTCGGCCAGAATGCTGAGGGCAATTTCTTCGGGAGTCTGGGCGCCGATATCCAGTCCAATCGGTGCATATACCTTGTTCAGCAGTTCCTCAGGAGTCCCATTCTCTTTTAAGGCATCCATAATCGCGGCAACTTTGCGTCGACTCCCGATCATCCCTATATAGGCAGGCTGCACAGGGGTATTGAGCACCGCCTCGACGCAGAGTTGGTCATAACGATGACCACGCGTCACAATGACGACATACGTATTTTGATCAATACACACGCGCGGAAAAACCGTCTCAAAGCTCTCACAGATGACTTCGTCAGCTTCACCAAAGCGCACCGGATTGGCAAACGAGGGACGGTCATCGACCACGGTAACCTGAAAATCCATCAGCCTCCCCAGCTTGACCAGAGGCAGGGCAATATGGCCTCCTCCTAAAATAAGCAAGCGCGTTGGCGGATAAAGAGGATTCAAGAAAATCTTCAAACCTCCCGCTACGGTTAAAGTCATGGGCTTTTTGCTACGCATACTCATTAATAGATCTTCTTGAAGCGAATTAAGCACATTCTTGTTGAGATTTCCTGCCAGGAGTTCACCCGCGTCATTAACCAGAAATTTCGTCCCGGTAGGACAAAGCGCCGGATCTCCCTCGATCACTACTCCGCTTGCCCCAATCTGGTGATTTTCAAGCATTTCGTTGAGTTTATCATAAATTCTTTGCATAAACCGTTCTCCATTCTTGTCTCAACCCTTACTGTTATAAAGGGTCTCCTTTAAGGGTAAACTTAACCGCAGCTTACCGTCAAGTTTTCGATAAGCAGCCGCCACAGCAGCTGTGATGGGGATTGAAGAAATTTCTCCTATTCCTTTGGCACCATACGCCAAGGAGGATGGATTTTTCTCGATAATCACAGTTTCGATCTCTGGCATGTCTGTCGAACGGAAGAGCCCAAGCGTTCCATATTTAGCGGTAGGGACTCCTTTCTCTAGTGGAAAATCTTCCCGTAGGGTATAACCCAACCCCATGGCCACACCACCTTCAATTTGCCCTTCCACAGCGATTGGATTGATCGCGCGACCAACATCGTGTGCTGCCACGACTTTTTGGACTTTTCCTTTTTCGTCTAAAAGGGCAACATGCGTTGCATAACTATAGGCCACATGATTAACTGGGTTGGACTTATCAGATTGAAGCGGATCCGTTTGACCCAAGTATTCTCCGTAATATTCCGTCCCTTCGAGCTGTTCCAGCGTTTTATCTTCCAGGGCTTGTTGTAACGCTAAAGCCGCTTGGCGAGTGGCCTCGCCCGTGAACAGCGTTTGCCGCGAAGCCGTTGTGGTACCGGCATCCGGAGTAAGGAAAGTATCTGGGGCAACTACTACGATCTGATCCCCGGTTATCCCTGTTGCCTCATTCACGATTTGGATCACAATGGTTGCTAACCCTTGGCCAATACATTGGGCGCTGGTATAAACCCCCACTTTTCCCTTTTCAATCTTCATGCGCACGCGCGAGATGTCCGGTAAACCCACACCAATCCCAGAATTCTTATAGGCACAGGCAATCCCTGCATAAGGTGAAGATTCGTAAACTTCGCGGACAGCTAGGAGCGTTTCTTTGAGTGCTGTTCCTTCATCAGCGATTTGTCCACTCGGACCGACTTGACCGGGTTCTAACGCATTTTGAAAACGGATTTCCCAGGGAGAAATTCCGACTTTTTCCGCGAGAAGATTCAGATTCGTTTCTGAAGCAAAATTGGATTGGGGAACGCCAAAGCCGCGGAAGGCGCCTGCAGGTGGATTATTCGTATATACGCAGAATCCCATAACCTCAATATTGGGAACACTGTAAGGACCACCAAGATGGGTGCACGCCCGTTCCACAACGGCTGATCCGAGCGAAGCATAGGCTCCACTATCGGCCATCACTGTTGCTTTTATCCCTGTAAGATGTCCTTCCGCATCACAACCTGTTGTCACTTCAATTTCCATGGCATGGCGCTTCGGGTGAACCAGGATGCTTTCCTGGCGCGTTAAGGTGACTTTCACCGGCTTGCCTGTTTTCCAGGCCAGTAAAGCAGCATGGTGTTGCACCGTGAGGTCTTCCTTACCCCCAAAGCCTCCACCGACAAATTGACTAATCACCCGTACCTTCTCAGGAGGTAAACCAAGGATCGCACTTATCCCATGCATATCATCATAGACACTTTGACTTCCTACGTAAACAGTCACACTCCCATCCGAATGAGGAAGCGCTAAAGCGCTTTCAGTCTCCATGAAGGCATGCTCGGTGGGCGGCGTGGTGTAACGATTAGAGACAACATAGGCCGATTGCGCCAGGGCCTCCTCAGGATTTCCTCGGCGCAGATGAGTTTTACTCAGCAGATTTCCCTTGGGCTGGATAAGCGGCGCTCCAGAAGCTAACGCGGCAGCCGGTGTTAACAGCGGCTCAAGCTCCTCATACTCCACCTGAATAAGTTTGAGAGCTTCCCTCGCCTGTTTTTTCGTTTGAGCAGCGACTAAGGCGATGGCATCGCCGATATAGCGGGTTTCTTCACCGACCGCAACCAGCGTCGGCCAATCATGAAAAATATGCCCCCAGTAGCGCTCGCCAGGGATATCTTCGGCTGTCATCACCGCGACGACGCCAGGGTAAGCCTGGGCTGCCGAGACATCAATCCCTTTGATCAAAGCGCGTGGATATTTCGTGCGCAACGCAACCCCGTAGAGCATCCCGCCGACAAATAAATCATCAACATACTTGGCTTTACCCAGAGCCTTATCGATGGCATCGACGCGCACTAAATTGGTACCGATCCCTTCGCTTAGCGGTTTCGCGGATTGAGGTTTAATTTCGCCGCGCAAAGCCTTGGCTGCAAGACTAATGCCCTTTTCGATTTTCACATAACCTGTACACCGACAGATATTTCCTTTGATCGCTTGCTTAATCTCTTGGAGAGACGGACTCAAGGTTTTGTCGAGTAACCCTTTGGCACTAATCATCATCCCTGGAATACAGAAACCACACTGGACCGCTCCAACTTCAGCAAAAGCCCAGGCATAACCTTCTTTTTCCCGTTCCGAGAAACCTTCGACGGTAAGGAGACTTTTTCCATCGACTTTTGAGGCTTTGAGAAGACATGATCGCACCGCTTTCCCATCGACGAGAATCATGCAGGCACCGCAAGCACCCTCCCCACACCCATTTTTTAAAGAGGTTATATGCAATTCTTCCCGGATATAATCCAGAATATTAATATCTTCTTCAAGGGAATAGTCTTCCCCATTGATTGAAAATGTGTACATCTTCATCCCACCTTTCATGTGGAAAACGCATCACGATAGAGGTATTTTCCCTGAGGATATTCCGAATTCATTTGCCCCTCGCTCACCACGTGCTGACCGCGTAAAAAGACATGACGCGCTTGACCTATTTGGGTGAACCCTTCATAAGGCGAATAGTCAACCTGTTGAGCCTGGGTCTGGGCGGAAATCACTGCCCTTATTCCCGGATCCCAAACCACGATATCAGCATCACTGCCTACGGCAATCACCCCTTTGCGGGGATAGAGTCCGAAAAGTTGGGCAGCATGAGTTGAGGTCAGATTGACAAATTCCTGGAGTGATATTTTTCCGGGAACGACGCCGTAGGTGTAGAGCAGAGCCAAGCGCGTTTCAACCCCGGGCATGCCGTTAGGAATTTTACTGAAATCCTCGCGTCCCAATTCCTTCTGACCCTGAAAATTAAAGGAACAATGATCCGTAGCCACTGTCTCAATCCAATGATCTTTGATTCCCTGCCAGAGGGCATCTTGGTTTTCCTTCGCCCGCAGTGGCGGCGAGATCACATACTTGGCGCCCTCAAATTCAGGTAAATCGTAGACCGATTCATCAAGCAAGAGATACTGGGGACAGGTTTCGGCGTAAACGTTAAGACCTCGTCTTTTAGCTTGAGTCACAACTTGAAGCGCTTCGCCGGAGGTCAGATGAACAATATAAACTGGCGCCTGTGCTAGTTCCGCTAAGGCAATAGCCCGTGAGGTTGCCTCTCGTTCCGCAAGAATGGGCCGCGTATGTGGATGAAAAGAGGTCTCCAGTTTTCCTTCGTCGTGAGCTTCTTTTACGAGTTCAGCGATGATATCCCCGTTTTCACAATGCAAACAGAGCAGGGCTCCGCTCCGTTTGCTCTCACGGAAGGCCTGCAACAGGACACCATCATCGACTTGTAAGCTTCCTTTGTAGGCCATGTAAAATTTAAAGGAAGAGACGCCTTCCTCTTGGACGAGTTTCTGCATTTCTTGGGCCACAGCATCGTTCCAATCCGTAATCGCCATATGAAAGCCATAATCAGCATAGGATTTCCCCTGAGCTTTAGCGTGCCAGTTTGCTAAACCTTGGTGTAAGCTTTCACCTTTAAATTGGGTAGCAAAATCGATAATGGTTGTCGTTCCCCCCAGAAGGGCCGCCTTCGTCCCACTCGCGAAATCATCGGCAGTTACCGTTCCTGCTGAAGGCAGGTCAAAATGCGTATGGGGGTCAATTCCTCCCGGAAACAAAAAGCAGCCATCCACATCTAAGACTTTATCTTGTGCTTGTCGGATATTTTTCCCGAGGGCAACAATCTTTTCGTCTTCAATGCGTACGTCTGCTTCATATGTTTCGAGGGCTGTGACAATTTGACCACCGCTTAATACAATAGCCATGTTTTTCTCTCCTTGGCAGAGATACGTTCTGCCCTGAAAAATTCTTTAAGAATGACTAAAAAGACCCACAAACGTAGCTTCTCCCCTTCGAGGATAAGTCGACTAAGGCTTGAACTTCGTACCTCAACTCTAAGCCAAGTCTCCTATATCGCACAGGAATAAACGATTTCGCGGAGGGGCGCTATGGCGCACAACGCTTCTGAGGGTTAGCGGCGCCACTGGTTGACTTGCAGAAAGCAGAAGGGTTTGGCAGAGCTCCCTCAGAGACAAGTGTGCCAGTCCTGGAGCGCTGAGTGAATGGATGTGCGGGAAGCTACTCGACCCAAAATTCTTTTATTTTCCTTAAGACATATTGAATCAAGGAATAATGTGTGTCCCCGTTCTACCTGCGACTGCTTCTTCCAACGATTCAGGGTTTGTAATAATCGCTTCTTTACCGCCCGCTTCAAGAAAATTAATCACGGCTTGAACTTTGGGCAACATGCTTCCCGGTGTGAAGTGGTTTTCTTGGACATATTCTTTGATTTCAGCGAGAGTTATTCGATCTAACGCCTTCTCAGTCGGCAGCCCATAATTTAAATAAACCTGAGGTACGCCAGTCGAGATGATGAGCAAATCAGCGGCTAGTTGAGTTGCTAAGAGGCTAGAGGCAAAATCCTTATCGATGACGGCATCTACGCCATCAAATCCGCCATTTTCCTTAACTACGACCGGGATTCCGCCGCCACCGGCTCCGATGACACAATAGCCGGCATTGACCAGCAAATTGATGACTTCTTTCTCCACGATTTGACGCGGGGCCGGCGAAGGGACGACACGCCGATAACCCCGGCCTGCGTCACTGACCATAACCCAACTTGGATTTTCTTTTTGAATCAGGTGAGCCTGTTCTTCGCTGTAGAAAGAACCAATCGGCTTAGAGGGTTTCAGAAAGGCTGGATCATTCTTATCCACCAAAACTTGCGTAATGATCGTGACTGCGGATTTTCTGATCCCCCGTAGTCTGAACTCATTATCAATCGCTTGTTGGATCTGATAGCCGATCGAACCTTGGGTATCCGCACCGCAACTAACGAGCGGCACACCATGCATCGCTGCCACTTCACTGGCAATTTCCGCTCGGCGGAGAATAAACCCAACCTGCGGGCCGTTGCCGTGGGTAACGATCACTTCATACCCTTGCTCAATCATGCCCACAATATGGCGCGCTGTTTCCACAATTGCTGCGTATTGATCTTCGACGCTTTGATGGGCATTATCTCGAATCAAAGAGTTCCCGCCGATAGCTACAACAGCTAATTTGTTCACGTTTATCTGCCACCCATCAATAAAGTCATCACTGCTTTGGCTGTATGAATACGATTTTCTGCTTCATCATAGACAATCGAATGAGGCCCATCAATGACCGAATTTTCGACTTCATTATCGCGATCAGCCGGCAACGCGTGCATATACATCACATCTTTATCAGCGGTCGCCATTTTGGCTTCGGTGCATTTCCAGGATTTTTGAGCCATCAGTTTATCATCGACGACTTTCGAAGCGCCAACAAGTGTTGCTCCCGTTTGGTCGTTAACCCAACTTCCCCAGTTTTTCGGAATGACGATGTCTGCCCCTGCATAAGCTTCGGCTTCATTATTCGTGATCGTAACCGTACCCCCATAACGGGTAGCATTAACTTTCGCTTGATCAATAACCCAGTCAGGCAGTTCCCAACCTTTCGGATGGGCCAAGACGACATCCATACCATAGCGTGGGAAGAGCAAAATTTGGGATACCGGAACCGAAATCGGCTTTTTATGGCTTTCCGCATACGCCCAGATAATGGATACTTTAACCCGTTTCAGATCCCCGACTTTCTCTTTCATGGTCATCAGGTCGGCAAGAGCTTGAAAGGGATGGTAAAGATCGCATTGCAGATTCATAACCGGAGCTGTCGACCACTTAGCCAATTCATTGAGGTATTTATTGCCCACGCCCCAGTTGCAATAACGGGCGGCGATGGCATGTCCAAAACGGGAAAGAATGACTCCTGTATCTTTCGCTGTTTCGCCATGAGCCACTTGCATACTGCTGGAATCAAGGTAGTTAGCATGACCGCCCAGTTGAGCGATCCCCGCTTCCATCGAATTCCGTGTTCTAGTGGATTGCTCGAAGAACATCAGGAACATGGTTTTATTTTGTAGGTAAGGTGTATCAACACCCATCGCGAACTTTCTCTTCAGATCGAGCGAAACCTCGATCATTGTATCGACTTCTTCTTTGGTGAAATCTTCAAGATTAATGAAATGTCGGCCGTGAAAAATAGTTTGCATCTAAAATCTCTCCTTCTAATATTTTCTGATTTCAAGGTAGTATAACTCTTCACCTAACTTAGAGAATCTTAGAGTCTTTCGATTGAAACACTCAGTCGACCCGAAGTAAGTTTTCCGTGGTCTCTGGCATTTTCGCTGCGTATTTTTGGGTATAGAGCATGGGAATAACGGCATACATCGCAGCCGCATTGACCAATTCCTTTTTCCAAGTTTTTTCATTGGGGGCATGCGCTTGGTCTTCATGGCCGGGACCAAAACCAATACAGGGAATACCATATCGGCCCATGATTGAAACGCCATTGGTGGAGAAGGTCCATTTATCTAAGACTGGGGTTTCATGGAATAACTCTTGATAAGATTCTTCGAGTGTCGTGCAAAGTGGGTGTTCTTCTTCAATGAGCCAGGTGGGGAAGTAGCAATCGGTCGGATAAACCAGATTGGTATAAGAAGGCCGTTCGTAAGTATACATCGTCACTTCCGCTTGGGCCGCTTTAACGGCAGGCAGGTTTCGGATCTGTTGCAGCGCGAATTCGGCTGTTTCTCCGGCAGTTAAGCGACGGTCAAGGGAAATCCAGCAGCTATCAGCAACGGCACAACGAGAAGGTGAGGTAAAGAAGACTTCGGAAACGGTTAAGCTGCCTTTACCGAGGAAAGGATGATCAGTGAGGTTTTCATGGAGCGCACGCAGTTCGTTGAGAATTGGAGCCATTTTGAAGATCGCATTATCTCCACGTTCTGGAGCTGAACCATGGCAGCTGATGCCTTTCGTGGTCACTTTAATTTCCATCCGGCCACGATGTCCGCGATAGATCTTGCCATCGGTTGGTTCCGTAATGACTACGAATTCCGGATGGAGTTTGTCCTCATTGACAATATACTGCCAGCATAAGCCATCACAATCTTCTTCTTGAACAGAACCCACAACGATCAGCGTATAGTCATCTTCAAGTCCTAATTCTTTGATAATCTTGCCCGCATAAACCATGGAGGCCATCCCTCCGCTTTGATCGCTTCCCCCTCGACCGATAATGATCTCGTCATCTTCATACCCTTGATAAGGGTCATATTCCCAAAGCGAGCGATCCCCGATACCCACAGTATCGATATGGGCATCCATGGCGATCACGTGTTGACCATGACCAATATATCCGAGGATGTTCCCCATGGGGTCAATCACGACTTTATCAAAGCCCACCTTTTCCATTTCTTCTTTAATTCGCAAGACAACTTTTTCTTCTCCGCAGCTTTCGCTCGGAATGGCGATCAGATCCCGTAAAAAGCGACTCATTTCTGGCTTGTACGCTTGGGCCATCTCCAGGACTTTGGCAAAGTTCTCCACGCTGATTACCCCTTTCTTTCATCACCTGTTAAGTTCCTTGATTGACGTCTCACATTTTTTGCTTCTGTATACCCTATTTCTTTGCAAAAAGCGTGCCAATTTAACAGGGTCGTAAAACACTCATTTACGTTTGAGTATTTAGGGGGAAAATCTCGCTTTGAGACTGTTAAGTTTTATCCCAGATCACTATTTATGCCTATTCCTTACCCCAGTGGGAGTCTTTCTGTCCAGTCTCATATCGCGACACATTTCTCTTCATGAGACTCGCCTTTAAGAATACGTTTTATTAGCCGTTATCTGATATTCCTTAATCTTGCGATAGAGCGTGGCGCGGCTGATTCCCAGCAACTTTGCGGTCTCTTCTTTATCGCCTGAGGCTTCGGCCTGGGCCAGCGCCTTCATAATCGTCTCGCGTTCTAGCTCTTTCAGATTCAACCCTGAATTGGTAGGTCGTGATGTTAGATCAGCCTTGACCCGTTCTGGCAAAAGCTTAGCCGTGATGGTGTCCTGCTGAGACATTGTGACACAATATTCGATGACGTTTCCCAATTCGCGAACATTTCCAGGCCAGGAATAGCGTTCAAGAATCTGCTCCGTCTCGGGCATCAACCCTTTAACAGCCTTCCCTGTCACCTCACAGTAATGCTCGAGATAAAACTGAATCAGGATGGGGATATCTTCTTTACGCTCGCGCAGAGGCGGAATTGTAAGCGGAATGACGTTGAGGCGATAATACAGATCTTCACGGAACTCACCGGTTTTAACCATATTGTCAAGATCCTGATGGGTCGCGGCAATAACTCGTACATCGACAGGAAGAGAACGTGAGCTTCCGATTTTTTCAACCCGTTTTTCCTGTAAAACCCGGAGTAATTTGACCTGCAGATGAAGTGGCATATCGCCAATTTCGTCTAAGAAAATCGTACCGTTGTGAGCGAGCTCGAATTTCCCCAATTTACCGCCGCGGCGGGCACCGGTAAAGGATCCCTCCTCATAACCAAACAATTCGCTTTCCAACAAATTCTCAGGTATAGCACCGCAATTTACGGCAATAAACGCATGATTATGCCGTTTACTGCTTTGATGAATCGCCCGCGCGAACAATTCCTTACCTGTCCCGCTTTCACCGAGGATCAGGATCGTCGCGTTACTCTGAGCAACACGTTGGGCGACTTCCTTAACATTTTTCATCTTCGCACAATCTCCAATAATTTCGGAGAAATGAGTTTCGACCTCATTGACCGTAGTATCTCTGACGAGCTTTTTAATCTGCTTCATGTCCTTGAGACTGATGACTGCACCCTCAATCAGGCCATTATTTTTTATGGGGACAGCGTCGCAATAAAGCAGGGTGGCCACTCGTTTCCCTTTGATTTGACCGGAAAAGGACTCTCCTCTCATGATCGATTTCCAAATTTTCTTATCATCAAGGATTTGGCTCAGCTCGATCTTTTTGGGGTTTAATTGTGAAAAATCGAGAAGTTTAGCTCCCAATGTATTAAAATGGGTGACTTGTTTTTGCTCATTGACCAATAAAATTCCATCATGGAGCTGGTTTAACAGCGTAATCAACTGGCCGGTCAAAAGCTCCCGCTCCCGATTTTGGGCATTTTCCGAAACCTTGGCGCTCAGAAGGTCGGCCATCTTCTCTAAGAATTGCAGAAGCGATTGTTTGTTATCGATTAAACGCTTAGCTTGTTCTTCGTCAAAACTAACCAGGCCGATCGCACCGAGCACCTGGCCTTCTAAAACAATGGGGATGGCCACTTCGGAGTATTCCATACAGTTGCCTCGTCGCGGGCAGGGCTGACAGAGCGGATTAAAACCAGGGTTATCGATAATGACAGTGCTTCCTGTCTGCATCACATGGCGATAAACAAAGCCCTCTTTCATCGGAGCTCCACATTGATTCGAGTACTTCCCCGTGCCTGCGATGCGGATCAGCTCAGCGTCTGCGATCTCGACCTCAATTTTAAGGGCAGCGGCAATGGCATCTGCCGTTTGTTGAACCGTATTTTGAATATCTTGCAGTTGATACATAGATTCACCTCATTTGAAAATTAAAGATGCACTTTAATCTAATAACATATTCGTGCCCCAACTGCAATTTCCTACTCTCCTCCTCTAAACCCAGGATATTTTCAAAGGACTTAGTGCCGGTTAATCAGCAGATAAAATTTAGGGAGCACAAAACCTTTGACAGATTCTTTTTGTGCTCCCGCAATCTTTTTTGCCTTAACGTGCTGCTGAGGGAAATTCACCATCCCAAACAATACTTCGATACTTTTCTGGATCCGTGTCTCCTTCGGTATTGAAGATCAGGATTTGGGAATTTTCGTCCAAGCCCAAGGATTCACGAACCTCACTCATGTTCTTGTCTTCAAGTAAACTTAAAAGAAGTCCCGTCGTTACCGCTCCAGATTCGCCTGAAATGACCCTGGGGTCGCCTTTGAGGGGATTTCCTAAAGTTCGCATTCCTCGCGCGGCAATCCAATCAGGACAGGAGCAAAATAGTTGACTATAATCGCGTAAAATGTTCCATCCGATAGGGTTGGGCTCGCCACACGCCAATCCTGCCATGATCGTCTGCATCTCTCCACCGACGTTCCTCGGCATACCATCATTAGCTAGTACTGATTTGAATAAGCAGGCCGCTTTATTCGACTCGGCGATGATCGTCTTGGGCCGCTCTTCACCAAAAACTGAGGCGAAATATCCCTGTACTGACCCTGCCAGAGCTCCTACTCCTGCCTGAACAAAAATATGGGTCGGCTTTTTGATACCAAGCCGATTTAATTCCTCCAGGGCTTCAGCAGACATGGTACCATACCCTTGCATAATCCATGTTGGAATCTCGACATACCCTTCCCAAGCTGTATCTTGAACCACTACCCAACCCTTTTCCTCCGCTTCGGCAGCGGTCATCCGGACGGCATCATCATAATTCATATCCACTATGGAAGCTTCAGCACCTTCCGCGCGAATTTTTGCTAAACGATACGTTGATGACCCTTTGGGCATATATACCACCGCTTTTTGATGAAGTTGCCGTGCCGTCCACGCAATCCCCCGCCCGTGATTCCCATCCGTCGTGGTCACAAACGTAATCTCTCCTAGTTTCTCCCTGACTTCCTGTGACGTTAATAACGCGTAAGGGAGTTCAGAGATGTCCCGATGCAAGCGCTGCGCTAGATAACGGGCAATCGCGTAAGAGCCGCCAAGCGCCTTAAAGGCATTCAGTCCAAAACGATATGATTCATCTTTAACATAAATTCCACCCACCTTTAATTTTTCGGCAAGGTGGGAAAGATTCTGTAAGGGGGTCGGCTCATAGCTTGGGAAGGTCTGATGAAAGCTCTTGGCTTTTTCCACTTCCGCTGCACTGAAGAGTACAGTAGATACCCCTTCGCCATATTTCTTCACCATTTTGTTTTCTGTCCAAAGTATTTTCTCGCTCATAACTATCCCTTTCCCAATGTCTTGTCAATTCTATTAGACGATTACAATTGCTTCGATTTCAACGTGTGCACCCAGTGGCAGCTTCGCCACTTGCACGGTACTCCGGGCGGGAAAGTTCCCGCTAAAATATTGGCCATAGACTTCATTCACCGTTTGGAAATCGTCCAAATTGGTCAGAAAGATGGTCGTCTTGACAACCCGATTTAGATCTGAGCCTGCCTCACGTATAATCGCCGCTAAGTTTTCCATGCTCTGTTTGGCTTGATCCTCAATCTTCTCAGGCATCTTTCCTAGAGCTGGATCCATTGGCAGTTGTCCAGAGACAAAGATAAAGCCATTCGCTTTTATTGCTTGAGAGTATGGCCCAATCGCTTTTGGTGCACGTTCGGTGCTAATACATTCTTTAGACATTTTTAATCGACCTCCAATTGTTTCTGAGAAATTCTTCTTTATCTACATAATGCAAGTTTATAATGCAAGTTTCATGCCAATAAACTGAAATAAATTAAGGCTTGAATCCGTATACGGTATTCAAGCCTTGTTATTTTGGTTTCGCTACTAGACACCGGTTTTTATCATTTGATGGTGCTCATATCGGCATGAACGATTAGCCTACTCCTTTCGGAGTCTGGCGATTTCCTGATCGTAATGCTCTACTTTTGCAAATTCCATTTCCCAGAATTCTTCTGTTTTCATCGTGTCTAAATATTCCTGTGAATAACCAAAAGGTAACCAGTCTTTTTCTTTTTGCATATAGAGCTGTTCCTTGGCCTCTTTGCTCCGGTAATCATAAATATTGCTCGTATCCTGACAAAGAAATATATCTTTAGCCCAACGTCTTAAAACAAATTTTTCTGTTTCCAGGTAACGTTTTTCGAGATCCTCTAAGACTGAGGGATAACGATCAAAGCCGTCCGTCGCAATCGTCACGACATTGTCATCCGGCCCAAGTTTAAGGTAATGAGCCATTTTAATCGCGCCTAAGATATTACAAATTCCGGAAACTCCAAAAAGACCATGGAGAGCGAGCGCCTGCTCTTTGGAAACCCCTTGTTCTTCGAGAACTTCAGCCCCATCCTGCGTTATTTTCAAGCCACGAACGGCATCATCGTCCGGAATCAGGGCGACAAAGTCCGTGGTATTGATGTTGTGGATCAACGTACACATTTTATCACCGATGCCTTCGATCCGGTGCTGACCTCTGCCGCCATTGGCTAAAGTAGAGCACTCATAGGGTTCCAGCGCCACAATCTTGGCTTCCGGGAAAGCGTGTTTAATCTCATCCCCTGCCGCAATCGTACCTGCCGAACCGGGAGCAGAAGTAAAACAAGCAATCCGGCCGTTACCAATTCCTTTTACCGCTTCAATGGCTGAATTACCCGTGACATAACGATGAAAACGATAGTTTGGCATGAGCTCGAACTGAGCTAAGGGCCGATTTTTCGGGTCCTTTTTTAACTCATAGGTCCGTTGCAGGGTCAGAATGACATCCGATTCGGTACCAGGCGTGAGATCCAGTTTTGCCCCATACTTTTGAATCCGATCATAGCGTTCTTTACTCATGTTATCCGGCATAATGACGACAGCCTCATACCCCATCAGATTACAAATATAAGCAACACCGATCCCAAAGTTACCCGTTGAGGGTCCAAGGATCGTGTGTTCACCTGGAAGAATATCGCCATCAACACAGCCTTCAATCAGCGTCGCATAAGCAGGTCCAACTTTATGCGAACCGGAGGGGAAATACTTTCCCAGCATGACGACGATATTGGCTTCTGTCCCAGTCAGCTCTTTAGGAAGCACAATTTTTCGAACTTCCCCTTGAGCATCTTTCCAAGTGATGTTGAAGAGGTTAAGGGGATCTAATTCATTGGTTTCTTTGGCTTTTAAGGCTTGTGCATGAACTTTAGGAGCAATCGTCTCCGGATAAAGCATTTCCTGATAGGTCGGTCCAAACGGAATTTTAGCCATAGTGAGTGTTCCCCCCGTTAAATTCTATAAATTAGAACTAATGCCTCGTTGCTGCAAGGCTTCAATTAACAGTGGTAAGGACGGTTCAACACAAATAGGTTCACCCGCAGCTGCGATAGCATTTTTCACGTCTTTAAGTCCATTCCCGGTAACGATGGCAACCACCGTTTCGTCCCTTCCAATCGTTCCCTGAGCGACCATACGTTTTAACCCTGCGATTCCTGTCACTCCTGCCGGTTCACCGAAGATGCCGCTGGTCTTTCCGAGCTCACGCAGGGCTTCGAGAATCTCCTCATCACGAACAGCAATCATGGTTCCTCCCGATTCACGCACCGCTCGCAGCGCCTTTTCCGGGTTACGCGGTACGCCGACCGCGATACTGTCAGCAAGGGTATTCTCTTCGGCTGGCTGCCAGGGCCGATTTTCCAGAAAAGCATCAACTAAAGGGCTGCACCCTGTAGATTGAACTCCGACCAGCTTCGGCAAACGGTCAATCCAACCCACGCTGTACAGGTCCTTAAAACCTTTCCACACGCCGGCGATTGTACAGCCATCTCCGACTGAAAGGATGACCCAATCGGGAACCTTCCAGTGCAGTTGCTCGGCGATTTCCAAGGACACGGTCTTCTTCCCTTCAACAAGATAGGGGTTAATTGCCGCATTGCGGTTATACCAACCCCAGCGTTCAATCGCCTCGGCCGATAAACGAAAAGCATCTTCATAAGACCCTTGAACACTGATGACATTGGCCCCGAAAATCAGGAGCTGAGCGATTTTCCCCTGCGGTGCCCGTCCGGGAACGAAAATCACCGTGCGGATGCCCATCGCCGCCGCGCTTCCAGCTAACGATGAGGCGGCATTGCCGGTTGAGGAGCAGGCAATGGTTGTCGCCTGTTCTTCAATCGCCTTGATCACTGCAATTACGGAAGCCCGATCCTTCAAGGAAGAAGTGGGATTTTGACCATCATCTTTGACATATAAATTACTCAGGCCCAGACTTTCTCCCAAGCCCGCCGGTTTATAAAGGGGACTCCAGCCAATGCATAAATGCGGGCGAGGTGTTTCCGGCTTAATCGGAAGAAAGGGCAAGTAGCGAAAGACCGAGTAATCCCTGGAATTCTCGACTTGCTCCCGCGTCGTCTGATGCTTGATTTGGGCATAGTCATATTGGACATCGAGAATACCCTCTTTACTACCACAGCTTGGGCACGTATAGAGACCTGGCTTGGCTGGAAACTCTCTGCCACAGTGAATGCAGCGCAACCCAAGAACGTTATCCATGCTATCAACTCCCTTTTTCTATGACAGTAGACCCTTACGCCACTATGCAAAAATGCCTGACCCGAGACCCGAGCATTGACCCCAAACCATCGCTTGCTAAATACTTATTAGTACTGCTCTCAGTGCTCCTTAACATTCTCCAGCAAATGACGCCGCTGGTCCTGCCCAAGCAAAGCCTTAAAGTTTATTCCACAGCTTCTGTGCCAATTCCCGCGAACGAGCGCAAATCGCTTCTTCGTCAATTCCGATAAGCTCACGATTGAGCATCCGAACCTGACCGTTAATGATCGTTGTTTCTACTGAGCGTCCTGATGCTCCAAAGAGCAGGTGACCGCTCCAGTTTGATTCATTCATGGGCGTAAAGGGCAGATAGTCGACGATGATTACATCGGCCCAGGCCCCTGGTGTTAAAGCTCCAAATTGTCCACCAAAAAGCCGACCCGCGAACTTCGGATTTTGCTCATAAAGCATATGGGGAATTTCACTCCAAGCCACGCTGGGGTCTGCTGCCGTATGCTTTTGCAGGATATTCGCAACTTTAGCGCTTTCAAACATATCACAAGTATAGCCATCTGTACCCAAACCCATTTCGACACCACGCTCGAGCATTTTCAAGACAGGTGCGGCACCGACTGCATTCCCCATATTGGATTCTGGATTATGCACGACTTGAGTCTGGGTTGCTTTGAGAATCTCGATCTCCTCATCATTAACGTGCACACAATGTGCGGCGATGGTCTTCGGACCCAGAATGCCAAATTTATTTAAGCGTTCAACCACCCTTAGACCTGATTTTGCTAAGCTATCCTCGACGTCTTCTTTTCCCTCAGCCACGTGAACATGGTAGCCGGCCTTGAGCGGGGCATTGGCTTCTTGGCAGCGTTCTAAAGTCTGATCGGAGAGTGTCATGGAGGCATGAAGTCCGAATAGTCCTGCAACCATGGGGTTGGGATTGGCCTGACAATCGGCAATGAAGTCGGCATTTTCCTTAATCCCCTTGAGCGCAATTTTTTCACCGTCACGGTCAGACACTTCATAACAAAATGCTGAACGCATCCCAACTTCTTGAGCGGCTTTGGCCATGGTTGTTAAGCTCCTCGTCACAGCCATAGGGCTGGCGTGATGATCGATTATCGTCGTTGTTCCTGATTTAATGCACTCAATTAAGGGAACAAGAGCACTATAATAGACATCCTCAAGGGTTAACCGTTTATCTAACTTCCACCAAAGGCCCTCTAAAATATCGACGAAACTCTTCGGCGGCTTACTTTTGGCATCCATACCCCGAGCAAACGTACTATAAAGATGCATGTGGGAGTTAATCAATCCCGGCATAATCACTTTGCCATGGGCATCGATATACTGAGCCTCAGGGAAACGTTTTTTGAGGTCAGCGTTAAGACCAGCCTCTTGAATTTTTGTGTCCTGAATGAGAACTGCACCATTGGGAATAACTCGATTCGTTTGTCCCAGTGTAAGCACAGTACCATTTCCGATTAAAATCATAACGTCATCCCCTCACCTTTTTCATCCGTGTAAAAGCCTAATCATTACTCTTTCCAATGCGCTAAAAGGCGGGAAAGCGAAGCTCTCCCACCTCTCTATATTTTAACCATTCATCCCGGCATTTGCAGCTAGATCTTTTTGTACATCTGTCTCCGCATGGCCACCATTAAAGAACGCATTAAGAATAATGGCTGTCAACGATCCGAGGGTAATCCCACTATGAACGATCGTTTGACTCCAGGCTGGAAACATTTTAAAGAAATCAGGCGCAACGATTGGAATAAGACCGATACCGATACTGATCGCAACAATGAAAAGGTTATGAGGTTTTTTGTCAAAATCGACCTTGGACAAGGTTTTGATCCCATTAGCCGCAACAATTCCGAACATCGCAATGCCAGCACCACCAAGTACAGCATTCGGCAGAGAAGCAATGACAGTTGCTACTTTGGGGAAAAGTCCCATGGCCACTAAGATCAGACCTGAAGTGGCCACCACAAACCGGCTTTTTATACCCGTTAGACCGACAAGACCCACGTTTTGGGCAAAAGCAGTATAGGGGAAGGCATTAAAGGCACCACCCAGCATGGTCGCAAAACCATCCGCCCGAAGCCCTCGTGTTAGATCCTCTTCGCCGACGTGCTTTCCTACCATTTCACCAATCGCTAAGAAATCGCCCGTCGATTCGACCATAACAACCAACATGACCAGAATCATGGAAAGGATGGCCCCAAAATCAAAGGTTGGGATTCCATAGAAAAAAGGCGTATCAATACCTATCCAAGCTGCAGTTCCAACGCCAGAGAAATTGACTAATCCGAGAGGCATGGCCACAACCATCCCTATCACGAGTCCAAGCAAAACTGCAATATTAGCCATAAATCCTGTAAAGTATTTATTGATGAGAAGAATGGAAACCAGAACAATTGCCGCCACCCCTAAAAATGTCATAGATCCGTATTGAGGGTTGCCTACTCCTCCAGCCGCCCAGTTCACACCAACAGGGAGAAGCGAAACGCCGATAACTGTGATGACACTTCCCGTAACAACGGGCGGGAAAAAGCGAATAAGTTTGCTGAAAAACGGGGCAATCAAAAACGTGAATAAACCCGCGATGATCACAGACCCAAAAATAAGAGTCATGCCCCCTGATTTTGCCATCATCACCATCGGTGTCACTGCAGCGAAGGTCACCCCTTGAATAACAGGAAGTCGAATTCCCAATTTCCAGATTCCCAGAGTTTGGATCAACGTCGCGATACCACACGTAAATAAGTCCGCATTGATAAGAAACGCCGTTTGTTCTTTGGTGAGACCCGCTGCTGCAGCAATAATCAAAGGAACCGCTACAGCTCCGGCATACATAGCTAGAACATGCTGTAACCCGTAAAGAAATAATTTCCCGGCAGGCAGGATTTCATCGACAGGATGTGTACTATTAGCCATTATATTCCCTCCATTTCGATCAATCGATACTTCTGTGCGGGAGCCATTCGATGATGAAGGTCACCTCCTCATTTCCTTTTTTCTCTGATGCAAGCTCCCGCAACCTACTCAAAGCCTAGGGTCCTAAGAATAGTTCTCAGAATATATAATGCAATTTTCATGCCACATCTTTCACGAACAACTTCGTGATAACAAGTACATTTTAAACATTATCTATTCCATTTCTTTATCATATCGATAAATATTCGTTGTCCATCTCCCTTGATTTAATGAAAAACTCCTGTAAGGAATGCCTCGAACACAATCCCTGCAGGAGTTTTTATCCCTCTCATTTTGATAATCATTTTTCATTATGAGACATGTTTTCTTTACCAAGGCCATAGCGCGCAAGTTTCCGATAAAGTGTCGCTAGGCCAATTCCTAGTGCCGCAGCCGCTTTTTCTTTACCCGTAACACTCGTTCCAAATTGCTGGAGACAACGGCGGATCGTTTCCCGTTCAATTGTTTCAAGATCGAAGGATTCCTCCTGTTGTCCCTGCTCCGCCTGTCGTAGACGAGCCGGCAAATCCTGTTCGTCTAGAATCGCTTGATCGGCTAGATTCATCGCATATTCAAGCACATTTTGAAGTTCTCGTACATTTCCTGGCCACGCATAGTCCTGTAGTCTTCGTTGAAATCCCTTGGTCACCCTTTTAACCGCTTTTCCGAGTTGAGCATTATAGACCTCAATAAAATGGTTGGTCAATATTTCGAGATCCTCTTTCCGATTACGAAGGGCCTCAATGAACATCGGGATCACGTTAATCCGGTAATAGAGATCCTCCCGAAATTCTCCTTGGGCCATCATCTGCTCCAAATCCCGGTGAGTTGCCGCAATTACCCGCACGTCTACAGGCGTTGTTTGAATTCCGCCAACCCGTTCGATTTGTCGTTCCTGGAGAACACGGAGAATTTTAGCCTGAAGGAAAAGAGGCATATCCCCAATCTCATCCAGGAAGAGAGTTCCCTTATTAGCTAACTCAAATTTACCAATTTTACCTTCCTTCCGCGCACCGGTAAAGGCTCCCTCCTCATAACCGAAGAGTTCACTTTCTAACAACGCTTCTGGAATAGCTGTACAATTGATCGCCACAAAAGGTTCAGACCGACGCGGGCTTAAATTATGAATCGCGCGAGCCAACATCTCTTTCCCGGTACCACTCTCCCCACGAATAAGAACTGTTGATTTACTCATTGCCACAGTCCTCGCCCGTTCTCGAAGCTGCGTCATCGCTTGGCTCTTACCCAAAATATCTTCGACCGTATAGCTCGCCTCCTGGGTCGAGAGCCGATTAACAATCCGGCTTATTTCTTCAAAGGGACGAAGCGTAATGGCGATTGTCGTTACCCCGTCATCGAGGGCAATCGGAACAGCTCGTAAAATCAGGTGTACCCGCATCTGTTTATTTTCAAGGCGCACCTCATGATCAGTCAGTTTCTCACCCTTCTGACCGGCAGCCATGATTTCTTGGACGATAGGCGCTGGAAAAAGCGAATCGAGGGTCGCTTGGGGTTCGACTTTTGTACCTGCAAATAGGAGTTGGGCTGCCTGATTAATATGTTGAATCTGTCCCTCAGGATTAACGGTAATTAACCCCTCCTCCAAACAATCAACAAGGGAATTCAGGTAATGATTAGAAGAGAGTAGACCATTTAGGAATTCTTGCTCCTTCAGCTTAAGCGCAATCGTTTCCGCCATTTTAATGATAAAATTCAAATAAGACGCTTGGTTTTTCTGAATGCGATCAGCTTGCTCCTGGGTAAAACCGATGAGGCCAATCACCCCGACCGTCTGGCCTTCAATGTTGATAGGAGAAACAATCTCATATTTTTCCGGACAATTTTCTCGATCAACACAAGGTGCACAAAGGGGATGATAGCCAGGATTTTCAATCACGAACTGATGCCCCGTACACAATACTTCACGATAGACATAGCCTTGCCTATCCATAGACTTGCCGACACCTTGGCGATACTTACCTGTTCCGGCTACCCGGACCAAGCTCTGATCGGCAATCTCAATGTCAATATTAACCACGGTGGCAATGGCCTCGGCTATTTGTTGGGCATAGCCTTGAACGGCTATAAGTTCGACCATTTTTACTGCTCCTTTGAGCCCTCAGCTCCAAGTCTAACCCGGTGAAACGGATATAATTACCGAGATATTCGTTAACATTAAGCATTATCCTTTATTTTTCCACTCTGTATCATTTAGAATCGCAGATAACAGTAAACCCCCGCAATAGCGGAGGTTCATCAATCTAATTTATTAGCTGCGTATTACTCACCTAAGAACACCTAGTCCAAGCAGCACTAAGAAAGATCTTTCCTAAGATGGTATTTTAGCAATTTACCTGAAGAATTTCTCGGCAAAATGGACAATACCCTCATCAATTTGGGGATCTTGTAGTCGGCAAGTCTGCCCTGACAAAATTCACGGATATTAGCCAACGTCAAATCTTCTCCTTCATTGAGCGTTAGCACTGCACATACACTTTCACCCCAATCGGGATGTGGCACCCCAATTACAGCAGCATCGGTAATTCGGGGATGGGTCATAAGTAAGTCTTCAACTTCTTTAGGATATACATTGACCCCACCGGAGATTATCATGTCTTTCTTCCGGTCTAAAATCCACAGATAACCATCTTCATCCCTAATCGCTAAGTCGCCCGTCAAAAGCCACCCATCACGTAATACCCCTTTCGTTTCCTCTGGTTTTTTATAATACCCAAGCATCATACTCGGTGTCTTTAAGGAGATTTCGCCAGCCTCTCCGACATCAGCATTAGTTCCGTCCTGCCGGAGAACTTTTACTTCTGCATTTATGGACCCCCTTCCCCCAATACTACCCGCTTTATCGGCGTGTTCATCATTACGCAGGGCCAATCCATTAGGTCCGGCTTCCGTCAGGCCGTAAACCGACATAAATCTTCCAGGCAATACTTTTTGCCAAGCCAAAATCGGTTCCTCACCCGTCGGCGCTCCACCATAAATCCAATATTTCATACTACTGAGATCGCAATTCTCAATATTGGGTATTCGTAGCAAAAATTGATACGCGACTGGGGCTCCAAAAAAATGAGTTGTACGTTCTTCGACAACCATCTGCGCAAGCGTTTGGGGAGAAAACTCTCCGAGTGTAACCTGGGCTCCAGCCCAGCAAGCACCGACCAGAAAAAGATTAAGGGGTGCAGAATGGGTTAAGGGCATGAGCAATAAAACATTATCTTGATGGTAGATCTGAGATTCATAAGCCATCATTTGGCCTGTTGAAATGATGGCATAATGGGATAGCATTACCCCTTTAGGCTGCCCCGTGGTGCCGGATGTATACAGAATTTCTGCCAAATCCAGGCTATCGGCATAACCGGATTCAACATAGCTAATCCTGCCTGTGTCTCGACTTGAAAACTCTGATCCGGATAAAAGAATCTTAACCCCTGTCTGCTTAATTACAGCTTCCGCAGTCTCCCTTTTTTCTTCCGTAAAAAGCAGGGCTGTAGCTTCACTATTTTGCAAAATATAGTTAATTTCTGGTACAGTCAGCTTTATGTTCACGGGTACCACAACTGCTCCCATATAAGCTATCGCAAAAAAAGCATAAATAAATTCAGGACAATTGTGAAATAGAATGGCAACGCGATCTCCTTTGCCTACACCTTTGGCGTTGAGGGTGGCCGCTAAGTCCAAAGCACCATTTCGTAATTCTAACCAAGTTAACGTTTGTTTTTTTGCAGGATAACGTACTGCTATTGACTTAGGAAAATTCCGTGTGTTTCGCTCCAGAATACTCCAGAGATTATCCATAAATCTCCCTCGCTCTCATAAAATTTCCTCCACACGCTAAGGATTAGAACAGTCTACGCTATTCATTCTTGCCTGAATTGACGCCGTGGTTAATGCTACTCATAAATCTTCTCTTCATCAAGATGAGCATTTATAGCGTCCTCCTCCCAATCACGCTGTTTTACTGGGCTTTCAGCAGACAATTGTTTATAGTACTCATGTTGGATAATCATGTTCATGATCTCATTGGTCCCGGTCCAAATCATGATCAAACGAGTATCCCGCAGCATCCGTTCGATTGGATATATATTGGTATAGCCGATCCCACCCATAATCTGCATCGCTGCATTAACCACTTCCCATGCTGTTTCGGTAGCACACTTCTTGGCTTCAGAAACTAAACGACGGGCTCGTCCTGGCTCAACTCCGGCATCAACTGCCCTGGCCGCGATATAAACCAGAGCTCTGGCCGCATCAAGCTGGGTGATACTATCCGCAACTTTAAAGTTAACACCCTGGAAATCTTTGATCTTCTGCCCGAAAGCTTTGCGTTTGGTACTATAACGAGCAGCGATTTCCAGTGCCGCTCTGGCTGTTCCTAGAGCCCCGGCTGCACTAGTCATCCTTTCGGGAATCATCATTTGATAAAAAATTGCGGAAGCCCCATGTTCAACCCCAAGTAAGTTTTCAACAGGAACTTTTACGTCGCGGAAAACTACCCGGCCTGCACCTCCACCCCGAGTTCCCATCAGCCCATAGACATGCCCTACTTCTACTCCGGGGCCCCTCTCTACTAAAAGGGCACTAATACTTTTGTGTGGAGATGCATCCTCACATGTTTTGGCATAGACCATAAAATAGTCCGCGCCCTCTGCCCCCACTACGAAGCGTTTTTGACCATTCAGGATATAATAGTCGCCTTTGCGGACTGCCACGGTAGTGGCCCCGAAAAAATCAGATCCCCCTCTTGGCTCGGTCAAAGCTTCGGCTGTACAGATTTTGCCTTCCAACGTGGGTTGCAAAAATCTTTTTTTCAAATCTTCACTACCGAACTTGTTTATCGCTTCACCAACAATAGAAGGCAGGGAGAAAAGACAGCCCAGACTTGTACCTAGGGTACCAATCTCTTCTAAAGCAATCACTTCATCTGCCCAACCCAAACCCCTTCCTCCTAAGGTTTTGGGGAAACGAAGTCCCAATAAATTAGCCTTAGCCAGGGAGTTAATATATTCCTTCGGGTAAATAACTTTCTCAGCATCCATATCCAAGATCAATTGTTTTGGAACCTGCGTGCATACAAAGTCCGCAACTTCCTTGGCTAGTTCCTTCTGTTCCTCATTAAGCATAAACTCAAACATTTTCTTCCTCCTCGTTAAAACAGAACAGCTCATCTTTCAGTAAGTTGATTAAGTCTTTCCGAAAACTTGCGATGATACTCCGCGATTTCATCTCGCATGATTTGCAATTCCGTCATCATCTCATCGATTTCCCGCAGCCGCCTTTCACCATACTCCACAGTTCGCTTCAATTGTTCTTTTTCGGTAGCGTCCGCGTCGTATAAGTCAATCATTTCCTTAATCTCCGCGAGTGAAAATCCAAAACGCTTTCCCCTTAAGATTAGTTTTATTCGGGCTCGCTCCCGTAGACCATAGAGACGTTGTCCAATATCCTCATGATGCTGCGGTTCTACCAATCCCACCTCCTCATAGTACCGAATTGTCCGGGGTGTAATGCTTAGTTCATCCGCTAGTTCAGAAATCGTAAATACCGGACCAGTTAGCTTTGGCATCTCAAATACCACCTTTAAAGTATTTATATGAATTTTATGAATATTATAACGTCAGTTTACGTTAAAGTAAATAGGGTATTAGGATAAAGAAAACTTGGCTTGCGCCAAGCCTCTGGCGTAGGCGGAAGCCTTAGTTGCACTTATGCTATCTGCCCAAAACTTATACTTTCTGTTAGTATAACAAAAAAACCCGCCTAAGCGGGTTCAACTTTCCCAATCATCGCATTTTTCAACATCGCCTCGGTTGTTAACGATATGGGCGACTAAAAGAGATAGGAATACTCTTTAACTACCGTCTGAATTATCTCCAAAGCTTCTTCTGGCAGGGAGCTCTTCCCCTCCTGCTCAGATCGGATTATCTCGACCTTGCCATCCAGCCGAACCTTAAACTTGGGATTAGCTCCCGGTTCAATGCAAACGAATCCTGGATTTTGGCTATTCTCAAAATCTTCCTCACTCCAGAATAGGGTAAATTTATCTTGATAGGGTGCTCCTGCGTACGGGCAGAAGATAGCGCAGTTTCCACATTCATTACACATCCCGTCGACATGCAGAATCTGATTCGTGGCTAGAGCAATATTGGCTCGGTTCGGACAAACCTCCGTACAAATATTGCAAACGGTATTACATTCGAGACAACGCTCAGCTTCTCCCAGATCTGCCGAAGCTTCCTTCAAGACACCTTTCTTTTCCGAGATCTGCAGTAAGCGTTTTTCGGAATCAAAGGGTATCGTTGCTGACCCATTTTCCTTCCAAGAAAGTCCTTCCTGAGCGACAATCGCGCGGGCAGCCTGCGTACCCTGAGCGATCCCCATCACGACCGTTGCCGGACCATAGAGCGCATCGCCGCCCAAATAAACGTTCTTGACATTTGTCTCCAGCGTCTCGGGATCACAAGCAATATGACCTTTCTCATCAACCTTAATGCCGTTTTTACGGAGGACCTCATAATCAACAAGTTCACCAATTGCCGTGATCACCGTGTCGACTGCTAATTCTTCTTTCGCTCCAGCTATGGCTACCGGGCGCCGGCGTCCCGATTCATCCGGTTGGCCGAGCTCCATCTTCTGGCTGATCAATTTACCACCACTCAAACTCAAGGGGGCTAAGCATTCTTTAAAAACCACGCCCTCCTCCAACGCTAAATCGAGTTCTTCGCGATCAGCAGGCATTTCCGCCTTCGTTCGCCGATAGAGAATATAAACCTGTTCTACTCCGTTCACCCGTAGAGCCGCTCGGGCTGCATCCATAGCAGTATTACCACCGCCGATGACTGCAACGCTCTTGCCCGGTTTGAGAGGCTTTTGTGACGTATTAAACTGTTCCAAAAAGGGAATTGCGCCGATCACTTTATCTTTATCGCCTTCCAGTTGAAACAAATTTGTCTTGGCAGCACCAAGGGCCAGATAAATATACGTGTACCCTTGCGCTTGTAAGCCCTGAAGCGAGAAATGAGGGTTGACTCCAAATTCAAATTTGACTCCCATTTTTTCAATCAGCTTAACATCCTTAGCAATCGCTTCTCGTGAAATTCTGAAGTCCGGGATGACGTATTCGACCGTTCCTCCGGCGCGTTCCCGCCGATCCATGATCGTGACCTCAAGCCCTGCCTGAGCCAGGAAATAGCCAGCGGCAAGACCCGAAGGTCCGGCCCCAATCACAGCCACCTTAGCTTTTGTTTTCACAGGCTGAGCTTTTACTCTTTCTTGTACATAGGAGTCATACCCTTTATTCGCTGCGATCAGCTTCATCTCCCGAATTTGAATCGGCTCCTCATAATCGAGACGGGTACATTTGGTCATACAGTTATGATTACAGATCGTCCCGGTGATAAAGGGCAGTGGATTTCTCGCGACGATAACTTCAAAAGCATCCTGGTAACGCCCTTCACCAACTAACCGAATATATTCAGGGATGTCCTGACCAATCGGGCAACCCACTGAACAGGGATCGATAAAACAATCTGTCAACGGAAGTTGCTTCCTGATTTTGCGGCTGGCCACCGGTCTTTTTTCTTTCAAGTGATATTCATCAGCAAAGGCACTATCGGCTAAGGCCTTTAACTTAACCAGGTCGATCGAGGAAGATTCCTGACCATCGAGTTGAGGTTCTAGCTGCTCAGCCATTTGTTTAAACCGTGTATAGCCACCCGATTTCAAAAGAGTCGTGGCGACGGTAATGGGACGAATCCCTGTGTCGAAAATCCGTTCAACATTAAACGCATCTGCCCCGCCGGAGTAGGAAATTTTTAAGTCACCGTCAAATTCAGAAGCCAGTCTGAGGGCCAAGTTGATCGTTAAGGGATAAAGAGACCGTCCCGACATATACATTTCCTCACCAGGCAGTTCTCCTCGACTGATCCGAACAGGTAAGGTGTTGGAAAGTTTAACCCCAAATTCCCGGTTATACTCCTTGGCATAGCTTTTTAACCGAGTGAGCATGGCTACCCCATCCGCATATTGGAGATCATGACTAAACGACTCTTCTTTTAAATCGATATAGGAGTACCCCATTTGATCGAAGGTGTCCCTGACATAACGATAGCCTAAGAGAGTCGGATTCATTTTAACAAACGTATTAAGCTTTTTCTCAGCGATCAGATATTTCGAAATCGCTTCAATCTCAGCAGGGGGACAGCCATGCATCGTTGAAAGCGTGATCGACGTACAAATCTGAGCGGAAATTTCTTCAATAAATTCACGATCAACATGTTTAAATTGATCGAGATGGGCAAGCAGATAGGATTTACATTCCTTGAAAACATCAGTATTAGAGGCGTCTTTCATCCCCTCAATGTAATGATCGACTTTTGGAGATTTAATTCCTTCGAGGTTATACCCCACGCTCATATTAAACATAAAGCGACGCTCATTCTGATCAAATAGTTCTTTTTGCAGAAGGTGCACTAAAAACCAAGCTTTAACGTACTCCGCAAAAGCGTTTTCAATCGTCAGTTCAGTCGACCATTCCGTGTTATAGCACTCATCTTCGGCACGGATACAGGGTTTCGGAAATTCAAGAGCATCCAGGATCTGCACGGTTTTCAGTTCAAAAAAGCGACTCCCGCTTAGATAAGAAGCAACAATATTCTGAGCCAGTTGGGTATGCGGGCCAGCAGCCGGTCCAATCGGAGTTTCGAGCGCTTCACCGAATAATTTGATCTGGCGATTAGACTTAGGCTTGTAGATTTTCGGTTGAGAGATCCCAAAGATCGTGTTATGAGTCTTTCGTTCATCAATTGCCCAAGTCACGAGTTGGCTAAAAGGAATGGGTCGCATTTTATCACTCATTTTTATCCGCTCTCCTCTTTAGTTGAGAAACCGAAGCGTTCACGCTTCCTATTTCTGATTTTAGCTTACTCCTCGTGGTGATGTCCACAGGCGCAGTGATGTTCTTGCCCTAATGATCGTTCAGCAGCCGAGAAGATTTTCTGATAGCCCGTACAACGGCAAATATGCCCAGAAAGCTCTCGTTTTAATTCATCAGGGGTGTAATCTTTGCCGCTCTCGGCCAGAGCCGTCGTCGTAAGCACCAAACCTGGCGTACAAAAGCCGCATTGAATCGCGCCCTCCTCTACAAAAGCTTGCTGCACCGCAGTCAGCTCACCATTTTTAGCAATACCTTCAATGGTGCGGATTGTTTTGCCCTCCGCCCATACGGCCAAATAAAGGCAAGAATCAGTCGGAGTCTCATCGATGAGCACCGTACAAGCGCCACATTCCCCAACCCCGCATCCTTTTTTGACACCGGTGAGTCCCTTCTCCCTTAACACTTCAAGCAGGGATTTACGGACATCAACCTCCCAAATGACCTCTTGACCATTGAGTTTGAAGGAAATTCTTTTATACGTGGTAAACACCCCCTGCTCTATGAAGGGCAACTTTGAGCGCCCGTTGCGTCAGTTCCTCCACCAAATGTTCACGATACTCCTTCGAAGCACGCCAAGAAGTGCGTGCATGGGTTGACGTAAGCGCACGCCGAGCTATCTCCGCAAAGACTTCAGCCGTCATCATCTTTCCTTGGGCATAGGCTTCTGCTTCCGTACAGCGTAAAGGGGTCGGCCCAGCCACACCGAGTCCGATGCGCACTTCATCGAACCTCCCGTCTTTCACTTTACAAGCTACCGAGACTCCCAAGGTTGCGATATCCATCGCTTTCCGCATGGCGAATTTGAGGTAATAACCGCTAAACCCTCGATAATCTTCTGGAGCAATGTGAATTTCAGTCAGGATTTCGCCCTTCTTCAGATCGACTTTGCCGGGACCTAGATAAAATTCTCGAATGGGAATCACCCGCTTTCCCTCGGCACTTTGCAAGTGAAGTCGGGCATTGAGCACAAACAGAGTTGAGGCGCTATCTGCTGAAGTCGCTCCATTGCAAACATTACCGCCAAGCGTGGCCATATTGCGAATCTGTGGTCCACCCATGGAGATAGCGGCGTCAACAAGAGCAGGGACACTTTCCTGGAGAATCGGCTCGTTGGCAATTTGCGTAAACGTGACGAGAGCTCCGAGAACGAGGGTTCCGTCCTCGCGCTTTTCGATCTTTTTGAGCTCCGTAAGCTTGCGAATACTGAGGAGCTCCTGTTCGACAACAGGCTGATGCTGCATCTTGACCAAAATATCCGTACCACCAGCGATCAGTTTCCGTTGGGGACTTTCAGCCAGCATCGTAACTGCCTCAGCAAGAGTTTTCGCTTCGTTATAACCACCGATATTATACAATCCACGTCACCGCCTTTCATTATGAAAGCAATCCGCATTCCCGAAATTTCTCGAATACCCGTTGCGGATTTAAGGGTAAGCGGTTAAAGGCAACTCCGGTTGCCGCGAGCACGGCATTACGAATGGCTGGTGCCGGAGTAATCACTGGGGGTTCACCGAGGGATTTTGCCCCAAAAGGTCCGGTTGGATCCTCAGTTTCCACAAAACCGACCCCGATCTTTGGTGTATCCAGAATCGTCGGGAGTTTATAATCGAGGAGATTATTATTTAAAATTTTTCCCGTCTTTTGATCAAAAAGAAGTTGTTCCGAAAGGGCGTACCCTATGCCCATGCTCACCCCGCCCTCTACTTGTCCTTCGGCAAGCAAAGGATTGATGATCTTCCCTGAATCATGAACATTATAGATTTCCAGAACGTTGATTTGTCCCGTTTTAATATCGACTTCAACCTCGGCAAAGGTCACCCCATAGGACATGGCATTGACCCGGGCATTATTTGAAGTATCACTCGTAATCGGCTTGGCAAAGTTAGGATCATAATAGGTTTGCAGCGCAACCTCTCGCAAAGGCAGCACAACTTCGCCGGAATCTTTGTAGACCACATTTTGGTCGATTAATTCAAGCGCTTGTACTGGGATATCGGTCATCCCCCAGACAAAGTCCAGCAATTTAGCTTTGACTTCCTCCGCCGCTTTTTGCACCGCCATACCGGTGACATACGTCTGGCGTGAGGCAAAGGATCCTGGGTCAAAGGGAGAGATATCAGTATCTTGGGTCGTCAGCACATGAACCTCACGGACCGGAATTGAGAGAACTTCAGCAACCATTTGCGCAAAAACGGTATCACTGCCTTGCCCAATTTCTGTCGCTCCAATCTGGAGTTGAACAGAGCCATCTTGATTGAGAATAAGACGAGCACCGGCCAGTTCAACATTAACCGGGTAGGTTCCAGATTGATAACTAAAGCAAGCTAACCCCAAGCCCCGACGTTTATCTCCAGTTTGATTCTGGTACCGCACTCTTTTCTCATCCCAGTGAATGAGCTCTTGGCCTTTTGTCAGGCACTCTCGAATCCCGCAGCTTAAGACCCGGTTTTTGCTGATCGGATCGGTCCAGCCGATGTTCACGAAGTTTTTCTGACGAATTTCCAGCGGGTCAATCTGCAATTTCCGAGCAATATCATCCAAATGGCTCTCAAAAGCGAAGAAGATCTGAGGCGTTCCATACCCGCGCATCGCTCCAGCCACAGGTAAGTTTGTATATACTGTAACCGGCTCGTATTTGATCGACTTAGGCGTATAGAGGAAACGAAATTTTCCGCCTCCGCTCGAAGCAATCGAATGTCCATGTGAGGCATACGCTCCGGTGTTAGAAATCGCCGATATATGAATGGCTTCAATTTTCCCCTCTTTGGAAATACCCGTCTTCAAATGATATTTAAAGGCATGGCGCGTTCGTGTATCCAGCATAGCTTCTTCACGTGAATATTCGATTTTTACAGGTCGGCCACCTACAGCAAGCGTCATAGCTGCATTCAAAGGTTCAATCGTTACATCTTGCTTATTCCCAAATCCACCACCGACATAGGGCTTAATCACCCGAATTCGGCCCCAAGGAATGCCTAAAGCTTGCCCGACAATCCGTCGCACAATATGGGGAATCTGGGTCGAGGTGACGATCACAAGGCGATCCTCTCCATCAACATAAGCAAAAGATGTTTGGTTTTCCAGATGGCAATGTTGGACAATGCTTGTTTCATAATCCCCTTCAAACACAAAATTGGAAGTGCTGAACGCTTCTTCTACATCCCCAATCTGGTATCCGAAGGTCGAGAGAATGTTGTGCGGTGTGTCTTCATGGATTAAAGGGGCTTCTTCGCGCATCGCTTCTTCGGGCGAAAATATCGGTTCCAGCACTTCATACTCAACGTCAATCAATTGAAGCGCTTGAGCGGCGATGAGTTCATCCTGGGCCACAACCGCAGCAACAGCATCGCCGACAAAACGCGCCTTATCGGTGAGCATTAAGCGATCCGCTTTGTCTTGATGGTTCGGGTCAAGACTGTAGGGATGTCCAGCCGTAGCAAAGGGAATGTGGGGTATATTCTGATAGGATAGGACTGCTTCAACTCCGGGTAAGGCTTTAGCTTTGCTCACATCGATATTTTTAATCAGGGCATGAGCATAAGGACTTCTGAGCACTTTGCCAATGAGCATGTTGTTCCCGGCTAAATCATCTGTATATTTCGCCTTACCCGTGACCTTCGCCACAGCATCAACTCGTGGAACACTTTTTCCCAGAACTGAATAAGCCATTTTCTCCCCTCCGTCGTAGAGCTTTTTAGGGCAAAATCTTCTAACCTCTATACTAGCAATTTCTATGCCAACCTTCTTCCAGCAAAGAACTTTTTCGCTTAATACGCCAGATTCGCCTTATACGATCTTTTACGGTGATCCAGAAAGAAAGAGAAGAGATAGCTAATTTATCAATTTGATAAATTAGCTATCTCTTCTCGCTTCTTTTAGGCAATTATAGTAACCTTTTTAAATTGAGAATATCATCTCAATTTAAGACAAGATCGGCTAGCTCAAAGAGTTAAACATTTGAGAAATACCTGGGAACAAAGAAATTCTGAAACTGAGCAATGGCATAGTTATCTGTAAGCCCCGAGATATAATCGACAACGGCACATGTCTTATCCCCGCCATCCAAAGCCAAATAATCATTGGGGAGCCGCTCAATATGTTCAAGATAGTAATGAAATAAGGCCTGAACGACATACTCTCCTTTCTGGCGTTCTTCCTTTAAGGCTTCACTATTATAAACTTGACTAAACATAAACTTGCGAAATTCTTGCATCGCGTCATGGACACGTTGGGATTGATGAATTCGGTCTTGCTCTTGGGAACTTTCGATCATATCGATGACCATGGTTGAAATCATCTGGCTCGGAGTACGACCCAAAACGAGACGAACACTCTCAGGAAGATCACTGGGCAGGAGTAATCCCGCACGCAAAGCATCATCATAGTCATGACAAAGATAAGCGATCCGATCACCCGTTTTGACAATTTGCCCTTCTAAGGTAAAGGGTATTCCTGCTCCAGTATGATGAAGTACCCCATCTAAAACTTCTTTAGTGAGATTGAGTCCCGCCCCATCACCCGTTAGACACGTCAAGATGCGGATGGATTGTTCGTTATGCTCAAAATACCCGATAATCTTGCGCAAAGCTTCTTCCCCAACGTGACCGAAAGGAGTATGCCCGACATCATGACCTAAAGCAATGGCCTCAATCAAATCTTCATTGAGTTTAAGCCCGCGGCCAATCGTCCGACAAATCTGAGACACTTCCAAACTATGGGTCATTCGCGTCCGATAATGATCCCCCGTCGGGGCGATATAAACCTGGGTTTTATGTTTAAGTCGACGAAAGGGCTTACTATGCAAAATCCGGTCACGGTCCCGCTGAAATTTAGTCCGAATCGTGCATTCGACTTCTTCACGTTCACGTGTTGCCTCAGCACTCTTGGCCGCATAAAGAGAAAGTCGTTCCCGTTCTTCGCGTTCCGTTCGCTCACGAATATTTTTTAACAAGCCAAGACCTCCTTAATCCTGTGACCTCTGGTTTCAAAGCTTATTTCCCTCATTATTTCCTTGGTTTCGATGTTCAAGCTACTGCAGGGGATTTTTCACCCTCGCTAATCTCTTCCAGTGATTTGCCCATCGTTTCTTTTCCGAAAAGCAGTACAACTAAGGATACGAGGGCAAATACCGCTGTCAACATGATAAATACATAGGTATACCCTGCCTGTTTTCCATAATAATTGTAAACAACCGGCACGATAAACGGTGCCGTAAACGCGCCAACACGGCCAAAAGCGGCAGCCCAGCCTGAACCGCTGGCTCGAGCAACGGTCGGATATACTTCCGGCGTATAGGCATACACACATCCCCAGGCGCCCAAACTAAAGAAGTAAAGCAAACAACCAAATATCAGGACTTCATTTGTGCTACCTGCATGTCCAAACAACCAGGCCGCTACTGCTGTACCCGCAAAATAAACCGACAGAAGCAATTTCCGTCCAATCCGTTCGACAAGATAAGCTGCGCTGAAATATCCCGGTAATTGTGCCAGACACATAATCAGTGTGAATTCAAAACTTTTGACCAAGGCAAAACCCTTACCTACCAACAAGGTTGGTGTCCATAAGACAAAGCCATAATAACCAAAGTTAATACCAAACCAGATTACCCACAATACAATTGTGCTCCTCCTGTATTTTTTTGACCACAGATCCATGAAAGATACCTGCACATTGTTTACGAGCTTCTGTCCTTCACTGGTGACGCTTGCAAGTTTATGGGTGATGCCAGCCTGTTGCTCCATAATACTTACGAGTGCATCCGCTTCTTCAGTTTTTCCTACCGACTCCAAATAACGCGGCGATTCCGGGACAGCCCTCCTGAAATAAGCGGCAAAAAGCGCAGGCACCGCACCGACCCAAAAGGCCATCCGCCAGCCATAAACCGGAATGAGCAAATAAGCAACAAGGGCGGCTGCAATCCAGCCCCAAGCCCAGAAGCTTTCAAGTAAAATAACATTACGGCCTCGTACTTTGGTCGGTGAAAATTCGCTGACCAAAGTTGATGCAGCGGGTAATTCGCCTCCCAAACCAAGACCTGTCAGGAACCTTAATACTAGAAGCATGGGATAATTGACCGAAAAACCGGAAAGGAAACTGGCTACGCCATAAATAATTAATGTCCACATAATGACTATTCTTCGACCCCATTTGTCTGCGGCAATGCCTGCTAGAGCTGCCCCTAAGGCCATGCCCGCCATACCTGAACTACCGAGCAGACCCAATTGTCCTGTGGTTAGCACCCAGTCCTTGCCGATTGCCGCCATAACCCCGGACACCATGCCTTGGTCCATAGCATCAAACAACCAACCAATACCCGCCAAAAATAGGATTTTCCATAACATCGGAGTATGGGGCAATCTGTCAATACGAGAAGCGATACTCAACATTTTTTACCACCTTTTTACTTTCACATCCTGGGCCTGACAAATTTCCGCTTATCGGCTACCCCTTCGGGGACTCTTCTTCTTTACTATTTTCGTAGTATTTCAGGCTTACATCCCTTTATTCGCATAACTATAAATCGCTTAACTTTAATTATAAAGCTTTTTTACTATTTTTGAAGGAATATTCGATAGAAATATCAAAAGAGCTCGGGGCTACTAATGTCCCGAGCTCTTATTAACTCAACTTTCGCAGAGCGAAAGTTTGCTTAAAACCTTGGTGTTAAAGGGAAAAATAGTCATCAAATATACTCATTGACATAGAAAACACCTCATTTCTTTGGTATAGTGAATTTGATAAGAACCCACTACCAAATAGAAAAAGAGGTGTCTTCTACTTGATAATGATAGCGCAAAAGGAACAGAAAAATCAACTACCAAAAGAGATTCAACCAGCATTTAAGGAATTAAAAGTTCTTCAACATCTAAGAAACTCAGGTTTTAAGAAGAAATTTGGCTTTAGTTGTGCCTATCTCTTCCAAATTATTTTTGTTTTGATTTTCCACCACAAAAACTGGTTTCGCCTTCTTGAAACTGAGCGAGGTGAGTTATTTCCTGGCAAAGATGCCGTTTATCGTTTCTTAAACCATTCGGGCTATGCTTGGCGTCGCTTCCTTACCGCTTTAAGTGCGGAAACGGTTAAAAAAGTTTGCTCTTTAACATCAAATCAGCGCGTAACGGCTTTTATTGTTGATGATTCCATGTTTGAGCGAAACAGGAGTAAGTCGGTTGAACTTCTCGCGAAGTATTGGGATCACGCCAAGCATTGCTACTATAATGGATTTCGCATGCTCACGTTAGGGTGGTCGGACGGACATACGTTCATTCCCGTGGATTTCTCCTTGCTTAGTTCACCAAAGGCTCAGATCAATGGAATTTCAGATAAAATTGATAAACGTACGTCAGGATATAAACGGCGATTGGAAGCGTTAAAACATGCTCCAGAGTTAATTCCGATCATGATTGATCAAGCCTTGGCAACCGGAATGACGGCATCTTATGTGTTAATGGATAGTTGGTTTACCTACGCTCCACTCATTGGTGCGATTACTCAGCGTTGCTTAGATGTCATTGGTATGGTTAAGCCTACGAATCAGCGGTATTTAGTGAACGGCAAGAAGTTATCTCTCAAAGAACTTTACTGTGCTGCCACTCCAGTACAGGGAAAAACCAAAGGAATCCTCCGTTCCATTCGAACTCAGATGGTACCTGGAATGCCTATGCTTGTCGTGTTTGTTCGTCATCGAACCAATAGAAATGAATGGTTAGCTATACTGAGTACCGATTGCACCTTAACGGAAGAAGAAATCATCCGCATTTACAGCATGCGTTGGGATATAGAGACATTTTTTAAATGCACAAAATCGTTTCTTAAACTACAGAAGGAGTTCCAAGGACGTTCCTATGATATGCTGATTAGCCATACGACCATCGTTTATACACGATATATCCTGCTTGCTTGGCAGCATCGGCAAAACACGGATGACCGAACGCTAGGAGGACTCTTTTCATTATTATGTGATGAGGTTAGTGAGCTGGATTGGGCAGTTGCACTACAACAGTTATTGGATATCCTTAATGATGTTTCCGAAAAAGTTGGAAAGAAGTTAAACAAATTAATTAAAAGTCAACTCCATCAATGGATCATGGCTCTACCCGCTTATATCAGGGTTTATCTTACTGATTGTAGCTGCGAAAGTTGAGATCTGTTACTTTTAATGTTGATTTATGATTTGGAAATAATTCCTCATGATTTTTGTTAGCTGTTTCACTAATACTCATAAACTGCCTCCTAACTATAAAATGATTTCTGTTTAGAGAATACCTGATTTTTCAAGCCACTGCGATACCGCTTTTTCAGTTCCTTGCACACCACTACCTTTGATTGGCAGGCCACTTAAAACATTGGCGTTTGGGCAAAGCTTTTTGATGTCACTTTCACTTCGTCCCATTCCACTTCCTTCATGAGTGCAGAATGGAAGGATGGTCTTTCTGGAAAAATCATATTCCTCTAAAAAGGTAAACACCGCCATTGGAAAGGTTCCCCACCAGTTGGGATAGCCTAAGATTATTACATCATAAGCGTCCATATTTTCTACATGGGCAGTAAGCTCCAGTCTGGCATTATCCTTCTGTTCCTTAAGTGCTGCATGTGTTGTTTCATTATAATCTTTGGGATAGGGATTCACTGCTTCTATCTTAGATATATCACATCCTGTCATTTCCTGAATCATCTTCGCAACCACTTCCGTATTACCCACCGGTAGATTGACAATCTTTCCACTCACATAATTATTTCCTGCGTGAGAGAAATAGGCTCCCAGGATTTTCGCCTCTTTTAAATTCATTCGAAGTATTCCTCACTTCTACTTTTTTGATTATTATTTTACAAACTTACTCTCATTGGCACTGTAACGTGGACCTGTTACTGGATATGCCATTTAGTCGGTCCCTTTTCCGGATTCACCTCAACAGCAAGGTGCACAAACCAGCTGTCAGGTGCTGCACCATGCCAGTGCTTTACATCAGCAGGAATCTGAACTACATCACCTGGATGGAGTTCCTGTGCTGGATTTTCCTCTTCCTGATAATAGCCTCTGCCACCGGTAACAAGCAGGATCTGACCACCCGCGTGGACATGCCAGTTATTGCGGCATCCCGGTTCAAAAGTTACGTTTCCAATAGGACACGCAGTCCCAAAAGGTGTCCGCATGTTAAGCCATACTGTTCCTATGAAGTTAGAGTACTTTAAAACTTTTCTCCAACTGGGGAAATAACGCTATTGCTTAAATCATTTGATTCACTCATTGTTCTTGTCCTCCTAATTTTTATAATTATTTGTATGATTTTGTATAAATATCAACACAGTCTTCAACACTTAAGGGTGTTCTATCACACATAAATAATCCGCCCATAGTATCCTTCGCATTTTTTGCCATTGTCTCAAATTCTTCCGGTTTAATTCCATAATCGGACATCTTCAAATCTGCTACGCCACAATCTTCCTGTAACTTGATAAGCATGGTCATAAAATCTATCGGCTCGCTAGCCTCTTCCATTCCCATTGCCTTAGCCATACGAACAAATCGGTCATCGCACACATGCTTGTTTATGAAATGTGTAAAATACGCCTTGCTCAGCATGATAAGACCTGCACCATGGGGCAGTTCCTGATGATAAGCACTCATGGCATGTTCTAAGGAATGCTGGCTGGAAGTGGAACCCACGCACATTTCGATTCCGGATAAATAATTTCCAAAAGCAACTTTTTCTCTTGCTTCTAAGTCATTGCCAGTCTGGACTGTTTTTGCAAGATTGCGGCTGACATTTTCTATTGCCGTAATTCCTACCATGTCACTCATCAAATTTGCTTTCAGAGAAATATAACCCTCGACACTATGGAACAACGCATCAAATCCCTGATATGCCGTAAATTTAGGCGGCACCGTACACATAAGTTCTGGATCAACAATGGCTAATACGGGAAATAACGTTTCATCCACAATTCCTGTTTTCTCATTTGTCTCGGCATTGGTAATCACACCGCCAAAATCAGTTTCAGAACCCGTACCGGCAGTCGTTGTTATGGCTATCACCGGAAGCGGCTTCACAGTAATTGGCTTCCCTTTGCCTGTTCCCGATTTCACATAATCCCAAAGATCGCCCTCGTTTGTTACCATGAGTGCCATTGCTTTTGAGGCATCCATACAGCTTCCACCACCTAAGGCAACAATGAAATCACACTGATTCTCTTTTGCATAAGCAGCTCCTTCCATAACCGTTGTCTTTAATGGATTGGCCTCTACCTTGTCAAATACAACTGTTTCTACTCCTGCTATACGAAGCTGTTCCTCTGTCCTTGCAAGATATCCATTCTCTTTTGTTGATTTTCCATTCGAGATTACAACCATTGCCTTCTTACCCGGCATTTTCACACCATTTAAATCATTTAATCGACCCGCTCCAAATAATGCTCTTGTGGGTACATACATATTAAAGCCCATAATCCTTCACTCCTTATCCATCTCGATCTTTTTTAGCTCAAAAAAAGTCTAGCACTTAGAGTACACTCCAAGTCAAGTGATTTAAACAAAAAAGAAGAAAGTGATGATAGTGTCGCCAGGGTTCTCCGTCCGCCTTTTAATAATCAAACATTTTTTCTACCAATACGATCTAAAATATTGCTTTAATAAAAATAAGGGTATGGGTCCTTAAAATCAAATGAAGTTTAAGTTCCCATACCCTATATTTCAATAGCCTATGCTTATACCATTGATTTCATTTCTGAGATTAGTCTCAATGGCTAACCTTCGCCTGTGCTGCAGCCATCATAAAGGACCAATCTCAATTTTAACCATTACGGGACGTCTTATTCGAATTTGAAACCTGAATGATGAAGACATTTTCACGAAATCGACTCCAAATCTCGATTTTCGATCCCATCTAAATCTTTTCAATACACTTGATAAGCTCTTTCGCAACATATTCCGCATCCTCAACCGATAGCTTCGAATAAAGCGGTAAGGTAATCTCATTCGCATACTGAGCATAAGCATTGGGGTAATCTTTAATTTTATAACCAAGGTTCCGATAAAACGTGAACATAGGCAACGGCATGAAGTGTACATTGGTAGCAATATCTTTTTCGCCCATCTTTTCGATGACCCGATTCCTTTGTTCTTCACTAAAGCCCCTTAGTCTTAAGGTATATAAATGATAGTTCGTTTGAACTTCATTATTTTTTTCAAAGGGAAGGATCGCCCATTCTTTCGTCCCCAGAATTTTACTATAAACTGCATGAAGTTCCGCTCTTTTTCTTAACATCTCTTCATAGCGTTGAAGTTGAACCCGTCCGATTGCTGCCATAATGTCAGTCATATTACATTTAAAGCCATCGGTCACGATATCGTATTTCCAAGCTCCCGCTTGCATTTTGGAGAAGGCGTCCTTTGTTTGTCCTTGTAAGGACGTATATTTAAATTCCTTAAACAAGTTGTCCTTTCCATGAAAACTATTGTTGTTATAAGTAATTGCTCCTCCTTCTGCCGTTGTCAGGTTCTTTATCGCATGAAAAGAGAAAACATGAAAATCCATCTCGCCTCCAACCTTCTGTCCCTTATAGGTCGCTCCAAAAGAGTGGGCAGAGTCAGAAATTAGAGTAATATCTTCACGATTTTTGGCCTTTAGGGCGTTTCGTACGGCATCATAATCAACAGGTACTCCCGCAATATCCACCGTCATAATTGCCTTCGTTTTCGGTGTAATGGCTTCCGCGATCTTTTGTTCATCAATTAAGAAGCTATCTTTCTTTATGTCTACAAAGGTTGGCCTTATTCCCCGATGAACGAGTACATTGGAGGTTGCGGCATAGGTATAAGGTGTCGTGATCACTTCATCTTCCCCGCCGATGCCTAAAACCTTTAAAATCAGCTCCATACCTGCCGTTGCACTATTTAAAGCAATTGCGTGTTTCGTACCACTATAATCCGCTAATTCTTGTTCAAATCGAGCTGTATTGGGACCCGTTGTAATCCATCCGGACCTTAGCACTTCCGAAACAGCAGCAATTTCTTCCTCCGTAATATCTGGCGGTGAAAACGGTATTTTCTTAAGTGTCATCATCCATTTCCTTTCTTACGTTTATTTATTTCTATAAAACGCCTTGATTTTTTCACAGACGAATTCAACTTCATCCTTCGTTATTTCAGGATAGATGGGGAGGGCAATAATCTCTTTTGCTACTCTCTCTGCTACGGGGAAGTCTCCTATTTTATACCCCAAATCCTTAAAACACGCCTGGACATGAAGGGGGCGAGGATAATAAATGCTGTACCCTATTTCATTTTCAGTTAAATACGCCGCAAGTTCATCCCGATTCTCGGCCAAAACGGTAAACACATAAAAAACAGACTTCTGTTGCCCTTTAATCTTAGGGAACCTTATATTTTCACAATCACTTAAGTGATCCATATACAAATGGGCAACCTTCTCCCGCTTACGTATGGCTTCATCAATATATTTCAATTTGACCAACAATATTGCTGCTTGAAGAGTATCTAAGCGTGAATTATACCCCACATTATCATAGTAGTATTTCTTTGACGCCCCATGTACCCGATATTGTTTTGCTTTTTGCGCAAGTTCTTCATTATTAGTAACAATCATTCCGCCATCGCCATAGCCCCCGAGGGTTTTGGTGGGAAAAAATGAAAACACGCCAAAATCACCGATCGTTCCTGAATGCTTATATTCACTGCCCTTACCCTTCCATCGCATTCCAAAAGCTTCAGCAGCATCTTCCAGCACCCTGAGTTGGTGCTTTTCAGCAATATCCATGATTCGATCCATATCTGCCATCTGATTAAACAAGTGGATTGGAAGGATTCCTATCGTATTTGGATTGACCTTTTCTTCGATCTTATTCACATCAATTCCAAAGGTCTCTTCATTGATATCCACAAATACGGGACGTCCTCTATGCTTTGTGATACATGAGGCTGAAGCAAGAAACGTAAAGGGCGAAGTAATAACCTCTTTTCCATCCTTAAACCCAAGTATATCCGACGCTATGGTTAGTGCATCGGTTCCAGACGCTACCCCAACCGCATATTTCACCTGACAATAGGCTTGGATTTCGTTTTCAAGTTGAGCAACCTGGTCACCGAGGATAAAATTTCCCTTCTCAAGGACGAGCTGAAGCGCACGATTAAATTCATCCTTTTTCTCATGATATTCTCTCTGTGACTCATAGAATTTGACTTTCATAATTAATCCAACCTTCTTTTCATTTAATTTTCTTCGGCAATTAAGACTTTAACCCCTAACTGTTTAATTTTCCCAATTTCTTCATCTGGTGCTTCCCAATCCGTAATGAGAACATCCAAATCCTTTAAATCAATCGTTTTGGCAAAGAATTCTGTCCCCACCTTGTCAAAATTCGCCAGGCAAATGGTTTGATGTGAGACTTCCGCTACAGCTCTTTGAAAAATAGCGCCTTCCGGGGTTGAACTACTCAGTCCATGTTTGGCAGAAATTCCGCCACCTGTTAAAAAAGCCGTATCAATTCGCAAGGTTCTTATGAATTCCGTCGCCAAAGGATCAACAATTCCTTCCTCGCTTTTCACTTTCCCACAGACGATATAGGTTTCAATATTACTGTAACGCTTTAATTTCTCAGCAATAACGAGTGAATTTGTAATGACGGTATAGTCCCGATCAATAGGTAAGTATTTGAGTAAAATATAATGGATACTGGCTCCACCAATAAATAAAGTGTCACCCTGCTCGATATAAGATACAGCGAGCTTAGCTACTGCGTTTTGATGCCCTGTTCCTTCACCATAACGAATTCGATCATCCATAGGGAATCTTCTAACCTTCGATAGCGGCACAGCTCCTCCATGCGTTCTTTTGAGAAGACCGTTTTCTTCCATTGTGGTAAGGTCTCTACGAATGGTATCAATGGACACTCGAAATTCTTCTGCAAGGTCTTTAGCAAATACCCTTCCCAAGGATCTTACCTTAGAAAGGATTTGCTCTTGGCGTTCCTCAGCAAACATACTCAACAACCCCTCTATTGCATTATATCATGTTGTCTGCAGTTTTGTACTTATATTATTGCATTTTCATGCTATTATATGCTGTTTTAAGCTTTGGCTATTTATAATACTCAATATTTATAAAGAAAACCCGGCTTTCACCGAGCTTTGCGAAAGCGGAAGCCTTAGTTGCACTAATGCTATCTGCCCAAAACTTATACTTTCTTACGAAAATGGACTACATTTTCATACCTCCCTGTGAATCGGCAGGTTCATGGAAGTTTCTGTTAGTACAAAAAAAGCCCTCCTTTCATTGAAATAAAGAAAGGAAGGCCATATCATTTCGGTGGGGTTCGGATAACACCCAGCTTGCAATAAAATAGGGATATTGGTACTTAAAATCAAAATGATTTAAGTTCCAATATCCCTCTATTTTTATTATACAATGGGTCAAAATGTCCATATATCGGTTTACAGTTTGCGCTTGGCTATTTGTTTCGTTACTGATTAGTCCTGATTGTTAACTTTAGCCTGTGCTGCAGCTATCATAAAAGACCAATCTCAATTTTTAACATTATGGAACACTTTTTGTAACCAATAACATTTATATCTGTTCGGACTAATTGCACAACATAAGAATAATGAGTCTTACTGTTAGCATCGTCCTATATTACAGTAAATAATGATTTGTGGGTAAAAAACTTTTAAAGAGTCTTCTCCTCCCCCTACTCTAAGATACTACAAGGGACTGTGTGAAACACAGTCCCTTGTAGTATCTTGTTTATTTGTCTCTAAAGAACAGAGGGGCGGTTCATTTGCATTAACCAAACCCTTTGTCTTTTTATTTCTTCATACGTGCAATGCTAAAAAAGAACGTAAGACCCTGCCCCGATAAGACCATTAACAAATTATTTAAATTATAAGCAAAAAGACATTTCTTTGAGATGATGGGTATTGCAAATCAACTTATGCTATGGAGAATTGGTGGATCAACTATGGGGAGTATATTCTCTTCCACGGGACTTTTCCTTCAAATGAATTAGCTGAATAATGATGTTGTTGATCGGAGTGGGTATGCCAAGTCTCTTACCTTCTCTTACCAGGCCACCGTTTATGGTATCTACTTCGGTCTTGCGACCGGCAGTGATGTCCACCAACATTGAGGGGGCGTGGGGTTTCCCCAGTTCCAACACGTCTAAACGCTTTCTCATGCTTTCGCCGGAAATGGCAACGCCGTTGGCATTGGCAATAGCTAGACCCTCATCAGCCATCTGATAGAGCAGGTCAAAGGCACCGATGGGAGAGAGCATTTCGGAGGAGACGCCCAAGAGAGCGCACAAAGGATTAGCGACGGCGTTAAAAATAATCTTTTCCCAGATAAATTCCCACGCACCTTCGCCGATGATGTGTTTGATGCCCGCCTTATCCATTTCGGCAGAGATCTTCTTTGTTCGTTCTGTCAGGGGGCCCTCGGCGTCGACAAGTGCACCAATATCGGCAAAGCTGCTGACGATTTCCCCGGGAGCTATGAGATCAGAAGGATACAGGGTCATACCCAGCATAATCTGCTCGGTAGAGACATATTCCTGAAGCAGTTCTTTGTTGCCCAGGCCATTCTGCAGAGACAGGACGGTCATTTTGTCATTGAGGATATGGCGTACGGAATCCATTGCATCGTGCGACTGAAAAGCCTTTGTCAGGAGGATGAGAAGATCAAATTCACCCTCAAGCTCATTGGCATAACAGGCTTTGGGATGGACAACGATGGGACCGGTCCAGGCCGTATTCATTTTTAGGCCTTTTTCCCGAATAATAGGAATACTCCTGCCGCCTACAAGGGTAACATCATGGCCGATATGCGACAGGCATCCGCCGTAAAGGCAGCCCATAGCGCCGGCACCGAGTACACATATTTTCATGTTAGCACTCCTTTGTTTTGAATTCTTATGAACCACGAAGATGCCTAGGATATTTCCTAAGGATGTGCCTCGGCGGTCCTGTATTTGATGTGATTCTTAATGAGTCACTAAGGCAGGCCGATCGGATTAGTTTCACAGCCGGCATGCCTCACAGGTGGAGAAAATGTAACTATCCGATAATTTGAATTTCACCAGTTGGGAAAGTGTTGACCAGTTCCGGAGCAGCTTCTACTGCCTTCTCGCAATGCATAAAGCAATGCTCTAAACCACATTCACGTTTCAAGTTATTAAAAATTCGAGTTTTCAATATCCCAACATGCTCTTATTATTTTTAACAATGTCTTAAGTGCCATATCCATACAAGTCGTTACAATTATAATCTGTGTGCGCTGCTTGCTCTTATGTCTCATTGTAAATTTCACAAATCGCGACATTGATACACTTTCAAAATCGTTCAAAATACCGGTGAAATCAATGGTTTGAATGTAGCAGACGCTAAAGTGCTAACTATTACATTCTATTCGTAAGCATAAATTCATTTTCGCATGAATCTTCATCATTGTCTAACTAGTCTGACCTTACAAACGTTATTGTACTATCATGAAAATTGATTCATCGTAAGTCGCCGAATTACAAAAATGAGCTGAACCTTACTTTCGTTATTGAATTTTTGTATTACGATCGAATCGTCGCAAAATGCCAAAACGTATTTTTCTTGTTGGTGAATACCACATGGAAGTATCCAACGTCGAGCAAATTGCTTTTCTGGTTTTCAATCCAGCGTTCTTTGGCAAGAGTTTGGCATTTAGGGCAGTGCCTGTTGCGGCAAGAATTGTAAGAAATTCGAGTATGCCCACAAGCGTCACAAACCTCCTTATGGCCGCCTAAATGTGATGTTCTGCATTTTTGAATGGCTGACATCGCTTTATGTTGCACTAGAGTGAGCTTGTGGTTGTTTCGGTAGTCTTTGCCGTATTTTAGGAAGATATCTTGAACCTCAGCCATTGGCCTTATCCGATTCAGCCAGCCGATCTAGAGGACTCTTTACGTTGAGTGATTCAATCTTAAGCAAATGCAAGTAATAGCAAGTCGAGCTGATATCTGAGTGCCCGAGCAACTGCTTGATATAAAAAATATATTGACATATTTATGAAAAATATTTTGTATAGCTCTATGCAAAATGTGTGTGTTGGTATTATTCCTGCTGTAAAAAAGCCATTCTTTAAGGGCGATAGGCTTTCCAGTATGTTCTGAGGATATCGAGATTGGCTTGTGAAAGCAGAGCATATCGATCTTTGCTGCCTTTAGCATTGCGAATGAACAACTGCATTTTGTTGCTATCGATATCTGAAACTTTAAGGGAGGCTGCTTCACTGAGGCGAAGCCCTGCACCACAGGCGCAAGCTTTTTTTCTGTGGTGAGATAGTGGAGAAACTGTCTAATATCCTCTTCACCTAACTCGGTTGCAGGTTTATTAAAGTGATCCTGAAAGATTTTGACTCTGGTAGGGTATTCAGCCTGGGTATGCTTGCTTAGCCCCCTGAGTTCCACATCAAATTGCAGCTTCGCTAAAACCTCTTCTTTTGTCATAGATCGAAACATCTCCTTTAAAATAAAATCTCTAATATTTTACAGGAGATATGAACGAGAAGTAATAGTTAACAGCAACATTCGGTTGAATAACAGGGGCTATACTACGGAAACCACCGCGCCAGCGGTTTAGTGCTATATCCTACAAGTGCGCAATAGCCATTTTTTAATTAATATCTCAAAAATATAGCTTTTAATAAAAATAAGGGTATGGGTACTTAAAATCAAATAAAGTTAAGTTCCCATACCCTATATTTTTTAATAAGACTAGTCTTAAATAGTCTATGCTTATATCATTTCTGAGATAAGTCCTAATTGTTAACTTTAGCCTGAGCTGCCGCTATCATCAAGGACCAACCTCGGTTTTTAACCATTATGGACCACTTCTTGTTATTCAATAACATATATTCTGCTTAGGCTAATTGCACAATATAAGAATTTCCACTCAGCGTCCGGTCCCCATTTCTTTGCTTTAATAATCAACTCTCTTGTAGTTCCGAAATGAATAAATAGTTACGAACTTTTGTAACTCCTAAATAGCCTCGGTCTCTATTCAACTCGGTTATAAACCAAAGATAAATTGGCGTCTTTAAATCCCATATGCTTGTAAAAATCTACATTTTCAGTGTCACCTCTAAGAATGTAAGTAACCATTTTACTACTGTTAAGAATGTTTGAAATAAGTCCCTTACCGATTCCCCTACCGCGGTATTCTTGATCAACTATAACGTTATTTATTTGGCCATTGAATACATGATCAGTAACGCACCTAGCGAAACCAATCATATTCCCCTCATCCCAAGCAGTGACAACAATTTGTGAATTCTCAACCATTAACTGTAGACGGTCTAGATCCGATGTTTTATCTGTCCAGCCTGCCTGGTTGAAAAGTTGTACAAGATGTTCAAAGTTGACCTTCTTCCCCAGATTATATTCAATCATTCACATCCCCCCAAATCCTTGCCCTAACACGCATGTCCTATAACCTGCATTCCCGCTAAAATTATAACAAGGAGCCTTAAAAGCCCAATAAATCAACGTTTGTAGAGAATTACCAAGTGAGCTTCGTTATAATACTTTATAACAAGGCTGACGAAAAAGGACTGTAGATATGGGCTTTTTCAATACCTCGTTATAATAATCCGGGAATGCAGGCTATAACTATGGAATCTCCGAAAAAAATATTAAATTATCACAAAAATTTTTAATCGTTGAAACAACTCCTTCATCCTTGAGGTACCCTGCATGTTTAATCCCTTGAAATTCAGTAACACGAGCATCATTAAAATAATTTACTAACGAATAGGAAATCGACCGATCCAGTGTACCATCAGAATCGGATGTGATAATCAAAGTTGGTTCTGTTACAGATTGCGCATATTCTTTTGTATTAATATTGTCTGTAATAAACCAGCCCAATGGACTATTAAAGATTGGAATAATTGCATTGTATAAATCAAAAACATCACGATATGGAGTAACTAATACCAACTTTTTACAGCCTTTTTCTGAGGCAAGATAGGTTGCTATACCTGTCCCATAACTATTTCCCATAATATATATATTATCTTTATCTATATAATCCAAATCGACTATATAATCATAGAATCTTAATGCGGCTTCTTGCATGGTTTGTAAATTCATTGATCCTTTGCTTTCCTGACTTCCCGGGTAATCAACAGATACAAATGCATAATCATCAAAAACCTTACCATAGTCTAATACCGCATTGTAAGCTATTTCTTTAGAGCCACCAAAGAAAAGAATCGTTTTCTTGGCTTGAGTATAATCAGTGCTTCTTACATATCCAATTAAATTTTTTTCTTTACCTATCTCTAATTTTTTAACTGCGTTATCTCCCTGTGTATATTGTTCCGTATTCTTATAAAAAGAGTAACTGATATATCGAAACACTTGATTAAAGGCAATGCCACAAAAGACAAATAAACCTACCAATACGACAACACCAATCATTGCCAGCTTAATATTTTTATCCATGCCTTAGCCCTCCAGGATCTTTTTGGCCTCTTCACACCACTCTATATATGTCTTATAAACTTTTTCTCCAAATAGAGCTGTCAACAGATAGTAGCTATGCGCCTCCTCTTCTTTCTGAATCTTCTTTAATTCGCGAACAGCCCCTTCTAAATAGGGCAATTCACATTTGATCTTTGTTTCGAAATCTAGGATGTGACCGATCGTTACCTTTGGGCCAATCTCACTTCCAAAAAAAAGTTTCAATAAAGTCTCGTATCTTAACTCATCCTTTGTCACAGGAAGTACAAGCCATTGTTTTAAATACTCTCTTCCCGCATCCGTAATTGTATAAATTACCTTATCTCTTCCCTTATCTGTTATCTCCAACTTTGTTACTAGGCCGTCTTGATCGAGGGAATTGAGTGTTGGATATATACTTCCAAAGCTTGCACTCCAGAAAAATTTAAGTGTTGTATCTATTCTTTTTTTAATCTCATACCCCGTCAGCGATTCATGACTTAACAGTCCAAGAATCACACAATCCATTTTCTTTTCATTTGCCATTTTAAGCCTCCTGAGCCTTTACTCAAACAATTACGCATATATCAGTTTGATATATAAATATTATATCAAACTGATATGTAAGTCAAATTTTTAAAAAAATAAATTTTATAACTCAAGTTTTTCAAATTATTTTCGGCGAAATATACTCCCGGTAAAAAGAAAAAAGACATGCAAAATTCGCATGTCACTTTTGGTTTTGTTCTTTCTCCTATAATAAAACCTTCAGAGCCTATATCGTTGCTCCTTGCTTGAACTGGCTTTTCAGTATTATCTTTTAATCCTTAGCGAATAAAGTTGGTCATAACACGCTCTTCTTCAATCGGGAAAGGAATCTTGCCTTTGCTGGCATCAATCACCTTGAGTAGCCAAGCCATTGCCCGGGCATTTTTACGAAGGGTCTGGATACCCTCTCCGTCTTGGTGAACTTCTCCTTCGCTTCTGCCATAGCCAACAGTCCAGTACTGAGACGGCGGGGTAACAGTTTGTGCCAAATTGAGATAGTTATTAAGCTGATGTACCACATCCACTCCGCCGGCACGACGAACAACTGCGACTGAAGTCGCAACCTTATATTTAAAATAGCCCGAACTGGTATAGAATACTCGATCGAGAAATGATTTCATGGTCCCGGCAATTCCTGCATAATACGTTGGCGAACCCAGGATAAATCCGTCGGCTTCGCGCATTTTGGCCGCTACCTCATTGAGAATGTCATCTTTAAAAACACATTGGTTCTGTTCGGAAGTAAAACAGTGTCCGCAGGCGATACAGCCATGAATGTTCTTGTGTCCGATCTGAATGATCTCGACTTCAATGCCTTCCTTTTTCAACTCATCAGCCATAAGCTGCAGTGCTTGTCCTGTATTGCCGTTTTTACGGGGACTCCCATTAATTGCAATAACTTTCATCAATAACCCTCCTAGAATTGATTATATATGTGAGTATAAATCTTAGAGTTAACTATAAGTCAATAGGCAGCTTGTAAAAAAAATTCCCATGGATAAGCTTGACTTAGAGTTAACTGTAAGTCGTACAATAGTATTATACAATAAAAATCGAGGTGACGATGATCGTGGAATACAGCATAACACAAGCCGCCAAGAAGATGCAATTAATAACCTATACTTTAAGATACTATGACCGCGAAGGCTTACTGCCCAGCATCTCAAGGACGAAAGCCGGCAATCGCGTTTTTACCGAAGCTGATCTGGATATGCTTTCGGTTGTCTGTTGTCTAAAAAATACGGGAATGCCGATCAAGGAGATCAAGCAATTTACGGACTGGCAAAATGAAGGCGATCATACCCTTCATGCCCGTCACAATATGCTGCTTAAGCATAAAGAAGATGTATTGAAGCAAATGGAGGATTTAAAAGAAAATCTCCGTTTGCTTGATCATAAGCTCGATTATTACCATAACGCCTGCCATGCTTATGACGCAGGATTGCCCATTCCTTCTTGTTGTGAAACCTGAAAAAAATTAAGAAGTCATTTTTATATTAAATTATTTTAATAAAACTATAGAAAGAAGTAACCCATCAATGGAGTATGTTCAATTTGGTAAAACCCGTTTAAAGGTATCGCGCTTTGGCCTTGGATGTATGAGATTTCCCTCTAATGAAGCTGACGCGATAGAAATGGTCCGCTATGCTATTGATCATGGTGTCAATTACGTGGACACCGCCTATATTTACAAAGACAGCGAAGTAATTACTGGGAAAGCATTGAAAGGCGGCTACCGTGAACGCACCTATTTAGCCACGAAAAGCCCAATCTTCAATATCACCAGTCATGCCGACTTTGAAAAATATCTGGATGAACAGCTCTTGCGGCTCGGTACGGATTACATTGATATTTACCTGCTCCACAATCTAAATCATGAACATTGGGAAACCGTAAAAAAATACGATGGACTCACCTTCCTCGATAAAATGCTTGAAAAAGGGAAAATTCGCCACAAAGCATTTTCCATCCATAACACCTTCCCTGCTTTTATGGAAATTGTGGATTCCTATGATTGGGAAATGGCCTAAATTCAGCTCAACATTTTAGATGAACACCAACAAGTCGGTATTGAGGGGCTGAAATATGGAGCAGAAAAAGGTCTGGCCATGATCATCATGGAACCGCTGCGTGGAGGCTCTCTGTTAAATAATATCCCAGCAGAGGTAACTGAATTAATCAATACTTATCCTGAAAAGCGCTCACTCATTGAATGGTGCTTCCGCTGGCATTATAACCGGCCTGAGGTTTCCGTTATCTTAAGCGGTACAAGTTCATTGGATCAACTCAAAGACAATCTGAGAATCTTTGAGCATGATACTCCCAATGTCATGTCAGAAAGCGATCTGGAGTTAATCCGCAAAATCCAGGATGTTTATGAAGGGAGAAAGCGGATTGGCTGCACAGGCTGCAAATACTGTATGCCCTGCCCGCAAGGAGTCAATATCCCGGAAATCTTTAAAGTTTATAACAGCTATCAGTTCTCCAAGCCCCAAGGCATAGATAAGCTTTTTTATCAAAGAAATCTACGTACTCCCGGCTCAGGAGCTGATCAATGCATTACCTGCGGCCTTTGTGTGCAGCAGTGCCCCCAAAAGCTGGAGATCCCTGATTTGTTAAAAAAAGCCCATCAAGAGTTAACTGTCTAATCGTTCTTCTCCCCTATCCATCGAAGCGGGGAATTCTGACCTAACAGAATTCCCCGCTTATTTTATATCCTTATTTATATCTATGAACGCTCTATATTTAATCTAAAAATCTCAAATAAATCGCCCTGTTATAGAATTTCGATTGTCCCGTATCTCTTCAGGAGTTCCTTCAGTGATGACTTTGCCGCCATATACACTTCAAAGTCAGCGCCGGACTTCACGACTTCTTCCCGGCATTCGCATGAACCTATCTCTAAAATAAATGGGTAATGTCTTTAAAAGACAGTACCCATGTACTTTTATAGGAAAATCTATTTCCCTAATCCTTAGTGTAAGGTTATCAGGCCTATTACTATTCTGTATCCAATTTTAATTTATTGCCCCTTGTTGCTTGCAGAGGCTTGTGCCGCAGCTAAACGAGCAAGAGGTACGCGGAACGGGGAACAAGAAACATAGTTGAGTCCCAGCAAATGACAGAACTCAATTGAAGAAGGTTCTCCCCCATGTTCGCCACAGATTCCGAGCTCAATCTCTGGATTAGCAGAACGCCCAAGTTGGACGGCCATTTTCATCAGTTTCCCTACGCCATCACGATCGATCACAGCAAAGGGATTCTGCGCCAAGATCTTTTGATCGAGGTAGGCGGGGAGGAACTTTCCTTCGGCATCATCACGCGAGAAGCCTAACGTCGTTTGCGTAAGATCATTCGTACCGAAGGAGAAGAAATCTGCAACTTTCCCAATCTCATCGGCAGTCAGCGCAGCTCGAGGAACTTCGATCATCGTCCCAACTTTATAAGCGAAGGTAACGCCTTGTTCTGCCATGACAGCTACGGCTGTGTCCTCGGTCAGTTTACGCAGTATTTCTAACTCTTTAACATGAATGACAAGTGGGATCATGACTTCCGGATGGATTTCATACCCTTCCTTGACGAGACGGGCTGAAGCTTGGAAAATTGCCCGAGCTTGCATTGCATAGATTTCGGGAAAAGTGATTCCCAAACGACAACCACGGTGTCCGAGCATCGGATTTAGCTCGGCAAGTGCGCGAATTTTTCTTAAGAGCACTTCTTTATCTTTGAGTTCCTCAGGATCTGCTCCGGTCAATTTGAGTTTAGTGATTTCTACAACAAGGTCTTCAACATTAGGAAGGAATTCATGTAGCGGTGGATCGAGTAACCGAATGATTACAGGTAAGCCCGCCATCGCTTTAAGAATGCCATAGAAATCTCCTTCCTGCATTGGCAGAAGTTTAGCAAGAGCCGTTTCACGCTCCGCCAAAGATTGCGAGAGGATCATTTCTTGGACAATCGGAATCCGTGCAGGATCCATAAACATATGCTCGGTCCGGCAAAGTCCAATGCCTTGAGCGCCAAAATCCCGCGCTTTTTGGGCATCCTTCGGATTGTCGGCATTGGCCAATACGCGCAGACTCCGAATTTCGTCTGCCCAAACCAGTAACACTTTAAATTCCTCACTCAACTCGGGATCAATCATTGGGACAGCTCCCTTGATGACCCGACCTGTTGAACCATCGATGGACAGAATTGTGCCTTCTGGATAAACCACGCCATCGATCGCCACTGTATGCTCAGTATAATCAATCCTCAACGCTTCACAACCACAGACTGCTGGTTTTCCCATATGGCGGGCGACAACTGCGGCATGACTCGTCATTCCGCCACGGCTGGTCAGAATTCCTTGAGCCGCCAGGATACCATGAATATCATCTGGAGTAGTTTCGGTGCGAAGTAAGATGACCTTTTCCCCATCATGGCCCAGACGTGCAGCTTCATCCGCGTCAAAGACGATTTTACCGGATGCTGCTCCTGGAGATGCCGGTAAGCCTTTAGCCAAAACTTCAAGTTTCGCTTGGGTATCCATCCGACGGTGCAGAAGTTGATCAAGTTGTCCGGGTTCAATTCTCGTAATCGCTTCTTCTTTAGAAATTACACCTTCACGACAGAGTTCCACAGCCACGCGAATCGCTGCCGGAGCGGTTCGTTTACCGTTCCGAGTTTGCAAGAAGAAGAGACGTCCCTTCTCGATCGTAAATTCGATGTCTTGCATATCCCGATAATGCGCTTCCAAACGAGAAGAAATCTCCACAAACTGATCATAAATAGCTTTGTTTTCTTTCTCTAGGGATTTGATCGGTTGCGGCGTACGAATACCAGCAACCACATCTTCCCCTTGAGCATTCATTAAATATTCCCCGTAGAGCGCTTTTTCTCCCGTTGAAGGATTCCGCGTAAAGGCTACCCCGGTACCGGAGTCATTGCCCATATTTCCAAAAACCATGGACTGAACATTGACGGCCGTTCCAATATCATCCGGAATAGCGTTGATTCTACGATAAACGATAGCCCGGTCATTATTCCAGGACCGGAAAACGGCGAGAACCGCTTGTTCCAATTGTTTAATTGGTTCTTGCGGAAACGGCTTGCCAGTTTTTTGTTGGATTAACTTTTTATACTCTTCGACAACCTGCTTCAAGCTATCAGTCGAAAGCTCGGAATCATAGGTTACACCTTGTTTTGATTTTGCTTCATCCAAAATTCTCTCAAAGAAATGATGCTCGATTTCGAGAACAACATTTCCAAACATCTGAATAAAACGTCGGTAGCTGTCATAGGCAAAGCGGTCATTTTGGGTAGAATTGGACAAACCTAGGACCGTTTGATCGTTCAAGCCAAGATTAAGAATCGTGTCCATCATCCCCGGCATGGAGAATTTTGCCCCGGAACGAACCGAAACGAGCAATGGATTTTTCTGATCTCCAAAGGTCTTCCCGGTTGCTTCTTCGACAACTTTTAAAGCGGGAGTAATTTGTTCCCAAAGTCCTGCTGGAAATTGAGCACCTGTTGTGTAGTATTCATTACAGGCTTCTGTGGTAAGCGTAAACCCTGGAGGTACGGGCAACCCGATATTCGTCATTTCGGCTAAGTTTGCTCCTTTTCCCCCTAGCAAATCGCGCATAGAGGCTTTCCCTTCACGGAATAAGTATACATACTTCTTAAACATTTCGCTCCCCCTTATATAAAATTTCTAAGATTAAGGCTGCTGTTTCTTCCACAGCTTTTCCTGTGGCATCAAGAATCGGGCATCCTACCTTACGCATAATTCCGCGGGCATATTCTAATTCTTCCATGATGCGTTCTAAACTTGCATAATCAGCAGAAGCTCCCAAACCTAAGGTTTTCAGACGTGCTTTGCGAATTTCATTTAAATGATCGGGCCTTAACGTCAGTCCCACGACTTTTCGTGGAGAAACCTCGAATAACTCCTGCGGGGGGGCAACCTCGGGTACGAGTGGGATATTAGCTGCCTTAATTCCCTTATGCGCTAAATACATACTTAATGGGGTTTTTGAAGTTCGAGACACTCCGATGAGCACAACATCAGCATAAAGTGCTCCTCGAGGGTCTTTTCCATCGTCATATTTAACAGCGAACTCAATCGCCTCTACTTTACGAAAATACTGCTCATCCATACGGTGCGTAATATTCGGGATATTGCTTGGCTCCAAGCCCGTTTCTTCAGATAATATCTTTAACAACGGACCCAGAATATCAACTGTTCTTAGCCCTTTTTCAACTGCCTGTTCCTCAAGATAATGACGCAGATTGCTCAAAACCAAAGTATAGGCTAGAATCGCCTGCTCGTGGACAGCGTCTTCTAAAATTTCATCGATATGTGCTTCGTTCCGCACATGCGGTACCATTCGAATCCTTGTTCGGACTCCGCTAAACTGTGCTGCAGAAGCTCGGCTCACAAATTCCGCCGTTTCTCCCAAAGCATCAGAAATTACATAAATCACAGGCATTTCTCTCGTCACTCGAGCACCTCCACACTATTGACCTAGCGTTCCAATTTGAACTAAGATCTTGGTCACGTTCGTTTTTGTGAAACGTCCAACCACTTCATAACGTTCATCCCCATGCTCATTGATAAACCCTTCGACGACGGGTAACGTATCAATTTGGTGTTGCATTAACTTTCGCGCGGCGTCGAGCACCAGTTCATCAGGCGTTGTCATAATAATATTGGGCATCCGAGTCATAATGACGCCTACCGGAACCTGCTGAAGATCTGTTTTTCCTAAAGCTGCTTTCAGTAGATCTTTCCGTGAAATCATTCCGAGCAGTTCACGATCCTCGGAAACAACAATAAGACTGCCGACATTTTGGGTAAACATCGTGACAATAGCATCATAATTACTGATATCAGGGCGAATCGCCGCCGGTACAGACTTGAAGTCCCCTACTCGCAACTGACGCAAATATACTAATAATGGGGATGGCTCATGCTTATCTCGGTAAAAATACCCGACTCTGGGACGAGCCTCCAGAACACCGGCCATCGTCAGTATCGTTAGATCTGGACGCAGGGTGGCTCGCGTTAAGTCCAGCTTAGCTGCAATTTGTTCACCTGTAATCGGACTTGTATTTTTCACAATTTCCACGATACGCGATTGACGTTCCGACAATTCCAACCCGTTCACCCCAATCCAAAATTGCCCCATGACAGAGATATATGCTTAACTTAGCTTAAATGTGACATACTAATTTAGACCTAATAGATAATTATTCCACACAATTTCATTTTTTCCTGCAATATATTGTTCAGTATAAAAATAATTTTATACATGGTCCTGGCTTTTTCCTTTCGCTCTTTAGTCATCTGTTCCAGCGAACATGCTAAAATAGGCAGTAGCATTGAAGTTAAGAGTAGGGGGTAAACATGTTGTTAAATATAGCGAATCAAATCATAGAAATTATTAACGAGCAGATTAACAACGCGCAGACAGTCACTTGTTATAGGAGACCACTCATCGGGTTCGCCTCTGCCCATGACCCTTTATTTACTCAAATGAAAGAAATTATTGGACCCCATCATTTACTGCCGACTGATTTACTGCCTACTGCTAAGACCGTTGTGGCCTTCTTTCTCCCTTTTGCGGAGGACATCGTCAAAGCTCATCGCAAGAGCCCGAATATCCCCCTGGAATGGTCTGCCGCCTATATTGATACCAATGCGCTCATCGAAACAATCAGTCAAGAATTAAAAAGAGAACTCGCGTCCTCTGGAATATCGGCCGTTACACAAAAGGCCACTCATAATTTTAACGAGCAAGATTTAACGGCGGTTTGGTCCCATAAAAGTGTGGCCTATGTTGCTGGCCTAGGTACCTTTGGCCTGAACCAGATGTTAATCACCCCGTCAGGTTGTGCTGGTCGCTTTGGTAGTCTCATTATTTCAGCTGAAGTTCCTCCCTCTCCTCGACCCGCCGTGGAGTACTGTAGCTACAAAAGAGAGGGAAAATGTCAATTTTGTATCAACAACTGTCCAACAGGATCGTTAACTCAAGAAGGCTTAAATAAGCAAAAATGTTATGAACAGCTTTTAAAAGTGAATCAAGAATTTCCCGACTTAGGATTATGTGATGTTTGTGGCAAATGTGCCATTGGGCCTTGCGCTTTAAAAAATGATGGTTAAGCTTTAACAATGACCATGAACCACTGCGAGACCTTACTGCATAATATAGGAAGAATGCGCATCATGGCTTTGGAGAATTTAACGCTTATTAAAATAGTTATTCAGTTTCTCCATCCTCTTGGCATACTCCTCAAGTGTGAAAAATCCACTCTCTCGTAATTCGTTAAGAACTTTTGAGTAGTTCTCATATTGCCGTCTATCTTCATTTTTAACACTTTTACTATGGAATAGTTCAATTACCTCTTCAAGCTCCGTATTAGTTAAAACTTCAATATCTCGCAACTTAACCAAACTAACATCATTTTCATCAATTTCTAATTCCGTTGTTTTAGGTATTAATGGGTTTATCGCTAACCTAACTGCTAAATAAATGATAATAAAGAGTAGAATTACATAAAGAAAAATCATTCTCTCTATCCTCCTTTAAACACCCTCACAATATAAGGATATTACGCAATCAATGCTGGAATTCCAATTATAATAAATATGAGTATGATTAAAGATATTATTTTACCTAACGTAGCCCCTAAATTATTTTTAAACTTATAACCCACAATAAATGATGGTATAAAAAATATAGAAGAATAGAATATTGTGTAATGTATTCCGCTACTACCATTTGACCATGATTTTATTCCTATAGATTTTAATATAGCATCTCCATAGCACCCTTTATCTCCAAAGGAAAAGGAAAATAATATTCCCATAACACATAATAGTAAAGAAATTGAACCTAACCCTATTTTCTTTTTAACTTTGTCCAAAATTAACACCTCCATCTTAATAAGATATGATAAATGTTAGTGTACAATATCCTACGAATGTGTCACAGCGTACACGTCCTGAATTCCAGACGCGGTTATTCTCATCTAACAATATAGACTTTATAGAGGCACATATACTCCCACTTGACTCCATCCTTACTTGATTGTAACAGTTGTTTCCGTTAAAAATACCTCATGTATCTCAGGTACTTCCCGATGTGGTTTTACGGTCAAACGGAACTCAAGTCCATCCACCTCGTCCGGCAACGGCGGTATCACGACAAAGGAATGCTGCATTCCCTTTTTTTGTCCGCATCCACTGTCAAGTCGGCACTGATATTTTGAAGAGATAAACAATTCAAAGCTAGCATGTCCCAGTCTGAGGTACGGTTCTTCAGTGTTGACTTCGGTTTCAACGAACACCACACTGGCATTACTGTATTGTTTCATGTGAGTAACAGCATAGAATACGCCATCAATTTTAGCGGATTTTAAAATAGGTACGAACTTTAAAAATCCAGCGGGTTCTACTAGTGGCACAAACTGATGTTCACTGTACATATATCCAAAGAGCCTTAGAATCATATCTTCATTGAGTCCATACTGCTGGCTCCACGCTGAAATCCGATCAAGATGTGGAAATCCCGGATTGTTATTTGAAAGCTCTTTACGCTTTGCCAGCAATCCACAAATCTGCTCATCTATCGAAGCCAACTCTTCACAGTAGTAATCAGTAGGTGGACGAAACGGCATTCTCATCAAATTAATGACCCTCTTCCTTTTAACATAATGGCCTTACATCAAGTTTGCGAGACGACTGGGAATTCGCTGAGTCACCACCAGCAATAACTCGTCACCGACTATTGTCAACGAAGTTCCGTCCCAATCAACCACGGTACGGAGGCGAGGGGCGGCAAGTGCTAAGGTTCAATCTTCCAGTGGTGAATGTGGCTAGCTGGGAAGCAGACCGGAATTGCGCTTTTTTTGAGACATCCATAGACGGTGACAGAAGTAACCACAAAACCTATGCAACACATAATATGAAGCACGTGAATTAACCTGTTATTGGTAATTTCTTTGTTTACCATATGGAATCCTTCAAATAGACTGAAAATTGTTTGACTACCTAACAATAAGTATTAATGCAAGCAATAGACATAACACACCTCACTCAATTATAAATATAACAGAAAACGGTGGACAAATTCTCACGAATCTGTCCACCGTTTTCTGTCATTGACTTATTCAATTTGGCATATTGTCCAAATTGTTTTACGCCAACACGCTCAAATCTCCTAAGCACCCGAGCATTTCCACACACTCGCTTAAGAGAGCCAGACGAGCTTGTTTGAGTTTTTCATCCTCAACCATAATCATGACTGCTTGGAAAAGAGCCTCAATGAACGGAACGAGTTCCGATGCGACATGATAAGCTTGAGCGTATTCGCCCATCGTCACTAGATTATCAAAACGCTCCTGACGCAGGGAAATTGCTTCAGAGAGTGCGATTTCAGCTGGGTCAACCAAATCTTTCGTGTTCAAAGCCTGAGTTTCGGCCTTTTTGCTCAAGTTCAAACAGCGAATAAAGGCTTGCGAATACGGAGTGAATTCCGGAGTTTCCCGTTTTTCAGTGAGTACTGAAGCCTTTTTAGCTAAATGTGTTATGTTGTCGCCGTCGTTAGCCAGTACGGCATCAATCGTGTCATAGCGGAGACCCTGCTCTTGGAGGACATAGCGCAGACGTTGCAGGAAAAAATCATGAAGCGCTGGTAAGCTTTCAGCTAAGGGTTGAAGTTTGACGCCTTGTCGTTTAAAGCTTTCATAAGATGCAGCAAAAAGCTTCTCCAAAGAAATATCCCATCCCGCTGCAATGAGAATCCCCACAACCCCTTGGGCCTGACGACGCAAAGCATACGGATCTTGGGAGCCGGTGGGTTGGAGTCCAATCCCGAACGATCCGACAATCGCATCGAGCTTATCGGCGATGCTGACAACTTGGCCAGTTAGAGATTGGGGTAACGCATCTCCCGCAAATCGCGGTTGATAATGCTCTAAGATTCCGGTCGCAACCTCTTGGGGCTCTCCACTCAAGGCTGCATATTCCGCACCCATGATTCCCTGGAGCTCAGGAAAATCGTAGACCATCAGCGTCACGAGGTCAGCTTTCGCAAGCAGTGCTGTCCGATCAATAAACGATTTTTTCTCTTCGCCAAGACCAAGTTGTTCGGAGATCGCTCGTGCAAGTTCGCGTACCCGCTCGACACGCTGACGAACCGTTCCGAGTTTATCGTGGTAAACAATCTTTTCGAGTTTACCGACCAAATCAGCTAGGAGTTGCTTCTGGTCTTCGCGATAATAGAAGGCTGCATCTTCTAAACGTGCCTTCAAGACTTTTTCGTTTCCGGCTTTCACTTTATCTAAAGCATGGGTACCGCCGTTACGAACCGTGATAAAATAGGGCAACAGTTTGCCATTTTTGCCATGAACGGGAAAATAACGTTGGTGATCCTTCATTGGGGTTGTAATCACAGCTTCCGGCAGGTGCATATATTTATTCGCGACCTCACCCATCAGTGCGGTTGGGTACTCCACGATATGCATCACTTCTTCAAGCAGCTCCGCATCCTCATCGACCGACCCACCCACTTGTTGCGCTAATTTCTGAATCTGTTCCCCAATGACCTTTTTCCGTTCCTCGGGATTGACCATAACATAGACTTTACGCAAATCCTCCACATAGTGTGTGGGATTCTTAAGCTCTACGTCATGACCCAGTGTCCGGTGTCCTCGAGTCACTCGACCCGACGTCAAACCGACAAATTCAAAGGGAATCACTTCAATGCCAAAAAGAGCAACGATCCAGCGAATCGGACGGGCAAACCGAAAGTCAAGATCAGCCCAACGCATCGGTTTGGGGAAATGCAACCCGGTAATCAGATCTAAACAAAACTGAGCAAGGAGTTCCGCGGCAGGCTTTCCTGCTTCGAATTTGCGGGCATAAACATAAGGAATGCCGTTTAACTCTTGTTCAAAGAGATCCTTCGGCTCCACACCCTGTCCTCGAGCGAACCCTTGAGCCGCTTTGGTAGGGTTTCTTTCTGCATCATAAGCGGCTTTGACAGCAGGGCCTTTAACCTCAGCAGCTAAATCCGTTTGTTTTTCCGCTAAATCTTTTATGAGAACCGCCATCCGTCGAGGTGTCGTGTAAACTTTCAACTCTGTGAAATCTAAGCGCAAATCTTGGAGTTGTTCGCGAGCCTTTTCTTCAAGTTGTTGTAACACGCTGGGAGCAAATTTAGCAGGAAGTTCTTCTGTTCCAATCTCCAATAAAAAATCTTTAGCCATCTTACTTACCCTCCTTGCCCGACTGATCTTTGAGAAGCGGGAAGCCTAGCTTTTCCCGTTGCTCTACGAAGGCTTGAGCACAAAGCTTCGCCACGTTGCGGACCCGGGCAATATAGGTTGTGCGCTCCGTGACACTGATTGCGCCCCGGGCTTCCAAGAGGTTAAACGCGTGAGAACATTTGAGAACATAGTCATACGCAGGTAAAACTAGGCCTTTTTCCACGACTCGGATCGACTCTTTTTCATACATATCGAACCAGGTTTGGAGTGCTTCAACATCCGCAACTTCAAAATTATAATGCGAATAGTCGATTTCATTTTGTAAATAAATATCTCCGTAGGTCACATCTCCAACATACTCGATATCAAAGACACTTTCTTTATTCTGAATATACGTGGCGAGTCTTTCTAAGCCATACGTAATTTCAGCCGAAACGGGTTTGCAGTCAATTCCACCGCATTGCTGGAAATAGGTGAACTGGGAAACTTCCATTCCATCCAGCCAGACTTCCCAACCCAGTCCCCAAGCACCAAGCGTCGGCGATTCCCAGTTATCCTCGACGAAACGAATATCATGCTCCTTCGCATCAATTCCTAAGCGTTCCAGACTTTCGAGATAGAGCTCCTGAACGTTGTCTGGGGAGGGCTTCAAAATAACTTGATACTGAAAATAATGCTGTAAGCGGTTTGGATTCTCGCCATAGCGACCATCAGTCGGGCGCCGTGAAGGCTCGACATAGGCGACCTTCCAAGGCTCCGGGCCAAGTGCTCTTAAAAAAGTGTTCGGGTTAAAGGTTCCCGCTCCTTTTTCCATATCATAAGGCTGGGCTAAAATACAGCCTTGTTCACCCCAAAACTTATTCAGGGTTAAGATCATATCCTGAAACTTCATAACTTACCTCCCATTAATTTTTTATGAAACGAGGGGACAGGGTCCTCGTTTCCATAGATTTTTCAGAGTAAACTTCCATGCGGGTACGTAGTACCATCAGAGGATGAGAAATTTTGGGTCATGTAGCTTCTCGGGTCTTTAATCTCGTGGTCTTCGAAGCGAGTTACGATTACAGTAAGCGAGGACTCTACGTCGAGCAGTAACCAAGCTTAGGCAGAACTGCACCTACTTTAGCGGGACGAGTCACGTGATGTGACTCGCCGACCGTGAGCCAAGGACGGCGAATTGGGAGGCTATCCCGCATCTTGCATCCAGCAGTTATGCCCTTAGCTTGGTCTGCGAGCGTACGTCTGAGCGTCTGTAACGTAACTCTGCTTGCAAGAACCCCAGTAACAACCTATTTGACCTGAACAGACCAAAGGCTTTTTTAGAGTAGTCGCAAACAATAAAGAAAACTTGGCTTGCGCCAAGCCTCTAGCGTAGGCGGAAGCCTTAGTTGCACTTATGCTATCTGCCCAAAACTTATACTTTCTGTTAGTATAAAAAAACTCTCACCCCCGTAGCATAATGCTACAGGGACGAGAGTTTTTCCCGCGGTTCCACCCTGTTTGATCCTCAAACGTGAGGATCCTCTTCGTTAAAAGTGCTCCGAGTTGCCCCAATTCGCTTCAACCCACCTAGCTTTCACCGACACTAGGCTCTCTAAAGGGATCGTCGAATCTTTGACTCATCCTTACACTAAAAAGTCAATTTTAATTTATTATATTCCGGTAATTTTCTTCTGTCAAATATCTTAACTTATCTTGCGATTCATGGATGTTCTGAATTACTCACTAATTCCAGCTTCCCTATTTTTCCCGGATTCCTCATCGGGAACGATTACAGTCTTAGTATCATAAGGATACTCATCATATTCTTCTTGTTCTTCTAAACTATCCACTTCGAGCCCATAGTGTTTGACCGCGGCCGTTGCTGCCCCGAGAAGTCCGAGTATTCTTAAGGTAGGTCGCTTCCAAATCGTGTACGCCAAGGCGACTCCTAAAGGCGCTGACATGCTAAGGACTGTTTTATCCTCATGCTTAAGATGAAGCTGCGTTTTGTTCATCCGTTTTATCTGTTCCTTGAGGCCATCCATTAGTCGGCCGCCCAACCCGTCGTCCCTGCTTTGTTCTTCTTCAAGTTTAGCTAAGGCCCTAACGAGATCTCCCTGAGTCGCTTCCAAGGCTAAACGTGCTTGTTCATAGCTTATCCCCATGCGCTCCCGCAACACATCAACTTTCTCGAGTTCTGTCCACAGTACTTCGCTCATTAACCTGACCGTCCTTCCCGCTCTGGTTTTGTCCCACGTTTGCCAAGCGGCTCCCCATACTCCAAGACTTGAGTCGTCGATTAAAGGTCTGTTCACTCAGGAATTGAAGGCATATTAATATCTCTTTTTTCATTCCTTCATTCCACCGTAGACGATCTAATTTTGTTAAATCAACCGTTAAAAGCTGTCTCATAAAAGCTATACTTCCCGCTTGGAGCCAACGACCTAATCTTGCGTTATCCCCTAAACATTGACCACATACGACTCCACCCTCTTCAAGGCCAAAGTAGACTCGTGTTCCACGGATGGATTGCCCGCATACCGAGCATTCGGACAACTTCGGGCGATATCCTAAATAAGTTAGCAAACGTAAAGTATAAGCGCTTTGCAGAAGCGCGGGGTCAAGATACTCCAAAAGAAAAAGGCTCGATAAAGTTAAAGTAAATAATTCTGGATAAGGTTGACCCTGAATCGTGCCAATATCGAGAAGCTCCACAATAGCCGAAGCGGCCAAGCACTTCTCCATATCGCCCCACAAAAAGGGGAAACTTTCTTTGGGGCTGGCTTGATTGACCGTGTCCAGCGTTCTCCCTCGATATAACAGGAAATCTGCATAAGTAAAGAGTTGTGCTCCAGCCCTTTGTCGGCTTTTAGGCTTTCTAACTCCCTTAGCCACAGCGTGAAGTTTACCCTGTTCTCGCGAAAAAAGCGTCAGCAATCGGTCTGATTCGCCATATTCCCGACTTCGGATCACCAACGCATCGGCTTGGTAAACACTCACGATTACACCCCATTATTGTTAGTCAGTCGCTGACTAAGTATACTTCATTCCGTAATGAGCTGTATCCCAGCGCTTGCTCCAATACGTTCCGCTCCAGCCTCGATAAGTTGCAAGGCAAATTCGCGAGTCCGAATTCCTCCGGAGGCTTTAACTTTGACTTCGTCGCCGACCCAAGCCTTCAGATTTCGGACATCCTCTACAGTCGCCCCGCCACCTGCAAATCCAGTAGAAGTCTTAATAAATTCTGCGCCTGAACGCTTAACGATTTCTGCAGCTTGACGCTTTTCTTCTTCCGAGAGAAGGCAAGTCTCGATAATCACCTTGACTGCTACCCCGCAACAGTGCGCCGCTTCGACTACACGGACAATATCTTTTTCAACGGTTTCCCAATCTCCAGACTTAGCCCAGCCGATATTCATAACCATATCAATTTCGCGAGCCCCATGGGCTTTCGCAGCAAAAACTTCGGCTACTTTAATCTCCGTTAAGGTTGCACCCAAAGGAAACCCGACCACAACTGCTACCCCGACGCCTGTACCATGGAGAAGTTTCGACGCCGTGCGGGCATAGGATCCGTTGACACAAACCGTTGCAAATTGGTATTGCTTCGCTTCATGGCAGAGCTTGACAATATCCTTCTCGGTCACGTCAGGCTTTAATAACGTATGGTCAATCATTCCTGCTAGATTCATTGGACAACCCCTTCTTTCTTCAAGATAATTCCTTACTTCCGATTCGAATAACCAAATTCCCGTAAATTCAAAGCCTGGTTCCGCCAGTCCTTTTTCACTTTCACAAAAAGCTCGAGAAAAACTTTACTTCCAAGCAAGGTTTCAATATCCAGCCGTGCAAGAGTACCGATCTCTTTTAAGAGTTTCCCACCCTGACCGATGATAATTCCTTTTTGCGAATCCCGTTCTACAATAATTGAAGCCCGAACTTTTACGAGAGTCGTTTTTTCTTCAACCGATTCAACGATGACCGCAATGGAATGCGGAACTTCATCCCGGGTGAGCTGAAGGACTTTTTCCCGCACCAGTTCTGCCATAATGAAACGCTCTGGTTGATCCGTTACTTCATCCTCAGGATAGTACATTGGCCCTTCAGATAATTGATTGAAGATGACTTTCAGTAATTCCTCTTTGTTCTCCCCAGTCTTAGCTGAAAGCGGAACGATGGCTAAAAAGTCAGCGAGTTGAGAATAGTCTTGGATCAGCTTGAGAATTTGTTCCTTGTTCAGAAGATCGATCTTATTCAAAACGAGAATACAGGGTGTTTTAACCTGTTTCAGGGCGTTAATAATGTATTGTTCCCCACCCCCAAATTCAGCTGAACCATCGACCATATATAATACCAAGTCTACTCCACGGATGGAACCGACAGCGGCATCCAACATGAATTCCCCGAGTTTATGTTTGGGTTTATGTATGCCCGGAGTATCCAAAAAAATGACCTGTCCCCGCTCTTCCGTAAGGATACATTGAATTTTATTACGAGTCGTTTGGGGTTTATCAGACATAATAAGAATTTTCTGCCCTAAAAGCTGATTCAGGAGTGTTGATTTTCCTGCATTAGGACGTCCTATAACTGAGACAAATCCGGAACGAAATCCGGAGGATTGATTCGTTAATTTCAAATTATTACACTTCCTTAATTCAATATTAGGTTTAGATTTTTATTTGAGCTTATGCTTTTTATTTTAACTTTAAGTTAGATATCCAAAATTTTAAAACGATAATCTAGATATCATCCCTCTTTTGATAACTTTTATTATAGATACTCCGGTCCAAAGGAATCTGGAAGCAACGTTTTGAGATGGGTTAGCTGAGTTTCTCCCTGCCCATTCACCAGGATAACCAGGCAATCCTCTGCAAATTCTCGGAGAACCTGTCGACACGCTCCACAGGGAGAGGGGAAAGCTTCCGTAGGAACGGCCACCGCAACAGCCTTTAGCTTTGTTTCCCCTTGAGCAATGGCCTGAAAAATTGAGTTTCGTTCCGCGCACACCGTTAACCCAAAGCTAGCATTCTCTACGTTACATCCCGCAAAGATCTTCCCCGAAGCCCATAACGTTGCAGCCCCGACTGGATAGTGTGAATACGGAACATAGGCTTTTGGGTAAGCCTGCTGGGCAAGCCGAATAAGTTCTTCTTGTTCCTTGGGGGTAATCCCAATAAACTGATCCATAAATTACACCTCCGATTCAGCAGTGGCTTTCCTAGTATTTAGTGCTTGAATAAAAAAACTAAAGACCCCAAAGCTACATTTGAATTCTACCTCAGCGAATGCAGAATCCAGCGCCATAACGGCGGTCCAAAAATGAAAAGACCGATAACCACCGACTGAAGGGCGGTCACTAAAACAGCGCCTGCGGATACATCCTTTGCCATTCCTGCTATAGGATGAAAATTCGGTTGAACTAAATCAACAACAAGTTCAACTGCCGTGTTCATCACTTCAGCCGCGATCACACTACCAATCGCCAGGATGATCAGCACCCATTCCACCCACGTGAGTTGACACCACCAGGCTATGGCTAGAACAAGACTTCCTGCAAAAATATGAAATTGGAAATGTTTTTCAGTTTTCCAGGAATATTTAATTCCCCGGTAAGCCTGACCGAGACTCCGCCAGAACGAATTAGTCTTCGGATATTTCTCCATGAATTCCCCACCTTTACTCTCTCAAGAGACCGATTCGGTTCATCACCGTTTCTTCCTGGTGGCGCATTTCTGCCTTATCTTCTTCTGCTTCATGATCATACCCCAGTAAATGCAAAGTTCCGTGCACAGCCAGATAAACAAGTTCTCGTTCAAAGGAATGCCCATATTCCTCAGCCTGTACTCTCGCTCTCTCAACGGAGATAATGATGTCCCCAAGGATCTCATCTTCAAAATCCAAGATCTCAGGTTCCTCTTCCGCATCTTCTTGAAGTGCAAAAGAAAGAACATCTGTCGGACGGTCAACTCCACGGTATTCCCGATTCAGTTCATGGATTCTTTTGTCGTCAACCAGAGAGAGACTTATCTCAGCTTCTTCAGACCCTTCAGCAACCTTAAGAGCTTCAGCGATTCCTCGTTCAAAATATTCTTGAATCCGTTCCCGCTCAGCTTCAGGAATCGTCTGTTCTTCCCAATTAATATCTAATAACAAATTCTAGGAGTTACCCTTAGGGCAACTCCTCCCTCCCTTCGTTCTAGGCGTATCTATAGATTTGAGAATCATCATTAAGTATCCTGTTTTGTTTCATCTTCAGTATCATCTAAGGTATATCCTCGGTCTAATTCAATTTGATTCTCTTCTCCCTTATCTAGACCACCTTCTTGTTCACTAGCAAGTACAGGTACCGCATCCTCTGTTTTATGCGGTAATTCTGGATATTCCACACGAGAGTGAAAAATCCCGCTCAAAACTCGGACAAACGCGGTGGCGATCTTATCAAGATCTCTAAAGGTTAAATTACATTGATTGAGTTGATCATCATTAAATTTATCCTTAATCAGCTTCCGAACAAGCCCTTCAATCCGTCCAGGGGTAGCTTGCTTCATCGACCGGACTGCAGCCTCCACACTATCGGCAAGCATAACCAGAGCAGCTTCTTTCGTCTGAGGCCTAGGGCCTTCATAGCGAAACGTTTCTTCGGGAATCTCAAGATTTTCTTCAATCGCCTTATGATAAAAGAAGCTGACTAAACTATCTCCATGATGCTGGGCTATAATATCTTGGATGGACTGCGGCAACTTATGCTCCCGAGCCATTTCCAACCCATCCTTAATATGTGAGGTAATGATGAGCGCACTTAACGTAGGCGCAATTTTATCATGAGGATTATCTTGAGAAAATTGATTTTCGATGAAAAAATACGGGCGTTTGAGCTTACCAATATCATGATACATTGCCCCGACCCGCACTAGAATCGCATCCGCTTCGACGATTTCAGCAGCTGCTTCCGCTAAATTCCCCACAAGAATGCTGTGGTGATAAGTTCCCGGGGCCTCCACCAATAAACGTTTAAGAAGGGGCCGATTGGGATTAGATAATTCCAATAAACGAATCGCCGAGGTAATATGGAAACCGGCTTCAAACCAATGTAAGGTACCAACCGTAAGTACAGAAGAGGCTAAACCATTAACAACGCCGAGTAAAATTCCCACAGCCCAAGCTGAAAGTCCCATACCTGAGGTCAGGGCAATTCCGCTTACAGTAAGGATATTGACTGCGGCGATAAATAAACCAGCACGGGCCAAATCTGATCGCTGACTCAAACGTGAGACGCTATACACCCCAATAACGCCACTAAATAAAGCAACGAGTGCTACCTGTAAGCCAAAGGAAGTAGTCACGACTGGATCCGCTAAAATTCCGACAAAGACCGCTAAGATGATTGAACTTAAGAGCGCGGTCCCTGGATCGACCAAAATAGCGATCGTCATGGTCGCCCAGGCAACAGGAATGAGCATCCCGACCAGGGAATTAAATTGGGGTCCTCCTAGATTTAAAGCAATAATGGCTTTCCCAATAATCAAGACAAGGGTTATACTTAGCCCGACTAAAATCATCTTAGGCAGCAGTTGAGGAATATGTCGTCGATACTGGCGTGCATAAAGGATCATGGATAGCATACTGATTAAAACAATAAGGGCTATTCCAGCGACAGAACGCCAAGGCGAACGATTCTCCACCAGCCCATAAGCAGCCAACACCCGCATAACGCCTTCGTCTACAATCTCACCGGGTCCAACGATCTTTTGGCCGGCTTTATAACTATGAACTTCAAGCTTCACCGAAGCTCGAGCGGTTTGGCGTAACTTTTCGGTGTCTTGTTCATTCACCAGTAACGTCGGATGCGTGATTTTCGATTCAACAAAGGCTTGTAAAAATACTTTAAAATCATCCGTCATCGGAGCATTATCAATATCTAGTTTCATCCGGTCGCGGAGTGTAACTACTTCACCAGGTTCACGTGCTCCTGTATCGCTTCCCCGGGCATTACCCATAATAAGTTGGGTGGCAGTTTGCTCCTTCTCGTCAAGGAGTTGAGGAGAGGCTTTAATCAGACTCGCCAAGATCCCATCCGGCAAAGCGGCAAAGGGAGTTGTTTGGCGAAGCTTCGTGATCCTGGCAGGATCCTCCACTTTAGAATTAACAGCCTCCTGAAGTGCCATAAACGCCTTGCTTAAATCTCGCGCAACATTGGCGATATAATCTTCATCCGGTTTGTAAATAGGTTTGACCGCTTGAGCTGCTGCATCTTGGTCTTGACGATATTTATCCATATCCTCAATATCTTTAGTCCAAGGGGCCTTGATGAGTTGGGTACTGGGCTCTCCTAAATCAATATGCAATCTGGACATAAAAAGTCCAGAGGATAGTAGAAAGGTAAATAGCAGAAAATACACCACGACGGCAATAATGGGCTGCCAAGTGGTGTTTCTCTTGAAATTCGTCATGGAATTCAGAGGCCATAGTTCCCTAATCTTCAAATACATCCTTCTTTCACGAACGGAATTCTAATGGAAATCCCGCCGACCTTCGCTTTCTTCCATCTTTTCATAGGCCTGGATAATCTTCTGAACGAGCGGATTGCGGACAACATCGGCCGCTGTAAAATAGTGAAAGGAGATATCAGAAATATCTTTTAAGATTTTTTGAACTTCAACTAAACCTGAATAGTGCCCACGCGGTAAATCAACTTGCGTGACATCCCCAGTCACTACCGCTTGAGAAGCGAAGCCAAGCCTGGTTAAAAACATCTTCATTTGTTCGGGTGTCGTATTTTGTGCTTCGTCCAGAATAATAAACGAATCGTCAAGGGTTCGTCCACGCATATAGGCAAGAGGTGCTATTTCGATCGTCCCCTTTTCCACGTACCGCTGAACCGTTTCCGGACCTAACAAATCATATAAGGCATCATAAAGCGGCCGTAGATAGGGATCAATTTTCTCTTGAAGATCTCCAGGCAAAAAGCCTAACTTTTCCCCTGCTTCGACGGCTGGCCGGGTGAGAACGATCCGATTGACCGCCTTCGACCGGAGAGCGCGTACAGCCATGACGACAGCTAAATATGTTTTGCCTGTTCCCGCAGGACCGATGCCAAAAACAAGCGTATTTTTATCAATTGACTCTAAGTACTCCGCCTGGCCTAAGGTTTTGGCTTTGATTGGACGCCCTCGATGGGTTGTCGCGATAACTTTGGCAAGCGTGTCTGCCATTCCTGAATCCTGTCCTTCTTCGACTTGGGAAATAATATATAAAACATCAGTAGGTGTTAAATGATGTCCTTGTCGAATCATCGCCAAAAGTTCTTTGACCGCTTTTTCCGTTTTTTCGACTTCTTCAGGCTCACCCGTAATGGTCATTTCTCCCCCACGGACAATGCCCCGTCCGCCTAAACGTTCTTCTAACAGTCGCAAATGGGCATCTTCTAATCCAAGTAGATTCATCGCTTCAGCTGTATCATTCAAAATGATCTTCGATTCCTTCGTCAATCTTTCGCCTCCATTACGGATTCGGATACACCGCTAAATCCTCATACGTTTCTGTTTCGACGCGAACTCGCTCTACCTCACCACTACTGGCTAAGACACGCACGGTCTCCTCGATAATGCTAGCCCCTGGAGAAATCCTCGATTGGAGCTCTGCTTTAGCTTCCTTCTCGGCGATTTGTTGGGCTTCGGCTTTTGTACGTTCGAGATGTACCGTCTCTAATTCCTTATAGTCAATGGATAGTATTTCGACAGGCAGGTGCCAATTCCTCCCGAAGGTATAAGCGTAAATCTTAACTTCTTTCGTCACTTGCGGAAAAGGGGATTCTGGTGTTGTTACCATTATGACTCGGTTACCGATTTTTATACCCCATCCTTTTGCGCTCCGCCCACTCTCTTCAATTTTATCTTCAGTCAAGGGCACCTTACCTTCAGCACTATACCAAACGCGTGCCCGAGCAAAACCTTTTGCCGCTGGAATCGCATGGGGCAAAGTTGGGTTAGGCTTCGAGACGACACCAGGTTTTGGCTGAGCGCTTGGATTATCAAGGTTCACTGGAGCCTCAATCAAAACCTGGCCGGCTTTTACCGTTTCTCCTTCGTGAACCAGCGGAGTTCCCTGAATGACCATCAGCTCTTGAATGATTCCTGTCTTACTGGCGACAAGATTTCCTCGCTCCGTCTGGACAATGGGGCGGATTTTTTCTTTGACGTTAATATTGATTTGAGTTCCTTGATTATCTATCCCAACCCAAGCCACATCTGGAAATTCCTCAACTAAAGCTTCAGCAATTTTACGGGTATCCACATTTTTCTGCCAAACCCAGGTTTTCAACCCTAGATTATCTGCACTTTGAAGGAGCTGCTCCGTCGGAATCACTTTATTACCCTTCACTTCAATGGACAACACCATTTGGGACAAAACAGCAAGTGTTATCCCGATCAAGAGAATACCTGCAATCAAGGTTTTTCTTCGCCACCAGCGGAGGGCAATAAAGGGCCAACCATATTTTGCGAGAATATGGACTCGCGTATGCGTTAGGCGGGCAGCACGGCGTAATTTCTTGAAATCCGCAATTTTAACTTGAGCTTTAAGACCCCGCTCCGATTTTTGGGTTTTATAAAAAACGATGCCCTCCCGAATTCCTTCATTGACAAAGCGAGCAAGTTGATCCCCGCGCGCAGCAAAAATGACCCGTCCATGCCAAAATGGTCCAAAATCTACGAGCATTAGGATTCACTTCCTCCCTGAAAAGTTAGGGAATCAAGCTCCCCCTCAATCCGCAGTTCCGCAGCTAGCACTGTTTTTAGAACAAAACTATGACCTGTGAAACAGAGCTCCCCTTCGAGCGTACTTAAACGGATTTCCTCTGTTGAGAACTCAACGATCTCCACATAATTTTCAACCAGGACCTCCTGACGTCCAGTTATCGTTATCTTTGGGCCGTTGCCTGCGACATCCGGCGGAAAATCTAAAGCTTCGCCTACATTTTTAGAAAGTTTATCAAACATCGAAAGACTCCTCCCTTCTTAAACCATGTTTATGAAGGAAGGAGTCTAAATAGTCCAAGCCTAGAGGACAAAATGATAGCTTGACTCAACAAGCATCGTTACCCAGCTGTTGTCCTATCAGACAATCCGAATTGAACAACAGAGGATGATCGGCAAAATACGCAACAATTAAATTGTGATTTGCGCTGTACACTGATTTAACAGATCAATTTATTAAGTTGGAGCTCAGAACTTGCGTCCTATAAAGACTGTTAAGTAAAGAGGCTTTGGACTATATTACCGTTTTGCTTTATAGAATTTATTACTTATTTTTAAAAAAACAAAAATGTAACAAGAAAATTAGCAATATTTGTTGGAAAATAATAGTATCTATTGTAAGTTTCTTTGATTATAATTAAATTAATGGTCATCAATTTAAAAATGAAGGGGTTGGTAAATATTAAGAAGATTTCAATTTTAGTCCTTTCTTTTGTTTTACTATTAGGATTCTCAACGAATGTATTTGCCGCTGAAAAAACTATCGGTGAACAAAACAAACAGATCTTGGTTTCTGAACCCAATAACTCGATAACGTTTAAGAAAGTTGAAATAATTAAGGAATCTGATAAAACAACTGTTAGTGTGGATGGACACGTAGAATTCGGAGATGTACCAAAAAAAGTTCAGATTGAGGTAGATGCTAAAAAAGGTACATACAAAACAAAATTATTAAGTGTTGGTCCCATTATAAAGAACCCAACTTCTACAAGCGACTCGGCTTCTACAATCCAACCCATGTCAGCAACCGAACTACGCTCGGCTGCAGTTACAATAAACTCAATAGATCCTGCTTATTGGTCTTTAGCTCGAACAACCCAATATCTCAATTGGAATGTTTGGTCAGATGGAACTGTAGGGTTTTCCAGTCGCTCACTGAACACATGGGATGGGCAACCGACTCAGGGAGGTACCTATTGGTACTTAAACTGGATTAGCTTTCAAGGTGACCCATGGTACACTTCTAATTACACCATGGTAGGCTCTGATCTTTCTTCACAGCATTACAACTATGACTTTGGATTACCTAACTTAGTAACATATGCTAACCATAATATTAGTATCTATGGATTATCAACTGGATATGATTTTAATGCCACTTATAGTCATTCAGGTGAGTTTTCCTCCTTACTTTCCGCCCAAATTTGGTACAACTAGCTAGATTCGACTTACTAGCTTCTCTGAAGGAACTGCTCGTAACGAGCAGTTCCTTCTCTATAAACTTAGCAAAAAGGAGTTTTCTAAGATGAAAATGCTAATTGCTAAAATAACTGGATTATTGGCTGCTTTCGGAAGTATGATTCTGGTAATTATTCTTCTTTACTTTAATCCTTACAGCAGTGAAAAGAGTCAGTTTGGTACTATGATGATCGTTTACACAACTTTATTTGCCCCGGCTTTGTTTGCGCTTATTTGCCTAATCATAAAAAGGTATAGATTGATGTTTATCCCCTTTATATGGTCACTACCAATAAGCCTTTATTTAGGATTAACACCAGGTGTATTTAGTTTGATTATGTTAACTTGTATTCTTTACCTTATATCCGCATTGTTGTTCTTATTTAACCACAAGTCGAAATAATAACGTCTGTTATAGAGGATTGCGTCCCATAAAAAGCACTATGACAAGCTGAGCGATAATCTACAACAAGTTTTCGGGCATATAAACTGCTGACGAGTGATTTAGGTGTCCACCAGATCACGGGAAAATTCCGTTTCAAGTGAATTGGTAAAACTCTCCTTAGCTCCCGTTTACTCCAGTTTTCTAATGGATGACATTTTTATCACCATCTCTACTGTCCACCTATCGAAAACACCAAAAGTTTCCCACGGACCCCCTTCACCCAATATCACTTCCGATGCTGTGTCGATCCGGGCCAGGACATATACCCATGGTGCCTGGTAGATGGTTTCAATTTTGCTGATGTGCTTGGCTCGTGCCCCGTTGAGTACGGCCAGATCTTTCTGAATGCGCTATTAGGCTAGACCGGGGCTAAGGGTTTAGTGGGGTAAGCAAGAGCGTCGGCTCCTTTTTGCAAAATAAATTCGAGAAATAACCTACTTATCTTCGTTCGTAGTTTAGACATAATCGGCCATCCGACAAAAAAATTCTTTTCTTTATCTTAAATCATACGAAGTGTTATCTATAGCAACTTAGTTATTTAAATTTTTAGAAAGTTCTTCTTTAATATTCAACATGCTATCTGAGCATTCCTTCCAAAATAGTAATTTGCGCCTATTTTTTTATATAAAAAAGCCAGAGTGGCTAAATGCATTCTGGCTCAACGAGTCCCTCTTTTTTAACTACCGAGAATTCCTCGGTAGTTACGTACCTACCGTCCAAGAAAGAAAACGGCCACCAGAAGTCTCGATGATTCCTTCTGATGGCCTTTGAAAGGCTTAAATTTTAACCTAATTCCGACGTCCCGTTAACTTAGCGGGCTTAAAGTAAACGATCAACGCTGGAATCAGATATACCCAATAGGTTATAACCAACACGATATTGGGATTATCTCTATATCCAAAGATTGCCTTGAGTAAGCTGCCTGCCGAGGAATCTTGGCTAAGAATCATTTGGGTATTCCAGACCTTGAAGCCTTCCGGGATCCAGGCCACTTCTTGAAAGGCATGTATCCCATTTGAAGCAAGACCTGCAGCCATAACGATTAACAACAAACTCATCACATTGAAAAACGACTTAAGGGGTAGACGATGGGTTCCTCGGTAGAGTACATAACCGATAATCGCGGCACTCCCAAATCCGAGTACCGTTCCACCCAAGACTTGACCAACAGTAGACGTTTGAGCTGTCCCAGTAATAAAGAGAACCGTTTCGATCCCTTCTCTGATCACTGTTGCAAACGCCAAGGTAGCCAGTGCCCAAACAGAACCGTTAGTTAACGCCTTCTGCACTTTTTCCTTTAACGAACCACTCAAATCTGAACTTTGACGCTTCATCCAGACGGTCATCCACGTTAAGATGGCGACCGCTAAGAGCATAAAAGTTCCTTCCAAAATTTCCTGAAAATCTCCCAATTCGGTTTGTCCTAGGATAAAAAAGATAATTCCACCTGTAATAAGACTAACCAGAGCTGCCGCTGCTGTACCCAGCCAGACTTTTCCGGCAGTGTGAGTTGCCCCCAGTTGTTTGAGATAGGCCAAAATCACTGCCAAAATGATCGAGATTTCTACCCCTTCACGCAGGGTAATAATGAAAGTACTGAACATTGATCTCACTTCTCCTCTACCTTTTGTTGTTTTTTTGCGTCGCCAGTCTACAAGATAATGGTCCTCCACCGCGGTTAGAGTCTGTTTTATGTTTTTCCTCTCTGTGGTTGATAGTGATTATCACTATCATAGTGTATACGAATAAAGCAGAACCTGTCAAGGATATCTTATGTTTTTCATCGGAATTGTTTTTTAATGAGGCTCATGATAAAACAAATGTGAGTTTATTTCCATATATTAGTAGAGGAAGGAGGCATTCAAGACATGTTTTTGCGCAGAAATCAGTTAATCAATCCAAGCGGAGAAAACCCAGAATTCCTTAATCAAACCACCCGACCCGTTCCGATGGGTATGCAGCGTTTCCTGGCCAAGAAAGGAATCAATTCTCCTGAAGACCTCATGAACCGTCTTCAATTCGCACCTCGCGTATCCTTCAGAAGAGCAAGGTAATCAAAAGAGCGGGTTAGTTCCCGCTCTTTTAATTACTCTATTTATTATTTAACGTTTAATCATTTACAATTCATTTTTCCCGGCTGGCTCATGGTGAGTAAAGTATCGTTTCAAAATTCCATGCTGATAGAACTTGTGTTTACTTTTGTGCTTGATTGGCGTTCAAGGCAATTGGATTGATTTAATGTAAAGGTCAGCCATAGCTCTGTGCCCCATTACATTAGGATGCAGATGATCCGGTCCAAGGAGTAACTGTTCTTGCCCATTAAAGGCTTTAGCCACGGGTATAACTCTAAATCTATTTTCCCTGGCCATTCGTATAATACTATGATTAGCCGTTTTAAGCAGTTCTTGAGTTAGAGCCCTAGACTGTTTGTTCATCGGGGGTAAAGGGCTATAAAGGGTTGATATCATGACTAAAACAAAGGGATTGATAGCCCGAATATGCCCACCGATTAACATGATATTATGATTTAAATTCCCTAATGTTAGGTCGATATTAGCCCCAGCGCCTGAAAGTAGTTCTTTGCCAGTAGCCAGCAAATCATTAGATCCTATCGTCACGCTGATCACTTTAGACTGGGCAATTAAGGAGCAGACGCCTTTTTGACTCATTAGGGTTATAAGTCCACCACTCGTTAAGCCGTTAACCCCGAGATTCTCATACTTTAACCCTGGAAAGCTCGACAGTAAGCTCCTGTAAAATAAAGCGGCAAAGGATTGGTTCGCTCCAACACCGTAACCCGTAGTTAGCGAATCGCCCAAGGCGAGGTATAACTCATTCATTTTACTTGCCACTTCCCCCCTAAGCTTCCTTATCCTAGAATATTCAATTCATCTTCTGACTGTACTCAATCTATGTATGAAAAGCGTTTCCTTTGTCTACAAAACATATATTTTTCTTACCTGCTTACTGGGCTACATCAACCCAATCTGTAGCTACAAGTGCTTCTAACTCCTCGACTTTAAGTCCCACCGCTGCATTTGGTGCCCCTGCAGCAGGATAGACCTTAGCATAGGCCCGCAAGGACTGATCCAGGTAAACCGGAATCTCCTCTTTTAAACCAAACGGGCATACTCCACCCACAGGATGACCTGTAATTTTTAAAACCTGTTCTACTTCCGGCATCTTTGGCTTCGCCTTAAACCTGTCTTTGAACTTGCGATTATCGAGTCGTTTATCCCCTGACATAAGAACCATGATAAAATCATCTTTAACTTGCAAAAGAAGTGACTTGGCGATCTCTCCAGGTGTCACCCCAATGGATTCAGCTGCTTTTGCAACTGTGCTTGTATCTTCAAAGGTAAGAATCGGGATCTCTTTATGTTTGGTGGCAAAAAAATTCCTCACCGTTTGTACTGACATGACCTTCCTCCTCGTTTTTCAATAAGCTAAGACAGAAGAACCGTCCCCCTGTCTCGCTTTGGATGATTAAAAGCCTGACTACTTTACAGCAGCCAGGCTTTTAATCGGTTTTCAGTTTAGATAACCCCAAAAGACTTAAACTCCGAGAAGTTCACGCACAATTTCGTTAACGAGTTTTCCATCAGCGCGTCCTTTTGTCTTTTGAGTAATCTTCCCCATCACTTTACCAAGGTCTTTGGGGCCCTGAGCCCCTACCTCAGTAATCGTTTCCTGGGCAAGCTGACGAATTTCCCCTTCGGAAAGCTGTTGAGGAAGGTACTCCATAAGAATGGAGATTTCCTCTTCCAATGCCTTCACAGTATCCGGGCGATTCACCTTAGCAAACTCTACAATAGAATCTCGACGCATCTTTACTTCGTGCGCAAGAACTTCAATTACTTGTTGATCATTGAATTCAGTTTTTTTGTCTATCTCACCATACTTAATGGCGGCCCGAGCCAAACGGATGACGGAAAGTCTGACCTTCCCCTCCTCTTTTGCCTTCATGGCAACCTTCATATCCTCAACGAGGCGATCCTTAAGGGACAATTTCGAGCATCTCCTTACTTGAACTTGCGTTTACGAGCAGCTTCAGACTTTTTCTTCCGCTTCACGCTGGGCTTTTCATAATGCTCATGTTTACGGGCTTCCGAAATAACGCCTGCCTTCTGACACGTACGCTTGAACCGGCGGAGTGCGCTATCTAGGGATTCGTTTTTTCCAACTTTAATTTCACTCATTATCTTATCCCTCCCTCCACTGGATCATCACAGATATACTCTTAGATTATAATGGATGAAGCTGGACGCGTCAAGTTACCCAATGTTAACGCCCAAAGGTTTACCCCCAAGAACATGGAAATGCAAATGTGGAACTGCCTGCCCACCCTCTTTACCAATATTGGTAACAACACGGTATCCAGATTCCGCAACCCCAAATTCTTGCGCTAATTTTTGAGCCAACATCAGGATATGCCCTAGCAAAGCTTCATCCTCAGGTAATACTTCATTCAGACTTGCGATATGTTTTTTCGTGATCATGAGCAGATGTACAGGTGCCAAAGGATTGATGTCTTTAATGACAAGTACTTGATCATCTTCGAAGACAACTTCACTGGGTATTTCTTTATTTAAAATTTTACAAAAGATGCAATCTGACATGAAAAAGCCTCCCTTATCTTTATATGTTTCATTTCCTTCGGTCAGTCACCCGACTATTGTAGTAATCATTTCCAGTTACTCTGGGAGATTTGTCCAACTCAAACGATTATAGCATACTATTTCCAGATATGCTTCGCTTCAAAGATAAATTCGACGAGTTCTCCGTTTTCCCATGCTCTCCCATCCTTACGTGCCGGGAGTTTAACCTGGATATAATTTCGCGTGTGCCCAGTCGCTGTTCCATCCTCATTCACACGCTCAATCAGAACCTCTTCCTTCTGCCCTATACATTTCTCAACATAATCTTCATGGCTTTGCCGAGCGACCTCCATCAAATCCTTAACCCGTTGCTCTTTAACCTTTTTGATAATTTGATCTGGGTACTTGGCTGCAGGAGTACCTTCCCGTTTCGAATACGGAAAAACGTGAGCTCCAGCAAAATGACAGGAGCGAACGAATTCAAGTGAATCTTGGAAGTCTTGCTCCGTCTCTCCGGGGAAACCGACGATAACATCCGTGGTGATCGCAATTCCCGGAAGTCTCTGATTGAGCTCATCGATAAGTTTCTTAAATTCGCGAAGAGTATAAGGCCTTTTCATGCGCACTAAAATAGCGTCACTCCCACTTTGCAGAGGAATATGCAGATGGGTACAGACGGCAGGTGAAGAAAGAATGACCTCAATCAATTCAGGAGTAAACTCCATGGGTTCGATTGAGCTCAGCCGCAATCGATATAACCCTGGAATGTTTGCTAATTCCTTAACCAAACGCGCGAGATTCCAATCTTCGCCAAGATCCTCGCCATAAGAGCCTGTGTGAATCCCAGTTAAAACGATTTCCTTGTACCCTGCCGCAACAAGTTTCTTTGCTTCGGCGACAGCATTCTCAGGAATTCTACTGCGGACTGGTCCACGGGCGTAAGGAATAATACAATATGTACAAAACTTATTACATCCCTCTTGGATTTTTAAGGTTGCCCGTGTCCGACTTTCACCCTCCATCAAGGGGAGCTCTTCAAATTTCACAGCATCCCAAATCGTATGTACATTGCTTTGCGGCTTTTGTTCCTTGCGAACTTGCTCAATAAGCTCAAGGATTTTTCCCCGATCCTGGGTCCCAAGCACAAGATCGACTCCTTCGATATTCAGGACTTCGCCTGGAGCGGTTTGAGCATAGCATCCCATAACAACGACAAATGCATCCGGGTGAGCCTTGATCATGCGACGAATCCCCTGACGGGATTTAGCATCACCCGTATTCGTTACTGTACACGTATTGACGACAACTACATCCGCTTCGTCAGAAGAATCCACGACGTTATATCCGTCATTATGGAATAACTGGGCTAATTCTTCACTCTCAGTCTGATTGACCTTACAACCAAGAGTTAGGAAACACACACTGGGGGTAGTTACTTTCAGCGATTCCTTGCTGGTATTCAAAGGCATATTCGTTACCCCCTTAATTCAAGGTTAAATTTCATTTTCAAGATCAATTGATACCTAGGGTATCGGCGAAACGCTTTGCCCGCTCATCACGGCGCCGGGGCTATTCTGAAAGAGGCCATTTGTTATCCATTCAGGCGAGGCGTACGCCGACCAAACTAGGACTTAAACTCGAGTTTAGGGAGGGGTACCCGCCAAAAATCGGCTCGCAGAGATGCTTTGCCATCCATGGCGCACTCGGCACGTCCTGTGCCATCGCTGCCCTCTGTTGGCGGCGCACGTCCTATGCGCCTCCCCGCTAAAGCTTCTTTTCCGAGTTTAAGTCAAGTTTGGTGAGCGTCTCACTTAAAGTCTTCATTCCTAACAAAAGGCTCTTTTGGGTCATAAGAAGACGGACGGGGATTTGCGATACGCCCCAGTGCTTTAAGTCTTCGCTCAGTAAAGCGTTTCGCCTATCTCTGTTACTTTCATACTGTAAAAAATCTTAAGAGACCCTATAGCGTAGCTTTTGCAACGTGCAGGAGTGAACGATTTCTTCGGAGGGGCGTTATAGGAAACTTGGTTTGAGTTGAGAAACGAAACGCAAACCTTAGTTGACTTATCCTCGAAGGGGAAAAGGCGAACAAAGCTTTCGAGGGTGAGCGGCGCCAGTGGTTCACATGCAGTAAGCAAAAGGGTTTGGCAAAGCTCCCTCGGAAGCGAGTGAGCGAGCCCCGGAGATGCAAAGTGAACGGATGCGTGAAAAGCTACACGACCCGAGCTTTCTTTCTCATGCTCCAATGTTACGCAAGGGGTTTATCCTAAATCCCCATAATGGGCTAACACCATAGCCGTTGCAGCCAACGCCGCTGTCTCAGCACGCAAAATCCGTGGCCCCAAGGAAACGCTCTTTGCCCCCAAGTGTTCTTGTGCCCAAGTAACTTCTGAGGGCTCAAAACCCCCTTCAGGACCAATAATAAGGGCAATCGGAAGTAGAGGTGCAAGGCTATTAAGTACAGTAAACAATCGTTCCGTCTTCTCTTCCTCATAAGGGATTAGCCATTGCGTGTTCGCGGGTAGAACCTTCTGAAGCTCAACCCAATCCGCAACAGCAAAAATTTTAGGTTCCTGAACGCGATGAGATTGTTTTGCTGCCTCACTCGCAATTTTTTGCCAACGTTCCACCCTGTCGACCGCTTTATTCCCTTCCAGCCGCATAACTGCCCGTTTTACTCGTAAAGGAACTAAACCTGACATTCCAAGTTCCGTTCCTTTTTGGATCACCCATTCCATTTTCTCCCCTTTGGAGAGTCCTGCTACGAGATAAACCTTAGTTTTGGCCTCAACCTCAGGATGTGACGTCTCTAAGATTCGACATGTCACACTCTTATCCTCAATCTTGAGGATCGTCGCATAATACTCTGCTCCCGTGTTATCAAATCCTACGATATCATCGCCTGGAACCAAACGGAGGACCCTGACCAAATGCTCCCTCTCGTCCCCCCGCAGCCAAAACGCGTTTTCTCCGAGTTCTGTAATCTTAAAGCGATGCACTCTATTTCCACCTCGCGCGTAAGAGTACCCACCCCGAATTTTCCTTCTTCTCGATGACTTCGAGTCCTGCCTCACGCATCCCGATTTCTACATCTTCAGCACGATTTTCAATGATTCCGGAAGCTAGAAATTCTCCATTGGCTTTTAGAATGCGCTTAAGATCGGGTAAGAGCATCAAAATGACATCAGCAATTATATTCGCCACTACCAAATCAGCTTGTCCCTGAAGAACTGATCCCAAATCCCCAAGTTTAGCTGAGATCCGCGCAGAAACGTGATTCAAGTCGATATTTTCCTGGGTGACTCTAATCGCGACTGGATCTAAATCAACCGCTTCAACCTCCGCCCCGAGCTTCGCGGCGGCAATAGCTAAAATTCCAGACCCTGTTCCCAAGTCAAAGACTCTCATGCCCGGTTTTACGATCTCCTCTAACTCTTCTAAACAAAGGACCGTTGTTGCGTGGGTTCCTGTTCCAAAGGCCATTCCTGGATCTAGTTCCAAAATCACATCCTCACTCCTGGGATTTACATCCTCCCAGGTGGGCTTGATCAGAAAATGATTGCCCACGCGTGTCGGTTTAAAATAGGCCTTCCAAGCTGTAGCCCAATCCTCTTCTTTAACTGTTATCCCCTTCACTTGGATAACCCATTCGGGAAACTGCTTTACGAGTTCACGGAGACTTTCATCCAGTTGAGTCATCCGCCGTGAGAGATAGTCATCTTCGCAAAGATATCCTTTAATAATCGAAGTTCCCGTCAGATCAACCTCGCCAAAACTATGATAATCCCATATTCCGGATTCGATGTAATTGCGTAAAAGTTCAGGATCCTCAACACTGACTCCTGGACAGCCGATTTGGTAAAAAAGATCGGCAACAGCCTCCTCTCCCTCAGATGAAACCGTTACCGCAACTTCACGCCAATTCATTAATCACATGACCCCTTCATACATAATTATTCTTATATCTATGATTACGGCAGAATAGTTAGTAAACCTTCATAGTGAGTAGCTATGCAACGTGGTGAACGGGTATCTGCCGTAATCACTCACCCCATTGCATCCCGAATATTCTCCTTAACCTTATCGAAAAACGACTTTTTACCCATCTGCTGTTGTTCACTCGTATTATCCCCGAACTCCTGTAAAAGTTCCTTTTGTTTATCGGTAAGCTTGGTAGGAGTCGCAACAACGACCCGAACATGCTGATCTCCGCGACCACCCCCTCGACGATAGGGAATTCCATGCCCGCGTAAACGGAAAACAGTAGCCGTCTGAGTGCCTTCAGGCACTTTCATTTTAACGCTGCCATCAAGGGTAGGTACATCAATCTCGGCACCCAAAGCTGCCTGTACAAAGGTAATGGGAATCTCACAATAAACATCATTTCCATCCCGCTCAAAGAATTTATGCGCCTTTACATGCAAAACAACATAGAGATCTCCCGCCGGTCCACCTTTTTGACCCGCTTCGCCACTGCCACTAAAGCGTAGATTTAGCCCTTCTTCAGAGCCGGCTGGAACATTGACTTTAACCGATTTCACCTTGCGTACGACGCCCTGACCATTACACACCTTGCAAGGGGAAGCAATCGTCTGCCCCTCTCCACGACAGGATGGGCACGTCCGTGCCGTCTGAACCACGCCAAACGGAGTTCTTTGATTGACTTTAACTTGGCCTGTTCCATGGCACTCAGTACACTGAGTCGGATGTGTCCCTGGCTCAGCTCCCGAGCCATGACATTCTGTACAAGTTTCATTTCGCGGAACCTGGATTTCTTTCTCCGCCCCAAACGCCGATTCTTCGAAACCGATCGTCAAATCATAACGCAAATCTGCTCCGCGGGCTGGTCCATTACGCCGCTGTCCGCCTCCATTGCCGCCAAAAAACATATCAAAGATGTCACCGAAACCACCGAAGTCTCCACCACCGCCGAATCCTCCGCCGAATCCCCCAGCATTCGGATCTGTGCCTGCATGTCCAAACTGGTCATAACGCGCACGTTTATCTGAATCACTTAAGACATCATAGGCTTCGGTCGCCTCTTTGAATCTCTCTTCGGCTTCCTTATCCCCTTGGTTAACATCCGGATGGTTCTTGCGGGCTAATTTCCGGTATGCCTGTTTAATCTCTTGCTCGCTCGCGGTCTTTTGAACCCCCAGCACCTCATAATAATCGTGTTTCATTTTTTCCTCCATCACTCCTGCTTAACCATCCGAACATGATTTAGGGGCACAAGGGAAACTTGTCCCCTGCACCCTTGACTCACGAAAAACTTTTGAAGCTTTATTTACTTATTTTTATCTGGATCTACCTCAGTATATTCGGCATCGACGACATTGTCATCTTTCTTTGCTCCTCCATCAGTACCTGCTCCAGCAGCACCTCCATCAGCCCCCGGTGCCCCAGCGTTTTGTTGGTACATTTTTTCGATAAACGGATAGAGAACGCTGTTGACTGCCTCTGTTTTGGCCTTGATTTCTTCAAGGTTTTCTCCGCTTGCTACAGCTTTTAGGTCTTCCAAAGCTTTCTTAATCGGCTCGACTTCATTTTCTGGAGCTTTTCCCTCGAAATCCTTAAGCGATTTCTCGGTTTGGTAAACAAGGGAGTCTGCTTGGTTCTTTGCATCGATCAATTCTTTGCGTTGTTTATCTTCGTCAGCATGTGCTTCGGCATCTTTCTTCATCTTCTCGATCTCATCTTTGCTTAAGCCAGTCGAGGAGGTAATCGTTACTTTCTGTTCGTTACCAGTCGCCGTATCCTTAGCCGAGACGTGAACGATACCGTTGGCATCAATATCAAACTTCACTTCAATTTGTGGGATTCCACGAGGAGCGGGTGCAATACCCGTAAGTTGGAAGCGTCCTAACGTCTTATTCCCAGAAGCCATCTCACGCTCACCTTGGAGAACGTGGATATCTACAGAGGTCTGACCATCTGCTGCAGTCGAGAAGACTTGGCTTTTCGTCGTTGGCACAGTCGTGTTGCGGTCGATAATTCGGGTAAAGACTCCACCCAGTGTTTCAATCCCCAAGGAAAGCGGAGTGACGTCGACGAGGATAATATCTTTAACATCCCCTGCAAGAACTCCCCCTTGAATCGCTGCCCCTACAGCAACAACCTCATCAGGGTTCACACTTCTATTGGGTTCTTTACCACTCAATTTCCGGATTTCATCTTGAACCGCTGGAATACGGGTAGATCCTCCGACAAGGATAACTTGGTGAATATCATTCCAGGTTAACTTAGCATCGCTCAAGGCTTGACGTGTGGGTCCCAGCGTAGCTTCAACGAGATCGGCTGTCAATTCATCGAACTTCGCACGGGTAATGTTCAGATCCAAATGCACAGGACCATCAGCAGTCATTGAGATAAATGGCAAGTTAACATTAGAAGAGCTCACGCCAGATAATTCAATTTTTGCTTTTTCAGCGGCTTCCTTTAACCGTTGGACAGCAACCCGATCTTTAGTGAGATCAACACCGTTGGTCTTTTTAAATTCGGCAGCCATATAATCGATTAACCGTTGGTCAAAGTCGTCTCCACCTAACCGGTTGTTACCGCTGGTGGCTTTAACTTCAACCATTCCTTGGCTAAGTTCAAGAACGGAAACATCAAACGTACCACCACCCAAGTCAAAAACAAGGATAGTTTGGTCTTCTTGTTTATCCAGTCCATAGGCCAAGGCCGCAGCAGTTGGTTCGTTAATAATCCGTTTTACTTCAAGTCCAGCAATTGTTCCGGCATCTTTCGTTGCTTGGCGTTGCGCATCAGTGAAGTAAGCTGGAACTGTAATTACAGCTTCGGTAACGGGTTGACCCAGATAGGCTTCAGCATCGGCCTTTAATTTTTGCAAAACCATAGCCGAGATTTCCTGTGAAGAATAATCTTTCCCATCAATGTTTACTTTATAGTCTGTACCCATATGACGTTTAATAGAACTTACCGTTTTATCTGGGTTAGAAACCGCTTGACGTTTAGCGACTTGACCTACTAAACGCTCACCTGTTTTTGAAAAACCCACAACTGAAGGTGTCGTCCGATTTCCCTCCGCATTCGGGATGACAACCGCTTCTCCACCTTCCATAACCGCTACGCAAGAATTTGTTGTTCCTAAGTCAATACCAATAATTTTACTCATAATGTTTCTTCCTCCTTGTCACTCCTAGCGGGAAACTTTAACCATGCTAGGACGCAATATTTTATCTTTAAGATAATACCCTTTTTGAAGTTCTTCGACAACTGTGTTTTCCGGATAATCCTCCGAATCAACTTGAAGAACTGACTCATGCAACTTTGGATCAAAGGGCTGTCCTACCGTTTCAATCGGAGTAAGGCCTTCTTTGGCTAAGCCACTTTTCATTTGCTTCAGAATCATATCCACGCCTTGTGAAAACGCTTGGAAATCCTGATTGGATTGTGACGATAACACTGCACGCTCAAAATTATCGAGTACGGGAAGCATCGCTTCAATGACCCGCTCGGCAGCATACTTTATCGTTTCCTCTTTTTCCTTTTGTGTCCGTTTCCTGAAGTTATCAAATTCCGCTTGAAGGCGTTGCAAGCGCGCATAATAATCATCAGCTTGTTCTTTACTTTGTTTAAGTTCAGCCTCTAATGTTAGGACTTTTTCTTCCACAGACACATTCTGAACATCCTCTAGGACTTCTTCCCCACCATCGTGGACTTCACCCCCAGCGAGGTTCTCGTCTGTCAAATCTTGGTCACGGAGAAAATTCGTTTCTTTTACATTCTCCTGATTTGAATTTGGGGTTTTTTCTCCCCGATTGATCATTGTTCAACCACCCTTCCCTATATTTTTCGTCGCTTCGTCAGAAGCTCAGTCAGTGTCTTCGTCATGAAATCTACTAAAGCCATCGCTTTGGAGTAATCCATACGTGTCGGCCCAATTACCCCAATTGATCCTATGTGTTCCCCGTCGATTTGGTAAGTTGCTGCAATGACGCTGCAATCCTTTAGTTCCTTTACGATATTTTCTCCGCCAATCGTTACACTTAGTCTATCCGTAGTCGGGATGAGCAATTTTTTCACCTGTTCATCCTCTTCGAAAATCTGAAGGAGGTTTCTCACCTTATCAACATCCCGAAACTCAGGCTGATTGAGCATGTTTAAGGCTCCACCAAGATAGACCTTATTTTTATCTTCCTGGGGTTCTTCGAAAACGGCAGAAAGGAGATCTATGGCATGATCAATGAGCGAGCGTTGACGCGTGAGTTCGCTATAGATCTCATGGAGTAGTCCATGGCGGACATCGACCATCGAATGGCCCTTTATGTTTTGATTAAAGGCATTGGCAATCTTTTGTAACTCCTCTGCGGATACATTCTCACCAATATCAACGATCTGATTCTCAACCACACCGTTCTCTTTAACAATCACCATGATGGCCTGACCTGGTTGATACGGAAGAAAATGCATTTTGCTAAAAGAGCTTTTTTCGCGATGAGGACTAATGACAATACTCGTCAGACTTGTAAGTTGGGAGAGAAGCTTACTCGTATTTGCGATGACTTCCTGAATCTCCGCAATTCGTTTCGTCGTCTCTTGCTCAATCACGGCTTTATCTTCCGAGTTGAGCTCAGGACGATCCATCAGACAATCGACATAATAGCGATATCCCGCATCCATGGGAATCCGGCCAGCAGAAGTATGTGGTTGCTCAATGAGGCCCATTTCTTCCATATCAGCCATTTCATTACGGATGGTTGCTGGCGAGATACCCAGATCGAACTTTTTAGAAATCGTGCGCGAACCGACAGGCTCAGCCGTCGTAATGTAATCTTGAACAATGGCACGCAAGATTTTCTTTTTACGTTCATCCATTTGCATACGCTCTACCGCCTTCCCACCACATTGTTAGCACTCTTCTCTAATGAGTGCTAACCGATTATGACACAACATTATCACTCTTAACTTTTGTTGTCAAGAGGATCTGCGGTCAAAAGTCAGGGAAGGTCAAATATTTTTCTCGTGCTTAATTTCTACCTGCATCATTTTAAATTTAAACAAATTCTTGAAGCACACTATTGGCAACAAACCAATAGTCTGGGTTTAATCTTAAAGCATCTTCATTAAAGATGAGAACCTTCGTCTGAAGATAGCGTTCCAAAACTGATTGGTAAATATCCCGAATATCTTGTCCAAATTCCTTCTTAAAGGCTGTGAGATTAACTCCTTGAGAAAGACGAAGTCCGAGAATCATCCGTTCGGCCATCCGATCATGTTCAGACAGGGATTCCACCTCTGTAGGTTCGAGGGGAAAACGGTTCTGCTCTAGCATTTCCCGGTATCGTGCAATATCTTCGATATTTTTCGAGCGAACCTGCCGAATACATCCTACTGCACCTGGCCCAAGGCCTAAATAGTCCTCACCCCGCCAATATCCTAAATTATGCTGGCACTCATACCCTGGTCGTGCAAAATTCGAAGTTTCATAATGGAGATAGCCCGTTTCCCGCAAATACTTTCTCGTCCAAGCGTACATTTCCGCCTGATCATCATCATTTGGTAAAAGTGCCAAAAGCCTTGTGTTTCGGGCCAGCGGTGTATCCTCTTCAACCATCAGCCCATAAATTGATAAGTGCTCTGGGGCGAGCTGAACAGCCTCTTGCAAACTCGCCTGCCAATCTTCAAGAGTTTGACTCGGGAGCCCAAACATTAAGTCGAGATTTAGATTTCTAAATCCGGCTTCCCGAATGAGTTGAACTCCTTCTCGAACGTCCTGAACCGTATGAATCCTGCCGATTTGTCTTAAAAGAGAATCATCAAAAGACTGCACCCCAAGGGAAATCCGATTGATTCCCGCTCGTCTGAGAATTTGGAGTTTCTCTCGCGTTAAGGTTCCAGGATTTCCTTCGATTGTTTGTTCCGCCGTTTCGGGAATGTAAAATTTCTGCTTTAAAAGAGTCAGAAGCTCCTCTAACTCCTCTTCAGCAAGTGCCGTCGGCGTTCCGCCCCCTATAAAAAGAGAAGATACCCCCTCAGGGGCATCTTTTTTCCGCAGTTCGGTTTCTTCCCTTAGCCCCTTCAAGTAATCCTGAGCCTTTGCATTTTTCAGTGGAACAGAGTAAAAGGCACAGTAAGTGCATTTCCGTACGCAAAAGGGAACGTGAACATAGAGTGATGGCATAAGCTCTGACCTCCTAGCCCTGGGTAGACATGGGGACGGTTCTTCTGTCTTTTTTATAAGATTTAGAATATCTAAGGGGAGTGGATTTTGTTTACTACGTTTACTCCAGGCGCTTCGCAGTCCAAGCTAAGACACCGGCTCCTTGTTTAGGCTCCGATGACACTAGACGTGTCATCGCCCACAAAAATCGGCTCCTGCCTCTATTGGCGGTTGCGCACGCCTGTGCGCAACCCTTTGCTTGCAAGTAGTCGCCACTGCCTAAGCTTGGATAACTGCTTGCTTTAGTCGTTCTCTCCCGTAAATCAAAATCCACGCCCAGGCTTTCTCTTAAGCTATTAATGAAGCTTGCAAGTGCGGCCTTGGGTGCAGAATGCGCCCGCCGCCTCTCGAACCATGCAATCATCACATGCAAGTGACCCAAAAAGCTGCCCGGAGAGTTGCGAATACAGATGCGGAGGCCTTCAAGCGAGCAGCTAGCAAACTCGGTGAAACTGCGCTTGCATCAGCGGGGCGGGGCACATGGATCGAAAGCCTCCAGTGGAGGGTTTCGCCCCGAGCCGCAAACTCAAGATGACATCTCAACGGCGACAGGTTGCCAACGCCGCCAACAAGACAACTGAAACGAGGGACCTGTCCCCCTGTTTCAAGAAAGCATCACATGCAAGCGACCTAAGAAGCCACCCAGAGAGTTGCGAGTACAGATGCGGAGGCCTTCAAGCGAGCAGCTAGCAAACTCGGTGAAACTGCACTTGCATCAGCGGGGCGGGGCACATGGAAGTGCTCCGCCGCCAACAGAGCCAAGGATGGCGATTTTGGCGGGAACCCCGCCTGCTTGCATGCAGCAGTTGAACCGCTAGTTTGCTTTACGAGCGCTCGGCCGGAGCAGCTGTAATCGCAACTCGCTCTAGTCATCGATCTTCAGAACCGCCATAAATGCATCTTGCGGGATTTCCACACTGCCCACCTGCTTCATGCGTTTCTTCCCCTCTTTTTGCTTTTCGAGGAGTTTACGTTTCCGAGAAATATCCCCACCATAACACTTTGCAAGGACGTCTTTACGCAACGCACTCACAGTTTCCCGAGCAACAACCTTCGCTCCAATCACCGCTTGGATCGGTATTTCAAACATTTGCCGCGGAATAATTCCTCTTAATTTCTCAACTAGCTTTCGACCTCGGCTATTCGCCTTATCTTTGTGGATAATAAAGGAGAGCGCATCCACCAATTCCCCATTCAAGAGAACATCGAGTTTGACCAAATTCGCTTCCTTATATCCGGACATTTGATAATCTAAAGAAGCATACCCTTTCGTCCTGGATTTAAGTTGATCAAAGTAATCATAAACAATTTCGCTTAAGGGAAGCTCATAGCTAAGGCTGACTCGGTTAACGGACAAATAATCCATATTGATATACGTACCCCGTTTTTCCTGATTAAGTTCCATGATCGCTCCCACATAGTCGGCAGGCACCATAATCGTCGCCTTAACCATGGGTTCCTCAATACTGCTTATTTCTTCCGTTGGCGGCAGGTTAGTTGGGTTATCGATCTTAATGACTTCTCCGTCCGTTTTATTCACGCGGTACACCACGCTAGGTGCGGTTGTAATCAGATTTAAATCATATTCCCGTTCCAGTCTCTCTTGAATAATCTCCATATGCAAAAGCCCCAGGAAACCACAACGGTAACCAAACCCAAGCGCCACAGAAGTCTCCGGCTCAAACACGAGACTGGCATCATTAAGATGGAGCTTTTCTAAAGCGTCTTTAAGATGTTCGTAATCACTAGCATCCACAGGATATAAACCACAAAACACCATTGGCGTCGCGCTGCGGTAGCCTGGGAGCGGGAAAAGAGCTGAATGATCTGCATCCGTAATCGTATCCCCAACTCGGGTATCTTTAACATTTTTAATGCTCGCCGAAATAAATCCAACCTGACCTGCCTTTAATTCCTCGACAATACGCATCGCAGGTGTATAAGTTCCGACTTCTGTAACTTCAAAGACGCGGTCGTTTGACATCATTCTGATCTTAGTTCCTTTAGCCACTCGTCCTTCCATGATGCGGACGTGGGAAATGGCCCCCTTATAAGCATCGAAATTGGAATCAAAAATCAAAGCCTTTAAAGGTGCCGTATCATCTCCCTGTGGGGCTGGAACCTTTTTAACAACCGCTTCCAGAATGTCTTCAATTCCAATGCCTGTCTTGGCTGAAGCGAGAATGGCTTCGCTCGCATCGAGTCCAATCACATCTTCAATCTCTTGTTTGACCCGTTCAGGATCTGCACTTGGTAAATCAATCTTATTAATAATTGGAATGATCTCCAGGTTATTTTCCAGCGCTAAATAGACATTAGCCAAGGTCTGCGCTTCAATCCCTTGCGCCGCATCCACAACCAGGAGTGCCCCTTCGCAGGCGGCCAAACTCCGGGAAACTTCATAGGTAAAATCGACATGTCCCGGGGTATCAATGAGATTCAGCTCATAGACTTGTCCATCTTTCGCTTGATACTGCAGGCGGACCGTTTGGAGTTTGATCGTAATTCCACGCTCCCGCTCCAAATCCATCGAGTCGAGGACCTGTTCCTCCATCTCTCGTTTTGAAAGTGCACCTGTATATTCAATCAGACGGTCAGCCAACGTAGATTTTCCATGATCGATGTGCGCGATAATCGAGAAGTTGCGTATTCTTTGTGACGCCTGTGCCACAGATTTCCCCTCATTTCCAGCAATTCTATTGTTGATTTAATATCTAAAGAATCATTATACCAGAATGTGGGGGGAATCAGCAAGAAAATGCAAAACCTAGAAAGTCTCAGTAAATTGGTTGAGCGGCCTCACGACAAAGGCCGAAGGGACCTCACGCGATCCGTACGAGCTGCTCGGTTTATTCATCACCTTACCCTCAAGGACAAGTATAGACGAAGACCCGCCATCAAGATTAGCCGCGTTTTCAGCACCGTGTTCGAGCATAATCGTTTGCACATCTTTAAGGGTTGCTCCCAAGCTTCCAATCTGCCGTCCATCAATCACTAGAAAAAGTATCGTCCCATCTTTCGTCTGCCCTATCGCCGTTCGTGGTGCAATTCCCCAGCCCCCATCTCCTTGTGTGATCATGGGTTCTCCGTTCACGATCAGAAAAGGGCCAAAGCTAACGGCATCTCGGATTCCGAGCTCTTCGATCTGTTTTAAAGAATATCGCCCCAAGACCATGACGTCATTCCGATCAAAGCCGATCAAGTTATAAAAGGCAAGCTGATCCTTGTAAAGAATCCTGCCACCCGTGATGAGAATTCCCGTCGGAGTTCCACCCCGCCCTTCTCCTCCAGGATCGGAGAATCCTCCTGCATTGATAGCGGCTGATGCCTGATATTTCCTTGCAAACTCTTCCACCTTGAGTCCTTTACTTCCGAGTTGATCCGTGACGACAAGTTGAACCCATTTCGGGTTAGCTACCTTTAGAAGATAGCCATGATAATTGTCCCCCTTCGTTTCAATGAACTCCAACGGTGGTTTCTGCTGGATCCATGGTTGTTTCACCTTTATCGCCTTTTCATCCGTGTTTACCGTCGGCTCGGTTACTTTGTTATTATCCATGATCTGTTGGATTTCTTCATCACTAACCAGCAAATGTGCTAAATATTGATGGCTATAGGTTGTCATCGCTGTCGTGACATAAAGTTCCTTTAGCCCGGTGAGCGGCCCGTAAAAAATGAGAAGATAGCCCGTAATCCCCGCAACGAAGATAAAATATAAAAAAGCAGTCAAAACCTTAAGCAACAACTTTTGCCAGCTTCGGAGTTTCTTCTCTGCCCTTACCGCGGCTGAATGCTCGAGCTCAACACCCACTTCTATCTCCTCCACGATGCCTTAGTTGCCTTATAGGGTTGCCCTCCCAGGTAACCCCTGCTTAGTGATGTATTTTCCGTTGCAGCATCCCTAAAGTCTGATTGAATTCTTCCATCTTCATCACTTTGGCCGCTCCAGCAAAGATAAGAGCACCCAGAGCCGTTCCCGTAATGAGTATAATTATTGCCCCCATGGTTCCCGAACCTAGGCGAGGAGTCAAACCTTGGCCCCAAATCCAAACAACAGCCCCCATCAGCAGGGAAGCCCCTAAAGTTTGCAGGGATGTTCGAAAAATTCGCCAGCCATCGATTTTTTTTAAACGTTTACGCAAGACATAAAAAAGCGCAACCATATTGAAAACTGCAGCTAAGGAGGTAGCCAAGGCCAAGCCTCCCGCTTGAAGCGGTTTAACCAATAGGAACATGAAAATAACATTAGCAATCATCGAAAGTATCCCTAGGATTACCGGGGTCCAGGTATCCTGCAAAGCATAAAACATCCGAGGAAGAATTTGGATGATAGATTGGGCTGAAATGCCAACTGCAAAATAAAGGAGTGGGATTGCCGTCGCGAAGGTATCCTCTGCTTTAAACGCTCCATGCTGAAAGAGCACTTGGATTAAGGGATAACGCAGGACAATCATCCCTACGGAAATAGGTAAGGTAATAAAAATGACCATCCGCACAGCACTCGAAGAGGTTTGGATAAAATCTTGCCAATGTTTGAGCGTCGCATGTTCATTGAGTGTGGGGAAAATCGCTACCGCAATGGCTAGGGCGAAAATTCCAACGGGTAACTGATATAAACGATAAGAATACCAAATCGAGGTGATACTTCCCGCAACGAGGTGTGAGCCGAGATTGGAATTGACCGCGACCTGAATCTGGTTCAAAGCATAACTAAAGATAATCGGGACGGCCAGCATCGCGATCCGCTTCACTCCGGGATGATGCCAATCAATAATAGGGTAATACCGAAGTCCCACCCGGCGCAAAGCAGGAATTTGGACGAGAAAGTTCATTAGCGCTCCGACTACGACTCCGATCGCAAAACCGGAGATCGTCTGCGGGTTATTGGGCTGAGCCAGAATAATTCCAAAGAGAATAACACACGCATTATAGAGCACGGTACCTAAAGCTGAGGGCCAAAATATCTTATAAGAATTGAGAACCCCCATTGTTAACCCACTTAAGGCTAAAAGCAAGGGCTGGATCAGAATAATGCGGGTAAGATGGATCGTCAAAGCTTTATTTTCTTCGGAAAATCCGGGGACTTGCAATTGAATAAACCAGGGAGTGAGAATCAGCGCCAGGATAACAAATGCGCCTAACCAGATAAAGATAATATTCACGACGGAACTTACGACGCGCCAGCCTTCTTCTTCATTTCCTTTATGGATATACTCGGAGAACACAGGAATAAAGGCAGAGCTTAAAACTCCGCCTACAAGTAGCCAATAAATTAAATCGGGAAGAATAAATGCGGTCTGATAGGCATCCGTCGCACTCGTTTTGCCAAAGTAACCGGCCATGATGGATTCCCGAAAAAAGCCTAAAATTCTCGAGGCTAGCTGGGTCAACATCAACAGTCCAGCCGCTTTCGCTAGGGTTCGTGTACCTGACATTCTTCTGTCCCCTTTTATCGATGTTCGGGTAAGTTTCGTGTTTAACTTTAGAATTATATCATTTTTCGAAGCGAGGGGGAAGAATCAGTCTCCAATTAGAGGTTTATCAATTCGCCTTAACCCAATCCGCGAGTACATCTGCCAGCGCATCAGCAGCTCCATTCGCCTCTTCGAGCGTATTTAATTGACTTCCGATTTCGAAAAGAAGTGCTCCATCGGCTAGATGCTGATTATAACGGGCATCAGAAGCATAACTGATTTGCGTAACGAATAAACCTGGATATTTTTTTTCTCCTAACGCAATCAACTGTTGAGCAATTTCTTCATTTTTCTGCCAATGAGGATTTTTCTTGCCAATAACAACCAATACCTTTCCAACGTCTTTGCCGTTGATCGTAGTCGTCGACTTATCAACATCCGGCGGGAGCCCATCCCGATGCAAATCAAGAAGCAGCTTCAGCGAGGGATTGTCGTTTAAAAGCTGGGTTGCCGTAACAACAGACCTATTATAGGCTTTCATCATATCTGCTGCGTCATGAATCTGTAAGGAATGAACTGTAGGTACTCCATCTTTATCGAGGGCTTTTTTCAATGTTTCCCCAACAGTAACAACATCGCCGTTTTCTCCGTCCCGTCGTTCCGGACCACCATCCCCTGCGTAGCACTCAGCATTATGAGTGTTGTAGATTCCGACAAGGACTTTCCCGTTACTCGAGTTGGGTTGAGGCGTAGGAGTCTGATTTTGCAAACCAGGGTTATTTCCTGGGTCCTTGGGGATAGGTTCAATGCTTGGCCCAGAATCAAATCCCTCAAACTCTGGGTCATTTGCATTATAGGCCCATCCAATCCAAGCCGGACCTTCAGGCGGTGGAGTAAAGTAACTCAAAAAATAGGTGCGTGTATCTGACAAATTAACTCCCGTTAGCAAGAACATTCCTAACGATACCCCTTGATTTCGGATCTGGCCTAAAAGTGGACGTTCAGGTGCTGAATATCCAGGAATACCTTCCATCACTATTGCTTCAAACGGGAATTTTTGCTGAACTAAGACGCGAACAAGTTGGCGTGAACTCCCCTGTTCCAAGGCGTAAGCAAAGAGTCCTAAGAAGAGAAGTGCAAGTAAGGTGAAAATTATACCACGGGCCCAATAAGATGTCGGCCATAAACGCCATTTTGAATAGGTTTTTTGGTGTAACAAGAAACTTGTCCTCCTTTCCTTTTTATTAAGGAATATGAAGGACAAGTCTTCGTTAGAACTTACTTTTTTAGCGCAACTCAGTGGGTACAAAGGTATCAACGATTCCTATGACAAGAGAAGCCAGCAAAGCACCAATTAAGTTAACACGAATAGATCCAGGAACAATAAATTGGGTGAGATAAATAACCACTGCTGATGTAATGAAGCCAACCGCCCCGCGGTGAAAACGGGTAAGCTTGGTTTTGCCAAAAGCCAGTTCAACGACATAACCCAGAACGGCAATAACTACGGCAGCGATCAGTGCGCCTGTAAATCCGGCTACGTGAAGACCAGGAACAATGTAGCTCACCAAGAGCAATACGATCGCAGAAACAATAAACCGGACAATCATTCCTAACATTAAAAACCCTCCAATCGTAATTGACTTTATGTCTTTTTAACTTAGACTACAGCATATAGTCTAAACAACTTTACTTCTTTTTATCCGACCCTCGATCTCTTTAATTTTTTGAATTTCGTTTAAGATTTTTCAAAGGACTTTTAAAGGATCTGAGGGATTCCGCCTTGAATTATTTCCTATTGAATGTTAGAATGTAGTTTGTGTATACTGTTGGAAAGTTTATTCCAAAGGGGGTGACCACCAGTGCCAAATATTAAGTCCGCTATCAAAAGAGTTGAATTGACCAAAGCTCGCGCGCTTAAAAATACTGCCGCTAAATCGGCTTTACGGACAACACTTCGTCGTTTTGAAGAATCTTTAAGCACAGACGCCGATACCGCTAAAGTTGCGTTGAGCAAAGCAACCCGCGCTTTGGATAAAGCTTCTTCTAAAGGGTTAGTACATGACAACATGGCTGCCCGTAAAAAGTCTCGTTTAACCAAACGTTATGCGAAGCAATTTACCCAAGTCGGCTAAGCCCTAGGTTAACCTTAAGTTAGAACGGCATAAAGAAAACCCGGCTTTCGCCGAGCTTTGCGAAAGCGAAAACCGCTGGTTGCACTTATGCTATCTGCCAAAAATTTATACTTTCTGTTAGTATAAAAAAAGAGTAGTGTTTATTCGCCACTCTTTTTTTATGCCTTCTTTTGGCACTCTCAAATAACTAAAGTGCACAGAATTTCGTCACCATTAACTCCAATAAGAAATTGGCTTCCCCTTTGCCTGTCTTAATTCCTAGTTCAGTAGCTAAGCATTCTCGGAGAGCCGTCTCCAACTGTTGGTAGCTCAGTTTTTCAGACTGTCTCCATACTTTTTGAGCCTCAAAGGGCTTCATTCCCAATAAACGAGGAGCATCATTCACATTTCCACCCTTTTGGCGTAAAGCCTGAGTCCCAAGGAGCATTCGAACTTGTCGAACCAGAAGAGTAAGAACTTTAAGGGCATGCTCCTGGCGTAAAACCTGATGAAGCTTTTGCAAAGCGAGTGCACTTGAACGTGCTGCCACAGCATCCAAAAGTTCAAAAACTGTAGCCTCGGACGTTTGCGGGATAATCTCCTTCACATCTTCGGCTCGAATCATTTCTCGTTCTCCGACATACAACACGAGTTTATCGAGTTCCTGATTTAACACCCCAGGTTGATGCCCTGTCCATTCTAGAAAAAAGGTTTTAACCTCAGGACGCATCTTTTTCCCTCTTGCCTGAAGTTCAGAATCAAGCCAGGCTTGCCACTCTTGGGCCCGTTTGGGTGCCGTGAATTCCACAATCACACCCGCTTGACCGATCGCTTTGTAAAACTTACGTCCTTTATGCACACTCTCGGATAAAAACAAAAGACAGGTTCCTGGATTAGGGTCCTTAAAATACTCAAAATAGGGCTCTAAACTATCCCCTTGTCCCTCCTGAAAATACGGAATATCCTCAACAATCACCAGCCGCCCCTGAAAAAAAGAGATCGTGCTCGCTCGTTCAACAATCTCAACTGGTGTCACAGCCTTGGCTGATACAACCTCAATCCCGCTTCCAGACGGGTCCTTTTCTAAATAAGAATTCATCAAAATCTGAACAGCCTCTTGAAGGAGAAAGCGCTCTTCCCCATACCAGAGGTAGACCAAAGGAAGGCCCTTTTGAATTGCTTGACGGATTTGCTCTATTTCCCGCATTCGTTACCCTCCCCCCACCTTCTTATTCTAAACAAGAAGCTGATAGAATGCTATATCTTTATTTGGAGACGGGGGAACCAATTCCTCGTTCTAAGTAAAGAAAACCCGGCTTTCGCGAAGCTTTGCGATATAGAAGACTTGGTCAGCGCCAAAGCGGTGGCCTTAGTCGCCTTATCCTGCCGAACTTAACCGCATTCATCGTAGGAAAGTGAAAACCGCTGGTTGCACTTATGCTATCTGCCCCCAAATTTATACTTTCTGTTAGTACAAAAAAATCCCCTCCAACAAGTGAAGGGGCCAAAGAAAGAGGAGGAGAAAAGAGATGTTCCCTCCTATTCTTACCTACATCAGGTTTTTTATACCATAATAGGTAAAAATATTTTATTTATTTTTAATGTTATTATTATCTTAACGACCCGCGATCAAATCTACTCCCCCTTTTTCATCTAACCGTAATTCGAGCGTCCCACTTTCATCCGTTCTGTAGAGCGGAATATGACGTTCTTGCCAATATTGAAGTACCTTCGGATCGGGATGTCCGAAGCTATTTTTCCCGACGGAGACAAAAACTGCTTTGGGATTGATTGAATCTAAAAAATCCAGGTTAAGCGAAAAACGGCTTCCATGATGGGGCTCTTTAAAATAGTCACCAGTCCAATCCTGTCCAGACGCGGCGATTTCTTGCATTTCCTCCGTCTCCATATCACCACTTAAAAGTACACTTTGACCCCCATACTCTAACTTGAGTACAATCGAATTATTATTGGGATCAGAATGGGTGTTCGTCAACACGTTCCCAGGACCTAATACCTTTAACACTAGCTTACTATCCACAACAACCTGATCCCCCGCTTTAAGAGAGTTCACTTCCATTTGCGCCAACTTCGTCGTAAGTCTACTGTTCAAAGAAAGATCTGTCGATGTAAAGGTACTGCTATCTTTCGTAAAGAATCCTGGATTGTCCTGTCCTACGTCATCCCATGCCTTTCCGTCTTCCGGTACACCTACCCAGTCCACTGGGACGTTATTCAAAATTGCCAATGCTCCTCCGACATGATCCTCGTGCGAGTGGGTGAGAATTAAAGCATCCAGGTGTTTTATCCTTTTTTCCAATAGATAAGGCAAAATAATTCGTTCACCCGCATCAAAGCGATCGGTTTTTGGTCCAGTATCAATCAAAACCGCATGATGATCTGGAGTTTCTACTAGAATACTATCGCCCTGACCGACATCAATAAAGCTAACACTTACTTCTTTCTGGCTGTTCCACGGACTCCAGAGCACTAAAATTATAAGGAAAATACCCAGCAAACGCGGAACAAGTTCCTGATTTTTTCTCAAACAATCCACTGGCCAAGCGTTCTTTAAACCTTTTAAAGGCAAACTACTGGTGTCTAAGGGACTTATTCCTAAATTCTTAAGAAGATCATTTATTCTGATATCTAGCTTCCTTAGCCAGACCTTGGAAATAAACAAACTCCGTTCTTTACCGATGAGAAAGACAGCCAGTGCGCCGTACCAGATAAACAAAAATAAAATTCCAGGATTGATAACCCAGACATCTGCCCATGGAAGCAAGGCCAAAAAACGCAACCCTTCATTGACTCCCCCCAGAAGCCATAAACTCACCTGGAATAGAGGAATCGCCAAAACCGCGAAAGAGGAAAAGAGCACTCCGATTAGTCCTAACTGAAACACACTGCCCAAAACCGTCAGGACAACCAAGTTGGCCAAAAGGCCAACCAAAGAAAGTCGATGAAAGGCCGTGATCAAGATGGGTAAAGTGGCGATCTGAGCTGCGAGAGTTGTTGTCAGCGCTAATCGCAACAACTTTGGAAGATCTCTAAGCTGCTTTTGCTCAGACAGTTTTGGCGCTAAGCTAATGATTCCCCAGGTCGCCAGAAAAGAGAGTTGGAAACCCGTGTCCCCCAAAATGAGCGGTTGCCACAGAAAGAGCACTGCCCCAACGAGTAAAAGATTGCGTAAAGAATTCACTCTACCTCGACCTAACCGTCCGAGCAAAGCGAAAATTCCCATCAAGGTAGCCCTAATAATCGGTGGATTACCGCCACACAGAATCGCATAAAAGATCAACAGACTGCTGGTGAGAAGGATTCGTAACGTGGGTGGTAAAAACCGTAGGACTCCCCAGAAAATAGCAAGAACGAAGGCAACATTCGAACCCGAGGCGGAAAAAACATGGAGCACTCCGGTTATTTTATAACGTTCCATCTCCTCCTGAGGGATTTGGCTAGAATCCCCGAAAAGGATCCCCTCTAAGACCGTTGTTTGCTCAGACGGCCAGCGTCCAAGGAGTTTATGAACCTGCTCACGAATTTGCCAGGAGTAGGGTTGTCGACCCATACTCAATAGCTCCGCATCCCCTTGCGCCGTGAGATTACCGGTTTGTCCTCGTACTGCGTAATAAAGAGGTAAATCAAACTGTCCAGGCGTACCTGGCGGCTTGGGCTGATCCAGCCGCGCCTTAAATCGTATGCTATCTCCAGGTAAAGTACGCGACCAAATCTCTGGTAAGTTACCCTTTCTGTCGGTATAAACGCGTAGCCGGTAGGTCTTGCCGTTTAATCCTAAATCCGCATCCTGAACTAAAAAGACGCCCGTCGCGCCGTCCGTCCTCAAATTCCAGTCCTTTAAAACTCCGGTAACCTGCACTTTGTCTAGCGTTAGTGGCTTTTCGAGGTCAGAATTTGCAGTAAATCCGTAGAGAACTCCGATTACGAAACCTGCCGCAAGAATCAATATTTCAGGCTTTAGAAGCTGTCCGAAAAAATCACGGGCTCTCCAGAACCATAATCGTAGTCCTAAAAGCAATAACACCGCCAAAAGCCAGATTCGCATCGTTTCCGGTATTTTTACCCCTAACAGCCCGCCAACAAGGAGAAACGCAAATCGCCGTACCCAAATATCTTTCATGGTCCCGTCGTTACCATCGAGGCCATTTTTTCATACGTTTTGGGACCGATCCCGGAAACTTCCTGCAAATCCTCAGGTTTAGCAAAAGGTCCATTATCTGTGCGGTATTGAATAATTCGCTCCGCAAAAGCTGGACCTATTCCTGGTAATTTATCAAGCTCAGCAACCCCTGCTGTATTAATATTTATTTTCCCATTATTTGGCGTTGAAGGTGGAGCAACGTTCGCGGGTTGGGTAGGCTGTGGAGATGGCATAGGTTGTGAAGATGGAGTTGATTGAACAGATGATTCATTAGGATTCATTCCCGCTTTGAACGGGACAATAATCTTTTGTCCGTCCTTTAACTTTTCAGCAGGATTCAACTGTTCAAGATAGGCTTCCGGCAAAGGGTTCGCTTCTTTCAAAGCATCATTCAAGCGCGCATCAAGCGGTAGATGCACTAACCCTGACTTATTAACCGCCCCAGAGACATAGACCACGATCTCCCGGTTGCTCGATGCTTTCTGTACCGTAGCCTTTTCCCCATGAGGCAAAAAGAACTTCCCGAACGCTAATAAAACTAAAACGCCTAATACGCCCCACCAAAGATAGCGCATACGCCTTTCCATTTTGCATCCTCCAATTCTAGTCTTTTTCACCACTCTCCTATTCCATTCTCCCTATATCTTCCTTTTCCTTTCACGAACTTTGGCAAGTTTTGTCGTAAATACGGGGGACAGGTACCTCGTTTTCAAACGTTGTTTGAAACGAGGTACCTGTCCCCCTGTTCCGAAAAATAGTTTACTTTACAACCAAATTTACGAGTTTTCCTGGCACAATGACCACTTTAACGATTTCTTTTCCTTGGGTCCACTCTTGGAGCTTCGGCAAGTTCCGCACTTGTTGCTCTAATTCCTTTGCTGAAATCTCAGCGGGGACTTGGATCCGTTCACGGAGTTTCCCATTCACTTGCAGTACTACTGTGACTTCATCTTGGACTAAAGCAGCTTCATCTACTTGCGGCCAAGATTGTTTATGAATACTTTCTCTATTACCCAGTTCTCCCCAAAGTTCTTCGGTTATATGGGGGGCAAACGGGGCCAGCAGGAGGATAATACTCTCGAGGGCTTCGCGCTCCACTTCGATCTTTGCTGTAGCTTGTTCTTTGTAGAGATAAAGCGCATTGACCAATTCCATGATCGAACTAACAGCCGTGTTGAAGTTAGAGCGCGTTCCTATATCGGTCGTGACTTTCTGGATCGTGAGATGCGTTTGCCGACGCATTTTCTTGGCCGCAGAATCAAGTTCACCAAATACCTGCGCTGCGTTTCCGGTTGATTGTTGGGCAGACTCCACAAATTGTCCAACCAAACGCCAGACCCGGTTTAAGAAGCGGAAACATCCCTCAACCCCTTGGTCACTCCATTCAAGATCCCGCTCCGGAGGTGCAGCAAACAAAATAAAGAGACGAGCGGTATCCGCACCATATTTCCCAATAATCTCTTCTGGGCTGACAACATTCCCTTTCGACTTAGACATCTTCGTTCCATCCAGACAAACCATTCCTTGCGTGAGCAGGTTTTCAAAAGGCTCATCTATCTTAAGATAACCGAAGTCGCGCAAGGCTTTGGTGAAGAAGCGAGAATAGAGAAGATGCAGGATAGCATGTTCAACCCCGCCAACATATTGATCCACATTCATCCAATGGTCTACTGCCTCTTTAGAGAAGGGGAGTGTATTATTACGGGGGTCAGTATAGCGAAGATAGTACCAAGAGGAGCACATGAACGTGTCCATCGTATCCGTCTCACGGTGGGCTTTGCCGCCACACTTCGGGCAGGTCGTTTCCTTAAAACTATCGGACGTGGCCAGAGGATTTTCTCCCGCTTTAAACACGACATCATCGGGAAGCAGCACAGGTAATTGATCCTGAGGAACAGGAACAATCCCACACTGCTCACAGTAGACCATCGGGATCGGCGCACCCCAGTAGCGTTGGCGCGAAATTAGCCAGTCACGCAAGCGGAAGTTTACTTTACGTTGGCCAAAGCCCTCGCGTTCCGCTTGATCAGACATTTTCTCCCAAGCAGCCATATTAGCAAGCCCATCATATTCCCCCGAGTTAACCATCAGTCCCTTGCCATGGTCGGCCTCTTTTACGGGTTCATCTTTCGCTTCAACGGGCATTTCTTCTGGACGAATCACTCTACGAATGGAGAGCTGATATTTTGTCGCAAACTCAAAGTCCCGTTCGTCATGCGCTGGAACCCCCATGACCGCGCCAGTCCCATATTCCAAAAGGACATAATTCGCGATCCAGATCGGAACTTTCTTTCCACTATACGGATTGATGCAGTAAGCACCGGTAAAAAGGCCTTCTTTTTCCGTTTCACTCGACGTCCGGGCGATTTCATTTAAGCCTTTCATTTTATCAATAAAGGTTTGAGCCTCTTGTTCGTATTGTGTCCCCGCCACAAGTTCTTTTACGAGCGGATGCTCAGGTGCTAAGACAACATAACTTACGCCAAAAATCGTATCCACGCGCGTCGTATAAACGCGGATCTTATCGGTGTGGTTTTCGACTTTAAAATCCACTTCCGTTCCTTCGGAACGACCGATCCAGTTCCGTTGCATCGTTTTAACCTTTTCCGGCCAGCCTGGAAGTTTATCTAGATCATCCAGCAGAACTTGCGCGTAGTCCGTGATCTTAAAGAACCATTGTTCCAGATCTTTCTTCGTCACCGGCGTATCACAACGCTCACAAGCACCATCCACAACCTGTTCATTGGCTAACACGGTCGCACAGGAAGGGCACCAGTTGACTGCCGCTTTTTTCTTATAGACCAGACCATGTTTATAAAACTCCAGAAACATCCACTGCGTAAACTTATAGTAATCCGGATGGCACGTCGCAACCTCGCGATCCCAATCGTAGGAAATCCCCATTTCCTGAAGTTGACGTTTCATATTCGCAATGTTTTTCCACGTCCACTCCGCCGGAGGCGTCTGATGCTTAATCGCTGCATTTTCTGCCGGCAACCCAAAGGAATCCCAACCAATCGGATGGAGAACGTTGAAGCCCTGCATCCGTTTAAAGCGAGCAATAACGTCCACAATCGAGTAGTTGCGAACATGCCCAATGTGCAGATTTCCAGATGGATAGGGAAACATGGCTAAAGCATAGAATTTAGGTTTATCCGAGTGCTCCTCTGCTTTATACGCCTTTTCTTCAATCCATTTTTTCTGCCATTTAGGCTCAATCTCGGAAAAAGAATACTTTTCTTGCATGGGAAAACTTCCTCCTTAGAAATCTGATAATTAAATTTAAACTATGAAAATAAAATAAAATAAGCCCTCATCCCTAAAGGGACGAGAGCCGGCTCCCGTGGTACCACCCAATTTCCTATCGTACTTCCTCGCTGTTAACGGCTCGCACCGGCATCCATTATGATCTGGACACAGCTCCAGGGTGAGTTCACCAAGCCCTCCGTGCAGCTCGCACCACCCGCTGCCTCTCTTCACCTCGAGTCCTTAGTTACTGTTCCCTTTCCTCGCTTTTGATTTTTAAATCTTTATTTAGATAAGAACATCGTTTTGTACTCTATAATAGTATAGTTTCCAATAATATGTCAATCTCAAACTTTCTATTAGACATAGCATGCGATTTAAGAGGCACTGAAGGAAACGACTTTAGCATCTCCCCATAAACGCTCCAACTTATAAAATTCACGTTGATCAGGGGTCAGCACATGCAGGACGAGATCTCCGCAGTCCACCAAAACCCATTTAGCTTCAGGGAGTCCTTCCACATGCAGAACCTGTAAACCCAGTTCAGGGAGCTTCTCCGTGAGCTTCTCCGTGATGGCCTTGACTTGTGTCGTTGTATTTCCGGTGACAATTAAGAAATAATCCGTAACCATGGATATTCCTTCTAAATTTAAGAGAATAGGATCTATTCCCTTTTTTTCCTCGACAATACTTAAGGTATCTTGTAACAGCTTGTCTGTAAGCAAATCAAATCCTCCTTTGTAAATCTTCGTATGTTTTCAATGTAAGCGGATGTATCGTTTGCTTGTTATGTTTAAGATAGTTCAAGGTATGTTCCACACAAACCAGTGTTCCCTTTTCTAAATCATCATACAAGGCTTGGCGCAATTTGTCCACTTCCGGAAAATCCCGGCCGGGTTCAACCATGTCGGCACTATAAATAAGCATTTCCAATCTCGACATTCCCGGTGCCCCTAACGTATGATGGGCGATCGCCGCACATATTTCCGAGTTTAACCCTCTTTCCTGTTTCAACCAATGGGCTGCAATAGGACCATGCAAAACCTTAGGTGCTGTTTCATCTTCTGGATAGTTAAGGAGTCCCCACTCTCGTGCAAGTTCAAGTTGCCGTTTAATGGGAACTTCCTTGGCCACATCATGCAAATAAGCTGCGATCAAAGGTTTATCTAACTCCATGGCATTTAGAACAGCAAGTTTACGGGCCATTTCAGCGACTCCTAAAGTATGTTTAAAACGTTGTTTCGACATCGATTTTTGAGCGAGTTCTCGAGCTTCTTGAACTATCACTTTCTCCAAATCCCCTTTTAGAAATCATAAAGATAATAAATAAAAATAGTGAGAAGACCCTGCTCGCTTCGTAAAATCCAGAGAGGGTCTTCTCATTGGAAACCTCGATTTACATCTGCTGTTTCGGCTTTGCCTCATTGACGGTGAGTGGGCGTCCTCCATAATCCTTACCATTTAGATCCATGGCCATGCGTTCTGCATCGTCATCTCCGACTTCGACAAATCCGAATCCTCTCGAGCGTCCCGTTTCCCGATCCGTAATGATCCGACTGCTTACGACCTCTCCGTATTCTCCAAAAAAGGAAGTCAGATCTTCCGTGGTCGTGTTCCAAGGTAGATTCCCAACATAAAGGGTTTTCGACATTCTGCTGTCACCTCTTATTTCTGAATTCGTTTTTAGTATAGGCAAAACGCGGTTAACTATACAAGCCTTTTAATTCTACATATCATGACTTATCATCGATATAATCTCTTCTCCTCGATAAATATTCGAACAGGCTCCGGAAGAAGGTACCGAATGGATTGCCCCTTCTTAACCCGTGAACGGATATCTGTCGAAGATATAGCGAGCGCGGGTACTTCCAAGAAGTGCATCCTTTCATATAATTCCGGAAGTTCCTGCTGAAGTTGATTTAAAAAAACGCGAGCATCAAACCCAGGTCGAGAGGCCCCGATAAATTGCGTAAGCTCTAGTATCTCATTCGCCTTCCGCCAGGTAAAAATCTCTCGGAAAGCATCCGCACCTGTTATAAAATAAAGCTCATACTCATGATATTCCTGTTGCATCAAGCGAATTGTATCCACCGTATAGGTGAGTCCAGTCCGTTCAATCTCAATTCGTGAGACATCAAAAAAGGCATTATCTTCTATCGCAAGCGAAACCATTTGATAACGAAATTCAGATGAAGTAATCTTACGTTCAATCTTATGCGGCGGAACCCCCGTCGGAATAAAAATAACTTTTTCCAAATTAAATTCATACCGGGCCATTTCAGCAGCCACCAGATGCCCGTAATGAATCGGATCAAACGTTCCACCCATAATTCCAAGCCGTTTATGATTTAGCGATTTTTGATTGGTTTGCCTCATCTTATTCCCTTTTACCTATGTCCTTATCCTTAGAATCGACTTGATTAGAACTAATTTTAGCACATTTAGTCTAAATATTCTATACAGCCCTGATATCCATATCTTCTGAAAAGATGCTTCTCTACCCAGCAAATACTTTATTAACAGGTTTACTCTTATTCGTGCTTAAATTCCTAACCGTTGCATAAATTGATCGCTTCTCAAAACAACTTTATGTCCAACTGGGTGAACCATCAAAGCCTGAAGAAATAATCCAGCCGCACTTGACAAAGTTAATACCACCAGCCATCTAGCCTCAGCAGAATTTAGCAACCCCCAGATCGGAAAGGCTATACAAATCATCCATAACATTAAAGTAAAACACTTGGGTTTCCAAATAAGAGGCAAGGATACCAGAACCAACAGATACGAAAAGACAGGTGGCTTAAATTTCATCTTCATTTTAGACAACTAGGTATATAATATTGACTTGATTATGGTATACTAAAATCAAAAGGGAATCATGCGTGAACATGATTCCTTGCAACAGCCGCTTAAAAGGCGGACGGCTTAGGGTGACGGATAGACCGCAACCTTTGGAATCGGGGCGGTCTATCCTTTGTTATGGAACGAAAGTATTAACACGACCAATGTCGCAAATGAAATCATAAGCGCCAATGATTGGTAAACTTCCATGGCATCACCTCCCTTTGGAGGAATGCCGACCGCCCTGCAAGCCTTTTCTGTAACTATATGGATTTGAATTCATTGCTGCTTGAGGATCTTGAGTTGCTAATTTATTGACATCATCCATTATACTTGAAATGTTTTTATCAATTTTAGAAGCAATTGATGCATTTGCTTCTAAAGCTGTGGATGTCAATATTGTTACAGCGATTAAACACGCAACAGATAATAATGCAATAAACTTTTTCAAAGATTATCCCCCCCTTATTAATAATATGTTTTAACTGGTGGGCCATAACCACCTCCAGGATTATAAGGATCCCAACTGTAACTTTTCATAAGCTCAAGACTACCCCATTTTGCAATCGAATAACCGCTAACCGCTTTACTGAAATGGACAACCGCAGAAGAGGAACCATAAGAAATGATCTTGGAGTTGATTGGGTATCCCCACCATGCATTGTTAAGTAATAAGGTTATAAAAAAACAAGAGAAAAGAATACTAAAAATATAATTTCCAGTACTTGCTCGGATCAAATATGTCGTTACACCGAAGATAACTGCCATAACAGCCATAACAGCCAATCGGCTCCCCGAGAATTTTCTTCCTAAAAAACTAGAGGCTAAACAGAAAATAATAACCGCCTCCGGTATGGAAAAAACAAGTACTTCAACTATATCTGCTCACCCTTTTCTCATCCTAAACAATACTTTGGCCCTTAATCCGCCGTCTGAATTCAGGATATATATCTTTTTGCAAGAATGCTTGGTAATCCCTGCCCTTAAAAGAAATCTGATACAATGCACGCATAGATGATTTAATCGACTCTACTAATCTTAAATTTACGATGTACGATCGACTAGTTCTGAGGAATAACTCCTTATCCAACCGATCTTCCATCTCTTGGATAGAATATAGGCATGTAAACGAGTGATTCACACTATTAACCACCGTCTTTTTCGACAAGGCTTCTACCATGTAGATCTCTTCTTGCCTTAGAATTTCTACTGTTTCTTTGCATCTCAACTCAATTTTCGATTCGGACCTAGGAAATTTGTTTTGAATCCGTGCTATTGTCTTGTACACTCTATCCGTATCAAGAGGTTTATCAATATAGTCTGTAGCATAGACTTGAAATGCATCTCGGAAGTGATTCTCATCTGCCGTAATAAATACAATATCCAAATACGGAAAATCTCGACGAACACTTTCGGCAACTTGAATTCCTGAAATACCGGGCAAGCCAACATCTAAAAAGAGAATATCCGGTTTGATTCTATGAACTTGAGCCAACAATTCTTCGCCATTATCAAATGAGCCAATAATTTCAATTCCAGGAAAAGCTGACAGAATCTTTAGCAACTCTTTCCTAAAAATCAGATCATCCTCTACAATCGCAACTTGCAAATCAAACACCTCACTCTTCTTAGTACTGTTATTACCTTGATATGTAAAAGTGATGTGCCAAAGTAGATTATGAAACAGTTATAGAAAAACGGGCGTTTAAATATTTTGAAACTTTTGTTCTTATTACTATAGCACCGTCTAATGAAAAACTCCACAAATTGTCGTCTCTAGAAATATTTAGGAACATCAATGATTAGGGACAATCTGCGTAGTGAGGGTTTACAAAATTAGAAAGAGTACAGGAAGCTTTAGCCCTTCCTGTACTCTTTCGTAGGTTTCATTAATAATTACAACTGCCCCCAAATGAGACATCCTAATCACGGTAAAACGATGACAGGCATCTTTTTCGACTCACGGTAGAGCAAAAAATTCCGTCCAATGACTTGTACGAGTTCCGCTCCCGTGCGACTGGCTAGATTCTCAGCAGCTGCTTTTGGGTCTTCCATGCTGTTGGTTAATACCCGCCCTTTGATAAGTTCCCGTGTCTCCAAAACCTCATTCGTTGAAATGACCACAGCCTCGGTGAGCCCTTCTTTACCAATTTGCAAAATTGCATCCATTTCGTTACCCATGGACCGAAGAAAATGTTTTTGTTTACCTGTTAACACATAAATCCTCCTAACTAAGATCAAAATTAAAAAGTGCAAATAAGACCGCATAGTATCCAGAGCGGATACCAAACTTCGCAAATAGTGCGATACTCTCCACTGGAGACTATCGGGACGCCAATTTGGCCATGTCCCGTCGGAGCGAAGAGTTAAGCGGCTAGTTTGGTCTGCGCAGCTTATACAGAGTGAACGGTGTAAAACCAAAGCTTCATTCATATCGTAGCGCTGCCATCGGTTCGAGCTTTGCTGCTTTCTGGGCTGGATAATATCCGAAAAAGACACCCACGGCAATCGAAAAAGTCACTGCCGTAAGAATAGCCCAACTGGACAACGCGGGTGGCCAATTAAGAAGCTTTGCGATTAAGAGCGCACTTGCGGAACCTAAAGCAATCCCGACCAGTCCCCCAATCAAAGAGATGATTGTGGCTTCCAATAGAAATTGCGTCAGAATATCCCGTTCTTTCGCTCCGACTGCTTTGCGCAAGCCAATTTCCCGCGTCCGCTCGGTCACGGACACAAGCATGATATTCATAATTCCGATTCCCCCGACTAAAAGGGAAATTCCGGCCACCAAACTGATAATACTGGTCAAAATCTTAGTGATTTTTTCAGCCGCTAGCACCAGTTGCTGAACATTAAAAGTCTCATACTGGTCCGTCGTCCCATGGCGCTGATTCAGAATCCGTTTCGCCGACGTGATCGTTCCCTCTAGATCGGCTTTATTCAAAGTTGATCCTTCGAGTTGGTCAACACGCCTTGAACCAAAAATATCGGACCACGTTCCCCAGGGCATATAGCCAAAGGCATTTTGCGGTCCCATGTCAAACTGGGCAAAAGAGGATTGGTCTTGCGCCAATACACCAATGACACGACAGGGAACATTATGGACCAGCACCTGTTGACCCAGTGGATTTCCTGGCCCGAAAAGGGTATCCTCCATTTTTTGATCAATAACAATCACTCGCCGGTTAGAAGCTAGCTCATCAGCCGTAAAAAATCGACCTGTTGCCACCTCTCGGCGTCGAACCTCTGCAAACTCAGGTGTTGTCCCTACAACCATTGCTGAACTACTTTTTTGATTCACTTCCAGAGTACCATACTCCGAACTTGCGGGAACCAGGCTCTTCACTTGCGGTAAAGCGCGTTTCAAACTATCCACATCTTGCCAGGTCAGTTTCGCTCCATCTTGGGTATTGCTTTGTCCGACCGACTTCGGATAAATAATAAACAGATTGACCCCGGTCTTCTCCAACTCTTGCATGACCGCAGCCTTGCCACCCATCCCAATCGTGACGACTGCAATCACAGCCGCAATCCCGATAATGATCCCGAGCATGGTAAGCCCTGCCCGAAGTTTGTTTACTTTCAAACTCGATAGGGCACCCCGCAAACTCTCGAGTAGGCTCATGGTGTTCCACTTCCCGTATCCAGGGTGACTGGCAAGCCATTCGCCAGCTGGGCTGTCGGATTGAGTACCACCACATCACCCGCCTCTAGCCCTGAAGTAATTTCTTGCAAAGTTTCATTAGCGATCCCGATACTCACTTCCGTTTTCGCCAGTATCTTATTGATGACTTGGAAAACGAAGTTCTTCCCACCCTCTTGAAAAAGGGCTTCTTGAGGAATGGTCAAGACATTGTTTTTAGATGATGTCGCAATATTTAAATCCACGGTAAAGCCTGGTTTTAATTCTGGAGGAACGCTTTCAAGATCGATTTTTACCGCAACAGAAGGAGGTGAATTTCCTTGAACACTCGGCTTACTTACTGCTTGAGGAGCGATCTCCGAAACTACGCCCGCAAGCGCTGTATTTCCGACGACTTTGCTCGTTAACCTCACCTTTTGTCCCAACTGAACCTTACCCGCATCAACTTCGTTCAATTGAACTGCAACTTGAAGTTTACTTAGATCACCGACCACGATCAAGGGGGTTTGCAGCGGGGCCATACTTCCATCCTGACCATTTAATTCGAGCACTGTTCCCGCAATACTTGCCGTATAAACATTTTGGGCGCGTTGAGCTTGAGCCACTTTAAGCCCTTCCTGAGCCTGTTGAAGCATCGCTTTGGCTTGAGAAACTGATGACTCCGCTTGTTGTAACGTAGACCCCGAGGTTAGCTGCCCTGTATTTTCTGGCATATTCACAGTTGAGTTCATCGGGACCTCTATCGTTGGGATCGAAGATCCCCCCTGAAGCAGAGTGGATGTGCTGGCAGATGCAATTTGGGAAGTCTTTAAAGCATTCTGGGCACTTTTTAAGGTATTCAAGGTCTCTTGCGCAGCCGTAAGATTGGTTTGAGCTGTATTCACTCCAGCTTGAGCTTGAGCCACTTGAGCATCGGCAAGTACGGTATCCATTTGGACTAAGGTTTGTCCGATCTTCACCGTATCCCCAGTATGGACAAAAACCTTGGCAACCTTGCTTGGTGCCATCACCGTAACCTGCTGTTGCTTGGCAGGAACAACCGCTCCCGAAGCATATACCTCCTGTTGGATTGTGGCATTTTCTGCTGTTGCAACTCTAACCTTGACTCCAGTAGCATTCCGCCCACCGAACCACCAAGCACTAAAGCTGACTCCCAGAACAATTGCCAAGCTAACGATACTCCAGACCCACTTTTTGCGACTCAATCCTGTGCCCTCCTTAGACCCGATGACCTGATTGACTTTGTAATCCTACCTAGTCCTCCCAGTCGAACTCCATACCCACAATCTGAACTTTGTCCCCTGCCTTAATTCCTTCCGCGCGGAGGGCACCATCCACACCCATAGTCTTTAAAATAGTTTGAAAACGATAAAGCCCTTCCTCACTCTCAAAAAGGGTCATTTTAGCATGCTTTTCAATCTCTTTGCCAGTAATGACAAAGACGCCGTCTTCCTTCGTAATTATGAAACGTTCTGTGGGTTCCACATGAGTGACTTTATGCTGCTCATCCTCTCGGATCAAAATCTCTGGAACCGGGATTTCCGGTAACAGCTGGGCAATCCGGTAAATTACGCCCTTAAGTCCTTCTCCCGTCGCTGCCGAAACCGGGAAGATCTCAGTTTCGCTTCCTAACTCTTCTTGCAAGCGCTTCAAGTTCTCCTCCGCGCCTGGGATGTCCATTTTATTGGCCACAACAATCATCGGGCGTTTAGCGAGTTCAGGACTATATTGGCGTAGCTCCTCCTGAATAATTCGATAATCTTCGAGAGGATCGCGTTCTTCCGAACCGGAAATGTCCAAAACATGCAAAATTAAGCGTGTCCGTTCTGTATGTCGTAAAAACTCATGCCCCAGTCCTGCCCCCGCATGAGCCCCTTCAATCAATCCCGGGATATCAGCCATGACAAAACTATCTCCGTCCTCTAATTCCACCACGCCAAGGTTCGGAACAAGCGTTGTAAAATGATAATCCGCAATTTTGGGTTTGGCCGCAGAAACCTGTGAAATAATCGTCGATTTTCCGACATTCGGGAAACCGACAAGCCCGACATCGGCCAAAAGCTTCAGCTCTAGGATCAGCCAACGTTCTTCACCCGGTTCACCCTTTTCGGCCAAAGTCGGCGCTTTGTTTGTATTACTCATAAATCGTGCATTTCCACGACCCCCACGCCCTCCTTTGGCTACGACAGCCTTCTGTCCATCCTCGGTTAAGTCCGCGAGAACTTCACCAGTATCTCCATCTTTAATCAAGGTTCCCGAAGGAATGCGCACGACCATGTCCTCGGCACCTTTGCCATGCATGTTCTTGCCCTGTCCATGTTCACCCCGGTCTGCCTTATAGTGTCGTTTGTAACGGAAATCCACAAGTGTTCGCAATCCTTCGTCCGCTATAAAAATGACGTTTCCACCCCGACCGCCGTCTCCGCCCGCTGGGCCCCCTTCGGGGACATACTTTTCTCGGCGAAAGGCCACCACCCCAGAACCACCGTCTCCACCTTTTACATAAATTTTTGCTTGGTCATAAAACATACCGCGAATCCCCTTTAATTCCACTTCATGCTTAACTTTTAACTTAAGCTTAACTAATCATCAGTTTTCAATAGTGCCAACTGGTTTTCCCAAACCGTCTGATTTTCCTGCATGACTTTTATATGACACGAAAACCCGTTATCCCCATCTAAGTTAAGATAAACATCTGGACACGAGTCTCCCATTCCCTGATATTTTTCGCACAGAATCTGGATGCATTCTTTAGTGTACCCGTACAAAGCTTGTCCGTATTCTTCCCGCCAGAATTCTTCCCAGTAATGCGTTGTTTTCATCTGCTCGCCCAGATATAACTCAACAGGAATTCTCTGTTGGCGGAGAGAGAGGATAAGCCCCAGAATTATCGCACCCACCGTCTCCTGGGAAATTTGCCCGGCTATCTGCTCAGCTTCTAGACCGTCAATCGCCTCGCGTAGATACTCAAGCGCCTTCTCTGCTTTTCCTAACTGCAGATAACCCATAATCACCTGACCATGATTAAGAAAATCATGACGTTGCAGACGGTAGTATTCCAGTTGCTCCCTTAATAGGATATGTTCTAGATTCTCCCCATCGTGCATTTTTAATTCCTCCACTTATAGAAAACTCGGCTAGCGCAGAGCGTTGCGCAGGCGATTGCCCTAGTTGCCTTATCCTGCCGGACTTAACTGCATTCATCGTAGGATAAAGAAAACTCGGCTAGCGCCAAGCGCAGCGCAGGCGTAAGCCTTAGTTGCCTTATCCTGCCGGACATAAATACATTCATCGTAGGAAAAGAAAGCCCCTGGGGATTCCCCAGGGGCTTTCTTCCTGTTGTCAATTAAGCTTGAGCAGCCTGGCGTTCAGGATAAATGCTCACTTTTTTACGGTTGCAATCCTTGCGCTCGAATTTCACATAGCCATCAATCGTAGCAAAGAGGGTATCATCCTTGCCTAGACCGCAGTTTTTACCAGCATGGAATTTCGTTCCGCGTTGACGAACGATGATGTTTCCAGCTAGCACGAATTGACCGTCGCCGCGTTTTACGCCTAAGCGTTGCGCATTACTGTCACGACCATTTCGGGAACTACCTACCCCTTTTTTATGTGCGAACAGTTGCAGGTTCATTTTTAACATGGAGTCCACCTCCTCTGAGTAATTTTTACATATTCATTGCCATAGCTTTGCTGGATTTCTTCAATCCCCAAAACCATTGTCTTCAGAATCCATTGGGCTTTTTCCAGCGTCTGAGGATCTAAATCGGGGAGTGAACAGGTAAGATACCCATCCGAATCCCTCACTTCGACCTCTGGCTTTTGAGGCAAAAAATGCTCCAAGCCATTGACCGCTGAAATGCTGAGTGCCGAAACTGCGGCACAAACAATATCTTGCCCATACTCATCATATCCCGCATGCCCACTGAGTTCGAACTTATGAATCCTCTGATCTTCATCCAACCAAAGGATAAAGTGAATCCCTGACTTCATCTTAAGCTTGGATTGATTCAACGAGAACTTTTGTATAGGGTTGACGATGTCCTTGTTTGCGACGGTAGTTCTTTTTGGCTTTGAACTTGAAGACAATAATCTTCTCTCCTTTGCCATGCTCAACAACTTTGAGCACTGCCTTTGCACCGTCAACAACCGGAGTACCCACTTTAACCACGCCATCCTTTTCTACTAAAAGAACTTGATCGATGGTTACAGTATCTCCAACATTCGCATTCAGCTTTTCCACGTAGATAACTTTACCTTCTTCAACCCGGAATTGCTTGCCACCGGTTTCAATCACTGCGTACATTTATTACACCTCCCATGCCTAGACTCGCCAGTGCAGGCCGATATGTTTTCATAAACATAACTGTTAAGCGCCTGATTCGTGCGGTTGCGGTGAGAAGTCACCACATTTAGTTATTTTAGCATTAAATACGGTAAATTGTCAATCTAGGGTTAGAATGTTCATCACTTTATTACCAAACATACTCACCTTTATCATCAGTGATCCATTCAAAAGTAAATCGGAATCAAGACTCGGAAATTGCATATTAAAGGACATTTTACTTGTATTACCATTATAACATTATAGAGGCTATTAGAAAGTTAACTCCCAATAGTCTCTATTTTTGAATTAAGAATATGGACGTAAAACTTACTCTTAGACCCGCCCCGTTCCATCACACTTCGGACATTGTTTGCTATATCTTACCTCTAGAGTCTGTCCTACCTTCTTACGGGTCATCTCCACCAGACCGAGTTTCGTTAAGCCCATAATTTGGCACTTGATCTTATCCTTGACACAGGCATTTTCAAGAGTAGCGAGCACCTGTTTTTGATCTTCTTCCAAAATCATATCAATAAAGTCAATAATGATAATTCCACCAAAGTTGCGCAGGCGCAGTTGATGAGCAATTTCTACTGCTGCTTCGCAGTTTGTGTGCAGCACCGTATGTTCGAGGGAACTCTGCCCCACATATTTTCCAGTATTAACATCAATCACTGTTAAGGCTTCCGTCTGTTGAATGACTAAATACCCGCCGCTTTTCAACCAGACCTTCGGGCGCAATGCTTTGCGGATTCCCTCATCCACGCCATAATCGGCAAATAGATTATCTTTGCTAATTAGATGCACATGATTGGTCGCAGGATGGTCCAGTTTTCGGAGCGCATTTCTCAGCCCTTCGGCAACCACCGGTTGGTTGACCGTAATTGTTTCCACTTTCCCGTCAATCCACTCTCGAAGCATGCGAGCTAACAGATCCACATCTTCATGGACAAGCCCCGGAACCGAAACATGAGGTACTTTCTCGTTGATTAGACTCCAGAGTTCAACGAGCGCTTCCAGATCTTCCCCGAGCTCGTTCCCTTCGATCTTTTCGGCGAGCGTTCGTATAATCACACCCATCCCTTGAGGGCAGATACTCTTCGCCCGTTCTCTGAGGCGAGAGCGTTCCTCCTCATCGGTAATTCTTCGCGACACACCAATATAATCCGTATTGGGCATCAGAACGGTATAACGCCCTGGGATTGTAATATTTGTCGTAATACGAGCTCCTTTAGTTCCAACTGGTTCTTTAGTAATCTGAACCAGCAGTTCCTGTCGGGGCTTTAAAACCTGCTCCACCCGTGGCAAGTGGTTAGAAGTTAACTTGACTTCGTCAGCAAAGCGGGGAGGCATTGCATCAGCAACATAGAGAAAGGCATTTTTCTCCAGCCCAATGTCGACAAAAGCGGCTTGCATTCCCGGAAGAACATTTTCCACTCGCCCTCGGTAGATATTCCCGACGAGGTGTGAGAATTCCCCTTCTTCCTCATGTACTTCGATTAGCTCACCATCTTCGAAGACAGCAGCCCTCATTCGCTGCTCTTGTCCTTGCAGAATGATCTCTTTCAAGAAGCTTTCCTCACTTCCCAAAGGCCTCATGTTCCATCGGAGAGAACTTCTGCCCTTCGTAGCTAACATAGATTCCTGTCCGTTTAATTCTCAGAATATCCATATCGAGCGGAAGTTTTTCTAGATCGCAAAGACTCGCGATCACTTCTTCAGGACGCACGCTTCCTTGACTTCCCATTTCTACTTCCAATTCGAAAACAGCTTCATCGCCCTCGACCTGACCCTTTAATTGTTTTACCCAGGGACGAATATCTTTTTCGACCCGTCCTTTTTTGCTATATCGCATATATTGAATTTCTTTTCGGTCTAACCAAGCCGCGATTCCTTCTTGCAATTTTTCCTCGCTAACCGGCAGGCCCATGGCCACCGTAATTCTATAACTGGCGGCATTCAAAACTGCCATTAAGGCTTTTGTTCCTGAATCGATAACCCGTCCTTCTAAAAGGCGGATTCCCGAAGGTAATTGTTCCTGAAGACGTCCCAAAATTTCTTTGAGTTCCAATTCCTGTACCAGTTCGATATCCACATACTCCCGTTCTCCTTCGACACCCACGGCTAAAGCCGAACCAAAGGAGATCTTCGGATGAGGGTTAAATCCCTCGGAATAGGCCATCCGAATTCCGGCCCTACGCATCGAGCGTTCAAACACTCGTGCTAAATCTAAATGAGCAATATATTTTGCTTCTTCTACTTTATTAAAGGCGATTCTTACCCGCAAGGCACTCACCCTTTCAAATCAATCTGAACCCCTCTGCCCGGGCAAATTCCGCACCCGGTGCAGTCTGCATTTCTACAATCCATAGTTCGGGCTTCCTGTAGAGCCCTCCGATGTTCTTCCGCAAGGAACCGCTTAGTTACGCCACTTTCCAGATGATCCCAGGGAAGCACATCATCATAGTCGGTCACTCGGTTCGCATAAAAATGAGGATCTAAACCAAAGACCTTAAAGCTCTCTATCCAGGTGTCATATTTAAAATGCTCCGCCCAACCATCAAACTTGCATCCGTTTTTAAAAGCCCACTCCAGGGCATCGGCTAGACGGCGATCTCCTTTGGCAAAAACGGCCTCCAAATAACTCGTATCGACATCATGGTAATTGTATTTAATGCGTCGATCCCTGAGCTTTTCCCTTAGATATCTTTGTTTCTGTTCGAGGGAAGCCATCCCTTCCTGAGGCTCCCACTGGAAGGGAGTATGACTTTTGGGGACAAAGGAACTGGTTGAAACCGTCACCGTTACGTTCCGTCTCCCCAGTTTGGTCCCCAGTGCAGCCACCTTTTTAGCAAGGAAAGCGATCCCGTCGATGTCTTCCTGGGTTTCCGTCGGCAGTCCAATCATAAAGTAGAGCTTTATCCTGGACCAACCGGCCTTGAAAGCGGATTCCGCGGCCTGCATGAGGTTTTCCTCTGTGACCCCTTTGTTAATCACATCTCGGAGGCGTTGTGTTCCTGCCTCTGGCGCAAAGGTCAGTCCTGATTTTCGAACTGTTTGCACTTCTTGAGCAAGTCCAACATCGAAGGAATCAAGTCTTAACGAAGGGAGAGAGACGCTCACTTTTTCCCCACTATACTTCTCGAGAATCCCATGAATCAAGGACTGAACACAGGAATAATCTCCTGTGGAAAGAGAAGTCAGAGCGATCTCTTCATACCCCGTCATTTTCACCAGTTCATCCGTTTGGCGCTGGAGGGTTTCTGGAGAACGTTCCCTAACGGGTCGATAAATTATTCCCGCCTGACAGAAACGACAGCCTCTTGAACATCCTCGCATGACTTCCAGCATCATCCGATCATGGACAATTTCCATATAGGGTACGATCGGATTCGTCGGGAAAAAGGCTTGGTCAAGATTCTGAACGATCGCCTTTTCAATAACTTTTGGAGCCCTTGGGTCAGCGACAAGCTTTTCAATTCGCCCATCCGCTTTGTACTGAACTTCGTAAAATTCCGAGACATAAGCCCCTTGAATTTTTGTTACTTTTAAGAGGAACTCTTCACGGGGCACTGGATTCTTCTTTTGCTCTTCAAGGAGTTGAAGGAGCTCAGGCAAAGTTTCCTCCCCATCACCCAGCATAAAGAAATCGATAAACGGAGCCAATGGCTCAGGATTAAAGGCACATGGCCCGCCAGCAATAATCCAAGGATGTTCCGGCCCGCGGTCCTTAGCCCGGAGTGGAATGCCCGCGAGATCCAGCATGTTCAAGATGTTCGAAAAACTCATCTCATATTGCAGCGTGAATCCGATAATATCGAACTCTTGGAGGGGATGATAGGATTCGAGTGCGTAGAGCGGTATCTTCTTTTCCCGCATTTTCTCCTCCATATCTACCCAGGGAGCGAAAACACGTTCACAGAGAGCATTCTCATTCGAATTAACAAGCGCATAAAGAATCCGAGTTCCTAAGTGAGACATCCCGACTTCATAAACATCAGGGAAGGCAAAAGCCATATGGACTGCTATTTTCTCCCAGTCTTTATGAACAGAATTCCACTCAGAACCTAAATATCGGCTCGGCTTTTGAACCTTAGACAGGAATCGTTCAACCTGTTTGTGGATTTCTGCCGCTGTAATGTCACTCATGCTGAAGATGTTCCTCCTTGTTTCGTTGTAATTAAACATTATATCACAGGTTGTCTGATTATTCCAGTTTGGAGAAGCCTTTAGCATCCATTCCGGCCTGGTATTCGCCGACCAAACTAGGACTCAAACTCGCTTGTGGGGATGGGGTTCCTGCCAAAATCGTCTCCTGACTCTGTTGGCAGCGGCGCACATCCTATGCGCCGCCCCGCTATAGCCTTGGTTCTCGTTTTCGTCTGAGTTTGGTTGTGGCTCTCTTTAAGCCTTCTTTCCTGCTAAAAGGCTTTCTCTAATGCTTTCCGGAACGGGAAGACGAATCCTCTTAAGAGTACCTTCTGAGATACTACCTTGAGAGAAACTTCGGAGAGAGCCTTTTAGCATCCACTCCAGCGTGGCGTTCGCCGACCAAACTAGGACTCAAACTCGTTTCTGGGAATGAGGTTCCCGCCAAAATCGCCTTCCTTGGCTTGTACACTTGCTTAAACTTATGCCAGAAGGGAAAAAATAGAACGGCCTCAGTTACTCATAAGTAGTAGCAAAAGCATGAGCCACTTGTCAGTTTATATAAAGTTTTTATAGAATCCTTGCTTCATTTCGTAAAATACAACCACGACTCAGCTAATTATTATCAGGTCGTGGTTGTATTTCTGTTATACATTCTAAGCTATAACTAGAAGAGGTCTAGATTTCTTATGATTGGATAGTATTAGCCTTTTTTAGATTATTTAATATCTCTCACCAACGTAGCTTCACTATCTTTGCCGTTGATATCTTTAACAATAAATTTGAAAGAATCGATTTGGTCAAAGTTAGAGACTTCAAATGTCATGGAAACCAAATCTTTATTATCTGCTGTACGTTCCATACTTGCTACTCTTGAACTATTGTAAGAATTACCGTTTGAATCTACTAATTGTGCTTTAGTCACAATACTTTCATCAACCGGAGTATTAACAACGAACTGTACGACAAACCCCGTAGGTAACATTTCGGCAGAAATAACATTTACATCCTTACTACTACTCTGAGAGGTATAAGCTACTCCATTAGCCTTTGCAAACTGTTTATCTAATGCCACACTGCTATTCCACACACCTTCAATTTTCTTAAAGGCTGGAGCTCCCTGATTTTTAAACAATGAAACGCTCTTGATTTGAACTTTAAGTTCGCTCATTTGTGGAATACTCGCTGAGGGTGATTGTAGTAAGACATTGTAAATCAATTCACCATTCTTTTTGTTCACAATATTTGTGCTATCTTCTAGTCCTCCAACGAGTTGTTGTGGATATCCTTCTCCAGAGATAACCCTTCCATTACCATCAGTGATTACCATATCTAAATACACGTGGTCAACATCTTTGATAGAATTGATGTCATCGAATTTCATATTTATTGCAAGACCGAGCCTTGATTTATCTACAACAACATTTGTCACGTTAGTCTCTATTCCTTGAGATTTAACAGAAGCACTTTGTACCTCTTGCTGATATCCATTTCTAACAGCGCTTTCAATTCCGGCATGATTTCCCCAAAATGCTGCTTTGATAGCCGCAATTACGGGTTGGTTGAAAGTTACGCCTAAAAATACTACTGCTACGGCTGCTGCAACCCATTGTTTTTTGCCTAACAAGAATTTTTTTCTAGTTCGTTGAGTCTTGCTACTCCTAATCTCTTTAAAAGCACCTTCAGCTTTATCAAAGACACTTTTGGGTATTTCGATATCATGATTTAAGGAATTTTTTAATTGCTGTTCAAAATTTCTTTCCATATTACTTTACCTCCAAAAATCCAGTGTAATTTGCCTTTAATTCTGTTCTAGCCCGAGACAGTCTTGATTTTATGGTTCCTTCTTTCTCATTAAGAATTTCACTGATTTCTCTGGTGTTAAAGCCGTTCACGTAATACAGCACGACCACAGTTCTATAATCATTACTCAATTGCATTAATATTTGGTTAAAATCCATATCATTGACAATGTTGTCATCACAAATAGCCTTCGTCAGCTTATCGGCTTCCTCATAAGACCCAATGCAGATTACCTTGCTATTTTGTTTTATAATATCATTGCATTGGTTAATTAGAATCCTAATTAGCCAAGTCCGAAAATAGCCGGGATTTTTTAATGACTGTAAGTTTTTAAAGGCCGAGAGAATGGACTCTTGAATCACATCTCCAAGATCGTCTTCAGATGAAAGCCTTGTCCTAGCAACCTTATACATTACAGGCATATATTCAGTTATAGCTTGAATAAAAGCTTCTTCATCGCCCTTTTGGGCCTTTTTAATAAGGTCTTCCACATCGTACCTCTTTTCTTTGGCATTCCGGAATGCTCATTTTGTTGTGGTTCTATCTATTAGACTGAAAAACCGAGTGAGATAGTTGCATTGAAATGCAACTTTATGTTAACTAATCATGAACAAAGTAAACAATTCTGGGTAATAAAGAAAACTTGGCTTGCGCCAAGCCTCTAGCGTAGGCGGAAGCCTTAGTTGCACTTATGCTATCTGCCCAAAACTTATACTTTCTGTTAGTATGAAAATAAACCTATATCTATCGAACTTTTTCGATGAGTTAATACTCATAGCTATAGAAGAGAGGTGGCAGGGTGGAACAAGAAGTTATAAAAATCGTTAAGCGAGCGAAAGGCGGAGATAAGGAAGCCCTAATTCAACTCATCATGAGTCAAAAACAAGATTACTATCGCTTAGCTTATATCTACATGAAGAACCAAGAAGACACTTTAGACGCCATGGAAGACATGATCCTAAAACTCTATGAAAATATCAAGGGTTTAAAAGAAGAGCAAGCCTTTTTTAGCTTCAATTCTTGCTTCTCCCACCCAAACCGTCATTAAAGGATCTGCCGAGAGCATTTTTGGTTTAGCTATGGATAGTCTAAGCGGAGAACGCTTTAGGCCAACTGATTTAACGTTAAAGCTTATCGCTAACGGGGTAGAAGTTCAGAAACAAGGGGGCGGCATGGGTACGGATTTGAAAGGGATTACTTTTAATAGTGATTATGATGCCCTTCCTCCCGACTTGAATAAGTTACAACTAGAACTGGTGAGCTTTAGCGCAGATCACGATGTGAATAAGCAGTTTAAGCTAGTGAGTAAGGATAAAAATCAAGTTTTAAACATTTTAGGACAAAAGGTAGAGGTCAATGAGGTTAAAGTGTTCAAGGACGAAACACTTATTACGGTAAGTAGCGAGGAAAGCCTTATCTTAACCAAGGTTTATCTAATTATCGACGGGAAAAGGGTTCCCCTTAAGGAAACGATAGAGGATGAGTATGACAAACAAAATGGTACAATTACTCATCAAAGGACACTACGCTTCATGGGAGCCGGAGATGAGCTTAATCTAGATATTCAACGAATGACATACTCCAAAAAGTATAATCAGGTTATTGAAATTCCTTTAAATTAGAGATGGACACATCATTCGTTTCATGCAAAAGACCTTTTTCAGCCCTTTATACGCTAAATCCAATGATCAATTCGGTGTATAAAAGATCATCCGTGACCCAAAAGCCACGGATGATCTTTTATACAATGCTTTTTAGAATTATTTAGCGGCGATTGCCGACAGCCATTCCCAGACGCCAGCCTACCGAAGCAATTATTTAATACACATTCTTTCTAAAGATAAAATTTCACATCTTACCTTGAAATACGCTATCCGTATCTCTGCAAAGATATTGAATTGCTGTTCGCCCTGTCGCAGCGGCAACTGGCAGACCGCCCGGCGGTTGCAAGCGTTGCCCTGCAAAGTAAAGGTTTGCAACGTTTTCAGAAGTGTTTGGGTAGGCGATTGTCTTATTGCCTTTTCCCATAACTGTCATCCATGAACCTTTGTAAGTGCCGCAATAGCGTTCATAAGTAAGCGGCGTTGCCACGTCCCAAACAACGACTTTCTCTTTGATTTGCGGCAATTTAGCCGATAGTTTTTCTATAATTGTGTCTGCAAGCTGCTTTTTTTCTTGTTCATATGTACTTTTTGTTTTAGCGTTTTTCCAGTAATCGTAGGTATCTCCCATCAACGCCATAGTAACTGATGTGCAACCCTTTGGTGCATAGCCCTTGAATGTTGCATAATTATTTATACCAACGGAGTTTATTTCATTGCCTGCATATGAAAAAGGCGTGTCAAATAAAAACAGCATGTTTTCGGGCAAATCAGATAAATCCGCTTCAATGCGTGAACTACTCTCCATTGAAATGGAGAGCTTCAAGATTCTAGGCGACGAAAGAACATCCGTCAAACCTGTACATCTTTGGCGTACCCAACACCACTACTGGTTGCTCGTTAAGAGTTTCCAGATACTTTTTGGCAATATT
>NZ_DATLJA010000085.1:0-6790 GCF_035539115.1 Desulfitobacterium sp. | reverse complement strand
AACGGCTTTCGTTCTCGCTATGCTCGGCGAAAGCCGGGTTTTCTTTATACTAACAGAAAGTATAAGTTTAGGGCAGATAGCATAAGTGCAACCAACGGCTTTCGTTCTCGCTATGCTCGGCGAAAGCCGGGTTTTCTTTATCTGAGTGTTTGTTTATAGGCAGTAAGCGAGGATCGTGATATACTAAGGGTAAAATATACCCCGAGTGGGTATAATCATTTGACAAAAAACAGGTGTGTTTTAGGAGGAGTTCAGATGATTCCGATCGACTTAGGAAATACTCAGGATAACTCGCTTAGTCTACAGTTAACGGGGAAGAAGCATACTGAAGGATGCATGATTTGCGGCGAAGAACTGATTTATTCAGAGAATGCTCGGACTTATACTTGTTCTTATTGCAAAAAAGAGTTCTCAAGTAGCATTTCCTGTGCGCATAATCATTATATTTGCGATGAATGTCACCGCGCTGATTCCAATCAAATCATTAAGATTATTCTCGAAACCAGTTCAAATACGAATCCGGTCGCGCTTGCTCGTGAAATTATGGCTTCACCCGTTTTTCAAATGCATGGTCCTGAACACCATCTGATGATCCCGATGGTTTTATTGACCACGCTCAAGAACCTTGGCGTAAAGATTACAGATACGCAAATGCAAAATGCTTGGCTTCGCGCCAAACAGGTTCCGGGGGGAAGTTGTGGGAGCTGGGGAGCGTGTGGAGCTGCGCTTGGTACAGGGATTGCACTTAGCGTATTTCGAGGTCTGACCCCTCTCAGTAAGGAAACATGGGGACAGACGAATCGGGATACAGGGGAAATTTTACAGAGTGTTGGTGCTTATGATGGACCAAGGTGTTGTAAGCGAAGCACCTATTCAGCGTTGCGTGCAGCCATGAAAATTCTTGAGCGGGATGGCGTCGTCCAATTTCCCGCAGAAGCTCATGAAGTTCCAGTCTGTAAAGATTTTTGGCGCAATCAGCAATGCCTCAAAACAGAATGCCCCTATTTTCCTCGTTGACCCGTGGCGAAGAACATCCTATAATGTCTTTATGGTACGAGGTGTGCCCTGGGGTGGAAAATGCTTGATTATTATATCTACCTTTGGAAGATAACGTGGCTAGACGTTTTAGCTGTGAGCAGCATCACAATTTTTATCATTGCTCGCCTCCTTTGGAAGGTAGGAAACGATCTTAAACGTTATAAAAGGTGGGGCCGGTTGCTCATTATTCCCAGAGTGGGATTTTGGTTAGGAATTTTAGGGGCCTACCTTTTAATGTTTAACCTGGCTAATCCGGACTGGTTTGATCAACCTGGGGTAATTCAAGGTGAGATTCAAGGAAAGTCCTTGACCAACAGCTCAGCGAATCCCTATAGCATTCAAGTCAAAAGGGGAACAGAGCCGTTAACTCTATGGGTAGATTACCAGACCTATAAAACCCTTAATATCGAGGACCAAGTCAAAATAAAGGCTTTACCAAATCATCTGATAGTCTATCAGTGTGAAGTTTTGCCTTAAAAGTTCATGGATGAGGAGTGATGCACAGATGAGTGCTGAGGTTTATTTTACAAACTTTCAGATTAAGAATGGGCAAAGCCTACTCACTAAGCTCGAAAGATTAGTAAACCGTTCGAAGATCTTAGAGGGGATTGCGCCTAAAGATTTAGTGGCGCTTAAATTGCATTTTGGGGAACGAGGGAACTTAGCTTATATTCGCCCTCAGTTTGTAAGGCGGGTTGTAGATCAAGTTAAAAAGAAGGGAGGGCGTCCTTTTCTGACAGATGCCAATACCCTTTATGTAGGGTCCCGTTCGAATGCCGTGGATCACTTGGAAACCGCTATCGAGAATGGGTTCGATTATTCGGTGGTCGGGGCTCCTCTCGTGATTGCCGATGGCTTAAATGGGAAAGACTATGTATCTGTGCCGGTGGCTTTGAAACACTTCCAAGAGGTGAAAATCGGCAGTGCGGCAGTGCATGCGGATGCCTTAATCACGATCACCCACTTTAAGGGACATGAAGCAACAGGTTTCGGTGGAACTCTGAAGAACTTAGGCATGGGATTAGGTAGTCGCGCCGGTAAACAGCAACAACACTCTGACATTTTGCCGACTGTGGATGAAGAAATTTGCATCGCTTGTGGAAAATGTAAGCTGTGGTGTCCTGCTCAAGCGATTACGGTTGAAGGAAAGGCTCATATCAATCAAGAGCTTTGTATCGGCTGTGGGGAGTGCGCTGTGACTTGTCCCCATAAGGCCATCGCTGTGAACTGGAAAACTGAGCCTGATGTGATTCAAGAAAAAATTGCCGAGTACACGGCAGGAGTTTTAAAAGGAAAAGAAGGCAAGGTTGGATTTATCACTTTTGTCAATAACGTTTCTCCGCTATGTGACTGCGTGGGGTGGAATGATATTCCGATCGTGCAGGATATCGGCATCTTAGCCTCAACCGACCCCATTGCGATTGATCAGGCAGCCGTGGATCTAGTGAACCAAGCGAACGGTAATCCGCATTCTCTTTTAGGGGAGCATCATGACGAAACGGATAAGTTCCGAGTCCTTCATCCGGATGTAGATTGGTCAGTTCAACTTGCCTATGGAGAAAAAATTGGCTTAGGAAGCCGCCAATATACGCTGATTTCTCTAGATTAAGAAAAATGCTGAGAAAAAAATCTTTTACCCAACAAAGACTAGTCGTAATATGATATTATTAGAATAAACTAAGTATAGACTAGGGAAGGAGAGGTGGAGGTTATGCGCATACAAAAGGTTAATGAGAGTACAATCCGCATCTTCATCTCCTTTACTGAACTTGCTGATCGCGATATTTCGATGGCCGACTTATTCCAACGTTCGGCGAAATCAGAGCAGTTATTTTGGGAATTGATCGCGCAGGCAAGGGAAGAAGTGGAGTTTAACCTTGACCAACCCTTTTGGATTCAGGCAACCGCAGCTGCAAACGATGAATTCATTATTACTGTTATGCGGCAAGACGATGCTATCGAGATGCCAACAAAAGGGAAAGAGAAAAAGCGTGGGCAGCGTCCACGGGTTCTCGAATGGATCTATGTATTTGCTGATTTCGAGGATGTGTTAGCTGCTGTTAAACGGTTTCCTGATTTTCCTCGAGTGCGGTCTAGCCTCTTTATTTTTGAAGGGGAGTACTATCTGGCCGTGAGTCATCTTGGGACAGGCAAGAAAAAACAATATGCCGAAGCACTCATGGATGAGTACGGTGAGATTGTTGACATTTCCAAAGTGTTCTTAGAAGAACATGGGCAGATCATCATGGATGTACGAGCGATCCAAACATTGAAAAAAACTTTTTAACTGAATATTGCTCAAAGAAAAGGGATGACCCAATAGCTGAGAAATTTATCTTTAGCTTGGGGCATCCCCTTTTATTATTCTCTTGACAATTTTTCCAAAAGTTTCTTTTCCCCCGGAATTTCGGTATAATTATGTTAGCCGCAGATAAAGAGAGCAGAAATGCGGTGAAGGCAGGCAGAGCAAACAGTTTTTCCCCTGAAGGTTTGGAGCTGATGGGTTTTGCCGCAAAAGATACAGATTTGGGGTCGCTTCTTAGCAGCACTAGTTTCAAAAAGAAGAACGACACCGGATTTTTGATGCGGTTGTTCGTGGTCTGAGGAAAATGACGGCATAGGGTGATACCTCCTGTCTAGCGTGTACAGCAATTATAGGACAAAACCAATGTCGAAATCCTAAAAAGAGTGCGGGCGAGACGAGGGAAAATAAGTCGAGTTAAGAATAAAAAATTGAGGAGTGTCTGAGGGTGGAACGATTGAAATCCTTACTGAGAGCGTTACCCGCAGTGCATGAAGTCCAAGCTCGCTTTGAAGAGATGGAAGAATTCACTGCATTTTTGACGAATGATGGCGATAAACATCGTTTGACGCAATTGATCCGGGAGAGTTTGCAAAGAGCTCGGGAAATCGTCCTATCCGGGCAGGAGGAGATGCTGGAGGAAAGTAAAATCTGGCCTTGGCTTTTGGAAACAGTGCGCAGGGCGCTCCGTAAACAACCGACAAGTTTGAGGCACGTGATTAATGCAACTGGAGTGGTCCTCCATACCAATTGTGGTCGGGCGATCCTTGCTCCAGAGGTGGCTGCCTTTGTGGCCGAGCAGGCGGAGCGATATAGTAATCTGGAACTCAATGTGGAGACTGGAGAGCGGGGCTCGCGTTATGTTCATGTGGAAAAACTACTTTGTACGCTTACAGGTGCAGAGGCAGCAATGGTCGTGAACAATAATGCGGCGGCAGTTCTCTTGGTTATGAATACCTTTGCCCAAGGGCGAGAAGTAATCGTTTCCCGGGGTGAGCTTGTGGAAATCGGAGGATCCTTTCGGATTCCCGAGGTACTGAAGGCCGGCGGCGCAGACCTCGTGGAAGTCGGGTCCACGAATCGAACTTGGTTACGAGATTATGAAGAGGCAATCCATCCGGAGACTGGGATGCTATTTAAGGCCCATACGAGTAATTACCGGATTGAAGGATTTACGCATTCCGTTTCAAGTCAGGAACTCGTCGAATTGGGTCGAAGATTTCACGTGCCAGTAGTTGAGGATCTAGGTAGTGGGAGCTTCCTCGATGGGTCAACTTTAGGGTTCCACCCGGAACCGACGATTCCTCAGGCTGTACAGGCAGGCTTAAGCTTAGTTACCTTTAGCGGTGATAAATTGCTCGGGGGACCGCAAGCCGGAATTATTGTCGGAAAACCTGAGCTTATCGAGAAATTGAAAAGTAATCAATTAACCCGAGCACTGCGAATCGACAAGCTGACTTTGGCGGCGCTCGAAGGAACTTTAAGGCTTTACGAGCGAGAAGAGGTCGCTAAAATTCCGGTTTGGAGGATGCTTTCTAAACCAGAACCTGAGCTGCAGATAGAGGCAGATCTTCTAAAAGACGGGATTACGAAACTAGCCCATTTTCAAGTGGAACTGCAAGCAGATTTTTCCCAGGTTGGTGGTGGCGCCTGGCCGACTGAAGAGTTGCCCACGTGGGTTTGTGCTGTTCGTCCGCTGCAAGGAAGTGTTCTCGAGTTAGAGAAGTTCTTACGAACGACAGGGGTTCCGGTGCTGAGCCGGATCAAGAAGGATTGGATACTCTTTGACCCGCGTACTTTATTGGAAGGGGATAGAGAGGAAATCCTGGGTATCATGAGCCAATGGACACGAGCGCAGTGACAAGGATAGTTGCTGAGATCTGCTGGCAGATACGTTACCTAAACTTCCTAAACTTCCTAAACTTGCATGCTCTTAGCGAACCGTTTATAATTATCTCGTTATAGATTAATCTGAAATAAGGTTATCAATCGAAGATCAGACAACCTTTGGAGGAAAAGATTAAGGAGGAACTTTGGCGATGCAATTAGGAAATACTCGAGATAAAATTCGCCTGACGCAATATTCTAGTAAAGCGGGCTGAGGCTGTAAGATCGGTCCGGCGGACCTAGCGCAAGTTTTGCGTCATATACCGAAAAATGTGGAAGATGCTAACCTATTGGTGGGAATTGATACCAATGATGATGCCGGGGTTTATAAGTTAAATGAGGAACAAGCGATTGTCCAAACTGTCGATTTCTTTACTCCGGTTGTCGATGATCCCTATTCCTTTGGCCTGATTGCTGCCGCTAATGCTCTCAGTGATATCTATGCGATGGGTGCCAAGCCCTTAACGGTTATGAACTTGGTGGCCTTCCCGATTGATAAATTAGATAAGTCGATCCTTGCCCAAATCTTGCAAGGAGGCTACGATAAAATTCGGGAGGCGGGCGCGGTTCTGGTGGGGGGACATTCCATCGATGATCAGGAACCGAAATATGGGCTCTCAGTCACAGGTGTAGTTCACCCTCAAAAATTGCTTTCCAATTCCGGGGCTCAAGCAGGAGATTATCTTGTGCTCACTAAGCCGTTAGGGATCGGGATTATTACCACGGGAATCAAACGTGGTTTGGTATCGTCCGAGAGTGAGCAGGAAGCTATCCGAGTTATGGCTGAGCTTAATAAATCTGCCTCTGAAGCAGCGATTGAGGTTAAGGTCAATGCGTTAACGGATATCACGGGTTTTGGTTTGCTCGGGCATCTTTACGAAATGATGAAAGGGAGCGGCGTCCAAGCGCAAGTTCAAGCTCAAAATGTCCCTGTCCTTGCCGCCACCTGGGATTGTCTTAAGAAAGGGGCCATTCCTGGGGGGTCGCTGGCGAATCGGGATTATCTTTCCGATAAAGTAGAGTTCGCCAGTGAGGTTCCTGAGGAATTACAAGTTGTCTGCTGTGACGCCCAAACCTCGGGTGGGTTGCTGATTTCTGTTCCGGAGGAGCGTCTGGAATCTCTGATCGAAGCTTTGCGGACGCGCAAAACCCTTGCTTCAGCTGTGATTGGCAGGGTTGAGTCGGGCGAACCAGGGTTAATCAAGGTAGGCCTGAAATAAAAAGAAACGAGACAGTGGAAGAAGATATAAGCTTTGCAAAATGTCAGTTTAACGACGTGTTTTGCAAAGCCTTTTTTATACTAACAGAAGTATAAATTTTTGGCAGATAAACTCTAAGTGCAACCAGCGGTTTTCGCTTTCCTGCGATGCAAGTAGTTAAGTTCGGCAGGATAAGGCGACTAAGGCCATCGCTTTGGCGCTGGCCAAGTCTTCTATATCGCAAAGCTCGGCGAAAGCCGGGTTTTCTTTATACTAACAGAAAGTATAAGTTTAGGGCAGATAGCATAAGTGCAACCAACGGCTTTCGTTCTCGCTATGCTCGGCGAAAGCCGGGTTTTCTTTA
>NZ_DATLJA010000084.1:0-74285 GCF_035539115.1 Desulfitobacterium sp. | reverse complement strand
TCAAAAACAGAACCCCTTTAGCCCAGTAAAATCAATAGTTCGGAGAGGTCATTTTCCAATTTGGGACTACACTTTCGTTGGCAAACCCTAGAAGCCTTGATATTACTGCGTTTGGAATAAATTGTCGCCAAACTTGGGTTCTAAAGAAAAAAAAAGCAGAATATGCTGAATTACTGACTCTTGCCGGACCTGTTCTGAGCTCTCTCTTTACCTTATTGGATTGTAATATCTCGCTTTGTGATGCAGAGGGTTTTGTTTTTGAATTAATCACCCCCCTTAAGTACTATCCAAGATCATTAGGAACCTACTGCGAAGAAGCCATAAGTGGTAACGGGTCCACCACCATCGCTCTGCATGAGAAAGTTCCTTTCCGAACGGATGGGATTGAACACTACCGCTTGGTTGCGCAAACTTTCTCTGATGTAAGCGCACCTATTCATCAAAAAAACACCATGCTTGGAGTCCTCAATGCAGTAAATCCTTTCGGATGTCTTCCAGAGCGAGCCCTCCCCATGATTATCGCTGCCACAAAAATTATTGAACAGTATATTGATGAAGCAGCAAAACTGATTATACCCTTCGAGAACTCGAAATATTTCAAAGAAATGATTAACTGGTGTTCTCAATTTATTGTGGTCTTGGATGAGAAGGGAATCGTTCTTGCCTTGAACCAATCCTCAGAACATCTTTGGAACCCTGCTCGATTAAAGAACAAGTCCTTTGGAAATTCTCTCATCGCGAAGAGTGATCTCTCCCTCCTTTTGAACAAAGATATTCAAGATATTCATCAACGAGAATTTAAATTTAATGGATTAGTGGGTAGCGAAGAACAAGCGCCCCTGCGTTGCCTGCTCCTCAGAAAGGGAAAGATTTTCCTTCCCAATGGAGATATTCATACCATGCTCATATTCGATTCAGCTTCTGTAAAAGATGAAGCCGGAAATCTGCTCCCCTCTTCACTGGCTTTAACGAAACATTGCAAACCTTTGTCCCCTCAGCCAGTCGACTGTATTGGAGAAAGTCCAGCCTGGAACAAAGTGAATATGATGATTCACAAAACGGCTCAGTTTCCCTCCAATGTTCTTCTTCAAGGTGAAACAGGGACAGGTAAAGAAGTTGTTGCTAAGGCTATTCATCGTTTAAGTCAGCGCAAAGGTAGTTTTGTGGCCATTAACTGTGGAGCTCTGCTGAAGGAACTCCTTCAAAGTGAACTTTTTGGATATGAAGAAGGTGCCTTTACTGGGGCACGAGCGCATGGTTCCATCGGTAAATTCGAGCATGCTCATGAGGGAACCTTACTTCTTGATGAAATTGGCGAAATGCCGTTGGACATGCAAGTTTCTCTTTTGAGGTTTCTCCAAGAACGAACCATTACACGGATTAACTCTAATAAACCTAGAAAAGTGGATGTACGAATCATTGCTGCCACGAATAGAGATATGGCTGAACTTGTTCAGGCTGGCCTATTCCGACAGGATCTCTATTACAGACTCAATGTCATCGAAATTGAGCTTCCTCCTCTCCGTGAGCGAGAAAGTGATATTCCCCTCTTAGCGGAGCATTTCATCTCAGAATTAGCCAAACAGTTTAAGATGGAACCCAAAAAAATTACGGATAATGCCTTAAAGATTCTTTGCCAGTATAATTGGCCTGGAAATGTAAGAGAATTAAAAAATGTGATTGAAAAAGCATTAATTTTGACTGAAGGACAGGAAATCTCAGTCGAAATTTTATCGGATCTGCAATTGAATCACACTCCTCTCTCCTCCAGAGAAGAGGCGGCAGGTCACAAGCTCTCTGAACGTGAGCATATCATTCAACTCTTAGAGAAATATAATGGGAACATCTGCCAAACTGCTAAAACCTTAAATATTGCCCGCAATACGTTGTATCGTAAGATCGAAAAACTCAATATTAAAATCAAAACCTCAGCCCAAGGACAGTAAGTAGCCTTTCAAAAATTCCATAGAAGCAAAAAGAGACTACCACGAAATATGGTTGTCTCTTTTTGCGGTATCCCCTACTTTTACTGGAATAATAAGATGACGTGTACTCTGCTCATTGTTGTCTTCGCAAACTTAGGAAGCGCACTCGGATCATTGATTGGTGGAGTCGATATTGCCCGTCTATTCATCGAAAATCTATAAACAAAGGGACTCGATACATAGAAAAAGCGACTGATTTTATCAATCGCTTTTTCTATGTATTTAAAGTCTATAAGTTACATTCTTAAAGGGGATGATTTGTTATTTTATCCACATGGCACATGGTACAATTCGCGAGACCTTGCTCATCATCACGTTGGCTTGTTGCTCCATTATGGCAAGATAAGCATGATGAAAATTCTGCCCCCGGTTGATAAACACCTACAAAGGTTCCTGCCTTCCAAGATTTCAGGATCTCTGCTGCCTTCGCCGCTGTATCTGCAGCAACTTTTGCACAGCGATCTTTCTTTTGATCAGAGCTCACTGTATTTTTTGTTGTATAGCACCAGTTCGATACGGATAAATGGCAAAGTGGAGAATTTGAAACCGTTTGCCTTACTCTTTTGTAGTTCGCATAGGAATCCATGAGGTTACTGGGGAAAGGATTCGTCGTATACCACCCGATTAACTCATTTCCTAACGGATCGACAGCCGTACCTGCTGCTAGATTCATAACATAGAGCGATCCATTTAAAGCTCCGCAGAGCGTTCCCCAGTTAAACGCTCCACCTTTACCATACTTAAACATATCGACAGGCAAGGTATCCCAAGGCGTTCCGGCTGTATCATATAGCGTATCCATAAGAGCCTTAGCTGATGCATACATACAACCACCCGTATAATAGTTCTGATAAGCCCGTTGTCTTATGACTGTAGTATCGAGTGGAGCATAAGGCCAAGGGAGTGCTGGTGCAGCAGCCTGAACGCTTTTAGGGTCGAGTATACCTACGATGCCGCTAGATACTGCAGCTCCTGCAGCCAAAAAGCCTATACTTTTTAAGAAATTTCTTCTATCAAAGTTCTTTCCTTCCAAAGACATAATTCACACCTCCGTTTTCTCGAACTTAAATATGATGAGTAGTCTTATCGGTATGACATTCTAGGCAGTCCAATTGTCCTTGTTCATTATCATAACGACTCGTCGGTCCGAAATGGCAAGGTAAACAGCGAGCAAAGTCTGCATCCGGCTGATAAGCAGCAGCAAAGGTCCCAGCTTTCCAGGCATTCAATAGCTCAGCCGCTCTTGCCGCTGTATCTCCTGCCAATTTGGCACAGCGGTCCTTCTTTTCAGGGCTATTCACAGTTGCACTTGCGACCTTACACCAAAGACTTACCGACTGGTGACAGAGGGGAGAGTCTGCGACTGTTGTTATTTGGTTGGGATATTTGCAATAGAGTTCATGAGCGCTACTTGGGAATGGAAACTTACTATACCAACCTAGAAGCTCTGGTCCAATGGAATCGGCAGCAGTTCCTGACGCAATCTCGATGACCGCTAAAGAACCGTTGAGAGCCCCACATAAAGTTCCCCAGTTTATAGCTCCTCCCTTGCCGAACTTAAACATATCTGCGGGAATCGAGTCCCAAGGAGCACCTACCACTTCAACTAACGTATCCAACAATGCCCTGGCTGAAGCATACATGCAGCCACCGGTAAAGTAGTAATCATAACCTCTTCGTCTCACGGTATTGACATCGAGGGTTTGATAAGGAAACGGCAGGGATGAAGCAGCCGCCACAGCATTTTTAGGTCTAATACCTGATGTCACGCCTGTTGCAACTGCCCCTACCGCAAAGGCTGCGCTTCCCATTAAGAACCTTCTTCGAGATACGCTTTGCTTTTCCCTTGACATTTAATAACACCTCCACGATTTTAGATTTCACTTGCGTAAGTGGGCACATGAACAAATAGCTTCCCTGCCATCCCTCCTTAAACCATCATTTACCCTTAGGTTTTTTTAATAAGTCTGCTATGAAATAACTATATAATTCTTATAGTATAAAATTTGTTATAATATGTCTAAAATGGAAAATTAATCTATTTTAATTTATTATATGACTATACAAAAAAGGTTATAGTAAAACAAGGGTGGAACAGGAGGACAGGTCCCTCGTTCCACCCAGTAGTCTCTATTCGTGCTTTAAATCAATCTAACCAAGTAGCATTCGATCATTATCCATTTCTGTGCCACTTCGTTTTTCGAACTGTGCGATGAGTTTGTCCACAGTCATATTTTTCCGTTCTTCTCCTTGAAGATCCATGATGATCTGTCCTTCATGCATCATGATCGTCCTCGTTCCGAATTCCAGAGAAGCCTTCATATTATGTGTAATCATAAGGGTACAGAGGTTTTCCTCGGTAACAAATTTTTGCGTTAAGCTCATCACCTTGTGAGCAATGGATGGGTCAAGTGCTGCGGTATGCTCATCCAAAAGGAGAAGTTTAGGCTTGACAATCGTGGCCATAAGCAGAGTCAACGCTTGGCGTTGCCCCCCAGAAAGCAGTCCGACCTTCTGCTTCATCCGGTTTTCAAGTTCCATCTCTAATAGTTCGAGGCGCTCCTGTAACTTTCGGCTCTCTTTTTTGCGGAGCCCTGGTCTTAGTCCCAAAGGCTCTCCCTTCGCCAGAGCAATGGCCAAATTTTCTTCAATCGTCATATCAAAGGCAGTCCCTTTTAAGGGATCTTGAAAAACCCGGCCAATCAGGCGGGATCGTTTATATTCAGGATCAAAGGTGACATCGATGGAATCCAAAACGATCTTGCCTTCATCAATCGGAAAAACACCGGCAATGCCATTAAAGAGCGTGGATTTGCCTGCTCCGTTGCCCCCAATAACCGTAACAAAGTCCCCTTCTTGCAGTGAAAGACTTACCTTCTGAAGTGCCCGTTTCTCATTGATGCTTCCTTTAGCAAAGGTTTTGCTGATGGATTCAATTTCTAGCATAAGACAAGTCATTCCTTTCACTGTGCATTAGGATGGACTCTTTTTAGTCGGATCAAGACGTTTATACTTGCGACGCACCCCGGAAAATTTCTTGTTAATCACGGGCATGGACAAGGCTAGCGTAACAATCACGGCCGAAACGAGCTTGAGGTCAGTCGGAGGCATTCCTAATTCCAAAGCAACGGCAATAATCAGCCGATAGAGGATTGAGCCCAGGATTACGGCAACCAACCGGCGGAATAAGGTTTTGATCCCAAAAACGACTTCTCCGATAATCACCGAGGCTAAACCGATGACCACCATGCCGATGCCCATCCCGACATCCACAAAGGATTGCTCCTGGGCGATCAAAGCTCCTGAGAGCGAGACCAACCCGTTCGAAATAGCCATTCCGATCACGATGACTAAATCCGTATTCACCCCTTGAGACCGAACCATCTGGTCATTATCTCCGGTCGCCCTCAGAACAAAGCCGGTTCGAGTTTTTAGAAAAAGATATAACAAGGAGAGAACCACAAGAAGAAGGACGACATCGAAAATGAGACGAGCATAATCACCAGGTATGAGTTTTTCCATATAACTATAGACCGTCGCCTTATTAAGGAGGGCAATATTTGCTTTGCCATTCATAACCTTAAGATTGATTGAGTAAAGACCCAACATGGTTAAAATTCCAGCCAGCAGCGGTTGAATTTCTAGTTTCGTGTGAAGAAGTGCGGTGACACACCCTGCACCCCCACCTGCAATAAAAGCGAGGAACAGACCCCAAAAGGGATGACCGCTGACACTCATGATCACTGAGACAGCAGCTCCCAGGGTGAAACCGCTATCTACCGTTAAATCCGGCATATTGAGTGATCGAAAGGAAAGGAAAACCCCCAGCGCTAAGATTGCATAAATGATTCCCAGTTCTAAGGATCCCTGGAAGGCAGTGAGTGTCATCCGCTTAAACCCCTTTTCTTACTATTTTCCAAAGACTTGAGCGGCTTGCTTTAGGACATCCTCAGGAAGCTTGACCCCGATCGTATCGGCCGTACCTTGGTTGACGTAGATATCCATATCCGTCATCGTCTTCACAGGAATATCTCCCGCTTTCTTTCCCTTTAAGACTTCAACAGCCATATTTGCCGTTTCTTTGCCGAGGATCGTGTAGTTGATCCCATAAGTCGCTAGACCCCCGTCTTTCACCATGGAATCCGCTCCGACATAGACCGGAATTTTCGCCTTGTTCGCTGTTTGAGCAACAAGGGGCATAGCCGAGGCTATCGTATTATCAATCGGCGAGAAGATCGCATCGACTCTGCCGACTAAAGAATTAACCGCTTGCTGAACCTCAGAGGAATTTGTTACTGTTGCACTAACAACGGTTATATTGTTCTTCTGCGCATAGTCCTTTAAATTGTCAATCACGGCAACAGAGTTTGTTTCACTGGAATTATAGAGAGCGCCAACCGTTTTAATGTTGGGGGTAATGCGTTTGGCGAGCTCCATAATCTTTTCGGCGGAAACACGATCCGAAGTACCGGTAACATTTCCACCTGGGTTATTCATATCCTTGACAAGACCTGAGCCTACCGGATCGGTTGCAGCCGAAAAAATAACCGGGATATCCTTAGTTTCGCTCACAACGGCTTGGGCAGACGGAGTAGCAATAGCAATAATCAGGTCATATTTATTATTGACGAATTTCTGGGAAATCGTTTTTAAGTTGGTTTGATCGCCTTGAGCGTTCTCGTAATCAATCGTAATATTTTCTCCGTCTTTATAGCCCTGAGCCGCCAATTCGTTAATAATTGAATCGCGGATTGTGTTTAAGGACGGATGCTCAACGATTTGAATGATTCCCACCTTTTTCTTGGTATTACTCGCATTACTCTTGGCTGAATTTTGAGTTGTACCACACCCTGCCACTGATAACACCAGACCTAGGGTCAAAAGAACTGACATCACTACCGCTAACTTTTTCTTCATTTGAAGATACCTCCTCATTCCATTTTCATTTTCGACGTTTCAACGGATTCAGGTCTTCTCTGCAGTTTCCTTCATCCGCGGAAATGAAAGGAAATAGGTTCGTACCAAAATCAAAAACGCCTGCCCTTAAACTTAAGTTAAGGACAGGCGTCAGCCTGCGGTACCACCTTAATTGATACACACACAGCCAAAACCTTATTGTTTTGCTCCAGTGTATCATCTCGTTGCAGAGTGCCATCACACCCTTAGCCCATTAACGCTGGCTTTGCGTCGGAAGCTACTAAAGTAACCCTTACTTTTTCGCTCCGCCCTCAGAGGCCCATTTACCCGCTCCGTTACCTGCCAGGCTTCCACCGATCCTGACTCTCTACGAGGTTGGTCTTGCGGTTTTACTTCCTCATCAACGGTTTTATCTATCATAACATTTTAAAATAAGGATTTCAAGATATCTAGGCTGATTTATAAACCCTATTTCTGACACTTTTGGCTTTATACATCGCCTGGTCAGCCCTAGCGATCAATCTATCTGTAGGTTCATCGGATTCGAGGCGTGAACCAACCACCCCAAAACTTCCGGTGATTTTGATGAGAGAGCCTTCATAGACCGTCATCATTTCTTCCACACTCTGTCTCATCCGTTCGGCAATCAGATAGGCATCCTGAATTTCTGTATCAGGGAGGCAGATGATAAACTCTTCTCCGCCAAAGCGACAGATAAAATCATAAGTCCGTGTTTCCTGACTCAGGCATTCCGAAAACTGTTGCAGAACATAATCGCCGGCCAAATGGCCGTAGAAATCATTGATCGATTTAAAGTTATCAATATCGACGAGAATTAGAGAAACTTTTGTTTGACTACGCTTACCCCGCGCCAATTCTTCCCCTAGCCGATTCATAAAAACTCTCCGATTGAGACAGCCTGTCAGATAATCAGTACTTGCTAAGGTCTCCGCTCTTACTTTAGCCTTCTTTAATGCTTCTTCCGCATTTTTGGTCAGCGTAATATCTTGAATTTGAGTCACGAAAAACTTCGGATTTTGTAACTCATCTCGGACAATCGAAACTGTGGCTTTTGCCCAAACAATATATCCTGCTTTATGAATATAACGCTTAATGGATTGGAAAGAATCTGATTTCCCGAGCAGGAGCTCCCGAGCGTAGGACGTATCATTGTCCTGATCTTCAGGATGGATAAAATCCTTATGCGTCATTTCCATCAGTTCATCTTTCGAATAGCCTACGATATTGCAATAAGAGGGATTGATATCAACATACGTAAAGTCAGGTAGAACAACAGCCATTCCAAGTGCTGTCTTTTCAAACGCGATTTCCTTGATGGCGACTCCAGCTGGCGTAGATCTTTTGAGCTGATCATATTTTCTCTTGAGTGAAAAAATATAGACAGCTAAGAGAACAAGGGCAGGGATTAAAATAAGTTCAAACATACCCTCCATATTATTTCTTTCACTCCATCCAGTGCTATTCTTTCACCATAATTTAGTCATATTTATAATATTCTCCTGTTATCTGTAAATCCCTTCTATTTTTTGCTCTTTTTTAGATAATTTTTCCATCTAAAAAAGAAATGGCCCAAACCGTTCCGTGGCTTGGGCTCGGATGATTTATCCGTTGGTTAACTATTTAATATTTCTAATCGCCGTCTCCGCAAAGGTTGTCGTCACAATTTTATCATAAGGGGCAACTTTATTGAGTTCACCTGCATCCTGCAGTGCCTTTTGTAAAACATCCAAATCCTTTTCTAAGAGGATCGGATCCTTCTTCCAGGTATTCTGATCCTTATAACGTTTGACCACTCCGGAGAGGATTTCATCATTAGCATCGGGAAATTGAGGTTTAATGGCTTTAGCGATTTCCTCTGGGGAATGGTTATCCACCCAACGCTGGCCTTTATAGATGGCGTTCGTAAATTTCTGCACGATTTGAGGATTTTTCTCAAGATAGCTTTTTTTTGCAAAATAAGCTGTATACGGAACTGCGCCACTGGCTTTACCCATGGAGGCGACAATAAACGCTTTACCTTCTTTCTCCATTTCGGAGGCCGTTGGTTCATAAACAATCACATAATCGCCTTTGCCCCCGATGAAGGCCCCCGGCATGGCGGCAAATTGCATTGTCGTATCGATCAGGATATCTTTGCCAGGAGTTAAGCCATTCTTGCGGAGGACGTATTGAAGAATGATTTCCGGCATTCCGCCTTTCCGTCCGCCGATAATGGTTTTGCCTTTGAGATCACTCCACTTAAAATTAGGATTGGGTTGGCGTGCCATGAGGAAGGTTCCATCCCCGTTCGTCAGTTGGGCAAAAACGACCCCGTGATCCTCTTTGCCTTCATTATAAACATAGACAGTAGCTTCTGGACCAGCGAACCCGATATCTACTTGACCCGACAGAACGGAAGTCATGACCTTGTCTGCGCCTTGGCCGTTCGAGAGCTCAACCTCTAATCCCTCATCTTGAAAAAAGCCTTGAGTTAAAGCCACATATTGTGGGGCATAAAAAATGGAATGGGTCACCTCAGAAAGTTGCACCTTGGTCAGGGTCGTTTGCTTGCCACACCCGCTTATTACCAGAGAAAAGCCTAAGAGAACCATACTAAGTAAGAGCATAAACCGTTTCATGACAATCCTCCCTTTTTAATTGGCTTCAGAACTCGCCTATTGATGTTTCCTTTATGTGAAGAGTGCTAAGCACTCAACGTTGGCTTTGAAAACCTGCTACTTTACCCTCTGTATTTCATTAGCCATTTTTCCAGAATAACTACGCCTTGGTACATCAGTGCCGCGGCCACTCCGAGGATGAGCACGCTCGTCATTACCAGATCGAGCTTAAAGACTTGCCCGCCATAAACGATAAGGTAACCTAGTCCCGACTTCGAAACCAGAAATTCGCCTACGATCACACCAACCCAGGATAGGCCAACATTGATCTTCAGGGCATTGATAATCGTGGGCAAAGATGCTGGAAGTAGAACCTTGGCTAAGACCTGATATTTTTTTCCGCCAAAGGTATGAACTAACTTAATCTTTTCTTGGTCAATCGCTAAAAAACCATTAAGGACTTCCATAATCGTGACAATTAGGGAAATAGCTAGAGTCATGACAATGATCGCCGCTGGACCTGCCCCGATCCAAACAATAAACACAGGACCGAGGGCAATTTTAGGTAAGCTGTTTAAAATAACGAGATAGGGTTCGGCAACTTTGGACAGGAATTCGGACCACCACAGGATAATGGCGATAATCGTTCCCAAAAACGTTCCGAGCACAAACCCAACGATGGTTTCCCAACAGGTTACTCCGATATGCTGAAACAGCGCTCCCTCTTGATAAAGTTGAATAATTGTTTTAAGTACCCGGGAGGGTTGACTCGTAATGAAGGGATCAATAACCTTCATGTTGGCTAGAATCTCCCAGAGGGCAAAAGCTACACAAAGGATAATCAGTTGCGTAAACCGGACCACCATTTTTCCCCTGCGGACGCTCCGCAAAAACTCCTGATGTTCCTGCGATGGGTTCAAAACCTCGTCATCAGACATGGACATCCAACTCCTTCCAGATATCCTGGAAATAATGCCTGAATTCCGGAGCTTCTCTTGAGGATAGAGGCGTCCGGTGGTCACAACTTAAGCGGATTTGATACGTATTTTTCACAGTCCCAGGCCGCTTGGAGAGAACGACCACGCGATCCGACATGGCGATACTTTCGGAAATATCATGAGTGACCAGAATGGCCGTCTTATTTTCCTTTTTAATAATGGCATAAATATCATCATTCACGGCCAGCCGAGTCTGATAATCCAAAGCGGAGAAAGCTTCATCCAAAAGCAGAATTCTGGGGTCAGTCACCAATGTCCGGATGAGGGCTACCCTTTGTCTCATCCCTCCTGAAAGCTGACTTGGATAAGCGTTACGAAATTCATCGAGGCCATAAGTTTTAAGCATTGCTAGGGCATGATCCTTAGCCTTCGGGGATACGTTTTTTTGAATTTCCAAGCCGAGCAGGACATTTTTGTAAATCGTCCGCCAGTCAAAAAGATGATCTTTTTGGAGCATATACCCAATCTTCCGAGAGGCTCCGTTGATCTTTTCTCCATTGAGCAGAACCCTTCCCTTGGTTGCCGGCAACAACCCCGAAATGATCGACAAAAGCGTGGATTTACCACACCCGCTTGGACCAACAATACTTAAAAATTCTCCATCTCGGACAGAAAAATTGATATCTTCTAGAGCATTGATTTCCCCATCAAGGGATTGATACTTCATCCCTATGTTATGTATCTCTAGGACGTCATACATTTGCACTCCCCCCATGCCCCTCGCTTAATACCGTTTTGTCTGTATTAGTGTATTGAGGTAGGAGGAAATCGGTGATTCCTCCGTTGAATTTGAACTGAATTCAAAAAACTTAAGCACCAAAAAAGATCCTACATTCACACTCGATCGTGAATATAGGATCTCTTTTTGATTTGATGCACCTTATTAACTTACCTCTTAACTGACCCCTTACATATTTGTTCTAATTCTTTCGATTGCCTTTTCCGTGTTTTCACGGGTGCCAAAAGCGGTTAAGCGGAAGTACCCTTCACCATTCGCTCCGAAACCAGCTCCAGGGGTACCCACAACATTCGCTTCTTTCATCAATTTATCGAAGAATTCCCAAGAGCCCATCTGATTCGGTGTCTTCATCCAGATATAGGGCGCATTTATCCCACCGAAAATTTGATAGCCTGCTTTTTCTAACCCTTCGCGGATAATCCGCGCATTTTCCATGTAATAATCAATCGTTTCTCTCACCTGTTTTTGTCCGTCATCCGTAAAGACAGCTGCTGCTGCTGCCTGCACGGGATAAGAGACACCATTGAATTTCGTCGTCTGCCGTCTTAACCACAGGGTATTCAGGCTATGTGCTTCCCCTTTGGCATCATATACCTTAGCCTCCTTCGGAACAATCGTGTAAGCACAACGCGTACCAGTAAATCCAGCTGTTTTCGAGAAACTTCTGAACTCGACGGCAACCTCACGCGCTCCTTCGATCTCAAAAATGCTGTGAGGAACGTTATCTTCACGGATAAACGATTCATAGGCTGCATCAAACAAAATAATGGATTGATTTTTCCGAGCGTAATCTACCCATTTTTTCAATTCCTCTTGGGAAAGGGTCACCCCGGTCGGATTGTTCGGGAAGCATAAATAGATCATGTCCACACGACTTTGGGGAAGAGCAGGTTTCATCCCATTTTCTTCAGTGCAGGGAAGATAAACAATCTTTTCAAATTGTCCCTGTTCATTCGGAAAACCTGTACGTCCAGCCATAACATTGGTATCAACATAAACCGGATAAACCGGGTCGCTGACTGCAATCGTGTTATTCACTCCGAAAAGTTCTTGGAAATTCGCAGTGTCACTCTTCGCCCCGTCACTGATAAACACTTCATCTGTCGAGAGTTGGACCCCGCGTGGAGTAAAGTCATGGTCGATAATTTTTTGACTTAAGAACTCATACCCTTGTTCTGGGCCATACCCTCGAAAACTCTCCGCCTGGCCCATCTCTTCAACGGCCTTTTTCATCGCCTCAACAACAGCTGCCGGAAGAGGCCGGGTTACATCCCCAATTCCCAAACGGATGATGTCCGCACTCGGGTTTTCTTGTTTAAACTGATTGACCCTACGGGCGATTTCGGAGAACAAGTAACTCCCCGGTAATTTCAAATAGCTTTCGTTGATTTGTGCCATCGTCTATATAACCCCTTTCTATGTAAGAGACATTCTCGTGCTATGGAAATAATTATATTTTTACAAGGAGAATTTTGCAACTTTTATTAAGTATACATGTACTGAAGCAGCTCTGCCAAACCTCAGGGTAATACCTGAAGTGAACCACTAGCGCCGCTAAGCTTCGAAAGCTTCATTCGCCTTACCGTCCCTCACGAAATCGTTCACTTCTGTGCGATATAGGAGACTCGGCTTAGAGGTGAGGTACGAAACTCAAGCCCTAGTCGACTTATCCTCGAAGGGGAGAAGCTACGCTTGCGGGTCAATCTTCAGGCAATTCTTCGAAGCGAGTTACGATTACAGTAAGCGAGGACTCTACGCGAACAGTCACCAAGATTGGGCAGAACTGCGCCTACTTTAGAGGGACGAGGCACACGATGTGACTCGCCGACCGTGAGCCAAGGACGGCGAATTGGAAGGGCATCCCGCAGCTTTCATCCAGCAGTTATGCCCTTAGCTTGGGTCTGCGAGCGTACGTCCGGCGTCTGTAACGTAACTTTGCTTGCAAGAATCCCAGAAACAACCTATTTGATCTGAGCAGACCTAAGGCTTTTTCAGGGTAGACATTCATGCCGTTGCTTAGCACATCAGAGGATGAAATGTGATGGTGAAAAATGAAGGACGCCGAAAATAACGTTCGGCGTCCTGGGCTCTTCGATTGATTTAAATCTTATTTGAAGTAACGATTGAGTAATCCTTGGAAAGCCTTACCATGGCGGGCTTCATCTTTACACATTTCATGAACGGTATCATGGATTGCATCATAGTTGAGTTTTTTCGCCAGAGTTGCGAGATCTTTCTTTCCTTGAGTAGCGCCGTATTCTGCTGCGATTCTCAATTCAAGATTCTTTTTGGTATCGGCATTGACAACTTCTCCTAAGAGTTCAGCAAACTTCGAAGCATGTTCTGCTTCTTCGAAAGCAATTCGTTTGTAGGCTTCACCCACTTCTGGGAACCCTTCACGGTCTGCTTGACGACTCATGGCAAGATACATACCTACTTCGGTGCACTCACCGGTGAAATTAGCTCTTAAGCCTTCGAGAACTTCAGGGTCAACACCTTGGGCTATGCCAATTTTATGCTCATCAGCCCATTGCATAACTCCTTCAACTTGTTCTGAAAACTTCTCTCTTGGAGCATGACATTGTGGACATTCTTTCGGGGGCTCAGTTCCTTCATAGATGTAACCACAAACAGCGCAAACAAATTTTTTCATTAGAATCTCTCCCTTTTAATCTTTTTATTTTTTATCTTGGTTTTTTTGTGGGCTCTCTTTATATTTCTTATTATATTATAATTATTATAAAAGTCAAGTGCCACCTACTATTTTTTTCATGCTTTCTTCATACTGAAAATCCTTACCCTAATTTCTCTACCTTTTCCCGTTATAAACTAATCCGGGACAACTACCAATATTTCTCTCGTATTTTGAGCGAAAATAAAGAAAACTTGGCTTGCGCCAAGCCTCTAGCGTAGGCGGAAGCCTTAGTTGCACTTATGCTATCTGCCCAAAACTTATACTTTCTGTTAGTAAGAAAAAAGAAACGAGGGACCTGTCCCCTCGTTTCACTTTCTTAGTAGGTAGGCATGAATCTCAATCGCAATTCTTCGTCCTTCTCCCATGGCCTTAACCACTGTCGCGGGTCCATGAACGACATCCCCGGCAGCGAAGACGCCTTCGCGGGTTGTCATCCCATGCTCATCACTGAGCAATAATCCACCCTTATCCACCTGAAAGCCTTCAGAGGTTGAAACGATTCGAGCAAAAGGTCGTTGACCAATAGCGACATACACTTTATCCGCAGGGATAACGAAACTTTCCTCTTCTTTGAGCCTTAATCGCCCGTTATCCATAACTTCCGTAGGTGCGCACTTGATTCCAGTTACACTATCCTGACCCAGAATCTCCAGGGGGGCCGCGTAGGATCGAATCCCGACTCCTTCAGCTACAGCTTCATCTCGTTCCTTATCCCGTGCAGCCATCTGGTCAAGACCTCGCCGAGCAAGAACAGTAACCTCAGCACCCAACCTACTCGAGGTGCGTGCTGCATCCATCGCCACATTACCCGCACCAATGACAACCACTTGTTCACCCTGTTTAGTCGGTAATTCATTTTCTGGTAATTGTCCTAGATTATAGAGATTAATCGTCTGTAGCACATAAATTGCAGCCATAACTCCTTTTAAGTCTTCTCCTGGGATGTTTAGCTTTTGTGGCAGTCCGGCACCGGTACCAATAAATACCGCCTGATAGCCCATTGTAAAAAGATCATCCAAGAGTATATCTACACCGATTAAGGTATTTAATCGGAACTCGACCCCCAGATTTTTGATCTTCTCGATCTCATGCCTCACGACTTCTTTGGGTAAACGATATTCCGGTATCCCATAGAGAAGTACTCCACCCGGTTCTGACTCCCCTTCAAAGACCGTTACTGCATACCCTATCTGCGTTAACTGAACTGCGGCCGCCAAGCCCGCAGGACCAGAGCCAATAACAGCAACAGAGCCCATGGTCGAGACCACTTTCGTAAACTCGACGTCTTTACCTTGTTCAGCGATAAATTGTTCGAGTTTTCCAATGCGAATCGCCTTACCTTTACGGGCTAAAATACAGCCTGCTTCACATTGCTTTTCTTGCGGGCAAACGCGTCCACAAACTGCAGGCAGATAACTATGTCGATAAATAGCATCAAGGCCAATCTCATAATTTTCCTCTTTGATGGCTTTGATAAATTGTGGAATCGCGTTATTCACGGGACAGCCCTTGCGACACGTCGGTTTTTTACATTGAAGGCAGCGTGAGGCCTCAGCTAAGGCTTCCTCTTCGCTAAACCCAAGTTCAAATTCAATATGCTCTTCCATGAGTATCCCCTCTATTTTCTAATTGTTACATAGATGTTTTACTTTAAATGGGATTCTAAAAAATAGAATTTATCTATGATTATAACACACTCAAGGCAACCGGCATAGTCGAAGTTAATCTCATTATCTTTCAAGGTATGGAAGTATCTCCTTAGGAATTGTCTTTTATCCTGAACAAGCGGCTAAGAATGGGAGAAGAATTCAAGAGATCCTGCAGGATTTCAAAATTCATCCAGCCATTTATCCGTTAATAGAAGGAGGCAAAACCGTCGAATATGGTGCCCATTTAGTGCCTGAGTTGGGTTTGAGCGGCATGCCGAAACAACTTTATCGAGAGGGTCTCATTATGGTGGGCGATGCTGCAGGCTTTGGAATTAATACCGGATTGACCATTCGGGGTATTGATATGGCGATTGTTAGCGGAATTGCAGCGGCTAATGCGGTTATCAAAGCGAATTCCATATCTGAAGTCGGTCCTAAATATATGCAAGAACTTGAGAATCTTCAAGCGCTGCCGAACCAAAGAGCCTTCGCCGGGTGGCATAAGATTTTTGAACTTTCGCGTCTTTTTGATGATTATCCCAAGATCTGTGGTTATGGCGAAGGTCAAAACCCCATGTGCAATTCGCCTTCCAAAGGGGGTTCCTTTGGCCTATTCCTGATTGGTATGCAACGGATTATAATCTCCGGACAAACCTGCAAAAGTTGCTACATCAGCCTCGGTAATGGTTCTTTGGGCTGTTTCAAAAACATCTCCAATTTCAAATTGGTCAAACGTTTTTCCTCTATTTACGTAAGCATATAATTTTTCTCCTTTCAAACGTTAAAGTTTGGTTTTCTCTTTTCGTTGAAAGCCTGAAAAAAGGGCATCCGCTAAGGCATTTACCTCATCCATCAGGCTTTCCGGGGCAACAACTTTGTTGACTAATCCGACCTCAAGCGCTTCTTGAGCGGTGTGGCTTTGCGCCAGATAGATAAATTCCTTCGCTTTGGCTACACCGATCAGTCGGGGCAGCCGCTGGGTTCCTGAAAACCCGGGAATGACGCCTAAACCGGTTTCCGGATCCTTTACTGCATGTACCCTCCTTTCCTAGTTTGTAAACCATTTCACTTATTCGGTTTGACCTTATACTATGCAATTCCCATACCAAGTCGAATAAAGGCGTAATGCCGCGTATTTATTAAAAATAGAAAATAAGAGCTGTCATGTTTAGATGACAACTCTTATTCCTACTCAAGAAAATTATCGCAGTTAACAAGCAAGGACTAGCCTGCTATCTCTAAGTTTATTACACTGTCATTATAAAATGACAGTGTAATGATTTATTGACAGATAAACCTCTCTCTTCTTCCTTAGCCCCCAATAATAGGCGAAATACCACAGGCGTAGAAGAGATAACGGCTCATAAATTCTCCAGCGACAACTAAAACTAGTGCCAGGAGAATTGTACTCACCGGAAAACTTTGCGCCTTGTTCCCCTGTTTTCTCAGCAGATAAACCAGCAACACTACACCGATCAACGAGAGAATTGCACTAAAGATCAACAGGCCCATACTTCCCGTCAGAATCTGGGCTGACGCTTCAGCCGTTGCTCCGCCCGCTTTCAGGCCGGATAGGTAAATGGGGAAATAAAGAAGAGGCAAAATGACTGCTGCAACACTGACATAACTTACCGATGTTAGGGCCTTGGTCATGGATTCAGAAAAGGCTCTGCCCTTCATCCCCAAAACGAAGACACTAACAGCACCTAAACCGCCCATCGCCAAGGTCGCTCCGAAAAAAGCGACATACGTATTCATATTCGCCCAAGCCGGTCGAATTGAAGAACTATAGATATGAGCCATACTAAAGATCGCCGCTAAGCCAACGAGTGCTGTGATCCACCCCAGAGCATTGCTTTCTTTGCCTTTACGGGAAAACCACCAAAAGATAAGCCAAAGCGCTAAGAAGCCGCCAGCTGTTAAAATCTCTCGGCTCAACCAAGAGGACCCCAAGTTCAAAATCGAACGCGGAGCACCTAATGGATCACCCAAATGGAACACTGAAAAAATCAAAGCTAAAACAGTAACTGGACCCACCGCTGTAAACCCAAAGCTCAAGGCTTTCGAAGCCTGAGTGTCTTGACTCCCGATGAGGGCTTTGATAACCATCAGAATGAGGAACGTCCCTACACTTAACTGCATGAGTAGCGTGAACGTCATTAATGGCCATTCTTCAGCAAACACCATTTACCTTACCTCCTTACTCTTACCGAGTTAATTTCTAACGTTTTTTAACCTTAATTACAATATTCGGAGTGGTCGTCGCTGAACTGGGAAGACCTGGTGCATCAGCATTGGTGCCGTATTTTTGACGAAGTTCGGCGATATCACCAAATTGTAAACATCGCATCACACACGCGTCAACACAGGCCGGATTTTCCCCTTTAGCGATTAAGTCTGAACATCCGTCACATTTACCTACTTTGCCTTCATCCTCTTTATATTGAGGAGCTCCATAAGGGCAAGACCAAGTGCAAAGGCGACAGCCAATGCACTTAGCATGGTCGAGGATTACAATGCCATCCTCTTTCCGCTTTTGGAGCGCTCCAGTTGGACAGTTCTCAACACATTTAGGATGATCACAATGGTTACAACCGATGGAAAAATGGGCGCGATGAGGATTCGGGAATTTACCGGTTTCGATATCATAGACTCGGCGATAACGCGGGCCTACTTTCAAATTGTTTTTATCCTTACAAGCAACCTGACAAACCTTGCACCCGATACAACTTGTTTGATCGTAATAAAAGCCTTTTTGTGCCAATGTCATTCACTCCTTTCTAGAGAACGATCCGTAGGGGCCATTTGGAATCTTCTTGGAGAGGTTCTCCCGTCCATTTCTCGACTTGACAAACGGTCGAGTTCCAACCTCCGATACCTTGCCCGGTTGGGATCGATCCTGTCAGTATATTATCGGATCCCGCTTTATCGACTTGATTTTTCTCATCCATCTCAATCCACGCCCCATGAGGAAGTCCCACTACGCCTGGTTTTATCGTCTCAGTTACATGAGCAGGGCGTAAAGTTTTGCCGTGTTTGCTACTAATTAGGACGGTATCGCCTTCTTTAATGCCTCGTTCCTCTGCATCCTTTGTGGAAATGAATACAGGGTTTGGCCAAGCTTCCCGCAGCCAGGGGTTATTATCAAATACACTATGTGAACGTCGTAAATAGTGAGGATTGATGACTTGAAGAGGATAATCCCCTTTTACTTTCGCTTTAAAATCTTTGAACGTGTCCTCATAGCCTTCAATCGGCTGATTATACGTTGGAATAGGCTTAATTTCCGTAAAACCATAGCCTTTAATTAAATCGGCTAAAGCTTGACTATGAATCTCCAGCTTACCGCTTTTTGTCTTGAGCGGATGAGCTGCAGGATCTTTATAAAAGTCTTCGAAGGCAATATAACCCAAATTATCGCCTGGTTTACGTTCGACTTGGTATAGCCCTTTTTCTAGAGCTTCCTTGAGCGATAGCCGGCCTTGTTGAGGTTTAATTGTTCCGCCCCATTCTTTGATATCTGCCTCCGTAAGCGTAATCAAGGGTTCCATGCCCTTTCCATCCGCTTTAATGACTTGGCAACCGGCGAGTTGATTTAAGAATCTCTGCTTCTCGTTCAATGGACAAACTTGTTCAGCTGTAAAGCCTAAGCGTTTTCCCAGTTCTTGAGCAATGTCCATATCACTCTTCGATTCATAAAGAGAGTCTGTTACCTTTGTCCACCAGACCATAGCGTCGCGGTTCATGTCCCACGGGAAACCACCGACTCTCTCCCATGGCGTGTTCACTGGCAGTACAACATCTGCATATTTGCAGTTCGTTGTTAAGAATTGACCATGTGCAACCACGAATTCCACTTTACGATGAGCTGTAATTCCCTTGACTTGATCAGCTCTGGTTTGCAGGACGGCTTCTTCTCCATGGTAAATCATTTGAATGTTAACATTTTTTACATCTTTATAACCCGCTGTGTATTTACCATCAAGAATGGCTGTCCACATTTCATTACAATTGATACTTTCCTTAATCGGGTTAGCAATCGGAGGAACATTATCGAAACCATAGGTTACGAGTGCAGGTCCACCATTGCCCGTTGCATAGTGACAACTTACTCCCGTCATGCAACCTGATTTGCCAATACTGCCTGTCATTGCCCCAAGGGTCATGAACATTTGTGGCCAAGAATCTGAGTTGTGTGTCTTCGCAGGAGCCCAAGCTGTAATCAAAGCTACCCGCTCGGTTTTGGCCATCTCGATCGCGAGATTACGGATGACCTCTGCTGTGACACCACAAATTTCCGAAGCCCATTCCGCGGTCTTGGGTATGCCATCAGAGATACCCAGTACATAATCTTTGAAGTTTTCTTTGGGATCTGCGCCAGCCGGCATATGATCCTTATCAAAACCAACGGTACAACGATTCAAGAAATCCCAGTCAATTAACTTGTTGTTCACAGGATCGTCTTCCTTGAGTAAGGTATAAGCCATTCCTAGGAACATCGCATGATCAGTGCCTTGGTTAATCGGAATCCATTGATCTGCGAGTAATTCAGCACTATCGTTAAAAATCGGGTCAATAAAGATAAATTTAGCCCCCGCTTTTTTGGCCTGAAGGTAATTATAGGTTGGGCTACCCCCGGCACTCCAAGCTGGATTACCACCAACAACTACAATCAATTGAGAATTCCGTAAATCTAAACGGTCATTGATACTCCAGCCAAAGTACCCTTCGGGCATACCGATTTTCTCAGGACCCCAACGCCAAGAACCCCAAGAATCTGTGCTCCACATGCCAATGGATCCACCCGCTAGAGACAAGGTACGTCCAATGTCTCCAGGATACGGAGCAAAAATACCTCGATTGCCATATTTCCCACTAATACGCTTAATTTCACTAGCGACAATCTCCAGAGCCTCATCCCAAGAAATACGGACCCATTCATCTTGACCGCGCAATTCTTTCTTTCCGCCGCCAGGTTCCCAATTCTTCCGCTTCATAGGATATTTAAGTCTGTCTACCCCAAACACTTGCATCCGTTGTGAACGTCCCCGGTTACATCCCCGTTGTTGTGGATAATCCGGAGAATCAGGATGGGTGTCATCTGTCTTTTGGCGCACAACCACGCCATCCACAACATAAGCCTTGTTTGAACAACGTCCGCCGCAATTGTGCCAACAAGCTATAGGCTGCCATTTGCCTTCCTTCGTAGCCAAATTTGCCGCTGCCGTAGTTGAATCTACTTTAGCCAATCCGCAGCCAGGAAGCGTAATCGCCGCTGCAGCAACTGCCGTTAAGCCCAGAAAAGACCTTCTCTTCATCGAATAATTTTTTGCCTTCTCGATGAGATTTGCCACGTTCATTCACCTCCAGTTAATTTAAGACACCGTGTAATCTATATCCAAAAGCTCTTCAAGAGCTTCAAGATCTAAGGCTAAATAGCCGTTAAGAATTTTGGCCATGCCAGGATAGAAGGCCAAATTAGCACTTGCAAGGATTTTTTGAGTTAAATCAGGAACCCACTTCAATAAGTGCTCTTGCAAAAACGCCTTTTGATCTTCTAGGACTACTTTTAGCTCTGTGAAATCCTCTTGTTGCAAATATCTCAAGGATAGTTCGCTTAGTTGGTACATAAAATCCAGTTCTAAGCCTAAATGGTCATCGGCTTCCTGTTTAAAATGTTTAGGTAAGAATTGATAATTTAAGTAAGCGTGCCTAACCTTAAGGGTTTGTTCTTGAAAAAGGAGCCGTTCTTTATTTAGATAAGCTGATTCCCAAAGTGGAGCCGGTAATTTATCCGGTCCAATAAACATGCGCGTATAATCCCAGTGCAAATCATTGTATTCATTTTCGCTTTTTAAATCATGCTCCTGCAAGAATACAGCAATCTGAGCGATTCCCTCACGAATCTCTGCATTTTCCTCAGTAAATGGGAACGTTACAGTAAATTCTTTGTCCATAATGAGGTTCAAAAACTCTTTCGTAGGTTCTTCTAAGAAGGTTCTCCTTAAGACATCGTAAACAAAAACTCGCGCCTCTAATAAAGGTTGAGCGTTCAAGCCGTTTTCTTGTTTCATTGGTAACACCCCCTTTTCATGTTCATTATTACACAAAGCATTTTGTAAAAAGCTACAAAAAATTTGTCGATTATTTGTATAAAGAAAACCCGACTTTCGCTGAGCTTAGCGAAGAACGAAAGCCGCTGGTTGCACTTATGTTATCTGCCCTAAACTTTTACTTTCTGTTAGTAGAAAAAGCACCTCGCTTGTACGAGGTGCTTTGAAACGAAATTCTTCATGCCAGTTATAGTAATCACATAATCTGAAAGAACTCTTCTCAGATTCCAATAATCGGCGAAATACCACAGGCGTAGAAGAAATACCGGCCCATAAATTCGCCAGCAACAACCAGAACTAGTGCCAGGAGAATCACACTCATAGGAAAGCTTTGAGCCTTGTTCCCCTGTTTTTTCAACAGATAAACCAGCAGTACGGCACCGATTACAGAGAGAATTGCCCTGAAAATCAGCAGACCCATACTTCCCGTCAGAACCTGGGCAGATGCTTCAGCAGTTACTCCACCTGTTTTCAGACCAGATAGGTACATGGGGAAATAAAGCAGAGGCAAGACGACAGCTGCTACACCAACATAGCTCACCGTTGTAAGGGCCTTGGTCACAGCTTCGGAAAAACTACCCTTCATTCCCAAAACAAAGACACTTACAGCCCCTAAGACGCCCATCGCCAAGGTTGCTCCGAAAAAGGCGACGTATGTGTTCGTATTGGCCCAAGCTGGACGAACTGAGGAACTATAGATATGAGACATACTCAAGATCGCTGCTAAGCCAACGAGTGCTGTGACCCACCCCAAAGCATGGCTTTCTTTCCCTTTACGAGATAGCCACCAAAAGACAATCCATAGGGCGAAAAAGCCACCCGTCGTTAAAATCTCACGACTTAACCAAGAAGATGCAAGGTTCAAGATGGAACGCGGAGCACCTAAGGGATCACCTAAGTGAAATACGGAAAAAATTAAGGCTAACAAAGTAACTGGGCCCACCACCGTAAATCCAAAGCGCAGTGCCTTTGAAGCTTGCGAGTCTTGATTCCCAATAAGAGCTTTAATAACCATTAAGATAATAAACGTGCCTATACTCAGCTGTGCTAAGAGCGTAAACGTCATTAATGGCCACTCTTCGGCAAATATCATTTTTCCTTACCTCCTTACGCTAAATGATGATACGATTTAGTGTTTCTTAACATTAATGATGAGATTGGGGTGAGTCGTTTCAGAACTCGGCAGACCTGGCGCATCGGCATTCTTGCCGTATTTTTGGCGCAGTTCCTCAATATCCCCGAATTTGATTGCTCTCAACGGGCATGAATCAACACATACCGGATTTTGGCCTTGGTCGACCAAGTCTGCGCATCCGTCACATTTTCCGCTTTTGCCCTGTTCTTTAAGGTATTGCGGACGTCCGTAAGGACAAGACCAGGTGCACAGTTTACAGCCGATGCATTTTTTTCGATCCTGAACGACCAAACCATCTTTTTCCCGTTTGTAAATAGCACCCGTTGGACAGTTCTCGGCACATTTCGGATGATCACAGTGATTACACCCTAAGGAAAAGAAACTGCCCCATACATCTGGATATGTTCCGCCTTCAAAATCAAATACTTTGCGGAACAGCTCCCCTACTTTCAGATCATTTTTATCTTTACAGGCAATTTGGCATGCTTTACATCCCGTACAAACAACTTGATCATAATAGAACCCTTTTTGTCCCATCAAGTGTCACCTCCTAAAATATGATTCTTTGCTTCCACTCATCATCCGGTTTTAACGGTTCACCGGTGTATTTCTCAACATGAACAATCGTTGTATTCCAAGGTTCTTCCCCTTGTCCGCTTAACCGAGCTCCGCAAAGCGTGTTTGTTGCACCGGCTTTATCAATATCTGTTGTATCCTCAATTTCTGCCCAGGCTCCTTCACCCAGGGTTACCACACCTGGCATCATTGATTCGGAGAGGGTAAGAGGCCGGATTACTTTTCCATAGGCGCTCTCAATTAAAACGGTCTCTCCATTTTTAAGACCAAGGGCTTGCCCGTCTCTTGTGTTCATTACAAAGTCCTCAGGATAGGCTTCTCTGAGCTGTGGAATATTATCGAATGTGGAATGGGAACGTCTTCCGTAGTGGATCGTAATGAGCTGGAAGGGATATTGCCCCTTTTCTTTGCTTTTCCAATCTTTAAAGGTCGCTTCATAGCCGTCCAGCGGCGGTTCATACTTCGCGATTGGCGGGACCGTCGTCAAGCCGTATGCCGCAATCTTATCTGAAAGAGCTTGACAGTGGATTTCGAGTTTGCCACTTTTGGTCGTTAGAGGATGGGCTTTCGGATCTTTCACAAAATCTGCTCCCTGAATCACGGTGAGTTTGTCATCTGGAGTTCTCGGCACTTGGTAAACGCCCTGTTTAACCAAGTCATTCAGGGCAATCTTTCCTTGTTGCTGTTTTCCTTTAATACCCCATTCTTGAATATCTTTATCCGTAATTGTGACCAAGGTCTCGTAATTTACTCCGTCCTCTTTAATCACTTGAGCTCCGGCAAGGCTGTTGAAAAATTGTTGTTTCCCGCTGATGGGATAAATTTCATCCGAATTCAGCCCGAGGCGTTTTGCAAGTTCACGATCCATCCACTCTTCTGTTTTTGCCTCATAAAGTGGCTCCACTACTTTTGGGGTAATAAAGATCGCTTCCGGATTCCCCTGTAAAATTGTCCCATCTTTTTCCCATTCTGTGGTTGCAGGTAAAACGATGTCCGCATATTTTGAGATGGTTGAAAGAACAATATCATTGGTTACGACAAAATCGACTTTGCGGAAGGCTTTAATTCCCTTATTAATATCAGAGGATTGATTTAAGTAGTTATAACCGTATCCATCACGGACCAACCAAATCAAACGGATATCGCAAGGAACTTTTCCCCGTCCGTTTGTTCCGGTGTATTCACCGTTTAAGATGGCGTCATAGGTTTCACAATAAGCCATACCATTGGCAACCGGATTTTTGGGGTTAGCCCATCTATAACCGTCGTATGCTCCGTAGGTTACATCCGGAAATAATGGATTTTTAGCAGGGGGAAGACCTGTACCTCCAGCTTTAACAAGGGTTGTACCGCCATAACTCTGATTTGCTGCATAGTTCATCGTCCAAACCCCGGCACCCGATTTTCCTACGTTTCCAGTCATCCAGCCAACGGTAAGAAATGCCTGACAGAATTGCTGTCCTCTGTAGGTACGTGCAGGTGCAAAGGAGGAAGTAAAAATCATCGGTTTGGTTGTCGCAATTTCTGTTGCAAAATCCCTAATAAGTTTGGGGTCTGTTCCGCAAATTTCCGAAGCCCATTCAGGAGTTTTGGGAACCCCATCATAAGTGCCTAAAACATAATCTTTGAAATTCTCCTTAGGATCTGCACCTTCAGGCAGATGATCTTTATCAAATCCTACTGTACACCGGTCAAGGAAATCCTGATCTTGGAGATTGTTTTCGATCATGTGATAAGCCATTGCCAAAAGCAGCGCCGTATCCGTTCCCGGCCGGCAAGGAATATGCTTGTCAGCTAAGGTTTTTACCGTTGGCGTTACAACAGGGTCAACAATGATAATTTTTGCTCCCGCTTTTTTCGCTTGCATGAGGTTGTAAGTCGGATTCCCCAAGTTAGAACGAGCAGGATTGGATCCCCACATCACAATGAGTTTGGCATTTCTCCAGTCCAGTCTGTCGTTTGACTTCCATGAGAAGAAACCAGTCATACATTCTTGAACGACTCCCCATGCACCTGATGAAGATGATCCCCATCTTACAAGACCCCCACCATAGAAATTAAGGAGTCTGCTTGAACCAAGAATGGATTTATTTCCATACTGTTCTTTAATTCGCTTTAATTCTCCAGCTACAAGATCCATTGCCTCGTCCCAGGAAATACGAACCCATTCGTCTTTTCCCCGTAATTCCTTATTACCGCCACCGGGTGCCCAGTTTTTACGTTTCATCGGATATTTGATGCGGTCAGCTCCAAATACATCGTGTCTTTGGGAACGTCCGCGATGGCAACCTCTTTGTTGCGGATAATCGGGAGAGTCGGGATGGGTATCATCTGTTTTCTGTCTGACGACAACCCCATCGACAACATAGGCTTTGTTCAAGCAACGTCCACCGCAATTGTGCCAACAGGCTGCAGGAATCCATTCCCCTTCCTTATTCGCTAGATTTGCCGCTGCCGTAGTCGAATCTACTTTTGTCAGTCCACAGCCTGGAAGCGTAATCGCCGCTGCAGCTCCTGCTGATAAACCTAGAAAAGACCTTCTGCTCATTGTGTAATTTTTTGCCTTCTCAATGAGATTTGCCACGTTAATTCACCTCCAGTTAATTTAAAACGCCTTCATAATTTATATCCAAAAGCTCTTCTAGAGCTTCAAGATCTAAGGTGAGATAGCCATTAAGAATCTTCGCCATGCCTGGATAGAGGGCCAGGTTAGCACTTGCAAGAATCTTTTGAGTTAGCTCAGGCACCCACTTTAGTAAATGGCCTTGCAAAAACACCTTTTGATCTTCCAGGACTTCCCTTAGCCCCGTAAAATCCTGTTGTTGTAAATATTTCAAGGATAGTTCGCTCAGTTGGTACATAAAATCCAGTTCTAAGCCTAAATGATCGTCGGCTTCCTGTTTAAAATGCTTGGGCAAGAATTGATATTTTAAATAAGCTTGTCTAACCTTAAGGGTTTGTTCTTGAAAAAGAAGGCGCTCTTTGTTCAAGTATGCTGATTCCCAAAGTGGAGCCGGTAATTTATCCGGTCCAATAAACATGCGCGTATAATCCCAGTGTAAGTCATCGTACTCCCTTCCACTCTTCATATCATGCTCCTGCAAAAACGCAGTAATATGTTCTATCCCTTCGTGAATGTCTTCATTTTCCTTAGTAAATGGAAACGATTCGATGAATCCTTTTTCCGTAATAATGTTCAAGAATTCCTTCGTGGGTTCTTCCAAAAAGGTTCTCCTTAATACGTCATAAACAAAAATTCGTGTTTCTAATAAAGGTTGAGTCATTTCTAACGGGTTTTCTTTGTTCATTAGTAACACCTCCTTTTCATTGTTCATTATTGCACATAGAAATTTGTAGAAAGCTACAAAAAAATCGACATATGATTGTATTTACCGCTACGAAGGCCTAAAGAAAACCCGGCTTTCGCCGAGCTTTAGCGATAAAGAAAACTTGGCTAGCACCAAGCCCTAGCGAAGGTGGTAGTCATAGTTGCCTTATCCTGCCGGGCATAAATACATGCATCGTAGGATATAGAAGACTTGGTCAGCGCCAAAGCGATGGCCTTAGTCGCCTTATCCTGCCGAACTTAACCGCATTCATCGTAGGAAAGCGAAAACCGCTGGCTGCACTTAGAGTTTATCTGCCCAAAACTTATACTTTCTTACGAAAATGGACTACATTTTCATACCTCCCTGTGAATCGGCAGGTTCATGGAAGTTTCTGTTAGTATAAAAAAAAGCACCTCGGATTTGAGGTGCTTTTAGCTATTCTTTAACCAATATCTTTTCTTCGGCTTGGCTGGATAAAATCGGATCGACGGGTTAGTCAAGCGAATATCTGGAAACCCTTCCACTGTAGCCAGAGTATCTTTATCGAAATCTTTACCGAGATCTAAAACTTGCAAAGCACCCGTTGAACAAGCCGTTACGCAGGCCGGAAGTAAACCCGCTTTTTGACGATCAAGGCAGTAGTTACATTTACTCGTTCTGTTCTGAACAGGATCAAATTGGGGAGCATGATAGGGACAGGCTGAAACGCAAGTTTTGCACCCGGCGCAACGGTTGGAATCAATGAGTACTATTCCATCCCGTCTTTTGACGTAAGCATGCTGAGGACAAACTCGAAAGCACTCCGGACTAGAACAATGATTGCAAGCAATAGACAGATACGTTCCATCTTCATTTTCGGTAACTCTCCGCCACTGCACCCCACTCGCTGTCTTATTTTCATTCTTGCAAGCAATTTCACACGAACGGCACCCGATACAACGATCAACATTAAAGAGAAAACCTTTAGAATTAAGCATCGTTATCCCGCACACCCCCTTTACTATTGGAGCTTCGTCTTTATTTCTACCCAGGCATCATAATAGGCCGCTCCTCGTGAACCTGAGTATTGAGTGCCCATATCTGCTGCTTGCTTCGCCAATAATTTATTAACCGAGTCTTCGCCACTTTGGGCAATCACAACAACCCCTTGAGGAACACGCTTGCTTAACCTCACTCGCCGTTGACAGGATCCCCAATCATTGAAAATTGCAACGTTGTCTTTCTCCTTTAAACCTCTTTGTTCCGCATCGTGAGGATTCATCTCCACCATTTCCATCCCCTGATCCTGGCTCAACCAAGAAAGCGCTCTGTATTGGGAATGAATCCGAAACATGCTCTGAGGAGTGAGGAGGCGTAAGGGATATGAAGAATTTGTCTCCTGCTCTTGAAATCTAGCCAAGGCTGGAAGTTGATTTTGCTTTGCTCCAGCCGAATAGAGTTCAAATTTACCCGTCTTAGTCTGAAAGACCTGCTCATACCAAGGCACTTCCGAAATTTTGAGTTTACGTGGCCCTTGCAGGAGCTCTTCCCACTTGGTTATCCCCAGCTTTGCGAGGATTTCCGGCGTCAATTCAGCGGCTATCCAATCTAAAGCCGTGAGTTGGTAGGGAAAGCTCGAGAAATTCGGCTGGAGCTTATTTAATACCTGAGTTAAACTTCGAGCAATCTCCAAGTCACTCTTGGCTTCAAAAAAAGGGGGAATCGCCTTTTGATTAATCGCTATCCATTGATGCCAGTAACTTCGGTGCAAATCATAATCTTCAAAAGGGCTCGCTGCTGGTAAAACGATATCCGATTGGGCTGTCGTTTCATTCATAAATAAATCCACAGTAACCACGAATTCCAGCTGTTTCAAAAGTTTTTGCCAATTCTGCAGATCTTGATCTTGACTTAGGGGATTTCGGCTGGCAATCCATAAGAATTTTAAGGGAGGATCTTTTAGCGCTAAGGCCTCTTGGGCAAAACAGTTAATATCGAGACTGCGCTCGATAATCGGATTCTGATTATCTGGTCGCGGAAAGTTCATAATATCTTGTTTAAATACGTCCTCCACCAGATTATTATAGTAAAGCCCACCCCCTTTAAGATGATGGTTTCCACTTAGGGCGACTAGGGCGTCGATACAGCGAATATTCTGGCCTCCATTGGAATACCGCTGAAGGCCAAACCCGGCCCAAGTGGTACACGGTTTCTCCAGATAAAAGGCCGCCAGCTCCCTCATTCCCTCTTGCGATACCCCAGTAACCTCACTCGCATATTCAAGGGTCACCTTTTCCTGAAGATAACTCCGCAAGGATTCCCAACCCAGGATTTGTTCATTGATATCCTCCAGGTTAAACTGTCCCTCTTCCAGGAGAATTTTAGTAACCGCCATCGCCAAGAGCCCATCTGTTCCCGGAGTAATCTGAAGATAGATATCTGCTTGGGCTGCCGAAGGCGTAAATAGGGGATCAATAACCAGCAGCTTAGCCCCTCTATCTCGTGCTTGATTGATGAAATTCCATTGATGAATTGCGGTCCGTGCGGGATTAACCCCCCAGAGAACGATCGTCTTTGATTCCACCATATCCTCAGGATCTGGAATCACAATCCGTCCGCGATTATAGGCTACAGCCTCACTCCCCGCCGCCAAACAAGTATCTCCATAGAGTTTGGTATGTGAGCCGAAGCCTCGGAACATGCCCTCGGTCGCAAAATGGAGAAATCCTAGATTCCCGGAATATTTATTGTAGCCACAAGCTAAGGAGGACCCATAGCGCTGATGGAGCTCCAAAATCTTGATTGCAATAATCTCGAGGGCTTCCTCCCAACTCAAGCGTTGCCAATTTCCTGATCCTCTCGGATATTGTCTTAACGGATAGCGTAGTCGCTGGGGACTATACACATATTCTGTATAAGCATATCCTTTGGCGCAGAGCCGGCCTTGAGTGTATCCATGACGAGGATCTCCCTCCACTTTAAGTAACGTTCCATCCTGTACATGGGCTAATATGCCACACGTCTCATAACAATTGCGCGGACAAACATTATAGAAAATCTTATCTTCTTTGCTCATGGTCCTCCTCACAAGCTAACGCTTTATTAGGTATCTTATCTTAAAGGCAACCATTAACGATAGAATCGTGTCAAAATCCTTCATATCGATCTTGAGAATCTCCTCAATTCGCTTCAGTCTGTAGCGCAGAGTATTGGGATGCAGGAAAAGTGAATCAGCCGTTTCCTTCAAGTCACAGCGATGGGAAACGAACTTTTCCAAGGTTTCCATCAACTCATTCTTCTGTGACTTATCATATTGTTCTAAATCCTCAAGTGTCTCCCGATAGAACTCTATTAATTCCTGTCGATCATGGTTGTAAAGAATCCTCGCTACCCCTAAGTCCATAAAGAAGGGTGTGTGGTTCTGATCTGGAAGCAAACTGCCTAATTTCAAGGCAACTTTTGCCTCTTGATAGCTACGGAATATCTCGGAAGGATTGGCATACTCCCTTCCTACCCCAACTCGAACTATTCGTGATGTTAGATGCTCTTCAGCCTGAGCCATGACTTGCTTAAGGATCATATTCAAATAATCTTTATTTCCATGACGTTTTTTGTTTTCCACGGGTAAAACAAGAACAACTTCTTCATTTTTTTGCATGAGAATTGCCTTTTTCTCCAGCGGTTGCGTCACCATTTGCACAATTTCATGAAGAAGTTTAACCAGTTGAAGGTCTTCGGAGTATGGTTCAAAGCCATCAAGCTCAAATACGGTCACGATATGCGGTAATTTAAGATTCCAACCCCAAATTTCACCCCGAGTAATGATATCTGCATTCTCTTCGATATTTCCATAGAGCAAATCAAAAAGGAAAGCATCTCGATATTGGCGGCTGTTCTCAAGCAGCTCCTCTTGTTTTTGTAATTCCAAGACGCAAGCGGCTCTGGCTTGATGGGCGAGAATCTTAATTTTATTCTCCTCATCTAATCCCGGTTCGCAAATCAGTAGAAAACCAAATCGTTTCACTGAATTACTTAACTCGATGATAACGGCCTCGACTTCCTGCTCTCCTGAGGAAACGATGGCTCGGCCTGGAGTAATCGCGCTTATCAATACGTTGAGTAATTTACCCACACTAAAATCCTCATTGGCAATCGTGGAACCAAGAACGCGATGCGAGGGATTCGTGATGAGCACTTCTTTTTTTAGTAAAATCGATATGTGCTTGGTTAGTTCTCTCGGTCCACCACCCGCTACCAGTTTGTTCAATAACTCATTCTGAAAATTAAGCAACTCATCTGTATGCATAAAACTCCTCCTCTCTTCTTAGAAGGAAGACGTAAAACAGCCTTATCTTTCTTTCGAATTAAATCTATTATACGTCATATTTCTGTTTGTGCGAAGTTGGAGGGCGATAGATCTAAATACAAAAGAAGAACAGAGGATAAAGATTTTAAATAATCTATCGTCTGTTCTTCTTTTTAGCCCTTCCACCGTTTGGCCTGATCATACTCCAGTCCAAATTGGTCTAATAGTTTCATGATGTGATGGTTAACGACATCTTCAATACTCTGGGGGTGAGTATAAAAAGCCGGCATGGGCGGAACAATTCTTACCCCTATTCGTGATAGCTTGAGCATATTTTCTAAATGGATGGGGCTAAGGGGAGACTCTCTGGGACTTAAGACTAATTTTCGGCCTTCCTTGAGCATGACACCCGCCGTTCGGGAAATGAGATTATCGTCATAGCCCTGGGCAATTGAACTCAGCGTTTTCATACTACAGGGTACAATAATCATGCCCTCCGTGATAAAGGAGCCGCTCGATATTCTCGCTCCTAAATTCTTATTATCATATACGGTAGTGGCTAAACCTTCCATATCCTCGAGGGCATACTCTGTTTCTATTTCCAAATTTTTTTTAGCCCAATCGCTTATAATAAGATGAGTATTGACCTTACCCGTAGCTTTTAAGGCCTTTAATAAATTCATGGCGTAAATCGTTCCCGTTGCGCCGGTGACCCCAACTACAATTTCCATATGTTTTCTCCTGACGATCCAATTATAAATGATCTATTTCATGATTCAGTTGCCAAAATCCTTCTTAAAACTGATTGCTATAGAAGTTTCGTGGAATGATAACCCTAATTGTTGAGAATAGCTTGTCATTATTGACGAGCATTATACTGAAAAAGCAGAAAGAGCATCTGCCTTAATTAAGCGGATGCTCTTCTGTTTTGCTGATACTTTTACGACTCCACGACTCTACTATTCGGAACAATGCACCTTTGCCCCTGCTCTTGATATAAAGAAATAAAGGTGAATACTAAAACAGGATCAAATTGTGTCCCGGCACATTTTTGCAATTCCTCTAATACTTGTTCAAACGTTCCCGCCGAGCGATAAGGACGACTTGAAGTCATTGCATCAACCGTGTCTGCAATGCTGATAATACGAGCTAGTAAAGGAATGGACTCTCCGCTTAAGCCATCAGGATAACCCTTACCGTCGTAACGTTCATGATGATGTCTGATTATCGGCACAATTTCTTTGGCAAAGTTAAGTTTTGAACAAATAGCAGCTCCCCGTTCCGGGTGAGACTTCATTGTCAACCATTCTTCTTCGGTTAACTGATTCGTTTTATTCAAAATGACATCTGGAATGCCGATTTTACCCAGGTCATGGAGAATAGCTGCCCGATGAATATTAACTTGATCTGATTCACTTAAATTTAAATATCGGGCAAACTCCACAGCAGATTCAGCCACCCGGTCGGAATGTCCATGGATATACGGATCTTTAGATTCAAGAGCCAAAGCTAGTGAAAAAATTATATTCTGGGTATCATCAAGTGCTGAGAGTGATTCCTCAAGCTTATAGTTAGTATCTGTAAGTCGTTCATTGGCCTTTTCCATTTTCCCTCTCTGATGTTCAATCGTTTTGCGACTTAGGAAATCCCTGACTTTAGCATCATAAAGAAGTATGGAAAGGAACCACGCAACCACAACAAGTATGGTTCCGTTAGTGTAATGTCCTCTTAAAGCAGCACTGTTTTCTTGGGAAAATGTAATCCCAATAATAAGTATCAAATAGTTTGTTAAATAAATTCTCAGACTAGATGACGGTTTAAACGTATTCATTACGGCAATAGTAAATGCCCCAATAATAAACACTGTAATCTGACCATGGATAAGCTGATCGATAATCGAAATTAAAGTACAATTCAATGTAACAAAGTAAGCAACTATCATAACAAACAATTGTTTTGCTCGCGTAGTCTTAGGTTTTATACCTTTAGAAAAAAGCAACAATACAATTGATACAAAGAGCATCGAGAGATGTGCATAAAAAAGATATTTATATCCGGGCAAGGAAGTCCATAGCCCCTTCTTTTGATAAAGAAAGTCTGTGAAAAGAAGAATGACAGAAATAAAAATTAAAATGACATTTAATTTTTGAGATTGGTAAAAATTCCGGTTTATTAATTCTTTGTTAAATTCATTTTCTTCACTTTTGGATATAACGTCAGAAAAAGTTGAGTTTAATAATATAGGGTTCTTAAATGGCATATAGACACCGTAACCTTCCAATTTCAGTTTTGCGAAACCCTCATTCGAATTTTGCATCCAATATTCTACAATATTCTTAGTTTTCACCTAGAATATTCTCTCACCTATTCTATATGCGGGTTTGAAAATCTTCAATAGGACAGTAGTCTTAAATTCATCCGCTAACCCTTTTGAAATTATTAATAAAGCCAACTTCACGCATATGACTCAGAACTTTAGTCAGATAATCCACATCTATCTCTGGCCAGACAAAACCTGTTTGTGATAAATAATTAATGGTGAAAATTGAATTGACTTTAATGGTATTATTATGATTCAATCTCTTATTGACACTCAAATCAGAGGCCAGGCCACTTAACTTCTCTTTCCCTTCCTTGGTCTGGGACAACTGTGCTATATAAGCATCAAATTCTAAATTCGGCAATGTTCGAACAGGATAGTCTAATAATCTTAAATAGCTTAGAAGCTCGATTGCTCTAACCTTCTGATGATTAAAAATATGGAATACCAAACCGCTTGTTTGATTCACCTTAATAATATTCACAATACCTTTAGCACAGTAGTCCACAGGTGTAAACTCAATACTTTGCTCAAGAAAACTTTCTGGAATAACTTTTAAAGAAACGATCGATTTGATTCGGCGATAAAAGGCATTTTGATCAATATTACGCTGGAATTTACCATCCTGGTAACGGCCCGTTACGACCCCAACCCTAAAAATAGCTGCTTTTAACCCATTAGCTTCTGCCCTCAAAATATATTGCTCAGCGACAAATTTACTTCGGATATATACGTTAGCTTTATAATCCTGTCCAACATAAAAATCATTTTCACTAAAAACAGTATCCATCTTAACTGGATCTACCAGAAAATCACCTGAAACACTGATCGTGGAAATATGGTTAAGTTTTTTATCAAATTTCAGACAAAAACGTATGACTTCACAAGTCCCTTGGACATTAGTTTTCTCGAATTCACGATAATCACCATAATGTTTGACTAAGGCACCACTATGAATCACAGTTTGGACTTTTTGGGCCAAATTATTATATTCATTATCATTGAGTCCGAATTGTTTTAAAGAAATATCTCCGTTAACGACTACGATCCTATTCTCTAGAGTTATTGGAAGTGAGGAGAAATTAAACTGTAGCAATTCGACTAATTTTTCTGTTGCCTGATCACCACGCACTAAACAATAGATTATATTATCTGTTTGCGTCAATAATTCTTTGAGAAGATGGTTACCCAGAAAACCCGTTGCACCCGTCAAAAGTACATTTCCTGGGTCCACTGGCTCCATTTTAATTTCCTTTGGTATTATCCTGCTGGCGATATAAATTTCATCTTCATTTCTATCATTCTCTTGGTTCCGCCCCGTGATTTTAGATGCTAATAATCTTATGGTTGGACTCTCATAGAAATCCTGAGCATTAAGTTTCCACTCGTAAGCTAAGGCTCCCGACATAATTTCTAAGATGGTTAAAGAATCTCCCCCTAAGGCAAAAAGGTTATCGTCAATCCCTACTCGTTCCACTTCCAGAGCTTCAGCCCATAACATCGCGAGTTTTTGTTCCAGATCGTTTCTGGGCGCAAGATAGGAATGGGCTGTCTGACCGAAATCAATTTCGCTTGGATCCGGTAAAGCGTGGCGGTCAATTTTGCCATTCGGTGTTAGTGGAATAGTACTGAGCCAGGTGAACGAAGCTGGAACCATATAGTTCGGCAAAGACTTGAGAATATGAGCTCGTAAATCTTTATTACTGAGCCTTGTTTCACCCGTTAAATAAGCGCATAATTGTTTCTTACCCACTTTATCCTCTTTTATCGCTACGATTGCCTCTTCTACCGCAGTATGCTCTATAAGGCAGGCTTCGATCTCTTCCAGCTCGATCCGGAAGCCTCGTATCTTGACCTGATTATCATTTCGTCCTAAACATTCAATTTCACCGTCATTAAGCCATCGTCCCAAATCTCCTGTCCGGTACATTTTTTGGCCAGGAATAAATGGATTTTCCAAGAAACGCGCTTGAGTTAATTCTTGATTATTCAAATAACCCAAAGAAACTCCATCCCCGGAGATAAAGATTTCACCTATTGATCCTATTGGTACAGGAGAAAAATAGTCATTCAGAATGTAAATTTGGGTGTTGGCTATGGGTTTCCCGATTGTTATTTTTTGAGAGTGGGTAACATTTTTCATTGTCGACCAAACCGTTGTTTCTGTAGGACCATAAAGATTATAAATTTCTGCACTGGTCATTTCTTTTAGACGGGATAACAATGGCGCGGGAAGAGCTTCCCCACCTATTAAAATGTACGATAAGCTATTTAATATTTCATGACAGTGATGATTATCAAGAATCAGTTTCAGTCTTGACGGTGTGGTTTGAATTACTTCAACATTGTGTTTGGCGACGATGTTAAATAATAATTGGGGAATAGTTTGTTCGTCCTCATTGGCGATAACAATCTTCATTCCTTTTGTTAAAGGAAAGATAGTTTCTAAAAAGAAAATATCAAAGGATATTGTTGTTAAGGAAACTATAGTTTTGGTTTCAAGACAAATTTCATTAGCAATTGCGCTAATCAAATTGCACAAAGCACGGTGGTGAACCATTACTCCCTTTGGTTTACCTGTCGTTCCCGAAGTATAGATTACATAGGCTAAATCATCTAGATTAGCTTTTTCAGTATCTAAGTTTGCCGTGTCATAATCATAGACCGTTGTATTGTTCGGTGAAATATTAGCAAACTCACAAATTCCAGCTGTACCAATACTTTGATTCTCTCTATCCGTAAGTGTTAGTTGAGTATGACTCTGGTTTAGCATATACACAATTCTTTCACTAGGGTATCCGGGATCCATCGGCAAGTAGGCTGCTCCAGCCTTAAGAATCCCCAAAATACCTATGACCATTTCCAAAGACCGACTCACAAGTAATCCAACAATCGAATTGCGTGTCACCCCTTTACTGCGGAGATAACGAGCAAGCTGATTCGCCCTCTCATTCAGTTCACGGTAGGTTAGGCTTTCGTCACCAAAGACGATGGCAGTGCTATCTGGTGTTTTTATAACCTGGTCTTCGAATAAATCGGACACAGTTTTTGCTTCATATGGCAATTGCGTCTGATTAAATTCGACTAATAGCTTAGTTAGCTCATCCTGTGATAACATTTGCAGTTCGGAAAGCCTCTTACTTGGGTTTTCCAGGGCATCAGTCAGAAGATTGCACATCTGGTTATGCATTTGATCGATATCTTCCTCACTGAAGACTTCAAGCAAGTAGTCATAATCCAATTCCGGTAAGCCGATACCGTCCCTGTCACTAACACAAATCGACAGCGAGTTAGTCTGTGCTCCACAATAATTCCATATACCTTCGTATTCAATTACAGAATCTAGCTTGTTATTGTGATAATTAAGAGTAACATCAACTAGCGTCCCTGAAAATTGGTGTTTTTCACGAAAATCTTTCAGGATACTGCTATAGGGATATCGTTGATATCGCATGAATTTCATTAATTCTTTAAAAGACTGTGTAACAAATGAGATAAAGTTAAGACTTGGCTCAATTGTAATTCTGGTGGGTATATTGTGCATAAACATACCCACAGTATTCTTTTCCGTATGCCCCGACCGGTTCAAAATAGGTGTTTCGATTGCTACATCCTTCTTATTACTCCTTTTGAAGAGGTATAAGGCAAGAAGTGCATAAAAAACACTGAAACCAGAAACATTGTTCAAATCACAAAAATATTTCAGTTTGGAACTTAATGACTCCGATAGAACATAACTTTTTCTTTTACCCACTAAGCTGTTAAAGCCTTTATTATCAGTAAATGAGATAAATTCAGGAACGGTGTCAAAGGTTCCAGACCAGAATTCCTTATGTTTGTTAAAGCGCTCGGAAGCTATATATTTTATTTCGTCATTAATATGGTCTATGAAGGAAGAAGCCTCTTCTTTTTCCGGATAAATCCCGTGAATCAACTGCCAATATTCTTTTAGAGTCTTTCTAATAACCAGAACGATTCCCCAGGCGTCAACAATCGTATGATGAAATTTAAAGAAACAGATGTTTTTTTGCTCACCTAACTTAACCATAGCGAAATAAAAAAGCTCGGAGTCGATTAATGCAAAGGGCGTCTCTGCGGTGATCTTTTCCCATTTACTATAATCTTGTTCTCCGCCTTCATAACTGAAATCCAAGATATCAAAGTCTTTATAAACGAAGTCGGAAAAATATTGTTGTGGTGTACCATCTTGATTTACTAATCGGATACGTAGGGCATCATTTTCTTTTACTACAATATTCACAGCTTCATTCATTAAAGCAAGGTCAAGTTCTTCACGGATTATTGCAGTTGCTGATAAAATAGCCTGGCTGGTACCAGGATACAAATTATCGGCAACCCAGATTGATTTCTGTGCGTTTGTTAAAGGATAAAACTTATTACTCATAATACCCCCCAAATATTCGCTAATATTTATTTAATTAGCGTTCTCTCTTTAACCATCTATTTTTATTATTGAATGACTCTTGGAATAACATTTTTCTATTAATTAATCCAGATTCCTTTAAAAATTTTAAAAATATAGAGGATTTTCATTAGAAATTAAAATTTTTAACTGCAACAATGAAATCGACTTACAGACAAAATTAAAGAAAACCCGGCTTGCGCCAAGCCTCTAGCGTAGGCGGAAGCCTTAGTTGCACTTATGCTATCTGCCCAAAACTTATACTTTCTGTTAGTAAAATAAATAAAACCCGCCCCAATATTTGGGGCAGGAATTTTCCCTAAGTCGTATCAATTCAATTATTGTTAGCAGGAGAATGTCATTTTCCCGCTTCGGCGTTTCCCTCAAGCCCTATTTCTGAGGCGACAGTTCGCATCCCTTGGATTGTTTGCTCAATCACATACTCCAAATCCATGTTCACCATGGCAGCCCCGTTTTCAATGACCTCACGGTTTACTCCCTCGGCAAAACTTTTCTGCTTCCATTTCTTTTTAACGGATTTCACAGTTAAATCAAAAAGACTCTTACTCGGTCTAAGCAGCGCCGTCGCAGAAATAAGCCCTGTCAATTCGTCAATCGTATAGAGTACCTTTTCTTGATTGGTTATCGGTTCAACATCACTGCAAAGCATATAGCCATGACTTTCGATCGCCCGGATATACGACTCTGGCCATTGTCTCGGCTCAAGAATGGCCCTCGTCTTCTGACAATGCTCTTCCGGATACATCTCAAAATCGATATCATGTAATAACCCGATGATACCCCATTCCTCAACATCTTCCTTAAATAAGGAAGCAAAATGACGCATAACGGCTTCTACGGTGACGGCATGTCTGATCAGGCTCTCGCTCTGGACATATTCATGAAGGAGTTGCTCGGCAGCTTCGCGATTATGATCATACTCTGACATTAGAATTCCTTCTTTCCTTCCTCGAAATACTTTAATCGATCTCATTCACATTATAAGGTGTTTCCTGGTAAACATAATAATTGAGCCAGTTGGCAAAAAGCAAATTGGAATGGCTTCTCCACCTAACGATCGGGGGCTTTTGTGGGTCATCATCGGGAAAATAATTTTGCGGAACATTAATGGGAAGGCCGCTTGCTATATCCCGATCATACTCTGCTTTTAAGGTGAAGGGATCATATTCTGAATGGCCAGTCACAAAAATTTGGCGACCGCCTTTGGTTCCGACTAAATAAACACCCGATTCCTTGGATTCAGACAAAATCTCCAGTTCAGCAACCTTTTCGATGTCTTCCCTTCTGACCTCTGTATGCCTGGAGTGGGGTACATAAAAAATATCATCAAACCCCCTAAGAAGCCTGATATTTTTATGATTGAGGGTATGCGGAAAAACACCAAACATCTTAGCCGACAGAGGATACTTCGGCACACCAAAATGATGGTAGAGACCAGCTTGTGCTCCCCAACAGATATAGAGGGTTGAATAAACATTATGTTGGCTCCAATCCATGATCTTTACAAGTTCAGGCCAAAAATCAACCTTTTCAAAATCCATTTGCTCAATCGGCGCACCCGTGATGATCATCCCATCAAATTTCTTATCCATTATGCTATCAAATGTTTCATAAAACTTGACCAGATATTCTTCTGATGTATTTTTGAAGCGATGAGTTTCAGGATAGAGCAAGGTAATGTCGACTTGGATAGGAGAATTACTCAAAAGCCTTAATATCTGCGTTTCTGTGACAGTTTTATTGGGCATGAGATTTAAGATAACAATGCTGAGCGGTCGAATATCTTGGTGAGCCGCCCGTCCTTCATTCATCACAAAAATGTTCTCTTTGTTTAAGATTTCCACCGCTGGAAGAGCATCGGCTATGTTGATTGGCACAGAACTATCCCCTTTCGGAAAAAAATTAAAACCTCTTCCATACGAAAGAGGTAATTAGCGTTGCTTCCTCTCTCATCTATCAATGTTTCCATCGCAAGAATTGGCACCGCTGTATTTTAATCAATACCGGTTGCCGGGTTTCATCGGGCCAGTCCCTCCACCACTCTTGATAAGAAGTAAAATTCATATTCAATTTTGCCATTGCAGCTATACTATAACATTAATCTGTTTTAGTCAACTATACTATTTAGGGCTTGCTAACCAAACCCTGCTTTTCTCTCGGCTGACCAAAATTACATCCTTTTCTTGTCCAAATATCCAGTACAGAATTCGGGCAAAAAGAACTCTGAGCTTATGCTCTCTCGGTTTCGGTAAATTCGGTCAGCCAGAATCGCTTCAGGATAACAGCCTTTGCGATCTTTGTAGCGCTCTACGGTCTCAATCAACGTACCTGCCTCATTGAAGGAATCCCAGGACAGTTTTTCAATTCGACTATAGCCGTTTTCAAGTCTAATCGCCACTTTTACTCCAGCTTTACCTCGCACGATGGTTCTAACATGCGGCTGATACAGGTTTACGATACGATCAATTATCCTATGGGTTCTTGTTTTATACAGGGTTGTCTGCTGGTCAACTCACTTCCGAATCGTCGCCAGAAGTTTTTTTGCTGCCGACTCAATGATTTAGCTCCCCCCGTTGACTCTTGGAGCATCCGATCAACTCTACTCAGGTTTCGTCTCATGTCCTACAATTGCTTCTTAACGCCTTTTCGAAGCTGGTTCTTGCTTGGAAACACTCAAATAATCTTTCCGTGCTTTCTCACGATACGCTCTGGGTCTTTTTCCGACCTTTCCACGGGCATTATGGATCGTGTCAATGATCTCGTCCCATTTTTCTCAGGCTTCATTCAATAATCCCAGGTCCGTTGGGTAACACAGTTCAGCTGGTGCACAGGTTGCAGCCAGAATTAAGGTTCCCTAGTTGGGTTTAGCTTCTGGAATTTCTCCAGAACTAATTATCCCCTTAAAACCTTCACCACTATGGTTAATGCGCCCTCGGAGTCTAACTTCCACAGGATTCGACAAAAGTTGCACAACAGAGAACCAATTCGCCTTCAGGCGGGTCGGCTCTGGTGAACCTGTTCTGGCAGGACACCAGAGCCATCTTTTTTTAACTTTGATATGTTCATTGTGATTTAACTTCCCGGACAGGCAGTATTGTCAGTTTTCGGACTCTTTATACTAGGGTTATTTATATTGAAAATATTTATCCTTTAATTACATTTATTGCCCTAATTATTGGACTGTAAAATATACACAAAGAAACAAGGCTAATTGATTGACTATCCTACCCCATCTAGATATCTGAGTCAAAAAGACTCTTGTAAGGGTCTTTCTACTTAATAAAATCTGGGACCAATTTCCTATAAGTAATGCTACCATCCTCCTGTTCTAGCAATACTGAGTAAATCAACATGGTAAATGTATCTATAATTAGTAAAAGGAGGGATGGCGGCGTATGACAGGGCAAATATTATTTTCGCTAGAATTATTGCGCTCTGTTAGTGGAGCAAGTATGGCAATTCTACTTGTTGTTCAATTAATCAAAGACTTTCCCGTAATCAAGTTATTACCAACAAAGTGTATAGCTATTGTCATCGGAGTTCTCTTGTTTCTCTTAATATCACCCTTTCCATCGTCATTAGGAGAATTTGCCGTTATCGTTCTGAATGGTTTTTTAAGTGCATCTACAGCTATTGGCGGATGGCATATGATGAGTGATTTTTCTACAAAGGGGGAACAAAAATGATTGCTCAGGATATTCAATAGTGCGTGACTGTAATCCATAACGCATCAATTCGTGCAAAGCAAAGGAATCGGCGGTTTAATCGTGATGTTTTAACTGGAGATTCATTTGAATTCCTTCCACGCTTTGGAGTTTTATACTCCTTCGACGATTTAGAATTAGCTGAATTAATAAATTCTCTACCCAAAATCGAATCGAATATTTTGTACTACACCTTTATTCTTGACTTAACTCAACAAGAAATAGCCTGTCGATTTAATATAAGCCAGCAACAAGTAAGCCGAATTAAACGACGTGCCCTAAACTTACTCTATAAAGAGGTGATTTAATGGATTATGCACAATTAGACTTCGAGACTCTTTGGCAGTTTTTAGATCTGAATGACCAGCAGGCATTAGCAGAATTATTAGTTCGCTTTGAGCCTCTAATTAGGTCAGAATCTAAACTGCATGGCAGAATTGATGAAGATATTGCTCAAGATATCCGCGAGGCATTTATCCGAGCACTCAAAAAAAATCCGATAAAGCCCAATTTAATGAGTAAAACCGGTAGTTCATATGCTCTATATAGAATGGAAAACAAATTTTGAAAGGGAGGTATACAATGATGACTTAGGGCAAAAAGTTGGTGCTTTGCTTCTTGACATGTTTAACCAAAAATCAAGGTGTACGAGAGCTATTTTACAGCTCTACACGAATCTAAGAGAAAGTGGAGTGATATTTATGGGTAACGGGATCGACGTCATGAGTCCTCTCAGTTCTTCTCAACTAACCTCTCTAAAAAGCAATGGGTATTCTTTTATAGGTCGATATTATTGTGCAGATACGTCTAATCTAAAATTACTCACTCTCGCCGAGGCACAACGTATTTCAAGCGCCGGATTAGACACTATTGTCGTCTATCAAGATGCGAATAACTATCCGGGAGCATTCAGTTACACTATTGGGGTGAGCGATTGCAATAACGCAATTGCACGAGCCGGAACTGTAGGACAACCTTATAATACAGCAATCTATTTCGCAGTTGATTATGATGCAGCCGGCGGTGGAACTCTCGCCAATATAGATGAATATTTCCGGGGCATTTCAGACGCTATGAGAACGTACAAGCAAGTCAATGGCGGGGGTTGGAATATTGGAATTTACGGGGGCATTGGAACTGTAGATTATATGTACGGCAAATATGGTATTTATAACGTTTGGCAAACGATAGCTTGGAGTGGTACTTCAATTTCATCTCATGCTAACGTTTACCAAAAAGCAATTAAGGCTTTCATTGATGTTGATGGTAAATCTCTAGAAGTTGACCTTGACACTTCATACTCCGGTATCGGTAGTTTCAGAGTCTAAGCCAAAAGGGGGGAGGCTAAAGCCTATCCCCCCGATTTTTATGTTTATCCAAGTCTTCCCTCCATTATTGGTTTTGAATAATTTATTTTCTCCTACGGCATAGCCTACTTGTGGAGAAATGAATCTTATCTGATTCACCTTAAAACCCGTTAGATTAGATTCGTTCCAGTTCAATCCACCATCATTAGTTTTAAATAAGACATCTCCCTTACCAGACATACATACTAAATAACCATTGGTTTCATCGACGAAATCTAATACTCCCTTTGCATTTTGAGGCATGTTAATTGTCTTATATTCCAAATTGGATCCGTTGAACCGGGCAATTTCATTCGTATTTTTCAGGAGAAGGTTTTTCCTTAACTTAAAAACATTAGCGGAACTATCGACAAGTTGCCAACTCTGACCACTGTTATTTGTCTCATATACTTTGTTATTGATATTCAATATGCCATAACTTCGAGACAGAAAAGTCACTCGTCCCCCACTGGGTAATGAAAGTCTTGACCAATGAAACCCACCATCTTCAGTGACGTAAAGATCACCTGAAGGGGTTGACAATCCTGAATCCGGACTTACGGACAGCCACCCATGTAATGGGTCAATAAAGGATAGAGAATATAAATTTGACGAAGGATAAGCATATTTAGGATCTACAGTCGTTTGAGACCACGTTTTGCCGCCATCGGTGGTTGAGAAGATATCGACAATCGTTTTTCCATAACTGGAGGCCGCAATCCATCCGTGATTGGAATCGAGAAAATCCGTTGCTATGTATCTATCCGAGTAATAAAATGGACGATCTGCTATTGCTTTCGGAGTGATGTCCGACCAGTGGTTTCCGCCATCGGTGGTTCTTAAAACGGCCCTGAATTTTCCCCAGTCAGAGAACCCACGTATTATCTTCTCCTTTTCTATTTGACCATGTTCAACCAGCAGCAAACCCGTATGATCATCCAGCATATTCATCGACAAAATCAGTGGAGAAGGTAATTTCTTTTCTTGAGAACACCCCATTAGCAAAAATATAATTAAGAAAAGCGGGACAATTCGGTTAATATTTTTCAAGGCATATCCTCCCTTTCCAATCAGAAATTGTATATGGGTATTGATCCTATTGTATTATACTAATAAACAATAATGCTATCAACCAAATTTTAGCAAATAAGAAGGTTTAAGGGGTTATCATCAAAAATGATAATGCCCTAAATAAACTAACCATGTGTTTATCAGGGTAGGGTGAAGGAAAATATCTCAGCATCAAGTTAATTCTCCAAACATTAAAAGGCATACATCTGAATCCAAAAATTCAGATGTATGCCACTGTACATTTGCAATAAACCCTTTCTTTCCCCTATCTCTGAAGTCTTAATTGTGTATTCTAGCATATCCTGACATTGAATTGCCCTCCACTGCATTGCGTTCCATGGCATCTTGCCTTTCGATTCTCTTTTCCGCTTTGTAGCGCTCTACGGTCTCAATCAACGTACCTGCCTCATGCTTAAAGTAAATGAATAAACAATCCACTTCTTAGCTTCGGTTCAAACCAAGTCGACTTGGGTGGCATTAATCGACCTGCATCTGAGACGTCAAATAGCTCATTTATTGAAGTGGGATACATCGAAAAGGCAAGCTTCATATCACTCTTGGCTCTTTTTTCAAGTTCTTTAAGCCCTCTAATGCCCCCTACGAATTCTATTCTCTTATCCGTTCTGATGTCTTTAATATTGAGGACCGAAGTTAATAGATGATTCTGAAGCAAAGAAACATCCAGTCCCTCAACAGGATCGTTGGAACGGATCTCCTCCTTGGCCGTTAACTTATACCAAACTCCTTCTAAATACATGCCATAGGTCGCTTTTTCTGCAGGTTTATATGGTTCTGCTCCGATTTTTTCGACGACAAATTTCTTCGTTATTTCACTTAGAAATTCTTCTTTACTATACCCATTTAAGTCTTTGACGACACGATTATAGTCTAAAATTTTCAATTGGTCATGGGGAAAAAGTACAGACAGGAAAAAGTTAAATTCCTCTTCTCCCGTATACCCTGGACTGGCTTCTCTCCTTTTTAGTCCAACCTTTACCGCTGATGCAGCCCTATGGTGGCCATCGGCGATATAGATACTTTGAATATTTTTAAAACCTAAATAGATCGTTGCGATATCACTTTCCTTATTAATTCGCCATACCGTGTGTCTAATTCCATCTGGAGCTACAAAATCGTATAAAGGAGCTTCCTTCTTTACCTTATCCACGACGTCATTGAGAATCTTTTGCGAACGATACGCTAGAAATATAGGTCCGGTTTGCGCATCACAAATATCCACATGATTGATGCGATCAATTTCTTTGTCTTCTCTCGTTTTCTCATGTTTTTTGATGACATCATTTAAGTAATCATCAATTGCTGCACAGCCCACTAAGCCGGTCTGGGAACGGCCATCCATGGTCAGTTCATAGATATAATAACAGTTCTTACCTTCTTTAACTAAAATACCTTCTTTGATCATTTGTTGAAGGCTATCTCTTGCTTTCGCATAGACCTTAGCGTCATAAGGGTTGAAGTCCTCATCAAATTGCGTTTCGGCTCGATCTACTTTTAAAAAGGATAGAGGTTCTTTTAATACTTCTGCTAATGCTTCCTCACGATTATAAACATCATAAGGGAGTGCTGCCACTTTACTCGCAACATCTTCTCGCGGCCTCACAGCATTAAAGGGCCTAATCGTCGCCAAAAATACTCCTCCCTTCCACTACTTAATAATTCTTACCTTGAGAACGCCGTCAATTTTTCCGATCTTCTTGACGATTTCATCCGTCGTTGGTGATTCAATATCGAGCATCGTATAAGCCCACTGTCCCCGACTTTTGTTCGTCATATCTGAGATATTAAAATTTTCTTGAGCTAAAGTTGAGGTGAATTGGCTAAGCATGTTTGGTCTATTTATGTGATTAATCACAATCCGACCCGCTTGCATACATATTCCCATATCACAGGTAGGATAATTGACCGAATTTCTTATATTTCCATTTTCGAGAAAGTCCCTTAACTGATTAACGGCCATAATCGCACAGTTATCCTCTGCTTCATTGGTCGAAGCGCCTAAGTGAGGAATGGCGATAACGCCCTCGGCATTGCATATCTTGAGATTGGGAAAATCCGTGACATAGCGACTGACTTTTCCAGAATTCAAAGCGTCAATCATATCATCATCATTGACTAAAGTATCTCTTGAAAAGTTGAGAATTTTAACGCCGTCCTTCATCAGGGCAAAGGCTTCTTTATTAAACATTCCTTTGGTTGTATCGTTTGAAGGCACATGGACTGTAATATAATCACATTCTCTAAAAATCTCTTCGATCGATTTTGTGTGTTTAATAAATTTTGAAAGTTTCCAGGCAGAATCCACGGAAATAAAGGGATCATAGCCGTATACTTCCATCCCGAGTTTGATGGCTGCATTAGCCACCAAAATTCCCACTGCTCCCAATCCGATGACACCTAGTTTTTTCCCTTTGATTTCTGTTCCTCCGAACTTTGATTTATTTTTTTCGACTTTCTTGGCCACCTCTGGATCCTCTTTGACTGAATTGACCCAGTTAATTCCCCCTACGAGATTCCGCGCAGCCATAAAAAGGCCTGCGAGCACAATTTCTTTAACTCCATTGGCATTGGCACCCGGGGTATTAAAGACGACAATTCCATGGTCGGCGCATTTATCGAGAGGAATATTATTTACTCCAGCACCAGCTCGAGCAATCGCCACTAAAGAATGGGGTAACTCCAATTCATGAATACTGGTGCTCCGCACGAGTACGGCATCTGCATCCTCGAAATGTTCAACCTGCTCATAGTTATCCGAAAATAAGTCTAAGCCCACCTTGGCAATAGGATTCAAACAGTTTACTTTAAACATCTTCTAACACCTTCCCTTTAACTTTTTCTTATTTATTTTCTTCTTCAAATTTCTTCATAAAGGCAACTAACGCTTTAACCCCTTCGATCGGCATGGCATTGTAGATACTGGCTCTCATCCCGCCAACCGTTCGGTGACCCTTCAAGTTCTCAAATCCAGCAGCTTTCGATTCTTTAATAAATTTGGCATCCAATTCATCGAAACCCGTGACAAAAGGTACATTCATTAAAGAACGATCCTTCTTCACAACGGTTCCTCTGAACATCTTGCTTGAATCGAGATAATCATAAAGAATAGCCGCCTTTTCTTCGTTTCTCTTTTTCATGGCTTCGAGGCCGCCTAGTTTCTTAACCCACTTAAACACCTTGCCACAAATATAGATACCATAGGCTGGAGGGGTATTATAAAGCGATTTATTATCATCATGAATCTTATATTTTAACATCGTTGGAGTTCCGGGTAAGACATCCTCGGTAATCAAATCTTCACGAATAATGACGACAACCACTCCTGCAGGGCCAATATTTTTCTGAACGCCTGCGAAAATAAGACCATATTTCGTGACATCTACGGGTTCAGACAGGATATCGGAAGACATATCAGCGACTAAGATCTTGTCCCCTGTTTCCGGCAAGTCATGATATGTCGTGCCATAGATTGTATTGTTATGACAGATATAAACATAGTCAGCATCCTCGGAAATCTTTAAATTCGTGAGATCCGGAATATAGGTAAACGTCTTATCTTCAGAAGAGGCAATGACATTAACCTTGCCAAATATTTTACCTTCAGCGATCGCTTTTTTCGCCCACTGCCCTGTTTTAATATAATCGGCAACCCGATTTTTCATTAGGTTCATGGGAATCATGGCAAACTGTTGGGAACCTCCTCCTTGGAGAAACAGGACCTTGTAATTGTCCGGAATATTCATTAAATCTCTCAGATCTTTTTCTGCATCCTCAATAATTTGTTCGAAAGCTTTCGAACGATGACTCATCTCCATCACGGACATACCCGTACCGTTATAGTCTAACATCTCCTCAGCTGCTTCTCTAAGCACCTCTTCCGGTAATACCGCCGGCCCTGCCGCAAAATTAAACACTCTTTTCATAAAAAATCCCCCTATATCTTTATTTAATTTAGGTTGAATGCTAGCTTTACAGAATACCCCTTTCTTTGATAATTTACCTTTATATGTTTTAAACTGGATGTCCCTGGGAAAAACAAAACCCACCCCAGCATTTGGGGCGGGAATTCCGCGGTGCCACCCAAGTTCTAACCGATAATGGATACATGAATAGAGACGCTTGAAAATAAACAAAACCCCTCATCCCTAAAAGGGACGAGAGGTTATTCCCGCGTTGCCACCCATGTTGCCGAAACGGCCAACTTATGTCCGCGCTATCGGGCGGAACCCGTCACAATTCATCATTGACCACTCCAGGATGGAATCCTTCAGCTTGTTAGACTGACTTGCACCTACCGTCAGCTCTCTTACCAACAAAAGCTTTGAACTTCCCTTCATCGTGTTAAGGCATATTACTTAGTTTTATTAAAATTTATTCTATCCCTTTAAGAATACGATGTCAAGCCTTTTTATCGCTTATTACATCAACGGCGCAAAAGCCCTTAAAACCATGCGCCCCAACCTTATGTACCATTTGACTGCCCGGCAGTCCTCGAGGGTAACTAATCGGCACTGCTCCAAGGTCTGAAGAAAATCTTCTTTTACTTCTAAAACGCTTTGCGTCTGATAAAGCCAAACCCCGCATTCAAAATGCAGGAACAGGCTTCGGTAGTCGAGGTTTATGGTACCGACAACCCCCAGTTCATCATCCACAGCAAAGGATTTTGCATGATTGAAGCCGGGAGTGTACTCATAAATTTTCACGCCACTCCCCACCAAAGCATCATAATTAGCACGGGTCACAGCGTGAACGAACCATTTATCCGGTATATGAGGGGTCACAATTCGTACATCCACACTTCGCTTTGCAGCTGAGCAAAGAGCTGTCATCATCTCCGAATCGAGAATAAGATAGGGCGAGTTGATGTAGACATAACGCTCCGCTTCATTGATTAGATTGAGATAGACATTCTCGCCAACTGATTCATCATCTAAAGGACTATCGCTAAAGGGCTGAACGTATCCATCAGTGACAAAGAATTGAGCATGCTCGGGTAAGGGCCGATATCGTTCATAATCCTCCTCCGTTTTCCTCTGGTAATTCCAGAGCGACAGGAACATCACCGTAAAACTCCAAACCGCATCACCTTGGATAAGGATGGCCGAGTCTTTCCATTGCCCATGCTTCTCATATTTGTTGATATATTCATCGGCGAGATTGATCCCACCGGTAAAAGCAGTGTAGCCATCAATAACTGCAATTTTACGATGGTCACGGTTGTTCAAGCGAAGGGACAAAATCGGGACAAAACGGTTGACCGCACTGCACTTAATTCCCATTTTTTCAAGTTGTTTATCATAGCCATAGGGCAACGTGAGGAGACTTCCAACATCATCATAAAGGACACGAACATCAACGCCTTGCTGAACCTTCGCGACCAGAATATCTAAGATGGAGTTCCACATGACGCCTTCTTCAATAATAAAATATTCCAGAAAGATATAGCGTTCGGCCTTTTTCAGTTTTTGGAGTAGACGTTCAAACATAACTTCGCCGGGTGACAGATACTCGGAAGTCGTATTTTTATAGACCGGACAATAGGAGTAATTTTCGATATAGCGCGATTGATTGGCTGCACTTCGATCCTGAAGTTCAATTTCACGAATTACCGCCTCGTTCTGACCCAACGATTGCTTCATTCTTTCCTCAATCTCATGCATTTTTCGTTTCGTCCGCTTGCTTGAATTGCTGCCGCCCAGCAGCAAATAAAATAGTCCGCCAAAGATCGGAAAAAGCATAATCGGAATAATCCAGGCGATCTTATAGGCAGGATTACTCTTACCCGTCAAGATTCTTAATACGGCTACCACACTGAGCAGGGCTAAAATAGTATAAACATAGACAAAGTAGTTGCTGAACTTCCAAATGACCATAACCATAACAAAGGCCTGGAGCAATATTGGAGTCCCGACTAAAAAGGCTCTGCTCGAGAGAAGCCTAAATAACTTCTTCATATCTACACTCCTAGATATTTTGATTGCTTAGAGTCACAATAACTTGAACTTAAGATTTCGCCTATTGACAAAAATAATTGTAGCATATATTATCTATAGTGTAAATATATTATTTAATATATCTTCTATGTAGTGGAGGCTATCAATGAAAAGCATCGTATTTGAAAATGAACTTTGGGATTTCTTACGAACGATTACGGAATGTATGCTCAATGATTTTCGCCCCATTGCTGAGGAACACGGACTAACCCTGATGCAGACGCGTATGCTGGTGGAAATTATGGAAGGTGACCACCACACAGTGGGCAGCTTGGGGAGTATCATTGGTCTCTCCAGCGGCAATGCTTCTTCGATGTGCAAAAAATTGGAGAAGTCCGGTTTTCTTAAGCGCATCCGCAACCCTGAGGATGAACGCTATGTTCAACTCGACCTCACGGAAGTAGGTCGGGATACCATTCAAAAAATCGGAGATGCTCTTGAACAGAAATATGGCACTTTTTTGGACAGTAAGAACGAGAGCGAGTTTCAAACGATTTTTGCGTGTATGAAAAAACTTCGATCCTTCATTCAGGAAATGAGTGAAGTGGACTCAAATAAATAATGAATAACGGAGTGAATATGTTATGGATAAAAAGATAAAACAGAAAAAACCTTTGATTCTTTATTATGCGATCGCCATGTTCCTTCTGATGGCGCTTAATGCCTTTGTTTTCCCTGCACTTTTGAAACAACAGATCACCCCTGTAGACTATGGTACCTTCCTCACACAAGTGGAAAGTGGCGCTGTTAGTGAGGTGCAAATTGAGGACACAAAAATTACTTTTATGGCCACCGACGGATCTGGAAAAAGCAACACCTATTCCACTGGAACAGTCAATGATCCAGAGCTCGTCAATCGTCTGCATAGCAAAGGGATCAAGTTTTCTCAAGTCGTACCTAAACAGACTTCCCCTCTGATAAGTTTTATATTAACCTGGATTTTGCCCATAGTTATCTTTTTTGCAATCGGGCAATTATTAACCTCTCAGATGCAGAAACGCATGGGAGGCGGTATGAATGCCATGGCCTTCGGCAAAAGCAAGGCGAAAATCTATGTTCAGGCACAAACCGGCAAAACCTTCGCAGACGTTGCCGGACAGGATGAGGCGAAAGAAGCACTCATGGAGATCGTCGATTTTCTCCATAACCCCGCTAAGTATGCTGAGATTGGCGCTAATCTACCGAAGGGGGCCTTGCTTGTCGGACCCCCAGGAACAGGGAAAACTTTGCTGGCACAATCTGTAGCAGGAGAAGCAGATGTTCCCTTCTTTTCTATCTCAGGCTCTGAATTTGTCGAGATGTTTGTCGGTATGGGAGCCGCTAAGGTCCGTGATTTGTTCAAACAAGCGGGTGAGAAAGCCCCTTGTATTGTATTTATTGATGAAATTGATACCATTGGTAAAAAACGGGGTAATGGTAATTTCGGTGGAAACGATGAGCGTGAGCAGACCCTCAATCAACTGCTCACGGAAATGGATGGTTTTGATGGCAAAAAGGGTGTTGTGATCCTCGCTGCGACCAACCGTCCTGACTCTCTGGATAACGCGCTGCTTCGCCCAGGACGATTCGACCGCCGAATTCCAGTCGAACTTCCTGACTTAGCAGGCCGGGAGGCAATTTTAAAAGTGCACGCCAAAAACGTTAAGATGGATGAGAATATTGATTTCAACGCCATTGCCCGAGCAACTTCGGGTGCTTCAGGTGCGGATTTAGCAAATATGATCAATGAAGGCGCATTGCGCGCTGTAAAGTATGGTCGAGCGCGAGTCAACCAGAGTGATTTAGAGGAATCGGTTGAGGTCGTTATCGCGGGTTACCAGCGTAAAGGAGCTGTGATTTCCCAGAAAGAAAAAGAGATTATCGCCTATCACGAGATTGGGCATGCCCTAGTTGCAGCCAAGCAGACCGATTCTGCTCCTGTGCATAAAATTACGATCATTCCTAGAACCTCAGGAGCGCTTGGCTACACCATGCAAGTGGATGAAGATGAGCATGTACTGATGAGCAAGGAAGTGGCCTTCAACAAGATTACTACGTTTACTGGGGGGCGTGCTGCCGAAGAATTGGTTTTTGATACCTATACCTCAGGGGCTTCTAATGATATTGAACAAGCTACCAAAATCGCTCGGTCGATGGTTACCCGTCTGGGCATGAGCAAAAACTTTGATATGATGGCACTGGAGACTGTGAACAACCCCTATCTTGGGGGAGATACTTCTCTTACCTGCTCCTCGGAAACAGCAGCCAAAATTGATGATGAGGTTTTGTCCATCATTAAGCATGCCCATGAAAAGGCCGTCGGTATTCTGAAGGATAATACTGAAAAATTGCACGAGCTTGCACGTTACTTGTTGGAAAAGGAGACCATAACCGGAGAAGAATTCATGGCGATTCTTTCCCGTTAAGGATGAAATGGCCAATTCTCAGGCATTCTTCGAAGCGAGGTACGATTACAGTAAGCGAGGATTTTACGCAATCAGTAACCAAGCTTGGGTAGAGCTGCTCTTACTTTAGTGGGACGAGTCACAGGACGTGACTCGCCGACCGTGAGCCAAGGATGGCGAATTGGGAGGGTATCCCGCAGCTTTCATCAAGCAATTATAGCCTTAGCTTGGTCTGCGAGCGTACGTCCAAGCGTCTGTAACGTAACTCTGCTTGCAAGAACCTCGGAATTTCAGACTAGGAAGTAGGTGAATCATGAAAGCGATTATTATTACAACTCCGCTAGGAAATGGCCATAATGCTGTGGCCCAAGCAATTTCAACCTATCTGACCGAGCAACACGTTGAAAATGTCGTCCTAGATTTATACGAAAATATTCAACCCATGCTCAAGGATATTATCTCCAAGGGCTTCTACCTTTCCATGAAATCGCTAACCCTGATGAAAGATTTTGCCTCAGATCTTTATGATTTTAATCAAAAGCGTGATGCGACCTCAGAATACTCGATTAGCCATGTGCAAAATCAAATGCTCGCTTCAAAACTCAATAAAGTCATTGCGGAGTATAGTCCCGATTTAATTATCTGCACCCAGGTGTATGCGGCACAGGTTGTTGACGTTTTGAAGGAAAAAGGGAGAGTTACCGCTACAGCGATCGGAATCATCACCGACTTTACAGTTCAAACCTATTGGGAGGATGTCGAGCATTTCGAATATGTCGTCGTAGGGAGTGAATTGTTAAGCTACCAGTTGAAAAAGCGTAACATTCAGCCGAAGCGAGTTTTGCCCTTCGGTATCCCTATCGCCGAGAAATTCTCGGTTAAAAAGAGTAAGCAGGAAGCTTGCTCCCTGCTCGGAATCAATACCCATAAAAAGAATGTCCTCATTATGGGAGGCGGCATGGGCTTTGGCAGCATCGATAAATACATTGAGGAAATTGATCGAAGCGATTTAGATTTGCAGATGATCGTCGTCTGCGGAAATAATAAAAGTTTATATAAAAAACTGCAAGGAAAATCTACCCATAAGAAAATGATTGTGTATGGATTCGTTAATAATGTAGATGTCTTAATGGATGCTTGCGACTGTATTCTCTCAAAGCCGGGGGGAATTACAACCTCTGAAACCCTAGCCAAAGGGCTACCGATGATTATGATTGACCAATTGCCCGGCGTCGAAGATCGCAACGTCGAATTCTTACTGAATAATGGGGCTGCCCTTTTCGCCACAAAGACATTTTCAATTGATGAGACCCTTCATGTTCTGCTGGATTCATCCCAGCGGCAACGAAATATTCAGACCGCAATCAAGAGTTTAGCCAAACCCCATGCCACAAAAAATTTGTGTGATTTCTTAATTAGTGAAATATCCCGTCAGCAAAAAGCAAAAGGAGACCTTCGATGAATGTTCTCGTAACCCTAAATTCGAACTATGTAAAACAACTGGTTATTATGCTCACATCCTTAATTCACTCAAATCCAGGGGTACATTTCAGCGTTTATATTGCGCATACCTCCATGACTGAACAGGACTTTTCCTTGATTGACCAGCACCTAGATACCGCAGAATGCACGGTTATAGGAATTAAAGTTTCAGATGGTTGGCTAAGCGAAGCCCCTATTACCAACCGTTATCCCAAAGAAATGTATTACCGTATCTTTGCTGCCCAGTTTCTACCCCAAAACCTCGATCGGATTTTATATCTTGATCCCGATTTAGTGGTTATCAATTCACTTGATGCACTCTATAACCTCGATTTTCAAGGAAATTTGTTTGCCGCCGCGTCCCATGTTAATGAACCGCTGGAAAAGCTCAATCGGGTTCGTCTAAAGATGTCCGAGGACAGCACCTACGTTAACTCCGGTGTAATGATGCTGAACCTGACCTTGCTCCGGGAGCAGCAGAATATCCACGAGGTTTTTAACTATATTGAGGACTATAAAAATCGTCTATTTTTGCCAGACCAGGATGTTCTCAATGGCGTGTACTGTAACCGTATCCTGTCCGTTGATCCCAAAATCTATAATCTCAATGAACGCTTCTATATTTTCCACAACCTCCACCCCAAAAACAAGGATTGCAAAATTGATTTAAATTGGATTCGTGAAAACACAGCGATCATTCACTATTGTGGAAAGAACAAACCGTGGAAAGAGGACTACAAGGGTGAACTTGACGTCTTCTATCAGAATTTCGAACAGTTGGTCCGAGATCAGCATCGTAAAAAGAAGGGGCTTACAAATGAATTGGCTTAGAAAACTCATGGCCGGCAGATATGGGGTTGATCAATTATCCATTACCTTACTCATTGCCTATCTGCCTCTGTCTTTGGGAGCACAGCTCGCAAGCATAAAGCTGCTTGATTTTATAGCACTCGCCCTGCTTGTTGTGTGCTATTTCAGGATTTTTTCACGCAATACCGCGAAACGCCGCGAAGAGAACCGCAAGTTTTTGGTATGGTGGTATCCAATTAAGAACTGGTTTAGCCGCAAAATTTACCGGATAAAGGACAGCAAAAACCACCGCTATTACAAATGCCCGAACTGTAAACAAGCAGTACGCGTACCCAAAGGCAAAGGTAAAATCCGCATCACCTGTCCCCAATGCAAAACAGGGTTTTTCAAAAGAACATAGTAAAAAACCTCCGCAATGAACTCAAATTGCGGAGGTTTTTTACTATGTATTGCCTAATCTAGGCGCAAACATCCGTTTGCAGCTTTCGTAATTTCTTCAACCCAATGAAGTAATTCTAACAAATCTCCCTTATTAGAGCCGGCATAATTGGGGTCAGTTTCGATCCGGTCATGAATTAACGTTACACGTTCATTCGTCTCGAGATAAATTGATGGAGCAACTAAAGCTTTTGGATCCATAATTAACGAGAGTAAATAAAAGCTTTGCGACAAAAGCTTTGTCAAATCACGTTCGAGTTCAGCTGAAAAGGGGCTTTTCCATCCTTTGCTGAGCGCTAGGATCTGCTCGACTGCGAAGCTCATCCGTTCTAAGCGATTCATCGGCTCGACATAAGATAATCTAAACGTTTCGTCGGCTTTTCCCCATAAATTCTCTTTTCGTGATAAAGTTACTAACTTTTTAGCGTCTTTTATCGTTTCCTTTAGATTTTGGATAGCCTCTTTATCCACCGTTTTTTCAGAATCGAGCAGTGCTCGGAATGCTAGCCTATATATTTTAATGACCTGATCCCGTGCCTCATCAAAAGCATTTTCGACCTTCTCTTTGTACTTCGGAGGAAAAATGAGCCAATTCACCATAAAGGCAATAAAAATACCCAAAGCGGTATCGATGAACCGATTGACTGCATAATTCAAAGGTTCTCCCATGACGTTAAGGGTGATTGCGATAAAAACAACACTCGCGATATTCATGGCTTCATTCCAGCGCATATAGTTTAGTACCACAAAAACGACAATAATTCCAAGTCCAATCCATAACGGATTATTTATAGCCACTAAAGCAAAAAGATATCCAAACACTGCTCCCACGAAAGTCCCTTTTAATCGGTTCACACCCTGCTTAAACGAATCCGCCATCGTAGCTTGTAAAGCAATCACTGTTGCAATTGCTGAGTAGAAGGGATATTCCAAACGTAGCAGATGCGCAATAAAGACACATAAGCAAACCGCAATTCCTGTTTTTACAATTCGCCAACCAAATTTCATACTTTCCCTCCCCGTTTCGTCATTACCTTACATTAAGAACTTTATGCAATTGGATTCCCATTCGTAATCGACGTTCGGGATAACGATTGATTAAATCATATCCTTTTTGAGCTGACTCAGGTCGTCCACTTTCTACCTGAAGAAATATCCTTCCCTCAGGCATATCGCGGTCGGTTATCGAGTCAATGCTGAATTCATCATCCACTACATACTTCAATTCGTCTGCATGACAAGCTAAGGCAAATTCACTCCCTGGTTTCGGGGATACAGTAATCCAATCAATCTCCCACTCAACGGGTATTGGGTTCGTACCATTCGTTTCGATCGCCACATATTTACCCCTCTTATGCAATTCTTGTACTAAGGGGCCTAGATCGTATAGGGTGGGTTCACCACCGGTAATAACGATACGCTGATGGGGCATTTGAATTTCGTCCACAATTTCTTGGGCACTCATCCATCGGGCTTTGGATAAATCAAAGGAATATGAAGTATCGCACCAACTACACCTTAGATTGCATCCCGCAACCCGAAGGAAGGTAGCTCCCTTTCCCATATGAAATCCTTCACCTTGAATACTCGTAAATACCTCAATGATCGGATACTGGATATTCATTTTATTCATAATCTACTTCCGCACAGGAGTCTGGAGTCTCCCATAATTTAATTTTCGCCACTTTAACACCAAGGGGCCGCAATTTATCAGTCAAAACGTCAAAAATATGAGCAGCCATATTCTCCGCTGTTGTTCTAAAGGAAAATACTTCATTTAAAACGTTATGGTCCACTTTATCAATAACTTCTGCCTTCACAATCGCCTTGAGGTCAGAAAAGTCAATAACCATACCCTCATCTGAGCCGCTATCCATCAATTTCCCATCTTCACGAACAACGGTAACCTCCAATTTATACGTATGCCCATGCATTTTGGCACACTTTCCCTTGTGGTTGGGTAAAAAGTGTGCCGCATCAAAGGTGAAACTCTTTGTTACTTTTATTACTGTGCCTGTCATTTTCGAAGCCTCTTTCTTTTATAATAGGAGCGGACTGCTCTCGTCATGAAATTAGTGTACTTCAACCTGCACGACAACACAAGTTACCCATGCCGATACGCGAAAACGAGGTAACCTATACCTATGGGTTACCTCGTTTTCGCCTATACTCCGAATGGGGACTAGTCTTACTTCTTTTTGGTTACAAATTTATTCATAAGACGCATTGAACACATTTCCCCACACATTGTGCAACTGTCATCAAGTGTCGGAGAAGATTCTCGCCGATAACGTTCAGCCTTCTCACTATCGATTGCTAGATCGAACATTTTAGGCCAATCTAAGGCTTGCCTGGCTGTACTCATCGCCCTATCCCATTCGGCGGCTCCAGGAACGCCTTTGGCGAGATCGGCAGCATGAGCCGCAATCTTGGCAGCAATGATCCCTTCTCTCATATCTTCTTGCGTTGGCAGACGCAGATGCTCGGCTGGAGTTACATAACAGAGGAAGTCGGCCCCTGCTGCCCCAGCAATTGCCCCTCCAATAGCACTCGTAATATGATCATAGCCTGGGGCTACGTCCGTTACTAAGGGGCCTAAGACATAGAATGGAGCTCCATGACAAAGTTTTTTCTCTAATAATACATTAGCTTGGATTTCGTTTAAAGCCATATGTCCTGCCCCTTCAATCATAACTTGCACATTCCGGTCCCAAGCTCTTTGGGTTAACTCTCCGAGGACGATCAACTCTTCAACTTGGGAAGCATCCGTCGCGTCTGTAATGCTGCCCGGCCGACAGGCATCTCCTAAACTTAGAGTTACATCGTGTTCCGCACAAATATTCAGTACCTCGTCAAAATACTCATAAAAAGGGTTTTCGGCCTGGTTCAGTTCCATCCAGGCATAGAGTAAGGAGCCGCCTCGTGACACGATATTGGTTACCCGGGAAGTCCGTTTAAAGTGCTCCACCGTTTGGCGATTAAGGCCCGCATGAATCGTCATAAAATCGACGCCATCCTGAGCATGTTTTTCAACTACTGCTAAAAATTCTTGAGGCGTAATATCCTCAAGTTTCTTACCTAAATAGCCAATTGCATCATACATCGGTACGGTTCCAATCATGGCTGGGGACATTTCAATCAGCTTCTCCCGAAACAAAGCCGTTTTACCATAGTTACTCAGGTCCATAATGGCTTCGGCTTTCATTTCCAAGGCTTTACGAACTTTATCCAACTCGTTATCCATATTGGCACAGTCCTTGGAAATTCCCAAATTTACATTGATCTTTGTTTTTAGTCCTTGGCCTACTCCCTCTGGATCGATACTGTGGTGATGCTGATTTTTAGGAATCACGACTGTTCCAGCGGCTACTCTTGCCCTGATCTCCTCTGCCGATAAATTTTCCTTACGAGCTACCACTTGCATCGCTTCCGTGATCTCTCCGCGTTTCGCAGCCTCCATTTGTGTTGCCATGATGTTTCCATCTCCTCATTAATACTTTAAATTTCTTTAACGCTTGCTAGGCATCCTTACGTCAAAAAACAGCTTACCGCAGGTAAGCTGTTAATAGCGCTGAAGTTCTTCATAGAACATCAGAAACTTTGGCTTCCCTACGCTGGTTCTAACCAGATCAGGTTCAAAGGGATAAGAGTTGTCTCTTTCTCAGCCCCAGAAGGGCACCCCTAGCACGCAATTATTTAATTTATAGAAACAGTATATGCCTTGAGATGTTTTATGTAAAGAACAAGTTGGCTCTAATAGACCTCATTTATTACATCAACTGAACTGAATAAAACAAGACGAGTAAGAGTAATATATTGCTATGTGTCAAAACACAACCGTTTATACTCATTAGACAAAAAATTTTGAAATCAAATATATAAAAGACTAAAAGGAAAAGAAGAATCTCAGACTTATGAGATTCCCTCTTTTCCTCCTTTTGTTGTCTACTTATTTAGACAAAGGACAAAAATTATTGTTGTTTGTACTGGGGTTCCTGAGCTTGAACATACTGCTCTCTTCCTTGTAACTGATTAAGTGCAGAATCAAAAGTTTGGGCGAGTTGCTCAAAGGTTTGTTTAGCCTGCTGATCCTGAGTTTCTAAAGAAAAAGTCTTCATCGATGCAGCTGCGCTTTGGACAGTGGCGATAGCCTGTTCCATTTGTGTTCCAACGGTCATTTTTTCACCTCCCCTCGTAGAGTCATTCAGAGTTTAACCTTTAGGCTTGAATATAAGCGCCCCCAGGAAACCAAAAATGATTGCCGAAGAAATACCGGCACTTGTAATCTGAAAGATACCGGTAAAAACCCCGATCGGACCTGAAGCTTCAAATTCCTTCAAAGCACCCTTGACTAAGGAATTGCCAAAGCTACTGATAGGTACCGAGGCTCCAGCCCCGGCAAACTTAACAAGGGGGTCATAAAGGCCTAAACCGCCAAGAATCGCTCCTACAACGACTAAGGTACAGGTCGTATGGGCTGGAGTTAGTTTTAGCCCATCGAGTAGTAACTGTCCAATGACACAAATCAAACCGCCTATGATAAAAGCCCAGATAAACTTTTCCATTTGAAAACCATCTCCTCTAGATCTCAATGCTTACGGCATGAGCAATACAAGGGATACTTTCTTTCTGTTGGTAAGACATCGGAGAGAGTAAAGCGCCTGTGGCAATGACTAAAATCTTTCTTAGCTCTCCCTTGCGCATCCGATTCAGAAAGTGCCCAAAGGTTGTTACTGCACAACAACCACAGCCACTTCCTCCTGCCAAGACAACCGATTGATCTTCCTTGTAGATCAATACTCCGCAATCGGTAAATATCTCTTCCGGGAGGTTAAGTCCATGCTTTTTCAACAAGTCGCCCGCAATTCGGTGTCCCACTCTTCCAAGGTCACCCGTGGCAATAAGGTCATAGTAACTCGGGTCTCGCTCTAAATCTCTAAAATGGGCTTCAATCGTATCGACTGCTGCGGGTGCCATGGCTGCACCCATGTTAAAGGGATCCGTAAGGCCCATATCAATCACACGCCCTATCGTTGATGCGGTTACTCGTGGACCCTCACCTTGAGCTGCAACTAAAGCGGCACCCGCGCCCGTTACCGTCCACTGGGCTGTAGGCGGCTTTTGGGAGCCATACTCCGTTGGATATCGATACTGTTTTTCTGAAGCCGCATTATGACTGGATGCGCAGACTAGGGCATTCTGGGCAAATTTGCTATCGATTAAAAGGGAGGCCAGAGACAAACCTTCCATTGAAGTAGAACATGCCCCATAAAGCCCCAGATAAGGAACAGAGAGAGTCCGAGCCGAAAAACTGCTGGGAACAATCTGGTTGATTAAATCCCCGCTGAATAGAAACTGAACATCTTCCTTCTTCATCTTGGCTTTTTTAATGGCTGTCTCACACGCTTGCTCCTGTAGTTTCTGTTCCGCTTTTTCATAGCTATCTTGACCCAGTCGGATATCTCCATGGAGAAGATCAAAATCCGCTGCTAAATTGCCTTTGGCTTCATAGGGCCCCCCCACTGCAGCTGAAGCTATAATGGTTGGTTTTGACTCAAAGACCCAAGTTTGGTGACCTTTTAACATTTACATCACACCCAATGCTCTTAGAGTTACAACGACGATAGAAACAACAAAAGCCGAGAAAATGCCATAAACAATGACCGGTCCTGCAAGTTTGAACATATTGCCTCCAACCCCCAGAACATAGCCTTCCGTTTGATGTTCAATAGCTGCTGAAGCGATAGTATTGGCAAAGCCCGTAATAGGAATAACGGTACCCGCACCGGCAAACTGGGCAATATGGTCAAAAACACCGAAGCCTGTAAGCAAAACAGTAATCATGATGAGAATTGCCACTGCAGGATTCGCAGCCCCTTCTTGAGAGAAATGAAAATACTGAACAAAGAACATTTGGAGCGCTTGACCGAAAGTGCAAATCAACCCTCCCACGAAAAAAGCTTTAACACAGTTCAATAGAATCGGTCTTTTCGGCTCTCTTTCCTGAGCGAATTTCTGGTATTCCTGCTGGGTAGGCGAAAGCTTCTTTTTCTTTTTGCTGGACATAATAGCACCCCTTAATGCAATAAGTAAGGTTGTAATTTATTGAGAAGATCTTGGAGTTTCTGTGAATTCTTCGAATACATAGCCTTTGCTTCCTCATCCACTGTTTGCAGAGCAAACGTTGAAAAATCAGCCTGGCTTTTTTCCAGGGTGGCATAGAGCAGCTCTTTGACTTTTGATTGAGGGAGTTGTACAGCATCGTCAAAAAGGTCGAGGTATAAATCTCCCGATGAGTCAACTTGAGCGAGGAATACGTTCTCAAGGGCAACTCCTATTTTATCGAGTTCAATATTTAACCACTGCGGATTAAGTCCTAAGGAAGCCAATGGTTCTTCTAACAGGTTGCCATCCAGAACGATCGTTTGCGGCTCAGCCTGGGGGGCGACCTTTCTCCCGAGATCGTGTGAGGTCACTGGTTTTTTGTCTGATTTTAAGTAAGAACTTATACTCCCGTTTGTCTCCATCACGGCAAATTCTACATCAGCCATATTGAACGCGTTTTTAGAACGAAGTTGAGCTAAGAGGTCTTCTCCGGTCATGCGTACGCTCAGAAGATTTTCTTCCATAACCTTGCCATGCTTTATTAACACGGCTTCTTTGCCATTGATTAACTGATGCATTGTTTTACTCTTAATTGACAGATAATCCAGAGCTATCGGGAAGGCTACCCAGATCACTAAGACGATAAAACCATACAGAAAGGGGATAAGATTTAAAGACATTAATGATGCGGCAACTGCTATTATGATCAGACTTATAAAATTAAAAGGATTGATTTGGCTCAAATTTCTTTTGCCGATTAACCTTGTCGCTGCCCAGACTACTATAAATAGACTGATTGATTTTAAAAATATTTGTGCCCATTCTTGCATAAGCATACCTGCCTTTTTAGTTCCCTTTGTATTGGGGTTCTTCAAATTCAAGCGTCTTCAATCTGCTTTCCAGATCGTCGATAATTGAGTGAGTTACTTCCAGTGCGTCTGTAAACATCGCCCTTGTTTCCTCATCTCTTGTTTGAGTACTATATACTCTCAAGGTGCCACGGGCCCCTTTCAAACTTGTCAGAGTTTGTTTAACTTGAGAAGCAACGGTCATACAATCATCCTCCTTGTCCCACCCTTTATTATGTCTAATAAGAGATTAGTAATTCTGTAAAGCCGAAAAAAATTAAGCTAATTTATAATAAAAGCTAATTACGCAAAAATCATTACTAATTATTTCTATAAATAAAAAGAACACCAATGGAGATAGTAATGTAGGGAGGTGTTAAATATGCCAAATCAAAAGCAAATGGGTACGGATGCACAAAAAATAAAACAAGACATTCAGCGTGACTTACAATCTGCTAACCAACAAGGTCAACAAGGCCAACAAGCAGGTACATTAGGAACATCAATGACTAGTGGAACAGCCTCAGACACTCAAAAAATTAAACAAGACATTCAGCGTGACCTGCAATCTGGAAGTCAACAAAATCAAAACGGATAATTGCCGGTATAATCCTTCTGAATGAACTGGCGCTTGACAAACGAACAAGCAAAAGACCTCCTATGATAGAATGTAAAAACTATCATAGGAGGTCTTTATGTAAATAAAAAAAGGGCCCGTATTTAATTTAACGGACTCCTTCTTTGATGATTTATGCACGCAGGGCTGCTAAATCAAACTTGGGTACTAACCCTTCTTGTACCGCGCGGCTCAGGAGGGCAGCAATTGCCTTATACCCCTTTGCACCTAAATCCTCTGAGAATTCATTGACATAAAGATTGATATGAGCATTTGCTACCTTTGTGGACAACTCTTGGGCGTGTTGGAGTACATATTCCTGGGATGCCTCTGGATGTGCCCAGGCATATCGGACTGACGCTCGGATCCAACCAGAAATAGCCTCTAAATCCATGGATCGGCGAGCAATAATTGCCCCTAGTGGAATGGGTAGACCGGTATCAGACTCCCACCAGCTTCCCATATCGGCTAAGAGCTTTAGACCATACGCAGGGTAAGTAAAGCGTGCTTCGTGGATGACAAGCCCCGCATTGATTTTCCCATCGCGGACCGCTGGCATAATCTCTTGAAAGGGCATCACCACAATCTCACCTACGCCGCCTGGCACCTGTTGGGCTGCCCACAGCCTAAACAATAAGTAGGCGGTAGATCGTTCACTCGGTACAGCCACTCGTCGGCCAGCCAATACTGCTGGTCCCTTATCAACATCTGTTTTATTTGATGTCAATACCAATGGCCCACAGCCTCTACCCAACGCGCCTCCGCAAGGGAGCAATGCATACTCGGATAACACCCAGGGTAGTGCCGCGTACGAAATTTTTACCACATCCGGCCCATTGGAGCTGGCTGCTAAGCTATTCGTGATATCGATATCCGCGTAAGTTACGTCAAGTTTCGGCGCCCCAGATATGAGACCGTGTACCCAAGCGTGGAAAATAAATGTGTCATTAGGACAAGGAGAAAAAGCGATATTCATAGTAACCCCTCCAATAATATTGAGTAAGCTTTCGTCAAAACGTCAAAAGCTTCTTTCATACGCCACTCGTTCCGGTCACGTGGACCGACTTGATTCGAGATAGCACGGATCTCCAAAACAGGCACTCCAAAACTATAGGCTGCTAGAGCAACACCATACCCCTCCATCCCCTCAGCAGCAACCCCAGGCACTCGTCTCGACATTTCTGCCGTACTAGCAGCCGTACCGGTCGCTGTAGATACTGTGATTATAGGCCCCGTATTAACTGGTAGCCGCGCTGCGCGCAAGACCTGAATCACTCGATTTACGAGGCTTGGATCAGCTTGAACTCGAGTGGAACCAAAATCCAACGCCTCCAAAGGACTAAACCCCTCTTGAGTCTCCACCCCCAGGTCAGCAGCAACAATTTCATCTGCTACCACGAGGCTACCGATCTCAGCTCTACCCGCAAAGCCCCCACCGATACCCGTACTGATTACCAATCCATAGTCCTTCGTTGATAATATCTTCGCCGTGTTGACTGCGGCGGCCACGGGACCCACGCCCGACAGCATGACATCACTATTTAGATTATGCTGCAGTCCTCGCAGCACAACATCCTTTTCTGCTGACACAGCCGTCATGATAAGAATGCGTTTTTTATCGGAAACCATTTTATTTCCCCTCTATATGCTTTCAGTATTATTCCCAGGAATTGATATTAAAGCTCCTAATTATAGTAATGTATTTTTTAACACAAGGCAAACTAATCATCCCTCGGCCTTGCTCAAAGCTCAACATGTTTTGTATGAGATGATTAAGCCATGAAACCAGGTGATATAATAGAGCTAGATCTTAATCTTAGTAATTATATTTAGGTTTAAGGGGAGTACCTGAGAATCTAAAAAAAGAGAGAGAGCGACGGACGGGATGTACCCGCGTTGCTCTCTCTTATCTTTTGTTTAAAATCGAATGTATTTATACTAATTTCTTATTTTTTTTGAAATTAAGGTATCCGCTTAAACCAATAAGTTCAGCATATTTTGCAAATTTCAATAGTGCTAAGTCTGTCCAAATATAACCGAAATTATTAAAGGAACCAGCAGCCATGAATTGCAGATTCATGAAAATTGCAACTAAAGCGCCCCAGAATACTTTAAATCCTAGAATCGCAACTACGCCAATTCCGATTTCAAAAATAACAACCATGATATCGGTGAGTCCAGGCATCATATTTACGAAGAGATTATTGGCAACCCAACCATAAAAATTGTTAATACCAAGTGGATCATTGGCGGCACCCGCTAGATTACCAACCATTCCTGAAATTAATCCTTTTGAATTGAGTTTTCCATCAGTAAGCCATGCTAACTTGTGTACTCCAGCTTTGATCCAGTTATACCCATAAATTATTCTTGCTACTGTAAAGACAATCACTAAAAGGGCTACTTTCCAATTCTTTAATTGTGCTTTTACTTCACTAATATAATCTGACATGATATTACTCCTCCTTTAACTTTAGGAAAACCAAAATAAGATAAACAATAAGACCTGTGGGAAATGATTAAACTAGATTCTTAACTATACCTCCTCATTCTTTCCTTAATATCTGATTTGCTGTTTAACGTTATTAAAATAATTACATGATAAATAACAGCTTGCAGATATTAGCATCTTTAAAGTAATGCAAAAATCATGCCAATATGGGAGCTAGTGAAAAGCACTCTTTTCTCATGTTAACTTTCCACTAGTTAACGCCAGTGTTAACTGTTTAGTTAACACTGGCGATGAGAAATTAAACTAATAAGGTCCCTAAATTGGCTATTGAGGAATTTATTGACCTTATTGGTTTATATTTTGAGCCAATCTATCAATTTCTTCCATATTATTCTTTTGAATCATACTCCCAGGTTGTACAGGGCCGGGCGGTATTAATTGCCAATTTGAGCGCTTCCAGTTCCATCACAGGTTGTTTGATTCTCTTGGATAGCGCTGTAAAGCGAATCTGCTTGAGCTTGAGTCATAGCTCCCTCAGTTACGCGCTGGTCCAAAACCGCCTTTTAACTAACTCTGGACTGTCCGTATTATTGAGCAAACTTCAGATTTTTTAGAAACTTATCATCGAATAGAGCTATGCTTTGAACCTTATCTTCACCATTTTCCTTACCTACAGTAAAAGTGCTTTTACCTAGCAGTTTATCGAGGTCATACTGAACTCTATCCTTTTTAAAAGTGATACTGATAACATTTTCATCAGCTTCGTCAATCTGGAAATCGTTAACATCATGCTTATTATACATAGCCATAAAAAGACCGATCTGCCAAAGACTTAATGCTACAAATTTTGTACCATCTTGAGATATGCCAGGGGTAACGTCGCTCCCAAGATATTTAGTTATCCCTTTACTTTTCAAAAACTCATACATTGATTCAGGATCATCTAGTGTAGAAGGATCCGACACTCTTTTATTTAGATCTATTATTTCCTGTTGTGTCAAAGAATTACCAACGAGAGATTTAACAAATTCTTGGCCAAACAAATTCGTTTCTGATTGTACTACCTTAGTTTGACTGGCCAAAAAATGTTCACTGATCGGTTGATACAAAATTGCTATAAAGGATAAAACCATAAGAGATGCAAAGATTATTGCTAACTTTCTAAAGCTAACAATTGAAATAACACCTAATTTTCGTAGTATTAGGGACGCTACAATAAGGATAAGTGCTACTGAAAAAACAGAAAATCCGATGATTTCCAAGAAGCCCATTACTATCTCTCCTAAATTTTTAATCGTTAAAACAGAACCTCTGTTCAAACACGTTCTTTCGATCTACTTCGGCAATTTCTATAGCCCTTACACAATGTCTCAAGTTTAACTACATTGAACTTAACTAAAATTCTATCCATAATGCCAAAATCCTTCAAAATATAATAAAATGTCCTGGACCGCTTATCTCATCCTTGCCTTTAACCATCGGATTCGGCGAATGCGAGAGTCTATTTCTCCCACTTATAACAGCGAATCCAGCTGAAATAGGATTCATTATCTTCATGGAGTTAATTCAACATTTTGTGGTCCATGAAGTTGGCCCGTTTTAAAATTATTGAGTACCTCATCAAAATAAAGCCATCCCTTCTCACTGGGGTGTGAAGGGTCGTCCATAAAATAGAGATCATACTCATGATTGGACATATCTGCAAGAGCGAAGCCATTCTCATTACAACGTTGGCGTATTTCATCATAGTATTTTTGACGTTGTTCTTTCGGAAAACCCATTAAATCATACCAACGACCATTTACCGGCTGGATCATGAAAATCGGCTCAGCTCCCTCATCCTTAAGAACCTGCATCAGAAGATCAAGATCCTTATATTCTGGGGAGGGATAGAAGTAACTCTTAACCGATGAATTCTTGATTGTTGGTAGTTTCTTTTCGTTTTGATTATAATACTGGTTTGATACCCCATATGGATTGTTGTTTTCGTTCTTTTTGACGTCTGCATTAGCCTTCTGGATTTGAAGTGACCAGGATGGCAGCGCCTTCGGCCCGATAGAATTTGCATTTTGGGCCACTTCTTTAGGTGGTAGGGCGTTAAGAACGTTAACCGTCTTAGTCGCATCTTGAATTTCAAGAGCAGCCAATTCGATTTTTCCCATGGGCCAATAAACAGCTTCTAATAGTCTTGACTTGAGATCGGTTTGTCCGTAATATCTTAGCATTCCGGCAAGAATTGGATAACCTTGCTTAACTTCATTAAATTGGATGAGTCTCTGGGCAAACACCTTTTTGGTCTGATCGGTTAGACTCGGATTAGCCAACATATTATAAGCCTGCAGGGCTGAAAAGTTCGCTCCGAACGTATTCTGGGCAATTCCGCTGCCTCCGAACCACTGAGCAGAGAGAGAAAGCGCAATCTTTTTCCCTTTTAAATCCTGAGCTGAGGCGTAGAGCGCTTGAATGATGTCTTCAGATCCTGCATGTCCTACGAGATAAGGCATCCAACCAGTCGGTTCCCCAGTAAATAGCTTTGTTGGGTTATAACGTCCACCGTGACCAAACTCTGAAGACCCGTACATCGGTAATATGCTAGAATTTTGAAGGGCCAGACCCTGGAGAAGGGTTCCTTGAAAAAGAGAAGGAATAGCATTCTCACTTGCAGTTTCGATGACTCCGGGTTTGAGCCATTGATGTACATACCACTCTGTTGCCGGACCTGTGGCTAAGATAGAAGCGGAAAAGAGAAATAGGGCAATCCCGAACGGCGCAAGTCGTTTAATCAACATGTTTTGCACTCCTAATATTGATTTAAAAGAACAACTTTTAACGTTCATATTATAACTTAATTTGCTTAAAAAAGGCTGAGAATAACTTAACCTATCCATATATTTCGCTGACCCTTATTCATCCTGGTAAAGAGGGACATTCGTCATTTCTCTCAGCTTTTTCTCAGGAACGCTTATTATACTTTAAGTTGTCAGGAGGAACATAACGAATTAATCGTGAGGAGGGATTATACTGAAACATCAAATGACTCGAATTCTACTTCCTATGATCCTAGCGGCTCTATTCATCATTCCTTTAAGCGGGTGTGGAACTCAAAACGCAAGTGTTCCGACACAGCCAACAGCCCAAACAGCCAAGGCGACTTCACAAGACAATACACCCGTCACCGCCCAAGAGGTAAAAAGTATCGATATTAAAACCAATCAAGGTAAAACTCAAGTTAATCAAAATATCGACAAAAGTTTAAAATCTCTTGATGACTCTCTAAAAGCGTTGGATAACAGTATAGGAAAAATTCAATAATGAAAGGGGCAATTTTAAATTATGGAAAAAATATCTAAACTTCTTGCTACAGCCCTAGTCGCTACTTCCTTTTTCAGTTATTCCTTACCGGCTCTGGCCGATCAGACCACGCCTCCATCAGTGCCAACAAACGGACAAACCCAAACGACCCCTGCACCAGTAAATACTGAAAATAAAATCACCCAAGCTAAAGAACGGATTCAGAATGAAATTATCCATCTGCAACAAGTCAAGGAAGTTCAGCCTTACATGCAGCAAATTAAACAGCTTCAGGATCAGGAAAAAGAATTAAGATCTCAAATTCAATCGCAACGACAATCTGTCCATAATAAAATTAAAGCCGATCGCGAAGCGAAAAACTATGATGCCCTTCTTGCTGCACTGAATGACATGGTCTATAAGTTATACTTTAATAAGTATGTTGCCCGATTAACTTAGAATTTGTGTAAGAATTTTGAGGAGGATACAAATGTAGGATACTCTGTGGGCTTGAGCATCTTCATATGCTTTTTTGCCATACTTTAAAAGTGGCTCTACACAATTGCGGCTGATATCAACACCTAAAAGATTGGTATGGTCAAGTTGATCCCCTCTTGAAGAAAATGTACATTCATATTCTTTTGATAATGCGTCTCCAATACCTGCCCAGATAAAATTACTAGGTGCTTCTGCTATTATTTTCGTATTGATGAAGCAATGTGCTGCAGGCTTTTTAGGAAAATATAATTCTTTAAATATATGATTAGCGTCATATATGACTGTTGTTGCAGTTATTGCCGCACAATTTGAAGCGATTGTTGGGAATACAAATATGGGCTGGCCTGTTTGATCGCACATTGTTTTACTTGTATCAACACTTCTTCCACCACCCACTGCAAATATCATATCAGCCTTTGCAACGATTGGATTTTTCTTAAGCATCTCGACATTTTCATAGGAAGAGTCTCCAACAAACCATATAAAATCTAAGATCTCAATATTTGAACCTTTAACCCCTTCTAAAAGTGCTTCTTTAGCTTTGGCCATGGCTGTTTTGCCGCCAACGACTACGGCCTTCTGTCCATAGGATTCACAAACCTTCGGAATTTCTTTATAAGCATCATCTCCAATGCTGTAGTTTGGTAAAAATACATTGTAATTACTCATATTTTGCCCCCCGTTTTTTTGTGTTTTTAAAAAATAAAAGACTTTGTCTCAATTAATTCGAGACAAAGTCTAAAACTCTGCGGTACCACCCTATTTGTTACTTAAAAAGTAACCTCTCAAAATATCTCTAGGAAACCCTATTCAATATTTGGCAATATAACGGTTGCAACCGGTGATGCTTACCCAATGACTATCTGTTCAGCTGACTACTCATGAGTGATTTTCAATTCTCTCGCAAATCTTATCTCCCAGCAAATGATAAGTTCTCTTCAAAATGCTGCAGAATTTACTCCTCTCAATCATCGTATTTATTATTTTAACTTGTCCATAATTATAGGGCTGATTTTTCATATTTTCAAGAGCTTATTAATTTCCATGGTCACTCAGTGTCCTCGTCTTTGGTCGGTTTCTAAGACATCGTTGTTAGCTTTTCCCCTACCATCCTAAGGCTATCCAACTTCTGGGACAAGACTTGGGTGGCCTTTGCCTGCTCCTGGGTTATCACATTACTCTGCTCGACATTTTTCTGCACGAGGATCACTGACTCTCGGAACCTTTTAAGCATCTCATCAATATTCCTGGCTGAGTTGTTGCTCTCCTCAGCCAGCTTGCGCACTTCCTCGGCCACCACCGAGAATCCCCGCCCTTGTTCGCCTGCACGAGCAGCTTCAATGGCGGCGTTAAGTCCCAGCAAGTTGGTCTGCTTAGCCACCCGCCGGATAACATCCAGTATCTCAGAGATACCATTCACCTCCTGGGTAGCTGTTTGGGCGATATTGGACGATTCCTGGCTTGAAGCGGCAAGTTCTTCTGAGGATGCCGCTAGTTCCTCTACGAAGGAAGCCGACTGTTCTAGCTCCGAATAGAGTTCAGATAACACCAGCTCGAAACGGCGTGCTTTCTCCCGTTCCCCTTCCCGCTCTCGTTCCTGAGCCCGAGCTATTTTCAGCGCCTCGTTGATAGCCCGCCTCACTGCCAGCATTCCCGATTCTAGGAGGTCCACTGTGTAACCCCGCTCCTTGGCCGCCGTGTACCCCCCTTTGTCTCCCGTAATGGCGTTAACACCGATCTGACTTAACTGCTCCAGTATCTTGGGTATGTCTTCAGGCGTGTTCCATGGTCTCACATGTATCGTTATTTCGCCTACACTAAAGTCCGAACTCCCCATTTCCAAAAAGCCCCTATGAGCCACCACACCCACTTTAGATGCGCCACCTGCTATCAGCCGCTGCACCGCTTCCAGTATTTCCTCGATGGTCATGGTAAGACTCACCACTGGCTTTTCAGTATGTTCCCGTAATAAATCAACCATAAGACCCCTGCTAATCATGACATCCACCTGGGGATTGGCTCTAACCACCTCTGGGCCTTTATCAAAACTTACGACTTCAATGGGAAAAGATAAATTGAGCTCGCGCATCGCCTGCTCCGCGACCTGAGCCATACCGGGCGTCAATGCAACAAAAAAAATGGATTCCATTACTTAATCCCTCCCATAATTAAAATACTATGGCAAAAGAGCAATTGTTTTATATCCAGGAAATTCTCTAAATTTCATCATTTTCCTTCTATAAGACACCAACTTTATCTCGGCTTCGACAGTATGTAGGCATAAAAACTGCCTCAAGCCTGATGTAGGGATTCATACTTAGTTTTATTTTGCGATGCCTCACGATAGGTGTACTACTGACACATATCAGTTCACACTCTTCATCAGCAAAAAACCAGTTCCGCAGACCTATGGAAGACCAATACCTTTCCCGAATCCAATGGAGGCCTTTCTTTGGGTGTCGTCTTTTCGCCCAGTGCCAAAGCATATTCCATAAGATATGATCCAGTTTTTTAAAAATACGTGATGAGCAAACTGCTTGGTGATAATTTGCCCAGCCTGAAAGCATAGGATTTAGTTTCAGTATTAGGGCTTTTTGCGTATATGCCCGATACTGACGGATGACCTTACTGACATTTTACTCCCGATGTCCTTACTTATGGCAGAAAATCTTGGCTATGGCCATAATGAAATGATCGAAGCCGTTTGTAAAGTAAACGATAAATTCCACCAGTATCCACCCACTAAAAACAGAACGGCTTGGTTCAGAATGGTTTTTGAAGAGAAATTAAAAGAGGCCAGAGGAGATATTCTGGCCTACAAAGCAAAACCAAGATCTTGATGGGGTAAAAAGTGAATTAATGAGAGCCAGTTCGTTAAAAACAACTGGCTTAGACTTCTTTCAATTTTCGGTGACGGACTGATCGATTTCAATGTTGCTTCAAGCGGAAAGAAACATTTTCTTGGTTTGTCGTCATTATTGTGGGGATGCTTGTGAGAACGAATTTAAGAGGGGTATCTTCTATTGTGGGGTGCCTGCATCTTGATTCTTGTCACTATGAATCCATGATCTACTTTTTCCGTTCGTCAGCGTTTAAGTTAGGTGATATCAAACATCAATGGTTGAGCGTTATCCAACAACACATAAAACCTGTGAAGATTGATGGACGATCTATTGTGATCGGGGACCACATCAAGGTAGGTAAGGAAGCTCGGTACATGCCAGGCGTAAAAAAACTGCATCAGGACTCTGAAAATGTTGGGAAAGCAGAATATATCTTTGGTCACCAATTTGCATGAGTGGCATTTTGGCTGAAGGGCAAACGACTCAGTGCGTTCCTTTAAATATAGAACTTCACGATGGCATTGATGAAATCAACGCTTTTGTAATGTGTGTACAAAATAGATGCAGGGTATTTGGTTATAAACACAAGTATGCTTGGTCAGAATGCACCTATAACAGCCAGTCGTAGTCCTGCCGACAGTCTACCACGGCATCTACATATACGGTATGGCCCTTCACCTGATAAATCAGCAAATACCGTTTCGCCATCAGGAGCTTGCGATATTTGCTCGCCGGTACCAGTGGGTCGGAAAGCCATGGGTTACGCTTTGGAAATTCCTCCAGAGACTTCGTTTTCTCGTTAAACTCAGCAATGAGTTGGACCGCCGCCGTTTCACTGACCTGAGCCAGAAAGCGGGAATGGAATACCAACATCTGCGCCGCATCATCGGAGATAATCACTTTGTATAATTCACCCTCGCTGTCCATCCAGTACCTCCTTGACGGCGGCCTTCATCATATTCGATACCTCGTCAATGGAATAGCCACTCTTACCGCTCAACCGGCCTTCTTCTGCCACAACCAGACTTTCCCGAAGGAGTAACATGCTTTCGCGTCTTGCAAAGGCTTCAATGTCCATCACCACCAGATCACCCTCGCCATTTTTGGTTAGGAACACTGGTCCTCCCGACCGCTTGCATAGCTGGGAAATCTCATTATAATTTTTACGAATCGCCGCAGACGGCTTAATATTCATCATACTGATCGCCTCATTTTGTAGTATTATTACATCCTTATTATATGCTTATTATACTACGTCAAAGGTGATTTGCAAATCCCCATATATCCTAATTTCCGGAAAAGTTTGACCTACATTTTTAAGCAAATTATTAACTTAGGGTTGAAAAAGACCGCTATTCATGCGGGTTAAGGACTCTAAATATTTAACTTGAAGACGTTTTGCTGTCAAGGATGAGTTAAAATGCAAAAAAGCCTTGAGGTGTACAACTTTATGTACCTCAAGGCTTTCGTCATTTATTTCCGCTTATTTCGAGGGTTTGATTGGTGGAGGCGAGGCGTTACTGTCGGCAACCCTAACATTCATACTCTAATCTCTTACTAGCAAAATCCCGAAATTGGTTACAAAGCAGCTATCATATCCTGAGTGTAAAGCGTTAAAGAGAGCATTAATTGGGAAAGCGTCATTATTACAACCAACCTTGAGTTATGGTTGGAAATACAATAGGTTCTCGCATGCCAGCTGCTTTAAGAGTGCAGGACGCTATCCCCATTATATTGAAGATGTTACCGTCAGCTCCGATGAGCGGTGCATCCGGCTTCTGAGTTTGCACTGGCTCCGGTTGTGAGATAGTTGCAAAACTATCCTCGCCAGGAACGAGGGCAAGGCTTCTGCCGTTGTCCCAAACCATTTGGAGCTGACCGGCGTCATCCACAAAGTCCACCGTCCCCATCAATCCCGAAGGCATGTCCGATTCTCCAGCCATGGCTGTTAATCGAATACGGGTTCCTTTGGGATACATTTCCTTGATACGCTCTATATTTTTGTGATCAAACATCATGCTCGATACCTCCTGTTCTTTAATATAAAAAGTGCAAGAGCAGCTTCTTCAGCCATTCCTGTCTATTTGTTAATCAAAGTATGACACCCGCTGGCTCATCACGATTCCGGATTTGAATTGAAGCTCTATCAGGTCGTCCTTGACGGCCTTGATGCTTTGCAGGAGCCTCCTGACCAGGTCGTTGTCAAACTCCCTGACCTCGCAGGTGGTTTTCTTCAGGCATGCATCCATATCGTCAAGCCTCTGCTGAAAATTCTCCGCTATTTTCTGTTCCCGCACCAGCTCTAGCTTTTTCTGTTTCAGGTCGTTGATCTGATCCGCAATTTTTTTGTATCTCTCATCAAAATCATCCTTGATGGAGCCCTGCTTGGCGTTTTCCTCAATCAAGGCCAGCATCTCACCCTGAAGCTTTTCGATTTGCCCGTCATATTCGTTGGTCACGTTTTTAGTGGAGTGGTTGCCGATGACCCGTATGACGTTCTCGCGGAAAGCACTGACAAACTCGCCGCGGTTTTCTACGACGCTGTTTATGGCGGTCATTATCGCTTCATGCAGGACATCCTCT
>NZ_DATLJA010000083.1:0-14693 GCF_035539115.1 Desulfitobacterium sp. | reverse complement strand
GATCAGTTCAAGTGTTCAGAGTGATAATCTGGGTCAAGCAATTGGATTAAAAAGCATTAGTCACAGCCAAATTTCCCGGAGACTAAGGACCCTACCCATTAAAGTCTCAGAAATGCTCTTCAAAGGGGTTTTAAACAAAGTTGCTCAGAAGAAAGGGTATGAAAAGATCCAACAGCGACTGGGAAAATTGTCCATGATCGATGCCTCCGTCATTAGTCACTAGGAGAAAGCAGACTAAATCCCTAGCTAAAAACGGATAGTATAGAAGAAGCTTGGCGATTTATTCTCGTTAAGCTTCTTCACTGATTATTTGTGAATATGGAGTAGTTCTGGTATAGTTACGAAACTGTAACCCCGCTCTTTGAAATAAGAAATGATCCTTGGTAAAGCCTCAATAGTATTATCTAGTTTTTCACCTCTTCCTCCCGCGCAGTGTTCCAAAACAATGGCACCTGGAGTTGATTCCTTATGCACGTATTCCATAATTTGGTCGGGAGGTGTTCCGGCCCAATCCCTAGTGTCTACGGACCAATCAATGACTTTGTATCCTAATTTCCCTAATTCTTTGATATCGTTCGTACTGGCAATACCATAAGGGGGTCTGAATAGGTGGGGTTTATAACCGATTATAGAGCTTAGTAATCGATCGGTACGGTCAACTTCGGATTTAATTTGAGTCATGGTGATCTTTTTTAGATCTGGATGATCCCATGTATGGTTTCCAATGGCATGACCTTCTTCAGCAATACGTTTTACCATTTCAGGATGAGCTTCTGCCCGACTCCCGACGATGAAGAATGTGGCTTTGATGCCATGCTGTTTTAGAATCTTTAAAATCTTGGTGGTATAATGAACGTCCGGTCCATCATCAAATGTCAATGCTACTAGTTTTTTGTTGCTAGGCCCATGGTGAAAAACTATATTCGTTACACGAGGCGGATGTTCACCGGTGCGCGTTTTTGATTCTGGCCCCCCGCTAATATCTGGCAAGTTTTCACTCGCGGCATCAGCTACCGTTAGGCCAGTTTCATGAGTGGAAGTCTGGGAGGGTGGATTACCTTGGGGTTGGTTTGGCTGGGTGCTACAGCCTAACAAAAAGAGGACAATAATGCACAAACTAGCATAAAACTTGAGTTTCATCATCAATTCCTCCTTTAATCCTATGGACTTATATTTCCCTAAACTTTGCCTAAGTCTCTAGGAAATTAAAGGAACTGATTTGTTAAAAGAAGTTTTGGTAATTATATATCCCGTTATAAATTCTTTGAGCTTCCTTTATTGAAATCCGATAAAGTGGTTTAAAATACGAGATATTAGACCTCGGTTTAAAAGCAGTTAATATCTAGTATCCGAGAGATGTTGCAGCGGCCTTTTTTTGGTGAGTCTGGTTAAGTTAAATATTCAACGCTGGGTTTTGGATAAGCACGGAAAACTCCTTGTTGTAATTTCCGAAACTTGACAGGGTAGCTTGAACGAATGTGAAAGCCAGTGTCTTTAGGCGCTGGTCGGTAACAGAGGCTTATAGCCTCAGAACAAACCACCCGTTGGACGGGTGGTGATTCGGAGGATTTTTTTGGCATAAATTAGAATAGAGTTCTGGAATAAAGCGCTTAAGTAGAGGAAAGAAGTGGATAGTGTCAATGAATGTTCGCAAAAACCATCAGAAATACATTTTGCGGCTTCCAGATCGGCCTGCCTTCATCTCTAATGCAGCAAAGGATGTTTTAATCATGGATTATTGCATTCCGTCATGGCACACTATGGCTGTGGCTTTTTTTAAGATATTTATTGTAAGCTCATGATCGGCAAGCTTCTTGTCCTTGGCTCTGATCTTCGCTTGCAGCTCAGCGATGAGTACTTTGTCTGGATTTTCATGTGTCTTGCTTTCTCCGCTTCATTTCCGAACGGTCTGCTGACTGATTCCAAAATCAGTCACTATACTGGCTACTGAACGCTTTTCCTCACGCACCAGCCGAACTACGTCGGTCTTGTTAAACGCCAAAATGCCCAAATCACGGAATAATAAAGTGAGGAGACCGGAAAGTAATTCGCCCGGTTGCGAAAAGAAAAGTTCAGTACTTGGATTTAGTTTCAAAAATAGTTGAAAGATATCAGATTATGGACTATAATATCTTTAGTGTGTTGAAAAATGTCGGGAGTGACCATTGCTAACTCCAAAAGTGGGGTTAATTTGTATTACGCCAGACGAGTTTGCAAGTTGTTGTTTTTATCTAAATGAGAGTTTCAACGTACTGAACACTGCAAGCAAGGCGGTGTTTTTTAGTAGGATTATTAAAGACAATTTGGAACAAACTAGTCATGACGATTAAAATAAATTTCTTAAAACAAGAACGGAGGTCTATCCGTGGGCGTTACGAAAGAACCCAAAAAGGCAGAGATCCAAATGCACCTATCTGAATTCGAAATGCCTCCAATGCAAGATGTTTTAATTGTGGGCCGGAATGCACCTATCGGCCCGGAGGCGGCGAAGAGAATGGTCGATGTTCTTAGCCCCGATCAATACAAGATCATTAAGGTTGATCACCCAGTAATAGAAGCCATTGTAGTACGCAATGCTCTTACAAACATGATCCCGGAAGAAAGATTGATCGAGTTTATTTTGGAGGAGGGGGGAAGGATTGTTGGCGCAAGTACGATTATAAAAGCTCATGTCGACATAACCGTGCATGTCAGCCAATCTATCGATTTATGATAAACATTAAGCGAGTTGCAAATATCTATTCTAAAAAATTTCCAACAGTTGATGTTTTGGATGGAGTGTCCAAGATTAGGTCATTTTTATTGGAAACGGGAAATTGCTGTTGTCCGGTAATGGACGGAGGTAATCTGGTAGGGGTAATAACATACAAGGATTTATTGAGAGCGCATCCCAATAGAATCATTGCCGACGCTATGTGCCGGGAACCAGTAACCGTATCTGCAGAAATGCCGCTCTGGCAAGCCAAAGAAATTTTTGAAGATACCGGATTGGACGTCTTATTAGTTCAGGAGGAAGGCCGGTTATCTGGTATTCTAAGCCGCAACCTGCTTGATATACAACTGGGGCCTCATACTGATTTATTGACCGGGCTTTATAAAAGTGATTACATATACTATCACGGTGCTCGACTCCTGGAAAATAAGCAAGAAATCAGTATTGTTTTTTTTGACATAAATAATTTCGGTTTAATTGACAAAACTTACGGACATACAGTAGGAGACAATATTTTAATGGAAGTGAGCAAATTGTTAACAGAAAATATTTCTCCGGAAGCCTTTTTGTGTCGTTTTGGAGGAGATGAATTTGCTGTTTTATTACCAGCACACTTGGACGAAGGAGCAGCTTTAGCTTACCGATTGGCAGATATCATAGGCCGTCACAGTTTTTCCCACGGAATTGAGATAAGTATTTCGGCAGGAGTAATTGGGGGACGCCGACATGAAGAACGTACCGATGATCCGTGGAATGCTATGGAAAAGCTAATAAATATTGCCAGTATAAAGTCAACAGAAGCTAAAAAGAGTAACGCAATACTTTTGACGGCTGAAATTCAGGATACAAATGAAATCGCCTAGCAGAGAAGAGAACATACATCAGCGAGAATCAATTATGCACGCTGCCTAATCGCAGCGTGCATAAATTTTTTCTAAGGCAAATCAAAAAAATAACTTCACTCAAAGCTCAGCTTCGACAGTCTGTAGGCATCGCAAAGTACAAATATAGTGCTCTGCGACTCTTTTTATGCAGTGATCCTTTTAAACTTATGGAAAACAAAGGAAATTATTTTGGTAAACTAAACCATAGAATACAACATTTTAGTAATTTTGTTGCATTCGTATTTGGTAACAATTCTATATTATCACTACGGGAATGTCAATATATCGATCATTATGTCATTATGACTATAATACACACGAAAAACAACTTTTATAGTTGAACAATAGAATACAGCTCATCTTTTTGATCTTGATTGATACCAATATAGCGGAGTGTGATACTGGCTGAGCTATGATTAAAGGTATCCATAATAAGTCCTACGTTGTATTTAGATATTTTATAAGTCCAATAACCCCATGTTTTCCTTAAACTGTGAGTGCCAAAGTTTTCAATGCCAATCACAGTTGCAGCTTCCTTCAGCACTCTGTAAATCTGGATTCTTCCTAAATAACCGCCTTTTTGACTATGAAAAAGGTAGTCCTCTAGGGCAAGATGCTGAGTTTTAACATAATCATGAAGACACTTGCGTAAGGTTTCATTTAATTTAATCTTCTTTTCTTTTGCTGTTTTTTTTTCGTTTAAGATGAGATACTCTCTAAATTGAAATTTCTCATTAAAAATATCATTCACCTTAATAGGTATGATATCGCTGATTCTCAAGCCCGTATTAATACCAAATTTAAAAATCAACGCATATTTAGGATCGCTTCCATTTAAGTATTGATAAAGCTGCTTAATCTTGGCTTTTTCTCTAATTGGTTCAACAGTCATAATAATCATTGTCCTCCTAATGTATCTTTTACATATTATATTATACAAAAAAGATACGCTAAAATGAATTTTTAAATTATGGTAGTTTTAAAATTATTAGATTAAACCCTTTGTATGAAAGGACTTTCTTAATATTAAAAATGCAACAAAATTACTATAATGTTACATTGTCTACCTGATAAAAGAGAAAAATCCACAGTGAACATTTCTATAAAGCCCCTAAAAACATGGAGGGGATATGGGCGAACGCAAAAGATATCCGAAAGAATTAAAAGGCCAAGTTTTAAGAGAAACTCAAGAAGTGGGTAACGCAGTTCTTGTTGTTAAGCAACATGGAATTAACGTTAAGGTGATTTACCGATGGATAAGAGAAACGAAGCATAAGCCTTGGGACAATGTCCCAAGTGATGCCAAAAAGATTGTTGAATACCTTCCATCACCAAAAGAATTTCGGCAGTTAGAAGAAGAAAACGAGAAGTTAAAGACCTTGCTTGGAGAAAAGGATCTAGAGATAGCCATATGTAGAGTATATTGATTTTTATAACAAACGGCGTATCCATAGTAGCTTGTATGATCTTTCACCAACAGAATTCAGAAATTGCTTAGCAAAGGGTAGGGTTAAGCCATTCGTGGTTAAGTTATAATATTCATCTTTATGACCTCAAATCAGGCTTGACATGGAAGCATCCGACGGAGGGTTCCACGTCAAGCCTACTCCTAGAAAACGTAATTCTATCAAATCATGAGAATAAGGGATTTAAAGAGCTTGTGAATTCTTTTGTTTATTTTGAGTAAATTGACCAAATTCTAAATAAACTAGTGGGAAGTTTAAGGGATAACACTTGAGGCAGAAAAAGGAGGGGATATTTAATGAATTTGGTGTTGGAAAGGGTAAGTCCAGATACAGTTTTGAACAAGACAACATGTGAGGACTTATTTGATTCTAAAGGCACGCTGTTACTTGAAAAAGGACATCAGATTACGGCAAGCATACGTAAACGCATAAATAATCGAGAAGTTTATGTACTTCAAACCCACAGAGTATTGATACATCGAACTAAAAATATCAAAGGACTTCCAAAAGATACCTATGTCAATCTTGTTGGTTCTTCATGGAGTATTTATCATGAAGCAAGGATGATTGAAGCTGAACAGATTGAAAAGACAGTAGAATTAGTAGAACAAATTCTCAATGAACTTTCGGGACAAGATATTCGTTTAGATTTTGATGAGGGCAGAGTGGATTTGAGGCGATTTAAGAAATATGATTATGAGCTTTTCGAACATGTCATTAACGTTGCCTTGCTTTCTGCACTCATAGGAATGCGTTTGGGGTATGAGAATAAAGAACTTAGTGACTTAACCTTGGGGGCATTGCTTCATGATTTAGGAAAATTACGAGTACCTCAGGAAATTCTTTATAAACCTGCATGTTTAACTGAAGAAGAATTTGCAATCATGAAACAACATCCTCTAGCAGGAGAAGAATTGTTAAAAAATGCTCGGCTATTACCAAGAAGCGTACTGGCTATTATTAAAGAACATCATGAACGATGGAATGGATTGGGATATCCCTATGGATTGAAAGGCAATGATATTCACAGAGATGCCCAAATTGTGGCTGTGGCGGATGTTTTTGAAGCCTTGACCGCGGATAGACCGTACCGAAAAGGGTTGCCCCCCTATCATGCTTTGGAAATGATTATTGCCGACTCAGGAAAAGACTTTAACCGGAAAGTGGTTCAAGCCTTACAAGAATCATTAACTCTTTACCCCGAAAATACGAAAATCACTCTAAACACAGGCGAAATCGGAGTGGTCATAGCTGTACCTGTCCAAATGCCAACCCGACCTCTTATTCGCTTGCTGTTCGATAGAGAAGGAAGACGCCTCAATCTGGATACTTATGTGGATTTAATGCAAAATTTGACAGGCTTTATTGAACGGGTGGAGTTTGAAGAGGTGAGATGTGAGGTAGAATCGGGGATAGGCTCATGGGGCAAGGACTTTGGCTTAGCGAAGGTTTAGAGTTATGGAATCATTGACAAAGATGGCTAGATTCCTAATTTGTTGTCAGATAGAGTCAGCTTGACCGATGAACAACAAAATAACCTTTAAGCGAAAACAATTAGCATTAACGCTATTAACATAAAATGGATGAATAGAAGGTGAGAGTATATTGCAAAAAAAATATGGCGGAATTTCTTGAAATGGAGAGCTCGCGAAAAAAGAGTGAAAAGTGTTGTTCTGTGAAGAATGAGGAAATTATATATAAGCAATGACAAAGGCAAACCTGGCGAAAACCAGGGACGCGAAGCTATGGGTCGTCCAGTTTGGCTGACGATTGCCAGGTTAACAAGTGCGTAAAGAGGAAGATTGCCGTTATGATGTTTATACATGACGGCTTATTATTTTGGAAGAAGGCAATTTAAGTGCGTGATGAACAAGTTGTCATTTTTAAGTTGGGTGAAGAGCACTATGCTGTGGGCATGAGTACCGTAAGGGAAATCATTGTCCCCCCAAAGATTAGGAGCGTACCCAATGCCAAGGAATATGTGCAAGGAATTATAAACTTAAGAGGAAAGGTTATTCCGATATTGAGCCTTGCTAAACTTCTTAAGTTAGAGTCAGTCCCCTCCTTACCAGAGCTTCAACGTCAAATCGTCGTATTAGAAAATGAGGAAACACTCCTCGGTATTGAAGTTGATGGGGTAAATGAGGTTCTTAATATTGCCCAGTATGAACTTGAACCCACTCCAAAAGTTATCGGGCAGGAAACATTCATAGACGGAATTCTTAATTTAGGTGAAGGATTAATTATGATGCGTAATGCTCCCGCCCTTTTTGCTACATAACTACATAATCTATGGGTTGACGGTGGAGTGCCTATGACTGCATACGAAGGCGGTTACCCTTCAAGATGTGATTAGCGATTCTTATAAACCCAAAGGCGGACAGGGAATTTAGCTCTTCTAAAAGGACACCGATTGTGGGCGAGGTTTCGATTAAATAGGAGGATTAAAGCATGAAATTCATGAATAACTTGACTTGGAAATTCAAACTGATTGCAGGATTTATTATCATCTCTTTACTTGTAGGTTTGATTGGCTATTTTGGGATTACGGATATGCAAAAGATTAATACTGATGGGAGTTTAATATATACCGATAATTTAAAGCCCATTATTGATTTGAACCAGATTGGTACGACCCTTCGTGATAGTACTTCAGCCACGCAATCGCTTAGCGTTACACAGGACAGAACTCAGCAACAGAGTATTCGTCAACAAATGGAATCCTTAAAAAACCAGAACATGAAATATGAACAGGATTATGAGAAAACATTTTTACCTGTTCTTTCCACAGAAGAAAAAACAGAGTATACATCATACAAAAAGTTTATGACCGATTATTGGAGTCAACAAGACCAAGTTATGAAATTAATGGATACGGGAAAATACGCCGAGGCAGGGCAGATCTTGCAGGATACTCTCATGAAGACGGATGATAAGGCACTTCTAAGTTTAGATAACCTGATTACTATCGTCGAAAATGAAGCTCAGAGTAGAAGTAACAATAATCAAAAGGCCTACTCAAGTTCAAGAAATATGATGCTTGGAATTATAGGATTCAGTGTGCTTTTAGCCTTGATTATTGGACTTTATCTTGCATTTAGCCTTTCTCGTCGGCTCTCGCAAATCGTTGAGTTCTCAGAAGCCTTTGGAGAAGGGAATCTAAGCCACGAATTGAATTTACACGGACGGGATGAAGTGGGACAACTGGGGACTGCTCTTACTCAAGCGGTACAAAAGGTGCGGAAACTATTAGTTGCTATTCAGGATAGTTCTCAGACGGTGAGTGCCCAATCAGAGGAAACGTCAGCCATTATGGAGGAACTGTCAGCAACAATGCAAATGATTCAGCAATCCACGGAACAGATTGCTCGGGGTACAGAAGAACTCAGTGCGAGTTCGGAAGAAGTTGGGGCTTCGTCCTTAGAAATGGAAGAGTTCACTAAACAACTGAATCAGCAAGCAAAAGAAGGACAACAAAACTCCCTGGCGATTAAGGAACGGGCGAGTGAAGTCAAAATCAAAGGAACTAGGGCTGTAAGTGAATCTGACGCAATCTATAAGGATAAAGAAGTAAAGGTTAGACAAGCTCTGGAACAATCAAAAGTGATGGAAGAAATCAAGTTGATGGCGGAAACCATTGGAGGGATAGCTGAGCAGACAAACCTATTATCTCTCAATGCTAGTATTGAGGCGGCCCGAGCAGGAGAGGCTGGACGTGGGTTTGCAGTTGTCGCTGATGAAGTTCGCAAATTGGCAGAAGAATCACAAACCGCTGTCAACAATATCCGTAGCGTTATCAGTAATGTTCAAAACGCTTTTAGTAACTTAATGGGAAATACGCAAGAATTACTGACATTTATTGAAGATAAGGTTCAACCCGATTACAAGGAGTATGCTGAGACGGGGAGCCAATATGAAGAAGATGCCCATTTTGTGCATGAAATGTCCAAAGGACTGGCTGATGCAACATTGTCCATGCATGAAATTATTAGTCAAATCAGTTCAGCGATCCAAAATGTTTCTGCAACAGCACAAGAAACTGCGGCAAGTTCTGAAGAAATCACTTCCAGTGTAACTCAAACCTCGACAGCCTTTGAACAGGTTGCACAATCAGCTCAAGCCCAAGCAGAGCTGGCAACTAAACTGAGTGAACTTGTGGCGAATTTCAAATTGTGACAACTTAGCCTCAAGAGGACTAGTTGTAATGCGCCGTGCAAAGCGTGAAAAGTTATCTTTGCAAAAAGTCCCATGTTTACTGGGATTTCGAGTGGTTTAACAAAGGAAACAAACCGTTAAAAATGCCCAGACAAAGGAACCAAAGGAGAATACTAAAAACCTCTGTAAATGCTGATAGTTAGTAACTTTCAGCGATCACAGAGGTTTTATATATTTGATGACAAAGGAAAAATATTAACGCCTTTTTTTTATATAATAATATCCAATTTCTGCTAAATCATTGATGATCCCTTTTTGTTTGTCTTTGAGAACATTGGCAATATCATTTGGCTCAAAAGAAAGCTGGTTGAATGTGACGTAGTCTTTCACTGAGGTTATCAGACAATTAATGTCATAAAAGAGTTTTTCACATATCCTCAGATATTTTAATCGATCACTATCATTATCAAATGAGAATTCATTACTAACTATTTCTGAAAAGAGCATGTTTAATTGTGCTGCTTGCGCTCGAATGACGACATTATCAGTTCTTAGTAATTGATTGAATTGTTCGGTAGATTTCATGAGGAGGTTCTCTGTATTAGCTTCCATCTGATCAAGATACATTGGTTTTTCACCTATTTTTAACCATAGTTCACTTATGCCAAATTCTTTAGAAATTAAGCGGATAAGGGCCTCAGATGGTATCGTTTTTTCTTTTTCAATTTTAGAAATATGCGCGTTGGTTACGCCTAACCTTTTGGCAAAGTCCACTTGTGATAAACCTGTGTCTGATCGAAGAATTTTAAGTCTGCTACAGATATTTTCCATAATGCCTCCTATATTAACTCAGTTCATTTTCTGTTGACGAATCAACTGAGTTGAAGTATAATGCTTTTATATTAACTAAGTTGATTATACTTCGAATAATTAAATTTTTCAAGGAGGTAGATGTAAATAAACCATATTCTTACAATTAAATACAATTATCTGAGTAATTTCTCTGTAATGCGTGTCCTCTATCCCAGTATATCCCTTCGAACCACCCCGGCGCGAATGATGTGCCCGGTCATGCTAAGTCGAGATGAACGGTTAAGGCACGCTAAACAGACTCATATTTTCAGGGAGGAGGATACCTAATGCCATATGAATGTATAGGAATGAACATTCAAAATCAGCTACAAACACTCAAGAAGACGCAAAAGTGGTTAGCTGAACAATGCGGCGTAACTAAGGGGCAAATTAGTCATATTGTACGTGGAAGGTCTTATCCTTCTTACAAATTGCTTGCAAACATTTCTCTTGCCCTTGCTCTTGATGTAAGCATCTTGCTTACATATGATAGTGAAAATCAGAAAAGAGTGATGTCATAGATGTGGGTGAGTTCAATATGGCTCTGAAAATGGCGCAAAAATCAGAGAAGCCCCTATCCATTGGGCACCTACAAACGGCATGCAACCTCCGAAACGGCAACCAATAAAAGGGGCGTTTGACAGTCTACAACACTGTCAGCCCAATTATACAATTTTTAAGCTTAGATCGCAATTAGAAAGGAGCGGTTGATTTATGGGAAGCACATCCACGAAACTTATTACACAGCCGCAGCTTAGAAAGATATACGTTGAGGCACGTAATGCCGGAGTCAGTGACAAGTTTCTTCACGATGTTATTTACAAGATGCATGGCAAGGAAAGCTTGAAAGACCTCCTAATGTCGGAGGCGGCTATGTTGATAGATGCTTTAATTGATGATCAGTCAAGGTCAGCAAACCGCCCTGGCATGATGACGGAAAGACAGGGATGGCTGCTCTCAGACTATTTAGAAAAGCTCGAATGGACGGACGAACAGACACAGGGATTTATCAAGAAATATGCGCACGTTGACCACTTTACATGGTTGAGCAAGGAAGCAGCCTCTAAGTTAATTGAGGCGGTCAAGAACATTTACGCAAGACAGACCAAAAAAGGAATGGGGGAGCATGCAAATGTTTAGCAAAGAGGTTATTGAAGGTCTTATGTGGAATTTTCACGAAAGGTTTTCTAGTCTAGAAAAAAGAAACAGTGACATGAAGGAGTCCGAAGAAGAGTTGCTCTCACTGATCGGCGGGTAGGTGACCCTTCCAAAAGACCTAACCGATGATATTTCCGATGCCGTTTGTAGGTTAATTACTGCTACCTCTGCTTTAGGATACTATATCGGCCTCAGCGATGGAGCGGACATGATGAACTCACTTATGCAGCCGAACCTCCCCGAAAGACTTTTAGAAGCTAGGGGAGAACTGATGGAATAGGCATACACGTCCCAAATACACTGAACCCCCGTTATAACGCGTTATAACGGGGGTCTTTTTGTTTCCGAGTGTAATTCTATTGATTTCTATAAAATAGCTACTCAGGAGCGAAAATATGCTTCTCTAAAAGCATCCGAAATAGTCCCTTTAATCTCCTTCATGTCATCATCATTAATTCCCAAAAACGGACGGGCGGGAATATTAACCTCGACTTCCTTTTTCCTAACCCACTTGCCACCAACTTTAAAGCGTAGTCCTTTCCCACTCTTCGCTCTTATTGTATATTTGGCTCCAAATTGATGTGTTCCCGCATAGATTGTATTGGTGCCAACCGCCAAGCCAGACTTATCTGCTGATGATCTAATGGAGTTTTTCAGCCTTGCGGTATCGGTCAAAGTCACGCCGCCACGTTCGGTGGCTCTTATAGAATAACGCCAATCTTTACCGCTCGGCTCCTTTTGCTCCTTGAATCGTTCACGTGTGCTTGTGCGCAAGCTCTCGGCAATGGATAAGTTAACTCCTTTTAGGTCGATGTGCTGGAGTTTTCTCAACTTACTTGTCAAACGCCTTAGACTTTCAGTACCTTGAAGCCTTATGCCACCCAAAAGTATCACCTCCTAACCCTTACTAAGATTTACTTCCGTAACGCTTCACATCGTCGACTGATAGTCCCATGAGCTCATTGGCGCGTGTTCTGCTTCCTGCGTCCTTGAGTGTCACCGTTTCAATGTCAAGCTCTCCCATAGGCACGACTTGCGGAGCACCCTTGAGCCATAGCGTGAAGTCGCTCAGGTCACTCATAGCGGAACGGAACGCCCAATCCCTTTGATAAGGCAAGAGCTTCCCAGTCTTAAGCGCATGCGTAACTGTTTCCTCCACATGGAGCTTGTGTGCCTCGAATTGCATGGTGTCGACTTCCAGTTTGAGTGCAACTTGATTTTTGAGAAGCTCGCTGATGCGGTTTTCAATGTCAGATAGAAGAGCGATATCAGGGAGTTGTAACATATCTTTCAGCCCTCTGATAAATTTCTCGGGGTTTTCCGCTGCGGACTGTTCATCCGCTTTAGGAGGTTCAATCTTAGCTTTATCCGCATTGACAACCGCTGTCATTCCGTCAATGGCCGGAGTATTGGTAAGCGCTACAGAATGAAGCAATAATGCTTTTCTGTCCTGTGTACGGACGCTGACCACCGGGGACAGGTAACGGTATTCTTTGTTTTTAAGGTAATCCTCGGCTTTCAGTGTCCATTCAACATTGGCATAGATACCATCACTCTTGAGAGAAATCTCCTTAATCCATCCGGCAGCGGGTGCCTGTACATTAAGCAGTGTTTGATGCTCATAGTCTACTGGGATATCAAGCCGTCTGTCTTTGAACCGCTTCAAGATACTCGAATATGATTCGCCATCCACAAGAAAGTCTCCCTTTTGGCTCTTGACAAGTCCTAAAGGCAGGAGTTTAATTTGTTTGGGCGCGCCCTTCTCAAGTGAAAGGCTGTTTTCAATTTGAATCAGTTCATTACTCATCATACGCCTCCCGTTGTCGTTCCGTCAGAGCCATAGGCAAGCTGCCATAATCCGCAGCCAGCATTGCACCGGGTGTCTACGCCGTACAGGTATTCGTTACCGAAAAACACGTTGTCATCATTGGCGGCAGTTTTTGCCACTAGTGCGGGTTTTCTTCTGTTCTGAAAGATAAACGGCTTAATAGCCTTTGACGTGCAAAGGAGAAACCACATATCGGGATTATTAACGAGCTCAGGAGCAACCAACACCTCGGCAGTCCCTTTGTAAATGTTGGTCTCGTTGTTAATCAACTCAGCATATGCAATGCGCCGCGCTGCTGCATCATTTTGAGGAGAGACGACAAGCAAATCAGGGATGATGTATAACGGTTCACCTTCGTCGTTGGTGAGTGACATCATTGCAGCACGGGCAATACCATAGCTATCTGGCGTTAATTTATCGGTGCCCTTATTGCTTTGAGTTTTGCCACTTTTTGTGATTGAATAAAGATAAGGATGGACATTGGAAATGAACGGCTTTTTGTCATAACATAAATCCGCGAAGGCTCGCGGCAAAAGTCCAAACACAAGCTTGTCAGGCAGTTTGCGCGCGCCCTCAGCAAGGTCTTGAAACATGGGTTTATAAACGCCGATTCGGTCATCCTCAATATCATTGCGACTGACTGAGATGGTTTTCTCAAAGAGCTTGTTTTTAATAGCGTAGGTATGTACGGCGACATTTCTTATCTGCCTGTCGCCTACCCATTCCCTCATGCTTGGCATAGAGCCTAACCATCCATAGTTTTCATCGGATGCCTCAGACGGAACCTCCATTGCGATTTTGGGATGTAGAACAGTCGTTTCCTCAAGAGTCTTGTTAAAGACCGTGTTGAAGCTGCTGTAAATATCATTGATAGCAGCTTGATTGATAATCATTTTAAATCCTCCTTTTTTGTTTTGTATTTTTCCAAGTGTTGTTTAACTATTTGCTGAACCCAACGCTGACTGACATTGTATTTCCGTGACAATTCCACTGAATTATGTCCATTGAACTCCTCCCTGATTTTGATATCTCTGAGTGGACGCAAAATCTTCTCTTTGCTCGGCAAATAGAAAGTGGAGCCGCCGATTAAGGTAGAGAGCCTAAGAAGATTGTCCGCGCCGATTTCCTCAGCGATTTCCCGACAAATACCGTCAGGCAACATAGAAGGGGTGAGCTCTTTTGTCAATGTATCGACCATGGCAGATACCACCTTCCTAAAATTAGTTACAATTACATTGTAGTAGTACTTCTAGGAATGTTATAGACAAAGTAGTTCTATGAATTACATCTAAGGCAAAAGAAAAGAGCACCAGTATAATGAGTGCTCAGAAGTATCGTATTGAGTTGTCTGTTGTTTGTCCCACGATAAATAAGGGTGTTCCTTCTAAGTCCCAGGGTATCCCGCCATATTCCAGCTTATCCCACGTTATCCCAGGCTTTTTATCGTGTTTTCACGGTTTGTATGTAGTAAATTTACGGTTTGTAAGTAGTATTACATTTAGCGAAGAAATCCCTTACTCGTGATGTAGGCGTTCATAATAAAGAAGAGCGTTTAGCGAAGATCGAAGAGGAATTGCTGGAGCGGATCAATAAGCTGGGAATTGGACCGCAAGGGTTTGGTGGGGTAAACACGGCTT
>NZ_DATLJA010000082.1:0-9810 GCF_035539115.1 Desulfitobacterium sp. | reverse complement strand
TCAAAGATATACCATAAAAAGGTATCCGCTTCGATTATTGGATGATTTTCTAAATGTCAAGGGGTCTGGAACATTTTTTGAATAATATTTTCTATTCGATACAGAGTGGTATTTTATGGTTGCTTAGATTGACGACATTGGTTTTCGAACTACTATGTCCAAGGAGTTCTTGGATATATCTTAGATCTGTCCCTGCCTCCAATAAATGGGTAGCAAACGAATGCCGGAGAGAATGAACAGAAACATCTTTTTTTATTTCTACTCGTTGACATGCAGTTTCAAACACTTTTTGTACACTACGGTCTGTGAGATGATTTCCCTCTTTCTCGCCTGGGAAAAGCCAATCCGTCAGCCTACATTGTTTAGCATATTCTCTAAGCATTTCTAAGGCGACCGTTGAGAGGAGAGTATATCTGTCTTTTCTCCCCTTTGCCTGTTTGACATGAATAAGCATACGCTCATTATCGATATCTCAAATTTTTAGATTAACCACTTCACTTACACGTAAACCAGCTGAATAGGTTAACACCAAAATAACTTTATGCTTAGTGTTTTGCACCGATTTAAGAATTGACTCAACTTCCCTCTGACTGAGAACCTCCGGTAACTTCTGTTCTTTCTTTGGTCTGGGTAAATCAACCGTTTTATTCGATCGGTTAAGAACAACGTAAAAGAAAAATTTAATTGAGCTTATCGCTTGGTGTCCCTCTACGCTTTTATTGGTGCAAATGATCAATGTCACCAGCATCACCTACCCATAAATAAACTTTATCGGTATATTTCTCCATTTAAATGGTAAATCCTTTTATTATTTTTGAGTAATATCAGTCTTAAAACAAATATCACTAAATTTCATATAAGCCTTTAAAATATTCCTTACAAAAGATTTAGATTCGATAAGAATTTATTCTCTGCTTCTTTACTTTTATCTCGATATAAACAGTCATGTTTCTTGTTGCAATACAAACATTGATCTTCCTGAAAAATGGTTAAATCCTGTCCTGCCAGAATGATACCCGTTACGGATTTTAAGGGGTATAGCACTAAGTCTCTTTGCAAAGTGATTCCAATAACGTGTGCTTCAGTGATCTGATATAGTTCTTTTTGTGCCCCCGTCGGTATTCCTTGGCATTCGGGGCAAAGCGTATGACTCAATTTTTTGAGGCTAAGATTCTCCCCTGGAATTATGTCATAAAACGCCTTCCGAACTCTTATTTCAATTTCCTGCAAGGCTGCAAGTCCAATCGCCTCAAGCATGTAACCTAATAAATAATCCTTTGCTTTAAAAAACTCAAGGATCCACTCATCAATCATAGAGCCTAGCGTGGTGGCGAAAAGGATTGCATGATTGGCCTTATTGGATAAGGGATGCTTATAAGGTAAAAGGATTAAGCCCTCTTTGCTTTCTAACCAATTAGGGCTAGGCTTAATCTCCGTAAAGACATAAGACGCTTTTGGTTTTATATCCTGAGTAAAAACGTGAAGGCCTTCCAGAAACGATTTACTAATGAGTTTCGTCCTCACATTATTTTCTTTTTCAGCTGCACTATTCGGTGATAGATAAGGAGCAAGATAACGCATCACTTGCTGTTGATTCTGAATTAATTCTTTGGGTAAAAAGTCAATTCGTTCCTTGAACATGATAACCTCCACATTGAAAAAATGGCATGAGCTTGCTTCACTCATACCCTAATTCTTCATTCTAATCTGAATAACCTTTAGGAGTGACACATTTACCTTTTCGCATAACGCAACACGATGATAGCGGCGAGAATTTTTTTAAGTTATGAACATCGTAGAAGATTTCGTATAGAAAACCCTTGAATAACCAAACCTAAAAAAGACCTTACAATTCACAAACTATGCGTTCATCACAAAAGACAATCAACGAGAAGCATCAAACAAACGTATCAGAAGCGTATCGAGAAGAGCTACAAAAACGCGATTATCTTAATATCATAATCCAATCCAAGGAGGATTAAAACGATGGGTGAAAAAAACATTCTGGCGTATTTTAAGACCGTGGATCAGGCAGAGCAAATCGCGGACCAAATAAAAAGCATGGGAATCTCTGATGTCCAGATCGATCGGATTCACCAATATCCGGGAGATACTTCAGATCAGCTGATGAATCCGGCTACTGGGCAAATCGGCAGTTTATCCGACTTAACCCTGGGGGATATTAGCGGCGATGTAGGTCCCTTAACCGCTGCGGACACTTCAGCGAGCGGAATGAGTAATGGTGGAGGCTCCTTTGTAACGGGGCGAGATGTCCTTTTGGCCGCAATTGTTGACGAGTCTCAGTTCGACTCACTTCGCGAACAGATTCGTTCCAATGGAGGGTTAATCTAAGTTCATTCCATTCTTATATAGAATTCCATCCTTAATATGCCTTAAATTAGCTACAAAATAAACTATAAAAGAGCACCGCACCACTTTAAAAAGTGATACGGTGCTCTTTTTTCGGAACTCTTTTTTAGGGGATAGAAACCTATTCTCAGAATCGCCCCGATCTGAAAATTGAAACCATAAGAAGAACAAACATAATAAAGGCAAAGGTGAAGCCAACATCGATGGCCGGAATGTGACCCAAAAGCATGGGCTGACTGCCGAGGGCAGAAGCAATGATCAGTCCGGTCATAACGATGCTAAAGGAGAGGAGAATAAGACTAAACGATAGCTGATTGCTGAGTCGATCTACCTTTCTTAGAGAATTATCCATTTCGGGTGTAACAATTTCGAAGCGAATTTTTCCACTCTTGATGCTTTGCAAAAGGTCTTTAGTCTGTTCGGGCAGGTCTTTGGCCAAATTCCCATATTCTTTGAGATTATGCCAAGCTTTTTCGGCAAGTTTTTTCGGTTTGTAACGTTCCCTTAATAATTGTTTGCCATAGGGTTCAGCCATATCAATGATACTTATGTCTGGATCCAGTTGTTCAACAATTCCTTCCAAACTTAAGAGTGCTTTCCCTAACATCACAAAATCTGCAGAGGTCTGAATTCGATGACTGAAGGCAACTTTAAAAAGCTCGTTAACGGCCTCCCCCAAACGAATCTCACTCATCGGTACATCAAGGTATTTCTCCCGTAGTTTATCGACATCGCGGTAGAGCAGCTTCATATTGATATCGGTTGGAACAATCCCCATCTCCAGAACGGCATCAAGCATTTCATTTGTTTTTTTTCGCATCATCGCAATAACTAAAGAGGAAAAATTATCTCTCATCTCCGAAGTAAGTCTGCCGACCATGCCAAAGTCAATCAGAGAAACTACCTGCCCGGGTAAAACAAACACATTCCCCGGATGAGGATCACCGTGAAAAAATCCTGCGATTAGGATCTGCTCAAACATCGCCTTAACTAAATTCTCAGCGATTTTTTTAGGACTATACCCTAAAGCGTGGAGTTCTTCGTTCTGACTTAATTTGACGCCATGAACAAATTCCAAGGTGAGAATTTTTTGGCTTGAATAATCCCAATAAATCTTAGGAATATGAACCTCTGGTGTATTTTTAAATTGCAACCCAATTTTCTCGGCATTACGACCTTCGATGCTATAATCAAGCTCAGATCGTAAAGAACGGGCAAATTCTTCAACCATTTCCTTTAACCGATAGTGTTTGGCCCAATCAATTCGCCGTTCAGCAATCGCTGCTAAATCAAGGAGAATCTCCAAATCAGTTTCAATAACTTGGCTAATTTGGGGGCGCTGTACCTTGACCGCCACTTCTTCACCCGATTTAAGTACAGCCCTGTATACCTGCCCGATCGATGCCGCAGCTATTGGAATTTCTTCAAACCTCGCGAAAACCTCGTTAGGACTCTTCCCTAATTCACTTTCAATAATTTGTCGTGCTTCCGAATAAGGAAAAGGAGCCACTTGATCTTGCAGTTTTTCTAATTCCTGAATTAAAAAATCAGGCAAAACATCAGGGCGTGTACTTGCAATTTGCCCCAATTTCACATAGGTTGGACCTAACTCCTCAAGCGCATGGCGCAGTCGCTCCCCGATGTTTTGCGGATCAATTTCTTCCTGACTTCGAAATATTAATCGTTTGGGTAAAGACAATAAATTAGTAAGCCCCATCTGTTCAATGATGAAGCCAAATCCATGTCGTGCGAGAACTGCAGCAACTTCACGATAGCGATTTAAATGGCGTATTCTTCTTCTAAGCATCGTGATCCCCTAACTTAAGCCATCAATCACTGTCAGGCGTATGGTCCGGTATATTCCCCAGTTGGTTCTCCAGATTAGCGATTCTCTTTTCTAGGCGGTCTATATCTGCTTGAGTGGGGACATTGAGTTCCCTTAGAAGTTTCTGAAATTGCGCTTGTATTTTGCCGTTTAAATCTTCCTGTTGCTCTTCTCCCTTTTGAATCAGTTCGTGGATAAGATCTTTAGATTCCGTCACTGAAACTTCACCTTTTTTAACCAGTTCATCAACCGTTTTTTCGATTTGCTCTTTACTCATGATTGCTAAACCTAACCCTAGTGCCAAGCCTTTTCTCAAAAGATCGATCATCGACTTCATCCTCCTTAAATATTCCAATATCGGTTCATTATTAGTTCATTTACATACTATGTTCTTGTTTTTTCGTCTTTTTCCTTCTCTTTCTTTCATTTAATTATTCGTTGAAGATTACACCATTCACCCCCCTATCAGTTCGGTTTTGACTTTAAACTTTACGTCCTGCATCTACTTCTTATTCCTTGTTCTTATTATGAACGAAGTACCCAAAAATATAAGTTCCTTGTTTCATCCTTCCTTAATTCCTTTGATATTTATTTTACTATTGGCGAATTGAGCGTAGTACACTATAATGGAGTCAATTGATTATCATGAATAGGTTCCCCTTAAGGGGAAAAAGGGAAGTCGGTGAAATTCCGATGCGGTCCCGCCACTGTAATTTGGAATGGTATCTTGCAAAAGGCCACTGTCTACGGATGGGAAGGCGCAAGCTACTTTGCCATAAGCCAGGAGACCTACCTATTCATAGCGTACGTACCTTCGAGGACAAGGGGTAGGCGCCTGATTGTGGTCTCCTGCGACAATCCTGCACCCGCACAAAACTCTTCTATCCTCGAGGACGGAAGGGTTTTTTTATTTCAATCTTAAGGCTACGAAAGGAAGTATCATTATGTCAAACAAATTATTATCATTTAGACGAAATACTGTTTCCTTATTCACACTCATTACGGTACTCATTCTTTCCTTACTTACCGGTTGCGGAACAACCCCTGCAAATCCACCTGCAAACATGGATAAAGCTCAAAGTTCGGAAACTGCAGTACACACAACCTATCCCTTTAAAATCACGGATGATTTCAAGGCCGAAGTCACGATCCCTGCTGAGCCCAAGCGAATTGTTTCCTTAGTCCCCGCGTCAACAGAAACACTTTATGCGTTGGGCTTAGGTGACAACGTGGTTGGCGTGACGAAGTATGATGACTATCCCAAAGAAGCGCTGCAAAAAGCGGAGTATGTGTTCGAAGATAGCCTCAAGCCTAACACTGAGCAAATCTTAAAGCTAAATCCCGATCTTATTATTGTCGGTTTGCAAGATGAGAAGACGATCACCGCAATTCGCAATTTAAAAATACCTGTTGTGCAATTCAATCCCCAAACCCTAAATTCAACCTATGATACGCTCTTAAAGTTCGGACAAATTACGAATAAGCAAGCCGAAGCACAAAAACTGGTCAACGCGATGCAACAGAAAGAAAAAAGTATCGAACAAAAAGTGGCTGGGATTAAAGATGCCGATCGTCTCAAAGTCTGGATTGAAGTCGACCCTAACCTCTTTACTGCGGGTGAAGGCACTTTTCTTAACGAGCTTCTGCTAAAAGCCGGTGGCAAAAATATCGCCAGTGATGTCAAGGACTGGGCACAATATAGCACTGAACAAGTCATTGCCAAAAATCCTCAAGTTATTTTTGATACCTATTCTTACTATCTTCCCAACGTCAAAGAAACGATTTTTGCTCGGCCAAGCTGGCAAAACCTTGATGCCATAAAAAATAAACGGGTGGTTGACTTAGATAGTGACATGGTGACACGACCCGGCCCACGCATTGTCGACGGAATGGAATCGATCGCCAAAGCACTTTATCCCGACGTCTTCAAATAGTTGAGTTCACCAAAGAAGAGAGGAACAGGCATGAAATCAGTTCCCCACTTGAAGAAAAAGAACCTGATAATCCTCGGCTTGCTTTTCTTGCTCCTTCTTTCAGTTCTCTTAAGCGTAATGACCGGTTCCGTGCATCTTCCTCTAGGACTTACCGGGAAAATTCTACTCAGTCATCTTCCCTTTCTTCATCTAGAACCGACGTGGACAATAGCCCAAGCGACCATCGTTTGGCAATTACGTTTACCCCGCGTTTTTCTCGCCCTTCTCGTGGGAGCGATGCTCTCCTCCGCCGGAGTCTCTTTTCAAGGAATCTTGCGTAATCCCTTAGCTGACCCCTATATCCTCGGCATCTCTGTTGGAGCAGCTTTAGGTGCTGCCTCCTCCATGATCTTTTTCCGACATTCTTACTTAGGGCAATTCAGTATTCCCCTCTTTTCATTTCTCGGAGGACTTTTATCCTTAGCTTTTGTCCTCATGTTGTCTAAACAGCGGGGTCAACATGATCGTGAGACCCTTATTCTCGCTGGAGTCGTCGTCCAATCATTAATCGGCGCCTTTCTCTCCTTCTTGATTGCCGTTTCCGGGCAGCAAATGCAGGAAATCGTATTCTGGATGATGGGCAGTTTGGCCAACCGGAGTTGGTCAGACGTAGCCCTGCTCGTTCCGTATTTTATAATCGGAATCCTCTACCTCCTCCTCCAAGAACGTGACCTTAATGTCATCTCCCTAGGCGAAAGGGCAGCTACACATTTAGGGATGAATGTGGAGAAAAAGAAGGTCGGAATTCTCATCATTGGCTCTCTTCTCACCTCGGCAGCCGTTTCTGTCGTCGGGATCATCGGATTCGTCGGCCTGATCGTCCCCCATCTCATGCGACTTGTGGTCGGCCCTGATCACCGTATTCTTCTCCCCGTCTCTACGTTAGCCGGAGCAATTTTCCTACTTTGGTCAGACACTTTGGCACGTAATCTTCTTAATTCCCAGGAAATTCCCATCGGCGTGATTACTGCCTTTGTTGGCGCTCCGTTTTTTGCTTATTTTCTTAAGCGCAGTTTAAGGAGGGGCTAATATGAGCGAATTCTCAATCCAGAAGGTCAGTCACCATTTCGGCGATTTTCCAGTTCTCCAAGACATCAGCTTCGAAATTGAAAAAGGTGAAATCTTTGGAATCATTGGACCAAATGGCAGCGGCAAATCCACACTCATTCGAGCGATGAGTGGGCTTTTTACACCCGATTCAGGTGAAATCCTCCTTGAAGACCATCCCCTTGCTCAATTCAGCAAAAAAAATTTAGCGCGGCGTATCGCAGTACTCGAACAAGAAGGCCCCGCTCCCCTGCCCTTCACGGTAGAACAAATTGTCGGGATGGGACGCTATCCCTGGTTAAAGCCTTTCGCTGATTTAAGCGCTCATGATCATCAAATGATCGAAAACGTTTTAAAAAATCTGGAACTATGGGATAAACGCTTCCAAAAAGTGAGCACGCTCAGTGGTGGACAATGCCAACTGGTTTCTCTCGCCCGGTCGATGGTCCAGGAACCTGATATTTTAATTTTAGACGAACCCACAACTTATCTCGACATCGGACACCAGATCCTGGTTATGGAACATGTTCGGCACTGGCAATTAGAAAACAAGCTCACGGTCATTATGGTTTTACACGATCTTAATTTAGCTGGACAGTACTGTCATAAACTCCTTCTTTTGGATCAGGGACACGTAAAAAAGTGGGGAACAACGGAGGAAGTGCTAGAAGAAACTACCCTGACCCAGGTTTATAAAACGGATCTCATAAAAATCAAACACCCCACGTTAGGTGTTCCTCAATTTCTCTTAACGAGCCGATGAGAAAAGATAAGTTTTAGTCTACATGATGGGAGAAAGGACGAATGCAATTAATAGATACCCCGTTGGCAAACTTAAAATTAAGATTTGCGGACGTAAATGATGTTTCTTTAATTTTAGCTTTAATTCGGGAATTAGCAGAATATGAGAAAATGCTACCTGAAGTTGTGGCAACGGAAGAAGTTTTAACCAATTCTCTCTTTGAAAGAAAGATGGCTGAGGTTATAATCGCGGAATTTAACCAGAAGGCGGTTGGTTTTGCGTTATTTTTTCATAATTTTTCGACGTTTTTAGGTCGTCCGGGGATCTACTTGGAAGATTTATATATAAAACCTGAGATGAGAGGAAAAGGGATCGGGAAGATTATCCTTGCATTTCTAGCGAAATTAGCACTTGAAAGAAAATGTGGTCGATTAGAGTGGTGGTGTTTAGACTGGAACGAACCCTCAATTCAGTTTTACAAAAAATTAGGCGCAGTCCCAATGGATGAGTGGACTGTCTTTAGAGTATCTGACGAAGCCTTAAATAATTTGGCCAGGAAATTTTCTTAATAAGTTAGTTCCCCTATCCCTTATTCTCCGCTTCCATATATTCTTTAAGTTCCCAGATTTTATATAAGGACAAGTTCTGTTCTTATGCTTTATACTAAAGACAACCTCATTAAACGTTATGAGTTGTCTATTTTTTTATTTTGTGCTTCTATTCTACGACGGCATTTAAGTAATTACAGTTTGGATTTATTAAAATTGTTAATTGAAAGGAGTCTTTTTGTGAATAAGAGAATTAACTTTACAATTGCTGCAGTTTTAACAATGGGGATGTTTGTCAGTGCTCTAACTGCAGCTCCGAGCAAAGTGTCTCCTGACCTTTCTAACGAAACAACAGTAGCCCAGCTTCAAACAATTCAAACGTCAGAAGCCAGTACCGATACCGCGGTTTCGACATCTCCTTCCAGCTCTGCCCAAACTTCAGACTCAGTTTCGACTACTTCACAACTCAAACCACAGAATTCCACAACACCCCGTCCCCGTCCGCAATCTCAAGCATCAGTATCCCGGGGTAGTCAAGAATCCGCTGCATCCTCATCAAGCTCAAGCGCAGCTGCCGTTATCTCGACCGCCAAACGTTATCTTGGAGTCAAATACGTTTGGGGTGGTACTTCGCCGAGTGGATTTGATTGTTCTGGATTTACTCAATATGTCTTTGCCCAACATGGCATTTCCCTTCCTCGCGTTTCCCAAGACCAGTTTAATCAAGGGCGCACTGTTTCCTTAAGCAATCTTCAGCCTGGAGATTTGATTTTCTTCTCCTTGGATCAGGATAAAGTGATTGACCATGTTGGAATTTATACTGGAAATGGACAGTTCATAAATGCATCATCCTCTAAAGGGGTAACGATCTATCCCCTGGGATCGTATTGGGAATCTCATTTGATTGGCGCCAAGCGGGTCCTCTAAACCGCTTTTTTCCAACGCTCAGTCTTTTCATTTGTCCCCTAATCAGCCCTAGTTCGATTCTTTACCGTCTCCCAACTTTCGTATTCACTTCCTAGTACACCTTTGCGTAAACTGAAGGAGTAATTCAAAAGGAGGGTTATTGAACAATGAACTACTCCCAATTTGCACCCCAACACAACCATGGAAGTGTAACCCATACGTCGTGTGATCATGGGCATAGCCATCAGTGTCTTGATATTAGTCGAGTAGCCCATGGGGATTTCACCCACAGGCTCTCACGGAACCGTACGTGAATCTCTCGATTCATACGGCTCTTGTCATTCAACCATTACGGCACCATTCCGAGAGCCCAATGCGGAAACATTTTAGGTTCTCTTT
>NZ_DATLJA010000081.1:0-31030 GCF_035539115.1 Desulfitobacterium sp. | reverse complement strand
GCTTCTGCCTTCGCTATGCTTGGCACAAGCCAAGTTTTCTTTATCCTACGATGAATGCTATGCTATTCGGCAGGATAAGGCAACTAAGGCTTCTGCCTTCGCTATGCTTGGCACAAGCCAAGTTTTCTTTATCCTAACGATGCAAGTTATGGTATTATTTATGTGTATGCTCTGTAAATCCCTTGTTCATACTAATGAGGAGTTTCTTTGAACAGGGGAGGAATAGATCAATGAAACAAAAGATGAGATTAGGCTGGCTCACTTGGACTCTAATCGGAATCGTTTTAGTAGGTGTTCTTTTGCGTCTCTTTGTCCTTAAACCTTATCTGATTCCTTCGGCATCTATGGAGCCGGGTATCGCTCCTGGAGATCGAATCCTAGTGAATCAACTTTCCTATCGCTTTTGGGCACCGTCACGTGGAGATATTGTGGTTTTTGCTTATCCTCGTGACCCGAATCGGACGTTTGTTAAGCGTGTTCTTGCGCTCGAAGGAGAAACGGTTGAGTTAAGAGATAATCAGGTTTTCATCAATGGCCAATTGGTAAATGAGCCTTACTTGAAACCTGGAGATTATCCTCCGTTTGGTCCGGAAACGATTCCCCCGAAGAATATTTTTGTTCTCGGAGATAACCGGCGTCAAAGCGAGGACTCAAGGGAATGGGGGCTGCTTCCCAAAAACTATCTCATCGGTAAGGCCGGGGTAATTTATTATCCCATACAGCGTATCAAATTTATTCGTTAATATAGAGTTACTACAGTAAATGATGGAAATTAGAAAGAGTTGAGTTTTCATGAGTATTCAATGGTTCCCCGGTCATATGGCCAAGGCGAAACGATTACTTTCTGATCAATTAGAGTGGGTAGATGTAGTTGTAGAACTCGGAGATGCCCGTCTACCAGAAAGTAGTCGTAATCCGCTTTTGCAACAATTGCTTAAGGGAAAACCCAAAATCATTCTTCTGAATAAAGCTGATCTGGCTGATCCACAGTGGACGGAAGTTTGGCTCAAGGAACTGCGTAAGGAAAATCCCGTTTTAGCCGTAAGCGCTACTTCAGGATTGGGTGTTGGGAAGATCGTCCCAGAATTGGAACGCTTAATGGCGGATAAACAGGACCGTATGGCTGCCAAAGGTGTACGTGCAAGAAGTGTCCGCGCGATGGTCGTCGGAATTCCTAATATCGGTAAATCCTCCCTCATTAATCAACTGATTGGAAGTCCGAAAGCGAAGACAGGGAATAAGCCGGGGGTTACTCGTGGAAATCAGTGGATTCGCATTCATGAAAAAGTAGAGCTATTAGATACTCCAGGTTTGCTCTGGCCAAAATTTGAAGACCCAGACGTGGGGAAGAAACTTGGCGCCGCCGGAGCTATTCGCGATGAGGTATTAAATCTAGAGGAGTTGTCAGAGTGGTTACTCGGATGGCTTAAAGAATATTACCCCGCAACTTTACAACGATATACCCAAGAAACTGCCCAATTGACACTTGAAGAGATCGGAAGGAGCCGTGGATGTTTAGTCAAGGGCGGCCAAGTTGATATTCTCACAGCGGCCCACATTTTTATGCGTGAATTTCGATCTGGTGCTTTGGGAAAGATAACGTTGGATCGCATTTAAGTGCAGTATAAAAATATATGTTAAATTAGCTAAGAATCAAATAAGTAATACTAAAGATAGATATCCCAATATAGTTATATATTGATCAATATATAATATAGGATCTATAGTACAATTTTGTATACCAAAAAAGGGAACAGCCCATAAATGTCGAATTAAACATAGTGGAAAGAAGAGAAGTCCATTGAAACTATTGCCTCAAATGAGCATTCGTGAGGTGGAAAATATCATCAAGTCAGAACCCTCAGAGGAATTTTTAGAGGCCTGTGACAAGGATCCTCGGCAAGGGATTCGGTCTCTTGTGGTGCGCTATGAATCACAAAGAGCAGAGGAGCAAAGGATCCAAGAATTGTTAACTGAAGAGAAAAAACTCTGGGAAAAAGGTTTTCTCTATGTTGCTGGGTTGGATGAAGTTGGTCGCGGACCTCTTGCCGGTCCGGTAATGGCTGCGGCCTGTATTCTTCCTGCTCGTTTTGATCTTCCAGGGCTTAATGATTCGAAAAAGCTGTCAGAGAGCAAAAGAGAAAAGCTGTCTGAGCAAATACAAAGCCAAGCTTTAGGTTATGCTGTTGGAAGTGCTGAACCTGCCGAAATTGATGCCCTTAACATTTTACAAGCTACGAAACTAGCGATGAAGCGTGCTGTGGAAGGTCTGAAAGTGCGTCCCCATTTTTTATTAATTGATGCTTTGGAATTGCCTCAGATCAAGATCCCTCAGAAGGGAATTATCAGGGGAGATTCGCTCAGCGCCAGTATTGCTGCGGCTTCGATTCTGGCTAAGGTTACCCGGGACCGGTGGATGACCGAACTTCATAAATTATACCCAGAATATGGATTTTACCGTAACAAAGGGTATGGGACAAAGGAACATCTTGAAGCGCTTAAAGCGTATGGACCCTGTCCTCTTCACCGTCGGAGTTTTTCTCCGGTTGAGCAAAAAGCCTCTATTGGTTGATTTTAAGTCAAAACTCAGAAAATTCGCGGATTTAGCCATATCATTGACGCGTATCTATGAATATGGCAAAATGAGTTTGGCTTATAGAAATAATCTATTTTTCATGAAAGGAGGTAAGGAAGATGTCTGAATTTGCCGGTGTAGGGGTGTTTCTTGTTGGGTCTGTAGCCGTAGCCTTAATTATACTGCTGATCCCCAAGTTAATTGCACCCAACAAACCCAGCAAAGAGAAGCTGACGGCTTATGAGTGTGGTAACGAGACAATTGGTCAGACATGGATCGGATTCAAGAACAATTACTTTATGTACGCTTTAGTATTCACCGCCTTCGATGTAGAAACTGTTTTCTTGTATCCATGGGCTTTAACGTTCCAAAAAATGGGAATATTTGCTTTCGCAGAAATGCTGATCTTTATTGTCATTCTCTTGGTCGGTTTTTGGTATGCGTGGAAAGAAGGTGCTTTAGAGTGGATGTAGACTTGGAGAAACAGCTTCGCGAGGAAGAAACGTTGATGGAAAAAAACGTTGTGCTTACTACGATTGATAAAGTATTAAATTGGGGGCGAGGTTATTCATTTTGGCCGGCTACGTTTGGTTTAGCCTGTTGTGCAATTGAGATGATGGCAACAAGCGCAGGTCGATACGACATATCTCGTTTCGGCTGGGAGGCTTTTCGTGCTTCTCCGCGTCAAGCCGACGTTATGATTGTGGCAGGAACTTGTACTCGGAAGATGGCTCCATTGCTGCGGCGTATTTATGACCAAATGCCCGAGCCTAAATGGGTTGTTGCTATGGGAAGTTGTGCAAGTGCAGGGGGACCTTTTGTTGATTCTTATTCGATGATGGCTGGCGTTGATAAGATTGTCCCGGTGGATGTATACGTTCCTGGGTGCCCCCCACGGCCAGAATCATTAATATTTGCGATGCTGCGGCTTCAATACAAGGTTTCCCATCCCGCAAAGGTGAGGTTAATGCGACATGGAAAATAAAGAATTATTAAAGCAGCGAGTGGAAGAACTTGCAGCCCGAGTTAGCGGTGAAGTTAAAGAGAGCTTTGGGGTATTTATTTTAAAAGTTAAAGCTCCTTATATTATCGAAACTTTGACAGCAGCCAAAAGCTTCACAGATGTCCCATGCGATTTTCTCCATGACCTAGGTGGCTTAGATCTAGGGGATCATTTTGAAGTGGTTTATCAGCTATCAAGTCTCCGAGGACCTCAACTTTTGCGTGTCAAGGCAATTGTAGATCGAGAAAATCCAGTGATTGATTCTGTAACTCGTATCTGGCAGGGTGCAAACTTCTTAGAGCGTGAGGCCTATGATATGTTCGGGATTATATTTAAAGGACATCCCAATCTTAAGCGAATTTACCTATGGGATGATTTTGAAGGTTATCCGTTGCGCAAGGACTATGTGACCGAGCCCATTGAGGTTCGCAATATCGTGCGTACACGGATAGAAGGGGAATAGGGGGGAAAGCCATGGCTATTGAAAACACACAAGAACTTATATTGAACATGGGCCCCCAGCACCCAAGTACGCACGGCCTGTTCCGTATGATAGTTCATTTAGAGGGGGAAACAGTTACAAAAATCATACCGAAAATAGGGTATTTGCACCGGGGAATGGAGAAACTGGCCGAAAGCAGAACTTATTCGCAATTTATTCCTTATACGGACCGTCTGGATTACCTTGCATCCCCACATAACAATTGGGCATATGTCCAAACCGTGGAAAAACTGATGGGGGTTGAAGTTCCGGAACGAGCGGAATACCTGCGAGTTATCTTTGGCGAACTTGCCCGGATTGCCAGCCACCATATTATGATTGCCAGTACGGCGCTTGATTTTGGAGGAAGTACACCTTGGTTTTATCTTTTCCGGGATCGCGAACGGATTTTAGATATGTTTGAAATGACCTCGGGAAGCCGGTTGACTGTTAATATCATGCGCATAGGGGGAATGTGCGCTGAACCGCCGGCGGAATTCTGGCCTGCCCTCCAATCTTTTCTAGATGATTCTCCGGAGATGCTTGAAGAATACTACGGTATATTTTTCGGAAATGAGATTGCTCAAGCTCGCTTGAAAAATATTGGTATCTTACCGAAGGAGCTTGCTGAAAATCTTTCGATCACCGGTCCGATTCTGCGAGCGTCCGGTGTAAATTATGATGTGCGTAAAGCTGAACCTTACAGTATTTATAATCGATTTGACTTCAAAGTACCCGTTCGCACCGGATGCGACAGCTTTGACCGGACCATGATCAGAATGGATGAGATTATGGAAAGCCTCAAAATCATCAGGCAAGCTGTTCGCGATATTCCGGAAGGTCCTATTATGGCCAAAATACCTAAAGTTATCAAACCCCCGGTTGGTGAAGTTTATCACCGTGTGGAGAACCCTAAAGGGGAATTGGGATTCTATATTGTCAGTGATGGAACGACCAAACCGTCACGGGTTCGTATCCGTTCGGGATCATTTATTAATCTGCAAATGCTTCCAATTGTAGCTGTAGGCTGGAAAATCCAAGACTTAATTGCTATTTTTGCGACGATGGATGCGGTATTGGGCGAAGTTGACAAGTAAGAATTTGCAATGAAAGGAGAACAAGATGGAGACTTTAAATAATCTGTTTTTGATTATTGCGGCTGCTATCCGTGGATTATTTACAGATCCGTACTCATTCTGGGCAGATTTAACGATGAGTATTATCGGTTGTGTTATGGTTATTATTATAATTTTTCTGAATATTTTTGTCTTATCCATAATGGAACGTAAAATAGCAGCATATATAGCTCAACGGGTAGGTCCAATCCGCCTCGGTCCTCGCGGCTGGTTCCAGGCTCTTGGGGACGGATTGAAACTCGCGGGTAAAGAAGATGTTATTCCTGCAGGCGCTGATAGACTTATTTTTAAAATAGCGCCAATAATTATCTTCTCGGTCCCGATAATGGCATTAGGCGTCATACCCTATGGTAAAGGGATGGCACCTATCAATCTTGATTTAGGTATTTTTTATTATTTTGCCATCACTTCTATTTCAACCCTAGGCTTCTTTATGGGCGGATGGGGATCTAATAGTAAATACTCTTTGCTTGGAGGCATGCGGGCAGTTGCCCAGATGATCAGTTACGAAATCCCTTTGCTCCTGTCGCTGCTTGGGGTGGTTATGATCTCCCAGTCTTTCAACCTAGGAGTTATTGTGGAAGCTCAAAAGTCGGTTCCGTTTATTTTCCTTCAACCTTTGGCGTTTGTGATCTTCCTTATTGCAGGTATGGCCGAGGCCAATCGGGCGCCTTTTGATTTAGTTGAAGGAGAACAGGAATTGGTCGCCGGTCCGTTTACAGAGTATTCAGGATTCCGTCATGGTTTATTTTGGATAGGGGAATATTCAAACCTGCTTCTTCTGGCCGCAATGACTACAACTGTGTTTTTAGGCGGTTGGCATGGACCGGCGTTCTTACCGGGCTGGGTTTGGTTTTGGTTAAAAGTGGGGAGTGTCATCTTTTTTGCGATGTGGGCTCGATGGACTTTTCCCAGACTGCGAATTGACCATTTAATGCATTTATCTTGGAAGATCTTGTTGCCGCTTTCAATTTTAAACATTATCTTAACGGGTCTGGGGATCTACATTTACAGACTAGCGATGGGGGGGTGACACAGTGTTTGGTAAAGGTCTACTAACAGGTTTAGGCATCACGTTAAAACACTTACTCGGACCCAAGATCACTGAGTTTTATCCCGACGTGAGACCCAACCTTTCGACCAGGGTGCGTAGTTCCATGGGGTTGCAACCGGACAAGTGCATTGCCTGCAACATGTGTGCGATGGCCTGTCCAAACGGCGTCATTAAATTAACCAGTGAAAAAGATGAAAACAATAAAAAAGTTCTCAAGAGCTATCATATGGACGTTGGGCGTTGCTTGTTCTGTGGTTTGTGTACGGAAGCCTGCCCGACCAAGGCGATAACAGTGACGCAGGAGTTCGAAAACGCTGTCTATGAAGTGGAAGACTTGCAATGGGACATGATGGCACGGGCTGAGCGCAAAGGGAAGGGGGATAACTCATGAGTACTATGGCGACGATTGTGTTCTTTATTTTCGCCATTGTCGCTGTGGCGTCTGCCTGGGGTGTTGTAACCTCTAAAAATATTGTCCACAGCGCTCTTTTTCTAGCATTAACCTTTTTCGGGGTGGCCGTGCTCTATGTTCTCTTAAACGCAGAGTTTCTGGCAGCAGCCCAAATTCTTGTGTATACCGGAGCCATCTCGATCATGGTCATTTTTGCGGTGATGCTAACTTTGCGTGGGGATGTATCGGTAAGCAGCCCGGAGACAAATAAATGGACTTGGGGTGCTGGTGTAGCAGGCTTACTTTTCGTTCTGATTGCTTTAGTCATTCTCTCGAATGGGAATTGGCGGATTCTGCCGATGGCTTCGACTGCCGGCGGAACGGTTGAACTCTCCGCCCTGCTTTTTCAATGGTATATGGTCCCGTTTGAGGCGGCGGGATTCCTCTTAACGATTGCTTTAATCGGAGCGGTGATCCTTGTGAAAGGAGGCAAAGAACGTAATGACCATTAGTGTAGGACTTTCAACGTATCTCCTGGTGGGAGCCATGCTTTTCTGTATCGGATTATACGGTGTCTTTGCAAAAAGAAATATCATTGCGGTGTTAATGTCCATTGAATTGATGCTCAATGCGGTGAACATCAACTTCGTTGCCTTTAGTCGTTTTACGCCTTGGGCGAACACGGCTATCAATCCTTTGATTGGGCAAGTGGCTGCCCTGTTTGTCATCGTTGTCGCTGCAGCTGAAATCGCGGTCGGACTGGCTCTAGTCATCACGATTTATCGTAATCGTCAGACCACCAATGTTGATGATCTTAACTGGCTGAAGTGGTAAGAGAGTCTATGGAGAAGGTAGGTGTTCAAGGAAATGCATAATCTCTTTCAATGGGCATGGCTAATCCCATTTTTGCCCTTTCTCTCGTTTCTCATCATTGCCTTTATCACGAAGCGCTCCAAAGGACTGTCTTCGACCATTTCGATCCTGGCGATTCTTACATCTTTAGGCTTATCTATTGGCATTGGTATTGGTGTAATTTCGTCTGGGACAGAATTGGTTGAACAGCCGTTCCTGAGTACCGTGAACTGGCTCACGATCGGGGGCCTCAAAATCGACTTTGGAACCTTAGTCGATCCGATGAGCGCCATGATGCTTTTTGTGGTTACCCTCGTGGCCTCGATGGTGCAAATCTATTCTCTCGGCTATATGCATGGGGATAAAGGTTTTTCTCGTTATTTTTGCTATCAATCCTTGTTTGCGGCTTCGATGTTAGGTCTAGTTCTAGCGACGAACCTCCTCGAGTTATATGTTTTCTGGGAGCTTGTCGGTCTATGTTCTTATCTCCTTATCGGCTTCTGGTATTTCAAAGTTTCAGCGCGTGAGGCAGCTAAAAAAGCCTTCATCACAACGCGTGTCGGGGACGTTGGACTCCTTATAGGAATCTTGTTCCTTTACAAGCAATTCGGTACCTTAGATTTCTATGGTCCCGGTTCTTTGTCAGTTCAGATGGCAACAAACTTTCAAGACTTCGCTTTAATCGGCAGCGCAAGTTATCTTACGATCATGGCTCTCCTCGTGTTTATTGGACCGATGGGGAAATCCGGTCAGTTCCCCTTTCATGTTTGGCTGCCGGACGCCATGGAAGGTCCTACGCCGGTCAGTGCCCTGATCCACGCAGCCACCATGGTCGTTGCCGGAGTGTACCTTGTGGCCCGGATGTTCTTCCTCTTTGATCATGCGTCTCCGGTTGCACTCGAGTTTATTGCGGGGATTGGTGCCTTTACGGCAATCTTTGCCGCAACGATTGCGATAGCCCAGGATGATATTAAGAAGATTCTTGCGTATTCCACCTTGAGTCAACTGGGCTATATGATGTTTGCTTTAGGGGTCGGTGCCCTGACGGCTTCTATGTTCCATCTGATGACTCATGCTTTTTTTAAAGCCTTGATGTTCCTCGGGGCAGGTTCTGTTATTCATGCCCTCCATGAAAAGCAAAACATTTGGGATATGGGTGGCTTATACAAGAAGATGCCGATTACAACGATTACCTTTGGAATTGGCGTTCTCGCGATTTCAGGGATACCTCCGTTTGCGGGTTTCTTCTCGAAAGATGAAATCTTAGCTGCTGCCTTACAAAATGGTCATCCGTTTATTTATGCTGTAGGTTTATTTACGGCTTTCCTCACCGCGTTCTATATGTGCAGACTTTTCTTTGTCGCCTTTTTGGGTAAAGAAAAGCAAGAAAATCATCCTCATGAATCCCCTAAGTCGATGACCGTACCGCTTATGGTTTTAGCGTTTTTCAGCGTCGTTGGGGGTTGGGCGGCTCTTCCGGAACATAATTTTGCTTACTTTATTCACTACGGAGCGTTTGAACCTGAAGGGATGAATTGGGGCTTAGCCGCAATATCTGTGTTAGCAGGACTCCTCGGTATTGGTCTAGCTTACACGATCTATATTAAGCAAGCGATTCAGGCTGAAGCTATTGTGGCACGCTTCCCAGGGGTCTACAAACTCCTGAAGAACAAATACTATATCGATGAAATTTACCAATGGGTGATCGATAAGGTCATGGACGGATTCGTGGCTAAAGTGCTCTACTGGTTTGATATCCACATCATTGATGGCATCGTCAACGGTCTTGCGCTGATTACCCGTGGAGCCGGAAGTGGTTTACGTCGGACCTCGACAGGACAACTACAAACTTACGCTTTGGTGTTTTTCTTTGCTGTAGTCGTATTTTACCTCGTTTTAGCGATGGGCGAAGGACAACTTGCGGCACTTAACCCCTTAGCGATGCTAGGAGGTGTGAAATAATGTCGAACTCCTTTATTCTTCCAATGACGTTACTTGCGCCAATCCTTGCGCTGTTGATTATTGTCTTCCTTCCGCGCGAAGAAACGAAAACGATAAAAATCGTGGCAGCATTGGGCACATTTATGGCACTGGCTCTTTCAGTCTATTTATTCTTCGCATATGACCGATCTGTCGGCGGAATGCAGTTCGCGTTGACCATTCCCTGGATTAGGGATATCGGGGTGAATCTAGGTTTCGGAGTGGATGGGATCAGTCTACCGATGCTTCTTCTCACTAACTTGATCGGATTTACGGCTGTTTATTCCTCTTGGAATATCGAGAATCGGGTTAAAGATTTCTTTGTTCTCCTCTTAATCTTGATCACTGGGGTAATGGGAACGTTCATTGCCACTGACCTGTTCATTTTCTTCCTTTGCTATGAAATCGTGGTTATTCCGATTTACATCATGGTCATTATCTGGGGTTCCACGAAACGGGTCAGCAAAGAATACGCAGGTATGAAACTGACGATTTACCTTTTGATCGGGTCTGCGTTCATGCTCGTTGCGATGGTTGCCCTTTATCTTAATGCTGCCAACCAGCTGGCTGCAATGGGAAAAGGTCCAACTTTTATGTTCGCTCAGCTCGCCCAGCTTCATTATGATCAGAGCTTCCAGATTGTCGTCTTTGCTCTGTTCCTGTTTGGTTTTGGATCTTTAATTTCCATGTTTCCTTTCCATTCTTGGTCTCCTGATGGTTATGCCGGCGCTCCCACAGCCGTCAGTATGATCCATGCAGGTGTCCTTAAGAAAATCGGGGGCTATGGATTAATTCGTCTGGGAGTTCTGGTGCTGCCGTTAGGAGCAAGGTTCTGGGCTCCGGTCATTGCTGTCTTGGCCATCATCAACATCCTCTACGCCGCGTTTATTGCCCTGGCGCAGAAAGACCTTAAGTATGTTGTCGGATATTCTTCCGTCAGCCATATGGGAAATGTTTTGCTGGCCATAGCGGCACTCAATATGACAAGCCTCGATGGTGCTGTGGCGATGATGTTCGCCCATGGTGTCATGGCAGCCCTCTTCTTCTCCATGATCGGGTTTGTTTATGAGAAGACGCATACTCGAAATATTGCGGATCTGGGCGGGCTTGCCCATCAAATGCCACGTCTCGCCACAGGTTTCATGATTGCCGGTCTGGCAGGTCTGGGCCTTCCTGGAACTGTGAATTTTATCGCTGAATTTACCATCTTTAACGGTGTAGCTAAAGTCATGCCGGTACCCGCTATTCTTGCGGTGATTGGAATTATCTTTACCGCAGTTTACACCTTACGTGTGATTGCGAATGTCCTGTTCGGACCCCGTCGTAGTGAGTGGGATCATCTCAAAGATATACGTGGACCTGAACTTGTCCCGCTTGTCGTCTTGGCCTTTGTCATCTTCGGAACAGGGATATTCCCGAACATTCTTTTCCAAGTTATTGATTCTGGGGTTTATTCTTCAGGTCTAGCAAAGGTGCTTGAAACTGTGGGTCAGGCGACGATTGGAGGGTTGTTCTAATGGCTAATTTCAATTTCGCTTTACTCACCCCGGAAATCGTCATGGCGGTCCTCAGTTTAGGTCTATTAGTCATCGGACTTCTGATCCCACCAGGTGAGAGAAAAGGGATGTTCCCGTTAACCGTTTTTGCCCTCTTGGGAACCTTAGCCTATACTTTTTATGATTTCTTTTATGGAGAACGGGCCGCGTTCCTGCAAGGGATGTACATGCATGATCAATTTGCAGGGTATTTCAAAATTCTATTTTTGATTGCTGCTCTGCTGGTCGTGCTCTCCTCCAAAGGATATGTGGAAAAGTTACCGGCTAATCGGGGTGAATTTTATCCTTTGATTATGGCTGCAACCTTAGGTATGATGCTCATGGCGGGTGCCGGAGATCTGATTACCATGTATGTTGGTCTTGAGCTTATGACGATAACCTTCTTTATCCTCGTGGCGTATCGAACGAATGATGGGAAGGCTTCGGAAGCAGGAATTAAATATTTGGTACTGGCGTCTGCTTCCTCAGCAATTCTGCTTTACGGCATCAGTATTATCTATGGACTGACGGGTTCTACCCAGATGTTTATGATCGCTCAGGCTCTGGGATCCGACACTTCACCGGCAACTATCTTGGCGACAGTGTTCCTGCTTGCGGGTATCGGCTTCAAGATTTCCTTGATCCCCTTCCATCTGTGGGCACCAGATATCTATGAGGGAGCTCCGACTCCGGTTACGGCTTTTCTTGCTGTGGCTTCTAAAGCTGCCGGTTTTGCGGTATTAATTCGTTTCTATCTCCTCATGATGTACAGTCAAACGTTCGTTCAAACGGGGCAAACCTTGCTCCTTGTTCTTGCAGCAATTACGATGATCGTAGGTAATCTGGTTGCAATTCCGCAAACGAATATTAAGCGGATGTTAGCTTACTCGAGTATTGCGCAAGCAGGTTATATCTTGATTGGTGTCATTGCGGTATCGGTTCCTGCAGTTTCGACTTTTGTCGGTGGGATCAAAGCCGTGCTGTTCTACGCGATGATTTATGTCTTCGCCAACATGGGAGCATTCACAGTTGCGACTCATGTCGCACAGGCACAGGGAAGTGATGAGATTAAGGACTTCGCAGGTTTGGCAAAACGTTCTCCGTTAGCCGCGGTCGTGATGACTGCATCTGTGCTTTCCTTAGCAGGAATTCCTCCCTTGGCAGGGTTTGTCGGGAAATTCTACCTCTTCTCAGCTGTGATGGACCAAGGGTATGTCTGGATCGCTTATGTTGGATTTGTCATGAGCATGATATCCGTTTATTACTACCTTGGCGTTGTCAAGGTAATGTATAGTACCGAAGGTGAAGGACTACCGGATATTCCAGTTCACGGAGCGACCAAGTTTACGCTGGTGTTTACGTTAATAACTACGCTAGTCCTTGGTATTTATCCAACACCACTCGTACAAATGGCGATTTCGGCTGCCTCAAGTTTGGTGAAGTAGCTAAAGTTAACCCGAATGTCTAGGCAAGAAGGGATTCTCAATTTTGAGAATCCCTTTTCTTTGTGCGCCACGCATGGCGATTAACTAGGTGGTGAAAGTCCACTATGGGGGCTGGTAGTTGCCAACCATTAGCCAAGAGCAACGGTGTCCATTGTGAGGTGGATGAAATAGGCGAATTCCTAAGGAATTCGCCCCTTACCGAACCGTACGGGCAGTAGAGTAGGCGACCAGCGAGTTACTATCTTAAGACAGCACTTTTCCAATCACCCCTCCCAGAACGGAGCGTGCGAGTTTCCTTCGCACTCCGCTCGCCAGTGATTAGCAGTCAACTGACAGTGGCGTTTGTTACCCGCTTACCGTCATAGTTACCAGAATGAATTTTAGTGTGGCATTCAAGGCATACTGCGAGTGTTTTTCTTCTCATTGCCATCATCCGTTTCATCCATTCGGGCTTTTCTTTTCTACCGTTATTTTCTAGGTCTTTCAGTTTCTTGACGTGGTGCATTTCAATATTTCCACTGGATCCACATAACTCACATGTATCCTTCATCAGACGGTCAATAAGTTGACTCTTGATGCTGAATACCTTTCCAGTTGGTAACTCATCCACTATGACGGCATCCTTCTTGTACCCGAGCTTAAACCCTCCGAAGTAAGCGACCAACGGCTTTTTATCTTCCCGTTTCACTTCCGTTTGAAGCACCTTGTAGCTTTGTCCGTCCGTTTCACGAGTCGTTTTGTACGACTTGAAGATTTTGTTGACCGTCGTTTTGAACTTATTCGCAAGGGTACGTGCCAAAGACAATTCCATTGTTCTCTTGAGACCATGCAACTGATGTGCATTATAGGCAAGCAGATAATATTGAGCGAATCCACGAAACTCGGACTGGTATTGGGCAATAATATCAAAATCGGATTTGACCGTCCGTTCTTTTCGATGAGTTGGTTTTCCGCTCTTCTTATATTGTCTGGCTTTGTCTTTCATCTTCTCGTCTGGGATGCGGAACCCGATCACTCCATTAATACTGCGTTGCCCTCGTCTGTCCTGTTTCGTATCCTGTTGCAGAACATGGATGTCATAGCCGAGAAATCGCGCTTTTTCCGTTTTTGCATGGGTAATCAATGTTTTCTCTTCACTGAGAGTTAGCTTGAGTTCAGTGGCAAGAAAGGTTCTAATTTCATCTTTGATCTTGACTGTTTCCTGCTTCGAACCGGAAAAGCCTAGCAGCCAGTCGTCTGCATAACGGATATAATAGAGTCGTCTGAAGGCTGGGTCGTTTGTATCCTTGGAAGGGATGGATTGTCTCTGCTTATGGAGTTCCTTAACCGTTTTCCAGTCTTGATGTCGCTTATATTTTTCCATCTGTTGGCCCAACGCCTTGTAGGTTTTATTCTCTGCACGTCTGCCGCCTCGGTTATAAGCAGGAAGGATGTTTTTCTCCATATATTGGTCGAATTTGTCCATATAGATGTTAGACAGCAAGGGACTTAAAATTCCACCCTGCGGACACCCGCTCAGGGTCGCGTTATATTTCCAGTCTTCCAGATACCCACATTCCAGAAATTGTTTCATTAGTCTCAAGAACCGATTGTCTTTCACTTTTTCTGCCAGGATTCCAAGGAGTACGCCGTGATCAATGCTGCCGAAACAGTCTCGAATGTCGCCTTCAATAAACCATTTCACACTTTTCCAACCCGCTTTAGCCCGAATGGCATCGAGTGCCGTATGGCAACCCCGATTAGAGCGAAAACCATGTGAGGTATCGCTGAATTGCGGATCAAAGTAGATATTCAGAATCAGACGAATGACTTCTTGAAGTAATTTGTCCGACCATGTGGGCAGGCCGAGAGGGCGTTGCTTCTTGCTACCCTTTTTCTTGATATACACACGTCTGACGGGCGCAAAACGATAGGTTTCCTTTTTCAGTCGATCAATAATTTGATCAATCTTGGCAATAGACATGCCGTCCACCGTTTCGTCTGTCACGCCCTTCGTCATCGCGCCGTTGTTGGCATAAATATTTTTGTAAGCGATAAGATACAATTCCTTGTTGTAGAGCAAACGGTAGATGCGATATAACGGTAATTTTCGCTTGCCTCTGTTTCTGATGATATCCAATACTTTTTCGGCCTTCTGCATTCCGCATACCTCCAAGCGATTGATATCGTAACCACCTGTCTTCCTTCTCCTGATCTCCCGCGTACTTGGTTACCCTTTTGGCGGTACAACCGATCCAGCGGCACATATTAAAGTCCGCCTGTGCAGCCGTCATTACAACCGCCACTTTGGATACTATGAAGACTCCGTTACCATAGGGGTCTCCCCCCTTAGGCAATCCCATGTTTTGCGCAGGAAGAATGTAATAGCTCGACTTAGGTTCCCACTCATGACCTTGCTTGAACTCATTGTTCAATGGCTTATCGCCCTGGATTTCTTCGAACGAAAGGTGATTTCGAATATGCGATAAGTAGGGAGTATTTAGACGGTGTATCCCTAGATGTGCAGTTCCATCCCTGGTCATTCAGGTTTAGGCAGTGTAGCTTTTAACCCTATCGAGCAGAACTTGCGTGGCCTGTTTCTATACCCTCTTCGATTCATCCACGCTTTACCACCATGCTGTTTTTCCCTCTTCCTTTCAGATTCAGGTTAGGCGTTGTTCTCAACGTATTTCCAAGGACATTGGTCCGATGATCGGACGATTCTTGCTGCGCACGACATGGCGCACTCTTTCAATGTATACGGCTCTCCATTCCTATTAAGCTTTCGTTTTACAAGATACTAGAGAGAGACGTAGCACCGTTTCTTTGTTGTTCTCACGGAGATAGGTGACACTAACGGATGGACCGAACTTGGTGAAGACCTTTTTCAGGCTGATATCATACTTTCGTACTAAGGTTTTGGCTACGGAAAATTGGATAATGTACTGGATACGGGCACATTCATGGAAGTTAGTACAGCCAACAGCGGATTCTTACCAGCTAGCCCCTATGATTAGAGGATGGTTGAACTATTTTGGGAAATACAATCGGTCAATGGTCAAATACATGATGGATTGTATAAATCGGAGTTTAGTGAAATGGGCTACTTGTAAGTACAAACGTTTCAGAAGTCACTCCGGAAGAGCAAGAGATTGGTTGAAGGAGCTAGCAAAAAGAGAGCCTAACATGTTCCCACATTGGACTCTCGGAATACTGCCATAAGGTGAATGATAAGAGCCGTGTGAATCGAGAGATTCACGTACGGTTCCGTGAGAGCATAAGGGTGTGATTCCCATGTGCTACTCGAATACCTGACCCGAACAGCTCAGCAGTCCGACCTTGTGCTTCCCACTACTTCTTTTTTTGAAGAGGAAGACCTACATGTAAGCTTCTGGCATCACTGGCTTTCCCTCAATCAGAAAATTTTGCCCACTTTTTTTGAGGCCAAGAGCGATCTTCAAATTGCGTGCGAGCTCACGGAGAAGCTGAACTCTCTTCACCCGGGGTTTTCCAACTTTTCTGCAGACAAAGGACCTATGGAATGGATCGAAGAAGAGATTTCTCCGCAAATTAAGGAACTTTATGTTCTGGACAGTGCCTTTGATTTGAGTATGGGACCCCATAAAAGGAGGAAAGAAACGCCTTCTCCCACTTGGAAATACTCCTTTTCACCACTCCAACCGGAAATATCTCCACAAGTAGAGTCTTCTTCTGATTTCCCCTACCAACTGCTCACTCCTCAATCCTTACTTAAATTCCAAATTCTCGCTATTATAATAAAAATAGTTAATGGCTAAAAATATTAGGAGGTTTTAACAATGGGAGAGAAAAGATCACTGTTTTTAGGCATTGATGGAGCGGATCCTCTGTTAATGTCAAGATTTTTGGATGAAGGGTATTTGCCGAACATTAAAAAGTTCATTGAGAGTGGAACGGCCAATAAGGACTTGGGAATGTTGGGCGTTCAGCCTACTATTACACCACCAAATTGGGCATAATCGGCAACCGACAATTATCCTGGAGCTCATGGAATAACCTGCTATTGGAATCATACAGCAGGAAACAGTCTTACTTCATTGGATGTGGGATTTAATTCTAAACTATGTAAAGCTGAATTTATTTGGGATGCCGCTAATAAAGTAGGAAAAAAGGCCACCGACAAATGAAAATATTATCGCTGTAGATGGTACGGGAATCAACCAATTAGACGTGCTGGCTTTTTGCTCTTTCAGCTGTATTGGAAGCAGCAAATGATTGGTTTGTTGCGTGTACGGAGGCTGGTGATATTTTGACTTCTAGAGATTCTATAACTTGGTAGCTTCACGACCTGGACATAAAGGGAATATTAAATCCAACAACTGCTTTCAACAAAATATGAATTTATCTGATTCTCTGGGGCATTATAATAACAACAATTCCGATTTTTACCAAGGAGGATCTTCGATGTGGGAAAATATAATACGAATAAATGAAATTAGAGAAATTAGAGTCAAAAGTAATGTTTATCTAGGCGTTGGAGCCATCAAAAAGATGTATGATATTGCAAAGGAACTCAAAAACAGAGGGATAAGTAAGGTTATTGTCGTTACCGGACAGGGAGCATATATAAAAACCGGTGCTTGGAGTTATGTAGTAGAGGCCCTGAAGGAGAGTGGAATCCAATATGAGTTGTATAACAAGGTAATGCCCAACCCCACAGTTCAACAGGTGGACGAGGCTGTAAAGCTTGGAATGAGAATTGGTGCTGAGGCAGTTATAGGTATAGGGGGCGGTAGCCCTATAGATGCTGCAAAGAGTGTAGCAATACTTCTCGAATATCCTGATAAAAATGCAAGAGATCTTTATGAATTAAAATTTACACCCTCAAAAGCCGCTCCAATTGTTGCAATCAATCTCACCCACGGAACTGGAACTGAAGCCAACCGTTTTGCGGTAGTGAGCATCCTTGAAAAGGAATATAAACCTGCCATAGCTTATGATGTGATTTATCCGCTTTATTCTATTGATGACCCTCAGCTCATGACCAAGCTTCCTCCGAACCAGACCACATATGTCTCTGTTGACGCTATAAACCATGTTATAGAGGCTTCCACAACCAAGGTAACAAACCCGTTTTCAATTATGTTAGCCAAGGAAACGGTAAGGCTGGTTGCCAAATACTTACCACAAGCCCTCGCGAATCCTGAGGATCTGACAGCACGCTATTACTTGACCTATGCGTCCATGATTGCTGGTGTTTGCTTTGATAATGGACTTCTTCACTTCACTCATGCCCTTGAGCATCCATTAAGCGCTATTAGGCCTGATCTCTCCCATGGCCTTGGATTATCCATTATTCTGCCTGCTGTCGTAAAACAGATTTACCCCGCAACCGCTGAAATACTTGCAGACGTATTGTCACCCATTGTTCCCAGCTTGCAGGGAAATGCAACTGAAGCGGAAGCTGTATCTAAGGGCATAGAAAAATGGTTGGCCAGTGTAGGTATTGATTCCAAGCTTTCGGATTTGGGTTTCAAAAAGGATGATGTACCCAAACTTACTGACTTAGCATTCAATACCCCAAGTCTTGATCTTCTGTTAAGTATGGCTCCTATAGTCGCTGACAGGCATACTGTTGAAGTCATATACACCGATTCCTTATAATAGTATTTACTGAGCAAAGTTATCGCTGACTGTTTTGAGAAAGTTTTTGTTAAGGGTTTGCACCTTTACGCAAAAAGATATTTTCGTGTATCAGTATCACCTTTCTATTAAAACACACGTCGAGACTGTAATGAGCTATATCGGGGATGAATGGAAGCCTTGCTATAAAGAAGACATATGCTCTTTTTAAAGTTTGAAGCGAATGGGATTATATATTTGCAAGATCGTTTTTTTGGATGGTCTTGCTGTTTTTTGTGCCCACCATGGCGATTAACTCGGTGGTGAAAGTCCACTATGTGGGTGTAGTTAGTTACCAACCATTAGCCAAGAGCAAGGGAGTCCACCGTGAGGTGGAATCTATAAAGTCCCTAAACTAGATTTGAGTCATACCCCCTCGTATAATCAAATTAGTTCCTAACCACACGATTCCACAATAAATGGGAACGTGGGGTATTTTTATGACCATTACTAACTGGAAATTCAGTGTGCATGGTCAACATCAATAAGGTGTGCACAGGATAACGCATAACCCTTGCAGTCGACGAAGGTGCGCGGGGCGTGCCGTTGTGGAAAAGTTCTTCTAAGAATTACTCTAAATGACTTTTCCACATCAGACATACATGCATGCTTTCTCCAAAGAAATTCTTCAATCGTTCTTTGACAATAAAATAGTCTATAAGTTTGCCGGGTTTCCAGGCACAATGAAACAGTGAGGTTACATTCTGGGAAAGCTTACATCCTCTTGAGGCTCGACCTCTAAATAAGTCTGATGAGTATAAACGCTACAATAAAAGTGAGCTAAAAATAGATAAAACGCCAGAAAAAAAGTGAACCATATTACGAGAAACGCTGGTAAAATACTAAGCCACTTATGAGTAAGAATATGCGCCTGTAAAATCGGATAAGTGACCCGATAAGCTTCAACAAGATGATGAGTAAAATATTTAGTTCCGGTAGCTTTGTTTATCGTACACATTCTCTAATATACATGCATTAAGTATATTTAAGCAGAGGGGAAAAGTATAGAGCGTAGAAATTTATTACGTCACTATATTGAATAATGCCCAATAATGGTATGTATTAGGAAAATATGACTCTATTCACCGGAAAGTTGGGTCAAAAACACTAAATGGGATTTACTTATTCATCTTTAGTCTATTGACTAGACCTGTACTGGTAATCTTGGAATTGACCTGTACTTCAACATCTACATTTGGGAATTCAGCTTCCCATTGTTCTTTCATCTCCTTCCATTCTTTAGGCAATTTACGCATTGTTGCTTCACCGAGTCCAATGATATCAACTTTGAATTTCTTTTGGGCTTCCTCAATACTCGTTGCTACTTCTTTGGCTACTTCTTTTTGTTGTGCATCCTCCAATACTTTTATCATTTCCGGATTGGCAAAATCTTCGTTACACATTTGCTCCCCAATCACACTTTCAACCGAGATCTCGATCAGATATTTCATTTTTCCCTCGTCGAGATACGGTTTAATGCTTGTGTCAGCCTTTCTAACCTCCAAAGAAATAACCTTGTTTTCTTGTCATGGACAGGGAACCGTTATAATAGCGCTCTTGACCTTATCCCTAACCCATAAATAGCCGCGTGTTTTCATTGGATCTAACCAACCGATCAGCTTATCTTGGCGAAAAACGCCGGCTCCATTCAATATTAACCCCTTTTTCTCCTGTATATTTTCCAGTTCCACCCTACCAACCACTGCTTGGAGAGACTCGTCCGTTATTTCATTAATAATATCGAGCATGTTTACGGCTACAGACTGTGAAACAATCCCGTAATCTTTAAGTAGGAGATTTAAATTTTTGGCAGATATATTCTCCATCGAAGGTTCAGCTTGAATAATGTCTGCAGCTTTGCCCCCGGTCACAACAATCCACGTCTTAAATCGCATCTCATGGTCACGAACAAAAAAATCCAGGATGGGAAGAACGCCGTCCCTGGCCAAATTAGCGCCCAGAACAATCACCATGTTATGGGAATAATTGAGCCTGCGACCGGATTTTTCGGTAAGATTGCGGACTGCCTCAAAGATCGTAGAGCCACTACTGCTTAAAATGATAGAGGGTTTATTCTGTCCCGAGCCACCCTCCGAAGCACGTTTGATGGTCGTAGGATTAATGATTTGCACTGTAAATTCGATTTGCTGATCCTCTCCTCGATCTATTCCGATTCCTATAACAAGCCCTATCTTATCCAACTCACGGCGGTTCCAACAACCTGTCGTAAACAACTGGATCAATATGAGCATCAGCACCAAAAACCATCTTTTCCAATTCATAGTTGCTTTATCCCTTCTATTTTTCCGGTGAAGGTTTGCCGGAGCTTTGACGAACAGTATCCGCGGCGCCAAGAACTCGGGGACGGGTCTTTATCGCCCAGAGCGGCGCCTTAATCAAGACATCTTTTAAGCTTTGCCGATTTCCGGGAGCAAGCGGTGCGAGATAGGGAACCCCAAAAGAGCGCAGTTTTACCAGATGGATAAGAATCAACAATATTCCCATTAATATCCCAAATATGCCCAAAGACGCAGCACAGCCCATAAATAACAGACGAAGAATAGGAGTGACATCACCTAAGGAGGAGATAACAAAACCGCTGATAGCAGTCATAGATACGACAATGACCAGGGGATCACTGACGATTCCAGCCCGGACAGCCGCTTCGCCCAGTACCAAGGCACCGACAATACTCACAGCCTGACCGATGGGTCTGGGCATCCGTACACCCGCTTCTCGCATGATTTCAAAAATTACCCCCATGATGAACACTTCCATATAGGCCGGAAAGGGAATACCCTCTCGTGCTCCGGCCATACTGAACAGTAAATCCGTGGGAATCATTTCGGGTTGAAAGCTTTCAAGGGCTATATAGGTAGCCGGCAGCAAAATAGCAATAAAGAAAGCCACAATACGGATCCAGCGGACAACAGTACTGTAATAATGCCTGGAGTAGTAATCCTCAGAACTTTGAAAGGCTTCGACCAACAAATGAGGGACCACTAAGACAAAGGGAGTACCGTCCACAAAAATACCCACCCTCCCCTCCAAGAGTTTTGCCGCTAAAACATCCGGTTTTTCTGTATTACCAACAGTTGGAAATATAGAGCCCGGCGCATCTTCGATAAGCTGTTCGATATAACCGCTTTCCAGAATGCCATCAATATCGATTCTTTGCAGCCGCAACTTGACTTCAGTCGCCAGCTTATTATTGGCAATACCCTGTACATAGGCAATGTAGATCTGAGTTTTCGTACGTGTACCCAGACTTAAGCCTTCGATTTTCAGGTTGGTATCTTTTATTTTTCGCCGCAGCAGAGCAGCATTTACGCTGATATTTTCCGTAAAGCCCTCTCGCGGCCCCCGGACCACCGCTTCAGTATCCGGCTCGTCAATAGCCCTATATTCCCCACCTTTGGTATCAATCAAGAGGGCTGAACTGAAACTTTCAAGCAGCAAGGCTGTCTGACCCGTAAGGATACCCTGAATCACATCCTCCGTTGATTGAGTCTCCTGAACGTTGCAGTTCGGCAAGGCAGAATCTTTAATCATAGCCAGCAGATTGCCCTGTTTAGGATCGTCGGGCAGTCTTGGGGCCAAATCGTACATTAATGGCTTTAAGATATCGCTCTTGATCGAGGCAGTATCGTTTAAACCCTGGATGTATACGAGAAGAGCCCTGTTTTGTAGCTCAAAACCAATATTGAATTGACGATAGACGATATCAACACTGCTTTGAAAATAATCTTTGAGCAAGGCAAGATTATCTGTCAAACTGGGAGTTAGCTGTTTGGCCTGTGCTTCGAGCTGTTGCCGTGAAATAACGCTGGCGTCTTTTTGCTTTGTAGACTGCAACGGCTTCAGCAGTTTAGTTATTAATTTTTTCATGTTTTCCCCCCCTTTCGCAGCATATTTTGCCGCTTACCATGCCTAAGATAACTGATCGCAAAGAGCAAAAACATCAGCAAATCTTCCACGATGAGAGCCCCGTAGGGGAAAATTTTTTCAATAAACAAGTTCAGCTCAGTGACATTACGAAAACCAAGCATCGAAGTCAGCATGATAACCCCTCCGACATATGGGGTTAGAGATTGATACCTCGGCAGCTTCAAAATTTGGGCCAGTCCCAGAACGCTATTATAATAAAGTATGGTAACCGCAATAAAGGTACCGGCAACCCAAAATACCACCATTAAAGGTTCAATCCGTTCAAAAAAATCGCCGGCTTCGATGTACTTAGCAAGACGGAAGACAGGATAGATTTCCAAGCTGCTCATATTGACGCCCAGGACTGAGACCAGTTGCAGCAATATCATGATTGCCAGAACTGACCCCATCGTAATCGCGGTCAATTTGGCTTTTAGGGCTTCTTTGGGAATATTATGATACGCCATAAACATACCCATGACAATGCAAATCCCAAATACACTGATCGTTCTTAAACTTTCTTTAAATACATCTAGGGCTCTATGCTGAAACATGGGGAGAAATTTCTCAAGTTCTACCTGATTTAGATTAAGTAAGAAGACCACGAGTAAGGATATGATCATAATCGGCGCGATGATCTCACTCAAGCGGGCGATTACCTCGAGTCCGGAATTGACTGCGTAAGCACTGACCAGGAGAATAACCAAGCTGAAAACGATGATGGGCGTTTCAGGCATAAGTGTTGTCACGAGAAAATAACTAATGTCCAGTAAGTAGAGGGTTGTCCCCGAGGCAAAAAACAGAACAAAACTTAGCCCCACCAGCTTACCTAGCCAAGAACCGAGAATTGTTACGCTGTACTGGACCATCGTCTGGTTGGGATACCTCTGACCCAGAACATAGAAAATCACGGCCAGACCCGCATCAATCGCCCAGGACACGAGGATAATAAGCCAGACATCCTGCTTGAGATGGGCAATTTTTATCTGGGGCATGTTGTAATAGAAAGAACTTTGCAAAAGGCAGAACAACATCAAAGTAAACTGCCGGGTCGATATTTTTCCTTCTTCTAGCATTGATGAACCTTATTTCCTTTTAAATTCATTTAATATTATGATGCTCAAAAGAAAGCTATCTATGCAAAACTTCCGGAGTCGTACCCAATATCATCAGGTTAAACTTACATAAAAAAGAGACCAGAAAAGCCAGTTGCGAGACCGCAACCGACATTTCATATTATCAAGGATAATAAAACAATAGAAAAAGTTACGGAGCAAGTTGAAGATAAAAATGGTAAAAAGAAATTTTCTTATCCTACGATGAATATTTTTTATCGAGTTTCACGCTTTTTTCAGTAGGGACAAAAAAGGATAAATATGCTAAAGTAGATTTAAAAAAGTGTTTCAGTTAAAGGTGGAAACATCCCTCGAGGAGGAAGAGTAATTTGACTGCAGGGACGAGGAAACAGAGAGGGCAAGAAGGAGAAGATCTTGCTGCTCAGATCATCCAGAGTAACGGATTAAAAATTCTTGTGAGAAATTTTCGGTGTCCGGTTGGGGAAATGGACATAATCGCTTTAGAGGATGAGAAGCTGATTTTTATTGAGGTGAGAACTCGATCTACGCCGAAATTTGGGTGGGGAGAGGAATCAATTCAGGCAAAGAAAAGAATGCGGTTACAACGAATAGCAGAATATTTTATCCTCAGTCGTAAATATAAAGAATGGCCACCCCTCCGTTTTGATTTGATTGCGATCCGCTGGGATGAAAAGAATCCTCAAACGAACTGGATTCGAGGAATTTAAGTAGATAGGCAGTAGAATCATTAATTGTTCACGAATTTTTCACTTCTCTAGGTTAAAATAAGAGAAAAAGGGGGAAGAAATATTGGAACCCATCTTAGTTATTGATGATGAAGAACGTATCCGTCATTTAGTGCGAATGTATTTAGAAAATGAAGGCTACATGGTTGAAGAAGCCGAAAATGGAAGGGATGCGCTGGAGAAGTTCCGTAAGGGCAGCTATGCACTTTTAATTATCGATTTAATGATGCCTGAAGTGGATGGCTGGCACGTGTGCCGTGAGGTCAGGCAAGTCTCCAATATCCCGATCATCATGCTAACTGCACGAGGAGAGGAGTTTGACCGCGTTCTGGGGTTTGAATTTGGCGCAGACGATTATTTGGTGAAACCCTTTAGCACGAAAGAGTTAGTGGCGCGGGTCAAAGCCTTACTTCGTCGTACGAAGGGAAACTTAATGGGGAATTCTTCGGCTCTTGTGTTCGGCAAGTTGCAAATTGAAAAAGAGAAGCATCGCGTGATGATTGGCGAGGAAATGATAACACTTACACCACGTGAATTTGAGTTATTATACTTCTTGGCTAAAAACCCCGGGCGCGTTTTTTCTCGAGAGCAATTGATGGAAACGGTTTGGGGCTATGACTTTTACGGGGATGCACGTACTGTGGATACTCATGTCAAAAAACTTCGGGAAAAGTTAGCTGATCCGGATGTAAAGAGTATGCTCGCGACCGTTTGGGGTGTTGGGTATAAATTTGATCCCGAGATAAGAGGAAATTAACCCAGTGGAGAAGAGGATTGAGATATGAAGCCCAGACAGAGAAGCGGGAGTATAACAATCAAATTATGGGCTGTCATGATGATACTTATTCTAATGGTATTGGGTAGCTTAGGAATCGCGATCACTTGGTTATTTGGAGACTTTTACTTGAATCAAAAGTTGACTGAGCTAGGAAAAGATGCGGAAGATATTACTGCTCAGCTGAAGGACCAATCCAGTTGGGCGGAACGATTAACGACCTTGCAAAATACGAAGCTCAAATCAGGAACCCAACTTGTGGTCTTGAATTCTGCCGGAGAACTGATTACGATCCGAGGAAATATTTCCACAGGAGGGGCGCTTAGCAACGTTGTTCCTTGGAATGGTGGAATGGGGTTAAACGGATCAGATATGACGGGATCGGGTTGGTGGGTCCATCCCCTGTTACCGACATCCTTTTTTACCCAGGAAAACTTGCATCAAGTATTAGCAGGGAAAACGGTGACGATCGAGGCTTTACCGAATAATAAAAGCGGACAGGCGATGCTGATTGCCGCAACGCCGATCGGGAATCCAGCAGAAGCGGTTCTTTTGCTCGGAAGTTCTCCAGCCCCGGTGCAAGAAAGTATCTCCACCTTTCGAAGGATTATCCTTTATTCTTCGTTATTCGCGGTCTTATTAGCAACCTTAATGGGGCTCGTTTTTGCGCGTTATGTTACACGACCACTTGTCATTATGCAGAAGGCAGCGAGTCGTATGGCTGAAGGAAATTTCCAGAAAATTTCAGGGGTAAAGAACCGAGATGAAATTGGCGAACTGGCCGGGGCACTCAATATGATGGGAGAAAGCTTACAGAACCATATGGAATGGTTATCCCAGGAGAGAAATCTTCTTAAGGGAATTGTTGAAGGAATGAGCGACGCCGTAATTATGCTGGATGCCGAAGGAGAAATTCTTTATACAAATGAGCCTGCCAAGGCACTTTGGATGGAAAGTGAAGACAAAGCATCTGATCGCAAAGAACAGATCCTTATTTTCCTTCAGCAAATGCTTAAACCCGAGGAGAAAGAAAAAATAGAAAACCTTACCTTGGATACCCAGGTTCTGCAAGTAGCCTTAGCATCGACCACTGCTCGGGATGGGGTTGAAGGTTATGTTGCGGTTCTCAGAGATATTACCGCATCCTTACGAGCTGAGAAGGAACGACGCGACTTTATGGCAAGTGTGACCCATGAATTGAGGACCCCTCTCCATCTCATTCAAGGGTATCTCGAGGCGATTCAGGATGGAGTTATTCCTCAGGAAGATCAGGCTGAGCAAATTGACTTCGTACTTGATGAGGCGCGGCGCTTAGCCAAACTTGTGAATGAACTGCAAGAGATAAATCAACTTGAACGTTGGCAGAACTTAGAACTGCGGATGATTGAGCTTGGTGAGTTTATGCAAGAGCTCGAGTATCGGTATCAGAGTATGGTAGAAGAAAAAGGGATCATTTTGGAGATTACGCCAACTCATGGAGAGATCCTCGCGGATCGGGATCGCTTGCTTCAAGTGTTTATTAATCTGCTTGATAACGCGTTTCGTCATACACCACGTGGGAAGGTAATCCGAGTAGAAGCGAGCCAGGAAGTAGACAAGATAAAATTTACAATCAAGGATGAGGGCGAGGGGATTCCCCCTCAATCGTTGCAGCATATCTTTGATCGGTTTTACCGGGTAGATAAAGCACGTTCGCGCAAAGATGGCGGCATGGGTTTGGGCCTGTCAATTGTTAAGGAGATTGTCGATGCCCATGGCGGGAGTATCAGAGTAGAAAGCAGAGTGGGACAGGGAACTCAATTTATATTTCTTATTCCTATAGAACCTGAGAAGTAAGCGTTACACTTCTTCAGGATTATTGGAATACTATGGAGAAAATGGGAAGGATAACGAGGAAACAAGTCGAATTTCTTTCAGTAAGGAGGGATTTGCTTGTTTGCAGCAGTCTATGGGATGGCGGTTTCCGGGATCCAAGCGCACTTAATTCGAGTTGAGGTTGATGTATCCAATGGTTTGCCGGTTTTTGACATCGTTGGGCTTCCCGCCACGGCAGTTCGGGAATCTCGGGAAAGAGTCCGTTCAGCCGTAAGAAATTCTGGCTATGAATTTCCGCTCCAACGGATCACCGTGAATTTAGCACCCGCAGATATAAAAAAAGACGGTTCTGGTTTAGATTTGGCGGTTGCCATGGGAATTTTAGCAGCGACAGGTCAATGCTCAGAAAGCAAACTTCAAGATTGTGTTTTTGTGGGAGAGCTTTCCTTAGAAGGTATTTTACGTCCGATTCCGGGAATCCTTGCTATGGCTGTTTCCCTTGCGGGTACGAAGCAATCCCTGATTGTTCCGCCGGAAAACTGGGAGGAAGCATCCTTAATTGAGGAGATTTGCTGTGAGACTGCACCTAATCTCCAATATTTAGTTCAGGCGATCCGAGGGGAGGTCCCTTTTTTTCGATCTTCCGAAGAAGAAGGAGTAAGAAGAGAATGGGAGCGTAAAAACGATAATTCTGAAGGACGGCTAAATATCGACTTTTCTACTATTCATGGTCAACAGCAAGCGAAACGCGCTCTCGAAATTGCTGCAGCAGGAGGGCATAATCTTATCATGATAGGTCCTCCCGGTTCTGGAAAGACGTTATTAGCTAAAGCTTATGCAGGAATTCTTCCCCCGCTAAGTCGAAGCGAGAGCTTAGAAGTAACTCAGCTCTATAGTATAGCTGGATTGCTCGGTCATAAGGGAAGCCTTATTACGAGCCGTCCTTTTCGCCAACCACACCATTCGGCAACTGCGGCTGGAATTCTCGGTGGGGGACGGGAAATGAAACCCGGAGAACTGGTTTTAGCCAATCATGGTGTGTTATTTCTCGACGAGCTGCCTGAGTTTTCCCGAGGCGTGTTGGAGGCATTGCGGCAACCTTTAGAAGATCGGGAACTTACGATAACTCGGCAAAAGGGAAGTATTAAATATCCAGCGAGACTGAGTCTAATCGCGAGTATGAATCCTTGCCTCTGCGGCTGGTATGGGGACGCCAAACGCTCTTGCACCTGTACTCCAAGACAGGTTGAAGCGTACCGTGGGCGGGTTTCAGGTCCCCTCCTGGATCGTTTTGATCTCCAGGTCGAAGTGCCCCGGGTGGAGTTTGAAGAATTGCGTTCACGAACTCAAGGAGAAACTTCGACTGAAGTAAGGGCACGTGTTCTGCAGGCTCGAGAACGACAGTGGAATCGTTTGGGGAAGACCCGGACAAATGCGGAAATGACCGCTGAAGAAACACAAGGATTTTGTCCGTTAAATGACGAAGGAGAGAAGCTTTTGCGCTCAGTCTTTGAGCGACGAAATTTAAGCGCCCGCGGACATGATCGAATTTTGCGTACCGCCCGGACGGTTGCTGATCTGGAAGGTGAAGAAGAGATCCAAACGAACCATCTTGCAGAAGCTTTGCAATTCAGAGCCTTGGATCAAGGGGTAGGGATTTGAGTAGGCCATCGAGCAGGGTGAACCTGTGTATTCTGTGTTATCCAGTAGACTCCTCTGTTTGCGTTGTTGAATTAGCGTGCTAAAAACCTTTGTCAGTTTATCCGATGAGACGAGTGAGAAGCGAATGAAAAAGTAAAAAAAGGTGATCAAGATATGAACCCCGTCAGTTTAAAAGAAATTGCCGATCAACTCGATTGCCTCATGGATGAATGGAACTATTACTTGAACAAAAAAACAGGCGAGATCGTTGAGATTCAGACGGAGTATATGAGTGTTGCTGAAGAGTTAGAAGACGATGCTGATTTGAGTGAATATCTGAACTGGGAACAAGAGGCTATACGGGAAGCAGTGTCAGTGTTGGAAAACTGGGAAGACTATGTTGAATTGCCTGATAAGGAAGAAGTCAATGACTACAGGATTATGGAAAATTTCTGTTATTCACAAGAAGATGAAAAGCTAAGAAATAAATTGTTCTATGCTATCAATGGAAGAGGAGCGTTTCGCCGTTTCAAAGATCTAATGATTCAGTATGGATTAGAAGAGGACGGGGCTGCTTATAAATATGAGGCATTGTGCGAAATCGCTCGTGAATGGTGTGAATTCCACGAAATTCAGTATAAGTAAGTTGTCGCTTGGGTTAGGTCCATGGGCAATCATTAAATCATCAATTGAAAGATTTCTCTTTCATTATAATAAAGGTCTTTTGTACTGAGAAGTTGAAGATAGCCCCTTACGGTAGCCATGGGATTACGTACTTCATGAGCGATAACCGAGGCCATTTGCCAGAGGTGATTAAGTTCCTCAAGGCGGGATAATTTTAGCTCTAACGGTGCTTTATCCTGTAAGTATTGTTTCCAAGGCCTATAAACCATAAAGAAAAGAAGTGGATGGTCAAACCGCTTGTGAAATGTTGGTTTATGTAATTGTTGGGAATGATCGTGGTAATTTATAGCTATTGTGGGGATTACGGTTAATAGTTGAGGAAATGCGCTCCAATATAAAAAGCGCCCGGAGACCGGACGTTTTCTTTATTGTTCAATACGCTTTTGGGCCAAAATATATACCTCATCATCAGCCCTTGCAGAAACCACAACAATCTTCATTATATTGTTTTCCCGTACTACCTTGTACACCACCCGTAACCCAAGCTTTAACAGCTTGATCTTGCAGTAACCTGCTAGGTTTGTGCCGCTTTTATTGCTCAGGGGTTTTCCGTAGCCGCCTTCAGCTTGGGGCAATGGGTTGACTACGACTTTATTTATGGCTTTCACCACCTGCAAACGCTGTGAGTGATCAAGTCGCTTGATATCCTCTAATGATTCTCTTAAATATTCTACTTTCCACATGCTATTCGAGTTCCACTTCTATATCTTTTAGATCTGCTTCACTAATGCCTAGTTCCTGCATGGCTTGTTCCACCGGAATAAAATCCTCTTCCTTGGCGTTTTCCATGCGTTTTTCTGCTTCCACAAGCAAACGGTAATTTTCAATTGTTTCAAGCATTTGCTCATAGGCTTCTGGTGTGAGCAGCACACAGGTAGGAGTGTTGTTTTTTAGCACAATTTTAAAGCCGGTTTCACGGACTTCCTCAAAAATTTTATTGGCTTCGCCTTTGTTGAAACGAGAAATTGGCACTAAGGAATTCATTGCTCCGCTGATAGAGTTAGGGTTTAGCATAATAGCAATCCTCCTATATAGTTCTTACTGTTATTTTATAGCATATCAATAAATTTGTCAATATATTTATCTATATAAATATTTTAGCAAAATGAAGGTGACTGCCAAGGCGTTTGGACGCTCTGAAATTTGCTTTGGCTGGTATGGGGACGGCGAGCGTTCTTGCACCTGTACTCCAAGACAGGTTGAAGCTTACCGTGGGCGGGTTTCAGGTCCCCGCCTGGATCGTTTTGATCTCCAGGTCGAAGTGCCCCGGGTGGAGTTTGAAGAATTGCGTTCACGGACTGAAAGTGAGACTTCTGATAAGGTAAGACAACGGGTTCTGCAGGCTCGGGAAAGACAGTGGAATCGTTTGGGGAAGACTAGGACGAATGCCGAAATGACGGCTGAGGAAACACAAGGGTTCTGCCCGTTAGATGATGAAGGAGAGCAGCTTTTACGGACCGGTTTTGAGCGACGAAATTTAAGCGCCCGCGGACATGATCGGATTTTGCGTGTCGCTCGGACGGTTGCTGATCTGGAAGGTGAAGAAGAGATCCAAACGAACCATCTTGCAGAAGCTTTGCAATTCAGAGCCTTGGATCAAGGAGTAGGGGTTTGAGTAGGCCATCGAGCAGGGTGAACCTGAGTATACTGTTCCAGAGAGTAACTAGAGAGTAATTTGCAGAGAATTTGGGCTGAAGTCAGTTTACGATCATAACCGGATGAAGGTGGCAAACACTTTTCCGTGTCGAGACAGTCGTGTTGATAGAGCGGAAATAGCTTGATATCAAGGGTTTTCAAGGCTTTGAAGTAATTTGATAGTGTGTTTTATGTTCTCTTGGACTAATGTTCTGAGGGAACTTTTTTGTTAGGGGGGTCAACTAATACGCAGAAATATACAAATGTGCGTAAAGAAATGAGCGTTTGTAATACAAGGAGAAACGACTGAACATTCACCAACCAACCAGCACTTTAGCTTCTGCCATAGTCAAACCATTGATTTCACTGGTATTTTTACCGATTTTAAAAGTGTATCAAATTCGGAGTTCTTTAGAGCTTTGTCAACCCTCTTTCTGATAAAATTGGAGGGGAAGAGAGGGTGAAATGAGGAAAAACTACTTTGCAAAATTAGTAAGATATATCCCAAGTTTGGCGACATAAATTACCAATGCAAGCTGGGAGCGGGTTTCAGGTTTCAAGAAATCTTTGTAGTCCCTAATCAAAAACAGAACCCCTTTAGCCCAGTAAAATCAATAGTTCGGAGAGGTCATTTTCCAA
>NZ_DATLJA010000080.1:0-4372 GCF_035539115.1 Desulfitobacterium sp. | reverse complement strand
AGGTATAACTGCTTCACCTCGTAAAGCACAGCGAATAGCCGTAACAAGCTGCTCTCTGGATGCTGTCTTGCTTATAAACCCGGAAACTCGTGCTTCTATGAGAATATTAAAATAAGAACTAATATCGTATCCTGTATATATCAAAATAGGTATATCCGAATTTATCGCGACTACTCTCCGGGTTAATTCCAATCCATTGATTACAGGCATATTCAAATCAAACATCAGTACATCGAACGTTCGGCTTTTCAGTACCTCTAATGCGTCTGTACTAGAGGTTACAACAGTAACTTTCATATCGCTTTCTTGCTCAATCATTAATAGTCTTTGTAAAGATAAAGTAATAAATTCCAGCATTCACTGAACTCCAACTTCCACTTTCCGAGCCATTCCTAGGTACGTCTACGGAACCAATGAAATAGTCGACAAACGTATTATCACGCATTAATGCTACACGATAAGTTCCAGTATCTCCAATTACTTTACCATAATCTAAATACATTTGCGCCGAAAATCATACTGCAGTTACCGCAATTTTTTGCTGTTACCGCAAACCGTTTTTTATTATAAAACCGATTACCGGATAGCCATTAATATCCCTGCGTCCATTTCGCATACCGTATCGCACAGCCTGGCGATATCCTCGGAGCTGTGTGAGGCAATTAAAATTGTTTTTCCCTCCTCTTTAAGCTTCAGCAAAAGCTGTCTGACATCTTCAACACCATGCTTATCCAAACCGTTCATTGGTTCATCCAATATGAGAAGAGAAGGATCTTCCATAATCGCCTGTGCGATGCCAAGGCGTTGCCGCATCCCGAGAGAATACTTGCCAACCCATTTTTTGCTCTCAGGATCCAATCCTACACGCATAAGGGTATCTTTTATTCTCGTGTCGTCTATTTTCTTACGAATAAGCGATAGGAGTTTGAGATTTTTGTAGCCGCTATAATTGGGCAGAAACCCCGGCGCTTCAATGATAATGCCAACGTCGTGCGGTACATCAATTTCTCTTCCGATTTGCTTGCCGTCCATAATAATTTGGCCGGAGGTAAGAGGCATGAAGCCGCAGATGCATTTAAACAAAACTGTCTTACCCGAACCGTTACGCCCGATTATACCGTGAATTTTCCCTGCTTCAAAGGAAACCGATACCTTGTCAAGTGCTGTAGCATTTTTAAACTTTTTCGTTACTTCTTTAATAACCAGTACATTTTCTGCCATTTTTCACGACTCCTTTACATCGGCGGCAATACATCAATATTCTTTTTACGGAAGAATAAAACCGCCAGTAAGATTAACATGAGGTTGAGCCCGATTAAAACACTGACCGCATAGATGAGTGACGGTAAAGCTGAAGTGTGGGTAGTATCCAGATTACCCAGACTTGCCCAGGATACCGGAGAGAAATGCCACAGTAAAAAACCGTTAGCCTCAAAGCAAAAGTACTGTAAAAAAACCAGGGAGGCGGCCACAACCGCTCCTATTTCCCTTGTAAAACGCATATTGAGGACAAACATGAGCAACCCCAGAAATGTGCCTACCAACCAATTCAGAAAGAAGCTCCACGCCATCGCCGCAATTGGCGTGTAGGTGAACTGCAACTGGTAACTGATAGGTAATCCAATCTTAAATTGATTCCCCGCATCGGTTAGCGCCAACGTTCCCAGAACCTTCCCCCATTCACTGGAAAAGGTCAAATTAGGGAGCAGCATCAAGACGGAAATCAAGGCAATAAAAAGAAAGTAAAGCGCTGAGGCCAGCATGATATAAATAATCTGACCCAAAAGCCAATCCCTTTTGCCGGAGCGGATGATGACATAGGGTTGATGGGCGTCGATAAAAGGTGCATCACAAAACAGCAGAACAATCCCCAGCATGAGCAATAAAAGCACCTTTTGATTGAGTGCGAGATACGGAAACACCCACGGGGTCGCCGGCACATGCACAGAACTGGAAAAGTCGGCAATCGGTAGGACGGTATCGCCCAGAAATCCAATCAGGAGGAGGCTAAGTACATAGATCCGGGGATTGGCAGACCATTTGCGTAAATTCTGAGCGCTACAAGAAAAAATTCTAATAATCCTACCCATGCTCCAGCCTCCTTTTGATTTGCCGAACGATCATAATTCCCATCAGTGTACACAGAAACGTTAAGAAGAAAATGGAATAGAGCAGGGAGAAAACCGGCTTACCCGCAGAGAATGTTCCATATAAAACTCTCTGTAAATCACACCATTGTGGCAACCCGATTCGTCTTGTAAAGATTAATAGGAAATAATAGGAGAGGATTGGAGAAGCAAGCGTAACAAACACGTTAGTGAGATAAGTCGAAATCCATAGGGCCAGGACGGCAAAGAAGGCAGCCGCAAAAAAACTAATCAGAATCTTAGAAGCAAAATAGGCAGTAAAATCTCCCCCCGAAAGCAGGCTTCCATACACCTGATCCGAGGCAGCGTTCTGAAAAAAGGGGCTTTGCCTGTCCACCAATGGGAAATGCAAGCGAAGCAAAAGAATAAAGAGAACCTCCCCAAGAGCCACAGCACTCCCGCCAGCTAAAGCGGTGGTAAAAACCTTGGAAATACCGTAACTTTTAATGTTTGTCCGAATAACGGCTGAACGGATAAACTGGTTGTTCCAATCAGTGCAAAAACTAATTGCATAAGGTAGCGTGGCAAATATTATAGAAAGCATCGAAAATCCTTGAAGATGAGCAACTCTGTACAGATATAAAACATCCCCGCCATTGTCGTACACTATCGCTTGACCCTCTGTGCTGGCGCTGAAAAACAACGCTGCGCTCATCCCGACCACAGCTAGGAGAAAGCCGAATGAAAAAAAAGCCCGGCGAAAATCCACTCTTAAGTTGCCCAAGAGCCTGTTCACAGGATTTCACCTCCGGTTGTTGCATCAATGATAATTCTGTTATTAACGGTAAGCGGTTGACCCTTAGCGTCTTTCACTACTTGCTCCAGTTTAAAAGACCAGGACGGAACCATACGAAATTCATCCCTTGATTGCCTGATGAGCGTCGGAACATAATAAAGCTCAATAGCTGTAATGGTGATGGGATCAGTCAAGATAACATTCCCGTATTTGCGCGCGACAGCAGCCAGCGCTTGTTCGGCACTGATGATCTTCAAGCCTTCCTGATCGACTGCCTTTTTCTGATAGGAGGAATCAATTTTTAAAAATTCCAATCCTTTTTGGGAATAAGCAGCATAAATATAACCACTTTGCACAATGGTATTATTTTCAACATTACCATGATCTAAAGGATAAACAGGGATATTGTCAAGGCTGCTGCGGAAAATTATAAAAAATAAATCATCTTCTGCACTCCAACGGTCCTTTAGCGTGATGCTGCCATCTTTTGGGCTGGTCAGGTCACCTTTTTCTTTCATGGCCTTTTCCTGGGCTTGCAGGGTTTTGTAATCCAACGAATAAGTTTCTACTTCGTCATATGCAGAAATTCCTAGGGAGGCAAGTTCCTTTATAACCTTATCTTCAGCCTGCCGATAGGGCATGAAGGGCAAGTCAAGAGCCTGGTTTTGGCTGAATCGGTCTAAGTTATAAGTCGTATTCCCCGGAGTAATATACCGGAATAATATTTGGTAAATATACGGTTGGAAGTTAGCCGTCTCGAAATAAACAGATTTACTACCAACTCCAAGATATTTTCCATCAATCGTTCGAAAAAATGCATTTCCTACTGTTCCGTCTAACTCCTTTTTTTGTGTGATCTGACTGTTTGCGATAAGCAAAGTTTTTAACGTCTGTACCTGTGTGTCTAACTTAAGCGGGGCTACAAGGTACGTGTTGAGCTTTTGAATAGTCGAGGGGGCGATCACCTCTGCGTCTACACTTAAGTTGGTGTCCAGTTTTCTTTGGATATGCCGAGCTGAATTGTCCCCGGAAGACGCCGGGATAGCGCTTTGCCCTGACTTATCGACCTGTCTTTGACACCCCGTTGCCACCACGATTAAAATCAGAAGAGCTAGCACGGCAAGTGATTTTGTTTTTATCATTTCGTTATCTCCTTTTAATTTAAATCACCGGCAGCGAGTATGCCGGTGATTTAAATATTTAAGCCCTGCGCATTAAGTGACTCACGGATACCAAATCCCGGAAACGCTTACCCAAGTGTTGACGTTGCCAGAAGGTGCATTAGCATATAGATATTTGTTTTCATTCGTTGGTGAACCGGAATAGTAATACATAGGGAAGTGTAATGCCCCCGCTTGTCAAGACACGATTTTGAGAAACTTAAGATAAATCTCCTTTCCTCACCATCGATCTTTTTTATTACTCGTAAAGCGGGCATTTACCTCCTTTTCACTGGGGTCGACTTGACATGGGACCCTACGTCGGATGC
>NZ_DATLJA010000079.1:0-40848 GCF_035539115.1 Desulfitobacterium sp. | reverse complement strand
TCAAAAACAGAACCCCTTTAGCCCAGTAAAATCAATAGTTCGGAGAGGTCATTTTCCAATTTGGGACTACACTTTCGTTGGCAAACCCTAGAAGCCTTGATATTACTGCGTTTGGAATAAATTGTCGCCAAACTTGGGTTTAATAAAAGGTTTTTAGCAAATTGACGCGAGACGGTGAATAAATGGTATAATGAAGAAGAAATTTCCTTGATTCTCCTTAGTTTCGTGTTGAGTAACAAAATTAAGTAATTAGACGTGGAATTTAGGAAATTATTCGAAGTATGAAAGGAGATCCAAAATTATGTTGTGGAAATGTTCTGTATGCGGCTACCTTCATGAAGGCAGCGAGGCCCCTGAAAAATGTCCAAAATGTGGAGCGCCTAAGGAGAAGTTCTTGGCTTTATCCGTAGAAGATGCCAAAAAAGTTTATGATTCAGATCGCACAAATGAGATCCACATGGAAATTATAGAACTCGCTATGAAAATTAAAGATTTAGCCAAAGAAGGTATCGACATTAATCTTGACCCTCCTTGCGTAGCATTGTTTAAACAAGCACGGGATGAAGCTTGGGTTATTAAGCAAAGAAGCAAAGCTGAAATTGCAGGTCATGTAGGCAAAGGCAAGTGGTAAGATAGAATCTGATCGCCCCTGCTACATACCTCAAATCATGTAAATAGATATGGGAGGGTGTACAAGAGAAGAGAGAAGTCGTATTTAATGCGACTTCTCTCTTTGTTAGTATAGATAACAATGACTTGACCAATATATAGGAGGCAAAAAGAATGGTTTCAGACATTAAGAACATCTATTGTATAGGGAGAAATTATCGGCTACATGCCCAGGAGTTAAACAATGCGATTCCAACATCTCCTTTTTTGTTTAGCAAGCCCACTCATGCTTTGGCAGGGGCGAAGGGGCAAACGATTCTGCTCCCAGGGGACCGAGGAAGTGTGAACTATGAAACAGAATTGGTCATTCATCTGGCGAGGACTTATGAGCCAGGCCTTCCGCTAGAAGAACTTATTGATCGAATGACAATCGGTCTGGATTTGACGCTTAGAGATGTTCAAGATGAATTAAAAAAGAAAGCATACCCCTGGTTATTAGCTAAAGGTTTCCCCAATTCTGCAGTGCTTTCCTCGTGGCTGCCCTTTGAAGGGTTACAGGAGGTTAGTGCCTATGATTTTACTTTAGAGAAAAATGGCCAGGAAGTTCAGCGCGGCAATATTAAAGATATGATTTTTGATTTGCCAACGATCCTCGAATTCTCAGCTAAGCATTTCGGGTTAGGGCAGGGGGATATTATATTTACAGGGACACCTGCAGGGGTTGGAGCTTTGGCGAATGAAGACCATTTGGTGCTCAAGTGGAATGAAGTGCAGATAGGAGAATGTAAGGTCGTTTTGGTAAAGAATGAATAGATTTCTTCTTATAAAGCATTTGAGAAGGGGCTTTCACAGATGATGAGATTGAACGGCGTTTAGACGGAAAGTTTTGAAATTCAATGATACAGGTCTTTGTATATATAGGGAAATATCTTCACTATTGATTATTTAGGCAGGAAATATATCAATAGTGAAGAATATTAAGAAAATACAGATAATACTTACTGCTTGATGCAGTTGGGATTTGGGTAATTCCTTTGTGGCTAATAAAGCGCTAATTTTAGTAAGGGTGTGATTAAAATGCTCCTTCGGGAAGGTACCAATACCAAACTTTCATATTTGAACCTCGGCGACACTATTGCTAAAGCTGTGAGTATTTTCATGAATCTAAAGATTGCCATTATCCCTGTATTAGATGAAGAAGACCGACTTTTAAGTATATTTAGTAGAAGTAGCCTTTATCGTGCGATTCAAGACGGTGCAACCTCTAAAGACATAGTTGACCCTTACCTAATAACAGATGTGCTCAGTATTTCGGACGATATCCCAGACGACAAGTTGGCTAGTTTAGTGCAAGTGAGTCCGGTCGGGTCGCTTCCTGTTATTAACAAGGAAGGGAAAGTAATTGGCCTTCTGTGCAAAGCGAATATGGTTATGACTTTATTTAGGCATTCCGAGCTCCTGAATGTTCAGTTGAAAGCTATATTAGATTCTATGCACAACGGTGTGATAGCTGTTGACAGCCAAGGTTCGGTAACTCTTATTAATATAGGGGCAAGCCGGTTACTAGGCTTAGAGGCTGATATCTCCCTTGGCCAGTCCTTCAAAGAGTTATTGCCTAGTTTAGACTTAACCCCGTCACTCATTCACGGTGAGGTTAAAATAGGAATAAAGTACGCGCACCGTAACATTACCATGGTCGTAAATATTACTCCCCTAAACATTGGAGGGAACGTTGCGGGAGCAATCGTCATCTTTCAAGATCTTACAGATTTAGAGCATACTGCTAAAGAGCTAGAATCAGTTAAAGCTTTAAACAAAACCTTCGACACAGTTCTTAATATTATTCATGACGGTATAATTGTGGTGGATGGAAGAGGAAAAACGACGCTTGTTAATCAAGCGATGGCAGACTTTCTAACTCTACATCCTGAAGAAGTTGTTGGAAAACCGTTTACGGACATTATGGAGACGAGCCGATTACACATTGTGGCCAGCACTGGTGTATCGGAAACAAGTGATGTCCTGACAATTAAGGGCAAGCCTTTAATTGTTTCCCGGTTGCCCATAATAAAAGAAGGAAATGTCGTTGGTGCAGTGGGAAAGGCCGTATTTCCTCAGCTTGCCGAAGCCCAGGAACTCGCTGAAAAAATCCGATTCTTAGAACATAAAGTTTCGTTTTTCCAGGAAGAATTACAAAAAAACAAGACTGCACAAGATATTATGAAAGACATAGTTGCCGAAAGTACCGAGATGAAAGGAATAAAGGAAGAAATAACGATTGTTGCCTCAAGTCGTTCTACCGTATTAATTACAGGGGAAAGCGGCACTGGCAAAGAAGGAGTAGCCCATGCTATTCATCTCTGTAGTGACAGGTGCAAAGGACCATTTGTTAAAGTAAACTGTGCCGCTATTCCAGAAAGCCTAATAGAAGCGGAAATGTTTGGTTACATTGGAGGCGCCTTTACTGGTGCAGCAAAGGCCGGTAAACCGGGACGCTTAGAGATAGCTGATGGAGGAACGCTCTTTTTAGATGAAATCGGGGACATGCCGCTAGCTCTACAATCCAAGTTATTACGGGTGTTACAAGACCGTGAATTCGAACGTTTAGGTAGTACAAAAACCATTAAAGTCAATGTCCGTGTTTTAGCAGCCACCAATAAAAATCTCGAAAAAGCTATTTCTGAAGGAGAGTTCCGAGCGGATCTATATTATAGGTTAAATGTCATCAATTTGCATTTACCACCACTACGGGAGCGTACCGAGGATATAGAACCTTTAACCCATTTTTTTATAACTAAATTTAATAACATTCTTAATGCTAACGTCCAGGATATCGCCGATAATGCTATGAAGATTTTGCTCAACTACTCATGGCCAGGAAATATACGTGAATTGGAAAATGTCGTGGAGAGGGCTGTAAACTATACGCGCAGTGGGTTGATCCAGTTAACTCATTTACCCAAACAAATACTGAACAATAGCTCTTCCACAGGTCAGGTAATTAGTGGGTCGATTCGCCACCAGGAAAAAATCGGTCAAATAGAACGTAAGATGATTATTGGAGCCCTTGAAAAGGCTGGGGGCAACAAAACAAAAGCTGCGAAACTCCTAAACCTTAGTAGGTCGAGACTTTACGATAAACTCGATAAATACAATCTGAAAGATTAGTTTTTTTCGGTTTAGTTTTTTTCGGTTTATCCATCTGCCTTTGCATAGCGTCCCGAAGGCGGACATATATTGAACAAATATGTCCGCCTTCGGGACGCTTACTTATAGTATAGGGTACACAGGTGTTTTCTCCATGTTTACTCATTATTCGGGAATATCAACTTTATTTGGGTGATATTGAGTTGGCACATAAATTGCAATATAATTCTAACTATTCGGTTAATGAAAGACTAGAGATTCAGTAGTTGCCCATAAGAGGAGGGTGGTTGAAGGAGTAAGACATTTAGCAAGAGCTTTTAAGCTGATATTACAGAATATTTAGAGTATTTGGAGGGAGATGAATCAATGAAGGGACTCTTGCTTATGTATACCGGTAATGGGAAAGGAAAGACCACAGCAGCTTTGGGTCTGAGCCTTAGGGCCTTGGGGCACGAACAAAAGGTTGGTTTCTTGCAATTCATGAAAGGAAGCAAAAATTATGGAGAGGTAAGAATTTCCGAACAACTTCCGAATTTAACGCTTGTCCAATCGGGCAGGGATAGTTTTGTATCCTTTGAGGATCCCGATCCAGTGGATATCGCGATGGCCCATGACGGTTTAGACATTTTAGCCCAATGGTTTAAAGAAGATCGTTTTGACTTGATCGTCGCAGATGAACTTTTGGTCGCCTTAGGATTTAAATTGGTCACGGTTCAAGAGGTCTTAGACCTTCTTGAGAAGCGTCCGTCTCGACTTAATCTTGTTTTAACCGGACGCTATGCGCCAGATGAAATTTTAGCTATTGCCGATACCGTAACCATAATGCAAGAACAACGGCATGCATACCATCAGGGGGTTGAAGCAAAGGAAGGGATGGAATTTTGAGAATCGACGATTTGGAATCTTGGCTGGAACGCCTATGGAATGGGGACAAGCGGGCTACTGCTAAACTCATTTCCCAAGTCGAGGATAATCAAAGGCGAATCGACATTATGAGTCAAATCCTGCCGAGGACCGGACAACGAATGGTCATAGGTATAACGGGACCACCGGGTGCAGGTAAAAGCTCCTTAATAGAAGCAATAACTCAACTCTACCGGGATCAGAAGGACAAAGTTGGAATTGTCGCTGTAGATCCAAGTAGTCCCTATTCTGGCGGGGCTATTCTTGGAGACCGAATTCGGATGCAATCCCATGGTACGGACCCCGGAGTGTTCATTCGAAGTATGGGAACGCGAGGGCATTTGGGGGGAGTGGCGCGCTCCACGATCGATGTCTTAAGAATCCTGGAAGCTGCGGGTTATCAACGTCTCATACTCGAGACAGTCGGAGTAGGGCAATCCGAGTTAGAAATCATGGAACTAGCTGATACCGTCATCGTGGTTTTGAACCCGGGAGCCGGAGATGGAATCCAAGCGATCAAAGCAGGGATCATGGAAATTGCGGATATCTTTGTTGTTAATAAAGCTGATTTACCGGGTGCCGAGCGTCTTAAGAATGATATCCAAATGATGCTCGACTTAAATGGAGAAAAATCTTGGCGTGCACCAGTGGTCTTGACCAGTGTCATAGACCAACGTGGGCTTACCGAGCTTCACAATCAAATTACTGCCCATCAGAACTTTCTGATCGAGTCTGGGAAGAATCTTGAACGCCAGAAAAAGGCTTTCCGTCAAGAAGTCTGGAGCCACTGGGAAGAAATAACGCGTCAAACGTTTGAAACGACTTGGGCAAACTGGATAAATACGAGGGATGTCCTTGAACAAAAAAATCCGTATCAACTCGCCGAAAAAATCTGGACGACAATTCTCTCATTAGAATCTAAAAATCATTCTTCGAGATAATGAAATATAGATTCTGGCTTTTTAATTGTTTCAGAGCAAAAATTTATAGATATAAAGATGAAAAAGGTGTTTCAGGGAGTGACAATAAAGAAAGGTTAGGTGAATTTGATGAGTGAAGATTTTTCCCGTTGGCAAAAATCCTACCCAGAGAAGAAAGAGCGGAAAGGACCCTTTATGACCGTATCCAGTGTTCCCATCGAACCGCTTTATACTCCAGTTAACACTCCTGAAATCAATTATCGTGAAGATCTGGGTTATCCTGGAGAATACCCCTATACACGGGGCGTTCGGAGAAACATGTATCGGGGCAGACTCTGGACGATGCGGCAATTTGCAGGCTTTGCCTCAGCAGCTGAATCAAATCAACGCTATAAATTTCTGCTCAGTCAAGGACAAACTGGGCTCAGTGTCGCTTTTGATATGCCAACCATCATGGGCTATGATTCTGATCATCCACGCGCTTATGGGGAAGTCGGAAGGGTTGGGGTAGCGATTGATTCACTCCAAGATATGGAAACTCTTTTCAAGGATATCCCTCTTGATAAAGTTAGCACCTCCATGACGACGAATGCTCCGGCATCCATCTTATGGGCCATGTATATTGTGGCGGCTGAAAAACAAGGCGTTCCTGCGGATAAACTCACGGGAACGATCCAAAATGATATTTTAAAGGAATATATCGCCCAGAAATCTTGGATTTTCCCACCTGAGCCATCTCTTCGCTTGATCACAGATATTTTCGCTTTTGCGCGGGATAATGTTCCAAAGTGGAATACGATTAGTATCAGTGGGTACCATATCCGTGAAGCTGGAGCAACCGCCCTTCAAGAGCTAGCTTTCACTCTAGCGGATGGCTTTGCCTATGTTGAAGCTGGAATCAAAGCCGGTCTAGATGTTGATGATTTTGCACCTCGCCTATCCTTCTTCTTTAATTCACATACGGATTTTTTTGAAGAAATCGCAAAATATCGCGCTGCCCGCAGAATTTGGGCCCGCCATATGAAAGAGAAATATGGAGCGAAGACGGAGGAGAGCCTTCTCCTGCGCTTCCATACCCAGACTGCGGGGTGTTCACTTACGGCCCAGCAGCCTGAGAATAATATTGTGCGAACGGCCTATCAAGCGATGGCTGCTGTGCTAGGAGGAACCCAGTCGCTGCATACGAATTCCATGGATGAAGTCCTTGCGCTACCCTCTGAAAAAGCAGTACAGATTGCCTTGCGGACTCAGCAAGTTCTTGCCTATGAAACGGGAGTCGCCAATACTATAGATCCTTTAGCCGGTTCGTACTTCGTAGAAGCTTTAACAAACCAAATGGAAGAAGGGGCTGAAGAATACTTCCGTAAAATTGAAGAGCAAGGTGGGGTGCTTGCTGCAATTAGCGAAAACTTCTTCCAGCAAGAAATAGCCGATGCAGCCTACCGTTACCAAAAAGAGATCGAAAGTAAAGCTCGGATTATTGTCGGAGTAAACGAGTTCCAGACGAAAGAGAAGATTGAGATCGACCTCCTAAAAATTGATCCCGAAATCGAATCCAGTCAAGTACGTCGTGTCAAAGAATTAAAAGCAACTCGGGATAATTTGCACGTCCAGAATACTCTCGATGCCTTAAAAGAATCAGCCATGAGTTCAGATAACCTGATGCCGAAAATTATTGATGCCGTTCGTTCATACGCTACCGAAGGGGAAATCGTCTCAGTCCTGAAAGAAATCTTCGGGGAGTACAAGGAACAGGCAGTGTTTTAATGATGGGAATAATTAAGGAGGGATATACGTGGATCAAACGCGTATTCGTGTATTAGTGGGTAAGCCTGGTTTAGATGGGCATGACCGCGGTGCAAAAGTCATCGCCCGAGCCCTTCGTGATGGTGGAATGGAAGTTATCTATTCTGGACTACATCAAACTCCTGAACAAATCGTCGAAGCGGCGATTCAAGAAGATGTTGATGTCATTGGTCTGAGTATTTTATCAGGATCTCATATGACGGTATTTCCAAGGGTCAAAGAACTTCTCAAAGAGCAAAATGCCGTAGATATCCTTGTCATGGGAGGAGGAACAATACCGGAAGAGGATATTAGTGCCTTGATTAAAGGCGGATATGCAGAAGCAATTTTCACCCCGGGCACACCCACGACGGATATTATTGAGTGGATAAAGAGAAGGGTTAAGCAAAAAGAAGGACAAGGATAATAACTTTATCTGTCTATCTGTCTTTATTTAACGTCCCGAAAGCGGACGTATTTGTTTCAAAATACGTCCGCTTTCGGGACGTTTACTTATAGCATACAGCGGTCTGATTCTTCTCTATATGGATTCAACATTTATGAATTTCAATTCACAAAGAGCCATACAAGCACTAAAATCGATACTTAATAAAAAAGAGGTCGTTCCTTGGCATGTTAATTGCAAAATAATTCAAATGATTCAGACATTAATATTCAAAGATCCGGTATTTGCAGGTATAAGGAGTGAGGCTGAGAGAGTAAGACTCTGTGCATTAATGAGTACAAGAAAATTCACAACAGAACGGAGGAGTTAGTTATGAAGACAATAATGGTTATAGGGGCAGGACAGATGGGTGGTGGAATAGCCCAGGTTGCTGCTCAGACGGGCTATTCTGTCATCCTAAATGACATTAAAGAAGAATTTGTAACTCGCGGTCTTGGTATTATTGAGAAAAATCTCCGTCGAAGTGTCGAAAAAGGGAAACTTAATGCGACGGAAATGGAAGCCACTTTAGGCCGTATTACAAAATCGACCTCTTTACAAGATGCTGCTTCAGCTGACTTGGTTATTGAGGCTGCTGTGGAAAATATGAAGATTAAGAGCCAAATTTTTTCGCAACTTGACGGAATTTGTCCAGAACATACTATTCTTTCGACCAATACTTCTTCCTTACCTATTACTGAGATTGCTTCTTTTAGCAAACGACCCGATCGAGTCATAGGGATGCACTTTATGAATCCCGTTCCTGTGATGAAGCTTGTTGAAGTTATTCGTGGTCTGGCTACCAGTGACGACGTATATAAAACAATTGAAACCCTCAGCCTCGAAATGGGAAAAACACCAGTGGAAGTCAATGATGCCCCTGGATTTGTGGCAAATCGGATCTTAATCCCCATGATTAATGAAGCCGTCTATGCCCTTTATGAGGGGGTTGCCACGGTCGAAGCCATTGATAATGTTATGAAATTAGGGATGAATCACCCAATGGGACCTTTAGCGTTAGCTGATTTAATCGGACTGGACACTGTTTTAGCCATTGCAGAAGTCCTTCATGAAGGACTAGGCGATAAATATCGTCCTTGCCCGTTACTCCGAAAATACGTTAAAGCGGGTTGGTACGGTAGAAAATCCGGTCGCGGTTTTTATAAATATGAAGCATGACGTCTGCCATCAATCGCTTTAAGGAGGAAATAATATATGTCTAAAATAGCCCAAAAACTTGAAATTACAAGAAAAGGATATTACAAGGATGGTAAAATAAGCGCTTACGGTGAAAGAAAGCCTGATTATTCAACCATGGGGAGAAAAATCGGGAACACCTATGCCAAACAACGTGAGGTTGTATGCGTAGAAGCCTGTAGAACGCCTTATGGTAAATCCCTTGGAGCCTTAGTGGAATATGATGCTGCCCAATTAGGAGCACTGGCGATTAAAGAAGTGATCCGCAGAACCGAAGGAAAAGTCGCCCCTGGGGATGTGGATTATGTCATCATGGGCCATGTAGTTCAGGCTGGCTGTGGACAAGTTCCGAGTCGTCAAGCTACGCTTTTAGCAGGACTTCCTGAATATATTCCTTCTATTACGGTCAATAAGGTATGCTCCTCTGGAGTTAAAACGATTGATTTGGGTGCTCAAATGATTGCCTTGGGAAGAGCTGAGATCGTTATCGCCGGTGGTCAGGAGAGTATGAGTAATACTCCTTTCGCACTCCCTGATATGAGAAAAGGGAAGAAGATGGGGCTTCCCAGTACGGACTGTGTTGATTTAATGGTAAAAGACGGTCTCTGGGATGCTATTTATGATCGTCATATGGCCCTTCATGGTTCTGAAGTCGCTGATGAATTTGGCTACACTCGGGAAGAACAGGATGAATGGGCTCTCCATTCCCAACAGGCCGCCAATGAAGCGATTGTTTCGGGGAAACTTGATGACGAAATTTTCCCCATCACGATTAAAAAAGGTAAAGAAATAATGGAAAAGGATGAAGGACCCCGTTCCAATACCACGATGGAAGGTCTAGCCAAACTTGATCCCGTTTTCAATCATGTCAGTGCCGTAACGGGAAAACCAGGCAGCGTGACCGCGGGTAATGCGCCTGGAACGAATGACGGTGGAGATGTTTGCCTCCTCATGAGTCGGGCTAAGGCGGACGAACTCGGTATAAAACCCCTATTTACGATTGTTGACTATGCAGAAGTATCCCAACCGACTAAAGATATTGCCACTGTTCCGGGCCTTTCCATTATGAAGGTACTGGACCAAAACAATATGACGCTTGATGAGGTAAAGCTTATCGAGATTAACGAAGCTTTCGCAGCTGTAGCACTTGTGAGTGCCCGGAGTATTCTCGGGATGACGAAGGAGCAGATGTTCGAGAAGGTCAATGTCAATGGTGGTGCGATTGCCTATGGTCATCCCATCGGGGCAACTGGGGCTCGAATCGTGATGACGTTAGCCTATGAGCTAAAACGTCGTGGCGGCGGTTATGGAGTATGTGGAATCTGCGCCGGTCATGCCCAAGGCGATGCCATGCTGATTCGCGTCGATGCTGACTAAAGTTGACGACAATATAGTGTAAGAAATGGAGTGGAGTTAAACATGGATTTCCAAATGAGTAGTGAAACATTGATGCTTAGAGACATGGTCAGGAAATTTGCCCAAAACCAACTTGCACCTTTAGCCCCTGAACTGGATAAAACCCATGAGTTTCCAATGGAAACGTGGAATAAAATGAGAGAACTTGGACTCACGGGTTTCCCGATTCCTGAAGAATGGGGCGGTGGAGGAGGCACCTATTTGGACTTCGCGATTATCGTCGAAGAATTCGCTAAGGCCTGCGCTTCAACTGCAGTTATTACGAGTGTCCATACAGGCTTAGGTTGTATGAGCATGTATCTCTATGGGAGTCAGGACTTAAAAGAAAAATATCTGAAGAGGCTGGCTACAGGCGAGATTATTGGTGCTTATGCACTGACGGAGCCAAATGCCGGATCAGATGCCGCTTCTCTAAAATGCAGCGCCGAAGATAAAGGCGATCATTTTCTCGTGAATGGAAGCAAAATTTTCATTACTAACGGTAGTGTGGCTACAACCTTTTGTACGTTCGTGAAGACAGATTCAACGCAGCCGAAAGGCAAAGGGATTACTTGCTTAATCATCGAAAAAGGCACGCCAGGATTTACCATTAGTAAACCTGTGGACAAAATGGGAATGCATGGTTCGCCCACCGTTGAACTTAATTTTGAAAATGTAGAAGTTCCCAAAGAAAATGTCTTAGGAGAAATCAACAATGGTTTTGCCGTGGCAATGGGGCTGCTGGCCGGTGGCCGGATCACCATTGCTGCTCAAGGGCTAGGGATTGCTGAAGGTGCCCTGGAATTCACCACAAATTATATCAAGGAAAGACAGCAATTTGGTAAACCACTAGCGGCTAATCAGGGTGTTCAATTCATGATTGCCGATATGGCCACCAAAATTGAGGCGGCCCAGATGCTGATCTACAGAGCAGCCTGGCTCAAAGACAACCAAATGCCTCATAACAAAGAGGCATCAATGGCTAAACTTTTTGCAACGGACGTTGCCATGGAAGTCACAACGAACTGTGTGCAATTGCTAGGCGGATATGGTTACTGTTCAGAATTCCCTATCGAACGTATGATGAGAGATGCTAAAATTACGCAAATCTACGAAGGATCGAATCAGATTCAGCGGATGATCATCGGGCGTGAAGTGATCGGTCGCTTTTAGTAGTTAAAGGTGATTCAACGATTGAATTAAAGGAGGTTTTGTTCAATGGCCAGGCCTAAAATTGTCAGTCTAGCGGAAGCGATCGGGCAGATCAATAATGGGGATATGTTAACCTTCGGGGGCTTTACGGTTTGGCGTCGTCCCATGGCGGCTATTTATGAGTTGATTCGTCAGAAAAAACGGAATCTTCATTTGGTTGAGGTCAATGGCGGAACTCATGATGATATGTTAGTAGGAGCCGGTTGCGTTGGAATATGGGAATCAAGCTGGTGTGGTCATGAACTCTACGGCAAGTTTGGTGGCAATTTGGCAAGAAAAATGGAAAATAACGAAATATTGTATGAAGACTGGGCTCATATCCATGTCTTAAATCGGTTAACCGCCGGAGCGAAGGGAGTTCCCTTTTTACCCACGTATTCTGCGATAGGAAGCGATATGCTGAATCCCGAGAATGATAATCTCGGGAAAGCGGGACTCCGAGATGGCTCCAATCCCCATATTGGTAAGTATAAATATGTCATGTATAAAGAACCTTTTACCAATTCTGAAATCGTTCTGATCCCTGCAGCAAATCCAGACTGGTGTATTACACATGTCCAAATGGTGGGTACCGAAGGAACTGTGCGGGTAGAGGGCTTAAAATTTAGCGACCAAGAAGTGATCAAAGCGTCTAAACACAACATTATCATCGCTGAGCAGATTGTTTCTGAAGAATACTTACGCCGTGAACCGACCCAGAATATGATCCCTGGTTATCTGGTGGATTATATTGTTGAATTACCGTGGGGGGCTCACCCCACAGGATTATACGGTGCGTATGAACCTGATGGTCCTTTTATTAATAATTTCTTTAAAGCCACCCGAACCCAAGAAGGGTTCGATCAATGGGCAGAGGAATGGATTTTCGGGGTCAAGGACTTCCAGGAATATCTGAGTAAACTAGGGATTACCCGACTGGAAGCCCTAAGAGCGAATCCTTCTTTAGGTTATTCTTCAACACTGAAAAGGGGGTAAGATCATGGAGACTAAGAAAGGTTATTCTAAAATTGGAGAATTTAAGCCCATTGACCTTTTGGCTTGTGCTGCGGCTCGTGAGGTTAACGATGGTGAAATTGTATTTGCCGGAACGGGTTTACCCATGGCGGCCATCATGTTGGCTCAGCATACGCAAGCTCCTACTGCTGTCTGTATCTATGAATCGGGTTCAATTGATGGCCGACCCATCGATTTACCGACTTCAGTAGCCGATGCACGTTGCAGCTACCAGGCTGCCGTAGCGGATGGTCTCACTGACGTGTTTGGGCAACTCCAGTCGGGCCGAGTTGACGTGGCTTATCTGGGGGGTGCCGAAGTGGATCTCTATGGGAACATTAATTGTACCTTTATGGGTGGTCCCACGGGTAAAAGGCTTACCGGCAGTGGCGGTAATTCGGATATCCATTCCTTAGCCAAGCGAAGTGTTTTAATTATGCCGCAGATTAATCAAAAACGTCGTTTTGTGGAAAGAGTCAGCTACATCACTTCGCCTGGATGGAGAATTCCGCATTGGCCGGATAAAGAATGGGTTCCCAAACAGGAGGTTTATGGTTCTGCATTCAAGGGCGGGCCGGCTGCTGTTATCTCCGACATGGGAGTCTATCGCTTTGATGAAAAGGGTGAGATGTATCTTGATACGTTTCATCCGGGTTTTACACCTGAGGATTGCCGCGAAAATTGCTGTTTCAAGCTGAATATCTCCAGGGTTAAGGGAGAAACGCTTACCCCTACTTATGAAGAGTTAGACCTGCTTCGTCACACCATTGACCCAGAAGGGATTATCATCAAATGAGTATGCCTTTAGAGGGGATTAAAATCTTAGATTTATCTCGATACTTGCCCGGCCCTCTGGCCACGCAGATCCTGGCGGATTTTGGAGCAGAGGTCCTCAAAATCGAGGATCGCAAGGGGGAATTAGGTCGATATTTGCCGCCGATGATCAACGATACCAGTGCCCGCTTCTATACAGTTATGACAATTTGGCGAAACCACGTGCAAATAAAAGGAATATTGCGATATCTAAACTAGAATTAAAAATTTTTTAAATGAGAAGGGGATCGGTTCTATGTTCCAAAAACGGAACATGGAGCCGATCCCCTTGCTTCTATTTGTTATTGACCACTTTAATCCGTTTAGCCTTAATCGTTCGGGAGCTTCCGTACTGGCGCCCCAACAGCCTTGAGAATCAATTCCATTGGGCAAAATCCAGTCAACGCAGAAGTCATCAGCAGACAACCCACTAAGCCAGTGAAGATAAACCAATAAGAGCTGACAAAGTGGCCTAAAAGAACGCTTGCAAGCACAAAGAAGCCAGCTATAAGTCTAATCAAAGAACCCTTGCCATTAATGACGTACACTTTTCCACTCCTCCTCTCACCCCTATACCAGGGGGATGTAATAAAAGCATACCTCCTTATTTACCATCGTCAAGTAGGTACCTTAAGATATGAGTAACTTTAATGGAAGCCTCAATTGAAAAACTTATTTCCACTCCCATTACTCTTAATTAATTATGGAGTTGGGTAAACTAGAATTAAATATTCTCGTATAGGAGCAAATTAACATGCCAACATTTATTGAATTCGATGCTCATCTCATGAATGACAATAAACCATCAACCTACATAAGAGAATTAAGCAAAACCGGTATTTTTGAAGTTAAATACCCTTACACATTACTGGGTGACTTAAGGAAAGTACCCCAATCTCCGAAATATCACCCAGAAGGTAGTGTTTGGAACCACACGATGTTAGTTCTCGATAATGCAGGGGAAAGAAAGCATCTCAGCAAAAATCAAAAGGTTTTGATGTGGTCTGCTTTGCTCCATGATTTAGGCAAAGCACCCACAACTCAGTTAAGGAAGGGGAAAATAACCTCATATGACCATGATAAATGCGGAGAGAGGCTTTCCATTGAATTTCTCAAGGAATTTATCAGTGATGACCAATTTATTAATCAAGTTTCCAAAATGGTCAGGTGGCATATGCAAATACTCTTTGTTACAAAGGGGCTGCCTTTTGCAGATATTAGAAGGATGGTTGCCGAGGTCTCTATTGACGAGATAGCATTACTTGGGTTATGTGATAGGTTGGGAAGAGGAGAGATGACCTTTGATAAAAAGCAAGAAGAGGAGAGAAGCATAAAGACCTTTTTAGAGAAATGCACCAACTATTTAAATAACAGAAATTCCGTTGGCGATGGCAAACTATAATATCCCCGGAAAAAGCATACCGCGTCCGATAAAACGTAGCCCTTTCTCAGGATGTAAACCTGAAACGAGCTAACTCCTCAGGCGGTAAACATGGTATAATTAAAAGGGCTTTTGGATGGGGAGGTGCTATTTAATGGATAACGATATTTTAAAGGAAATACTCGCGGAGCTAAAAGAAATTAAGCAGCATAACAAGAACATCGATAAGTCAGTTAATAAGCTAGAAAAGTCAGTTAATATGCTAGATAAGTCAGTTAATAAGTTGGATAAGGATATGTCTGAGATTAAGGATACAATTAATACATATGTTTACGTGGATATTGCTAAATTAGAAAAGCGAATTGAAACATTAGAAAAGAAAGTTGTTTAATCTGAGACCTTCTGGCCTAAGCAGCGTGATTTAATATTTTCCAAGCTAAAGGGCTCACCTCGTTGAGGCAAGCTCCTTTTGTCTTTTCATTGTATAATATTGGAGAGTGGGCTTAAGAAAATATGAAAGCGTGCATCAGGAATAGAAATATTAGGTAACTAAAGCCAAAGGGATGATTTACTTGGCTGGCGCAAAAGATGGTGGATTAGGCATTGTGAAGGGCGCTTACTTATGCTATTCTTATAATAGGAAAATAATGGGATGGTGAGGCTTGTGGATATTTCTCAGTATATATCTGGACACAAAGCCAATATTGAAGCCGAGGATAAGCGACGAGAAAAGTTCTATGAAGAAGCTATGATTAAGGCCAGATATATTGCCCAAGAGTTTGTTAAGGCGTATCCAGGGGTCGAAGTATGGCTTTTCGGCTCGCTAACATCTGATCTCTATGAGTTAAGTTCGGATATTGATCTTGCCATAAAAGGACTACCCGAAGAGGAGTACTACAAAGCCCTTAAAATCGCGGAAAATATTGCTACACCTATTGCGGTAGATCTAGTACAGGTGGAGTTTGCACCGGAAACACTGCGTCAGAAAATCGAGCGAGATGGAGTGAGCTTATGACAAGTGGAGAAAAGAAAATCATACGGTATCATAAACTGATTGGCGATTTGCAGGTGGACATGGACTCTATCAAGAAACTCAGACATGAGATTGACGAAATAGCCCTAGATATTGAAAAGATCCAAGGGGCGATTCCTAGTCGTGATTTAATTTCCTGCGCGGCCTTTATCCACCATTTCTATACCGGTGTAGAATCCATGTTTGAACGCATTGCACGGGTAATAGATGGAGGAGCTTCAACGAGTGGTGATTACCATCGCGAGTTAGTGAGTTCAATGAGCTATGAAATTCCGAATATAAGACCAGCAATCATTAGTTTAGAATTAGCGGAGGAACTAGATGAATATCGAAGATTTAGGCATATGTTTCGCCATGCTTATGGTTCAGAATTGCGTTGGCGAAAAATGCAACCGTTAGTGGCCGGAATCCCTAATGTTATGTGTGGAATAGAAGAGGCCTATGCCAAGATGGTTCAATTTACTGAACAATTGATTAAGGAATTGTCTTAAGTATGAAAGCGTTCTACTGAATAGGTACTTTGACCTAAGCTTAAGGGCTCACCTCGTCGAGGCAAGCCCTTTTTTTGATTTTTCTTAAGGAGTAGGTGTCTTCTCCTAAGTCTTCGAGGTGTTTGTTACCTTGTAATAAATCCAATCATCATGTTTCTGAATATTCGTAGAAGCCCATTAACATCACTTCCCGAAAATCCGATGATGGATAAGGAAGGCATCTTGATGCAACTGGTTTTTGCTGAATTTGACTAAAAGTAGTTAGATTTTATTTTGATAGGAAATTCCCCTATGCTAGAGATAAAAGGCAAATATAACAATGTAATTGTATATACGGAAAATATTGAACCGGGTGCTATCAATCAAATTGAAACCTTATGCTACCAGGAGTTTGTAAAAGGCAGCAAAATTAGGATTATGCTCGATGTTCACATAAGAATCATGACAAGCCTGTAAGGGTAGGATCGAATGTATATGGAAGAAAGAAAAAAGCTATGTCTGGTTAGTCATTGCATACTCAACTGCAATTCGAAAGTGGAGGGGTCCTGTAAGCGCAAAGAGCTTATGGCCATGCTACAAGAACACAGTATTAGTAGTTTAGCAAAAAAAAATAGACTGCCTGCAATTAGTGCAAACGATCTATTGTATTATACCAAATATTTACATGGATTTCATCTTGTTTTTTCAATCCTGTTGAAGAGTCGGTTTGATCTCTTGAACTGCTAGGATACTATCATCATAGTGTCATAAATCGATACTATTATGCAGCCTTTCATGCTGTAAGGGCGTTATTGGCTCTGAAAGAATTGGATTCATCAAAGCATAGCGGCGTAATATCATATTTTAACAGGTTTTTAATTTTTTTATTGACATTTTAAACAGTAGAGTAACATAATTGAATATAGAAGCTATATACTGAATTCATTGAGTTGGAGGGTATATATATGGTACAAGAAAAATCAAATCGTCGCTCTTATAGCAGCCGTTTACGACGCAATCAGAAGGAGAATACGAGGGATAGTATCTTAGCGTCTGTAGCAGAGATTATTAGTGAAGGTCGCATTCTTGACTTTAGTGTAAAAGATGTAGCTGAGCGCGCTGGAATCTCTTATGGTACGGTTTACCGCCATTTTCCTACTAGGGAATCATTTTTAGAGGCTCTTTATGAGTCAGCTTCAGAAATCATGGCCCAGAGTACTCCTTTTACGCCCCGCTCCTTGGATGATATCCCTGCCATGGCTGGGAAGACATTGGAGATGTTTGAGGAAAAGGCAACAATTGTTCAGGCTTTCACGATAGCTTTGTTGGCAAATAATGTTCAACCTAATAGTAGGCACCAGAGAGATGAAAAAATTCAGAAAATGGTTTTAGAGAGTAGCCTTGATATGACTCCGGAAGGCGCTAAGATAGTTAATGCAATAATTTCTCATCTCTATAGTTCTCTAACATGGGCAACCCTTAAACAGAGGTATGGTCTTAATTCAGAAGAAACAGCTGAAGCACTAGATTGGGCTCTACAAACTCTGATTAAAGATTTAAAACTTCACAAGGAGGAGTAAATTAAAGGTCATGAAACGTTTTTGATGATAAAAAAGAAGTAGAAGCTTGGGCAAAGAAAAACAACTTTACAAGGAGGTTTTGGGTTTTGGAACAATTAGTCTATTTTTTTAAAGATTTAAGGCCTGAACATAGGTATCTAGGAGGAGGAAAGGGAGGGACACTTGCACACCTTTATCAAAATAATTATCCAGTACCTAATGGCTTTATAATTATGCAGACAGCTTTTAAAAAGGACGAATTAATAAAGGAAGCCTGGGTCCAGATCCAGGCGTGCCTTAAGCAAATACGCCAGGAGGGTGGTGAAAGCTCTTTTGCTGTCCGTTCATCCGGCCTGTCTGAGGATTCAGCGATGGCTTCTTTTGCCGGTCAGTTTGACACGGTACTGGATGCACGCACCGATAATGAAATCAGGAAGGCTATCCAAACTGTGCGCCAGTCACGGCATAGTAAGGAGGTGCAGGCTTACAGCGAGGTAAAAGGCATTAATGAGTCTCACGAAATGGCTGTGGTTGTTCAGAAAATGGTAAGAGCAGATATTTCGGGCGTATTGTTTACAGCAGACCCGGTTAATGGTAACCGAAATGAAATGGCAGGGAACTTTATCTTTGGGCTAGGTGAAAAATTGGTGTCTGGTCAGGTTACAGCTTATACGTTCATACTGGGGCGAAAAACAGTCATTTGGCAAAAAGTAAACTATGATGGACCGCCTGAACTAAAAAAGTTTGCAGGTAAGCTTTACAAATTGGGAAATCGTTTGGAGAGGGAACTGGGTTGTCCCCAGGACATAGAGTGGTCAATTATCGGAGGTAAATTATATTTGTTGCAGTCCCGCCCAATAACGACTTTGATTGGACATAATCCTGTCACCGGGGAGTGGAATGACAGTACAACCGGTAGTTACTTATGGTCAAATGTTAATTTCGGAGAAGCTATCCCCCAGGTGATGACACCTATGACTTGGACAGTACAAAAGCCCATATTCGAATCGTGGAAGGTGCTTCCCGGATATGAATCTTCCGGTAATATTGGTGGACGTATCTATCTTAACTTAAGTATTTATGCTTCGGTTTTAAGTGCTTTGGGAAAAAACAAACAAGGTATAATTCAGTTTCTGGAAGGTTTGTTATATACAAGGATCCCAGAAAGCATGGAGATTCCTATAATACATCTTACTAAGCGAGCTACAGTATCGGTTCTTACTAATTTTGTGGGGATAATTATTAAACAAATTAAAGCAATCCGAGAAATGCCTCGCTTCTTGGCTTCGAACCAAGCATGGTGTGAGGGGATGCAAAAACAGATTCAAGCAACGGAGCAAAAGGCTGATCTGATTTTCTTGTGGCATAACGATATTTTGCCTCACCTGCAGAACACTGTTTGGAGTGTAATGGGCAGTATGACTCAATTCTCAGACTATACCATTAAGTTACGTCGTGAATTAACTGAACTGGTAGGACCGGAGGATGCAGATAGGCTCATATCAGGCTTGAGCAGTAGTTCTGACTTCAAAGACGGATCAGGCTTATTAGCAAGTCTTGGGCCTGTTCTTGGTATAGCAAAGTTAACACGCGGAGAAATAAGCCGTACTGAATATATAGCTCAGTATGGCCACCGGGGACCAAATGAGTTCGAGCTGTCAGTTCCTCGTCCAGCAGAGGATCCGTATTGGCTAGACCAGCAGTTGGCTCAGTTCGAAAAATCGCCAATAGATGTAGAAGCTCTTCTTTTAAAACAGCGCGCTGAGTCTGATGCTGCCTGGAACCGCTTCGAAATAAGATTTCCGCAGAAAGCAAAATCTATGAAGCGTCGTATAAATAAGGTTGCTCCAAAAGCACGCATGCGCGAAGCTGTTCGTTCCGAATACGTGCGTGATCGGTGGGTTGCTCGCACTTTCGCTCTTCGGGCAGGGCAATTAACAGGTCTGGGAGAAAGAATTTTCTTCCTGACTATCGAAGAAGTGCTGGATGTCCTATCAACGGACGAGAGTGCAGTGAGATTTATCCCTGCCAGGAAGGACACTCATAGAAGGTACTCATCTTTGCCGTCCTACCCGTCTATTATATGTGGTCGTTTTGATCCATTTCGGTGGGCGGAAGACCCCAAGCGGCGAAATGATATTTACGATGCATATAGTTCTATTTCTGCTGCCACGTACGATTCCAGTGAGTCAAAGGGTAGTATTATAACAGGTTCGGCAGGGTCTGCTGGTCGAATTGAGGGAGTGGTTCGTTGCTTAAAAGGGCCAGAGGAAGGAGATCAACTTCAAAAAGGTGAGATTTTGGTTACAGCCCAGACAGATATCGCTTGGACACCGTTATTTCCCCGAGCAGCAGCAATCATCACAGATGTAGGAGCACCGCTTTCGCACGCTGCCGTCGTTGCTCGTGAGTTTGGGAATCCCCGCAGTTGTGGGTTGTGGCAATGCGACTATGCGTTTGCAGACGGGTGACCGCGTACTTGTTGATGGTGGAAAAGGTACTGTAGTTAGAATTCTAGAGTGAATCATATCTTAACAAATTCAGGGGTTAAGTATACCTTTTACTGTTGACGCTAATTAAAAATTGAGGCTAGTTAGAAGTTAGGCTATCTCAATAGGAAGGAAAAATAGTGTGTTTGCTTTTACTGGTATTCTCCTAGGACTGGTTTCCTCAATTATAATGCAAACGATTTTAGCAACTGTTTTACCAAGTGTAGTGGAAGATTTAGGCGGTGAAAATCTATACAGCTGGGTATTTAGCATCTATTTAATTTCTTCTACTATTACAATTCCCATATTTGCCAAGTTAGCTGACCTCTATGGGCGAAAACGTTTTTATTTAGGTGGTATGTTTATATATCTGGTTGGTTCAGCTTTAAGTGGAATAACTCAGACAATGGGCCAGTTGGTAATATACCGAGTGCCATTTTGTTTTTTTATTGTATAATATTGGAGAGTCAGCTTAAGAAAATTTGAAAGCGTACATCAGGAATTGTAATAGTGAAAGAGATGACTAAATGATCAATCGCAATTTCAAGGAGTATCAATTAAGCGGTGAGTTATTAAAAGCAATCACCTTGTTAAATTTCAACAGTCCCACCAAAGTCCAGGAGCAGGTGATTCCGGCTGTATTGGCACAAAAGGATATCATCGTCAAGTCCCAAACGGGCAGCGGAAAGACGGCAGCCTTTGCCATTCCTATTTGCGAATTAGTGGATTGGGAACAGAATAAACCGCAAGCCTTGGTGCTTACACCCACCAGAGAACTTGCAGTCCAGGTCAGAGAGGATATTTTTCATATTGGTAGATTTAAACGGCTAAAAGTAGCGGCAATTTATGGGAAGTACCCTTTCCAGGTTCAGGAGAAGGAACTTAAACAAAAAACCCACATCGGGGTTGGAACCCCGGGTCGGTTGATCGATCATATCGAAAGAGGGACTTTGGATACTTCCAACATAAAATTTCTCGTCATCGATGAAGCCGATGAAATGCTGAATATGGGCTTCATCGAGCAAATTGAAACCATCATTACGAACTTGCCTCAAGAACGGGTGACCCTTCTATTGTCAGCGACAATGCCCCAAGACATTAATGTCTTATGCAGTAAAATCATGAAGAATCCGATCCGAGTCGAAATCGAAGAACAAAATCCAGCGGCAGATCGGATCACTCAGGAAAGATATCAGGTCGATCAGACCGCTAAAATGCAGCTCTTGCGAGAGCTAACGATTGTCGAAAACCCTGATAGCTGCATGATATTTTGCAATACCAAACAAACGGTCGATGAGGTTTACGCTGAACTCGTGAAGCTGAACTATTCTTGTGAGAAGCTGCATGGCGGAATGGAACAACGAGATAGATTGAGCGTGATGAATGATTTCAAACACGGTTTTTTCAGATATCTCGTGGCGACAGATGTCGCGGCTAGAGGTTTGGATATCGAGGACATTACCTTGGTTATCAATTATGATATTCCCTATGATCGAGAAAGCTATGTTCACCGGATCGGAAGAACAGGCCGCGTCAACAAGCTGGGGAAGGCCATTACGTTTGTTACCAAAAATGAAGATAAGTTTTTAAAGGATATCCATGACTATATCGGCAAAGAGATTCTTTTGAAGGAAAGACCGGAAGAAGAAACAGTGCAGCAGGCGAAACAAGAATTTATGGCGAAAAACAATACGTTGCCAGAAATCAAAGAATCCAAAGGCGAGCAGCTGAGCGCTGAAATTATGAAAATCCATGTGAATGCCGGGAAGAAAACAAAGATGAGATCGGTCGATATTGTCGGCACACTTTGCAGTATTTCAGGCATAACCGCAGCAGATATCGGAATCATCAATATCCTAGATGTATCAACCTTTGTCGAAATCTTAAATAATAAAGGTGAGCTGGTGCTGCAAGAGCTGCAAAACACTCCAATTAAGGGCCGGCTTCGGAAGGTAAGCAAAGCGGACAGGTAAAAGGAGCCGTATGCAATACATAGGGAAAATGAATAGCCGACTGAAGTAATAGTCACTATTGTCGGCTATTCTTATAGAGAATATCTAATAATAGAATGGGGGTTCCAAACATTTCTTAAGCAGAACAGAAAGGTGTTGTGATCGCTGATTGGTGGCAAGAAAATCTTTACATTTTTCGATAGCCGTTTTAAAGTAGGGTATAGAATAATGATCTTCATTGCCAAAGGGGGAATAATGGCATGTTAGTTGTTACGACAGAAAATATCAAAGGCTGCAAAGTAACAGATGTTAAAGGTCAAGTGTTCGGTGTTGTTGTTCGTAGCCGGGGATTAGGCGGGAATATCGTAGCGGGTTTACGCAGTCTTGTCGGTGGGGAAATCCATGAATACACATCCTTACTTGAAGACACACGTAAACAAGCCATAGATCGTATGGTTAAGAATGCTCAAGCAATGGGAGCGAACGCGGTTGTCATGATGAGATTCGATTCCAGCGAAATTGGGCAAACGATGAGTGAAATTGTGGCTTATGGGACTGCGGTAGTCGTGGAGAAAGAAGTTTAAGTATGGGAATAGCTGTGGCCATCAATTTATTAGTTTACGGTGGATTACTTATTATTGCCGTACTTTCGTGGTTCCTTTGGGACAAACGTTACCATAGGAACCACGGGGCTGACCTTCCTAAAGGATATATAGCTACAGATGAGGTCTTCATGGATCCCGTGACTGGGAAAAAACTTAAAGTTTATTATAACCCCCAAACCGGAGATAGATTTTACCACGAAGGTTAAGTCATATAAAAGCAGGCAATTGTAAATAGACATGGAGGACTACGATGATTAAAGCTTATTTAGTTGGAATCGCGACCCAATATGAGAATGAGGATATAGAAATTCGATATCGTATCTATCAAGATGAAGCGCTTGTAGCTGAAAAATCTATTTTCCAGGCATATGAAAAACCATTGGTGGTAAGTCATGTTGCATTACTAACACTTCTGAAGGAATTAAAAAAATATAAGGACAATGAGATAATTATTATCATCAATGATGGCGCTTTAAATGAGCAAATTAGAGGAACATCGAAAACAAAAAAGGAATTCGTTCAAGAAATGGCAAACCGAGTTAGAGAGGAACTCAATAAATTTAAGGGTTCCGTTACGGTTAAAGATGTTAGTGGAAATCATGTGGAATTAGAGAAATGGAATGATATATTACGTTTTTAATAGTATAAAGGCTGTAGAAGGTAATGATTTTATCTTCTACAGCCTTTTTTTCGTTTGAACTCAGCTTGAGGCCTGAAGATTATGCTCAGGTACTTCGCTTGACGACAGGGTTCAGCATTTCCTTGCCGATAAATTTCTTACAGGCTACAGGATATCTTTGCCTAAGTCTTCGAGGAGAAATATTACCTCGTTGTGAGTTTCTTCATCGACAAGGTTATCAGCCAGAAGTGCGGTTAAAACTTTCTTCGCATCACTTTCACGTTCATATTCGCTCAGCATTAATGCATAGCGGAAGCGACCGAAGTGAAAGTCTGGAAGAGTCTCAAAGAGTTTCTGATATTCCAATTCGGAATCTTCGATATTTCCACTTTTAGCGATCAGATCAGCCTTATCACAGATTAGATTTCCTTTTTCCTCGTCATCTCCGGCCAACTGGATGAGTTGTTCCGTTGCTTCAAAACTCTTTTCCGTGAGTTCAGCATGATTTTCACAAAGTATTTGATAATCCTGCCAAGCATTTTTTAAAAATTCACCCGCTTGGTAAGCTTTGGCTAGTTCGATATTTTCTATAAGTACGATCTGAGCACCCTCAATATCATTAAATTGCTCCATATATTCGGAAATATGAAACCTTGCTTCGAGTTGGAAGATTGGATCGAGGGGATCTTTTATATCCTCAGGTAATCCGGCGAGGTATGAACCATAACCCAAATTCAACCTGCCCTCCAGGGGGCTGATACTAAATGCTTCCGCATAGGGGGCACAACAGCGTTTAAACTTTGCTCCGCTTCCGCAGGGACAATGATCGTTTCGGCCTAATTTGCTCACATTAGTACCGATTAGAGCGAGACGTCGGACATAAGCTTCCGTGTCAAAGGGTTTACGCTCGTTAATCACTGCAAAAAAGTCGTGAATAAAGACGCGAGCGATGCTGGCGCGGGCGGCATGAGCAGTAAAACCGTTCTCTTTTTGCAATTTCTCAAAGACTTCACGGACGCTCCTTAGTTCATCATCCTCTAGCTGATTTTCGATAATACCTTCAATCATAACATGGAAAATTGGATTTACTCCGTTGATTTCCAATAATGCGGGATAGAGCTTTCGCCGTTCATAAAGAGTTCTGACCTCTGGGTGTTCAGCGAGAACTGTGGCAAATCCTTTATCATCTTCTTCGGGTAAAATTTGTCCTAAATCTTGAACGTTGGGAATTTGAAGAATCTTAGCCATCTTTAAAAACATCCCTTCTGATTTTTATCAACATTACCATTGTATTATAATAATATTAAGAATTCTTTATGGCAAGCGTGAGTGGGTTCACCTGCTGTGAGTGAGTGCTTTTCGTCAAAGGCTTATACTAAGGGCGTCCCCGCTTGGAACGTCCTTGAACTATTAATAAGCTGTAGCGAATACCCTAGATTAGCCCGCTTAGTTATTGTCAATGATATGAGAAAAAGGTATAGTTTTAGGTAAGTAATGATTAAGGAGATTGGAATGGAACCGCTCGAAAAAGTACTGAAAAATGCCAGCAAAACGATTACTGATGTGGAGCTCCAACAGATACTTCGAGAATCGGATTATGATCGATTTCACAGCGAAGTCGAAAAGTTAGTGGCAAGCGGAGCTCTTACTCCGGTGAAGTCTTCGAAAAAAAATGGACGCATACCGCCTCTCTTTAATAAATATCGAATTGTTAAACCTCAAGAAGAGAATACCCATTACCTTGAGGCGATTCGTCGGCTCAATCCCGTTTTAAGCATTGCTGGTTATTTGCATAGACCGCAATTATATAAAAAACACCTGCAGATCGTGGAAGGAATCAGTAAATATTTGTGGTTTTCTCAAGATTTATTAGCAAGGCCCATGTCACGCAAGGAACGGTCATTTTCGGTGTGGGGCAGAGAAAAGTTGTTAGATGAGCATCTGTCCTTAGTCAAAGAAGTGCTCAAGTTTAATGGGTTAGAAGAGGGTTTTCTTAACTATTATGATACTCCTGAGCCCTTTTTCGAATATCTTCATGAACGTGGCGAGCTCACAACCGTCTTAGTCATCGAGAATAAAGACACTTGGTTTACGTTCCGAAAGCTGATGCAAGATACCGGAAAAAACAGAATTGCCGATACCATCGTTAATGTGCTCTTGTATGGTGAAGGGAATAAGATCACGAAGCGAGGGGCCTTGGAAGAATATAATGATGCTATGCTGAGTGGGGAAGGACGAGCTTCCCGCTTTCTCTACTTTGGGGATCTCGACTGGGAAGGTATCCGCCTGTTTTTTCGCACCAGAGAAGCCAACCCGTCTCTGGAGCTAACCCCCTTTTCCTCTTTATACCGGCTTATGCTCGAACGGGCTGCAAAGGTCGAATTACCAAAATCTCTAGATCATAGAGGGGTTATCGGCCCGCTTCCCGAATTTTTATCTTTATTGGGATTGGCAGAGGGAAGAGATTTAATGCGATTGTTGGCTGAGGGAAAATATATACCTCAAGAAATTGTGAATTATCAAGTGGTTGCAAACCTTTTAAAATAGACATTCATGCCGCTCCTCCGCAGCACCTGCAGAGGATGAAAAGGATGAAAAGGATGAGGTCGTGGAACTTTTCGCGCATCCGTACCTTCGGGCGTGAATCTCCACTGGAGACTCACGTACTCACCATCTCCAGGCTGACTCACTTGCTTCCGAGGCAGCTTTGCCAACCCTTCTGGTTACTGCATGTGCGTCGCTCCTGCAAATCCCGAACAGTCCAGTGAACTGTTCGCCCGAAGGTTGCGCCCGCGACATCAGGCCCTCCATGGCCAAGCCCTCGGCGACGCTGGTTCATCGGAAGCTTCGCTCTTCTGAGCGCCCCTCCGAAGAAATCGTTCACTCCTGGGCGAAAAGCTACGCTAACAGGTCTTTAAGTCTTTTTCAGAGTAAAAGAAGCGAGGGATAGACGGAATGAAAGTTACAAATCTGGAGTTTCTTGAAGGCTTTGAACAGAGGATGAAACTTGTTGGTGCGATTGATTCCATTATCAATCGCACCAATCGGAAAATGGAGTTTGAGCGATTATTTGAGCCAGGGCAGCTAGATAACATTATCCTCTCTGTCCTTGTATTCATTATGGAAAAGACATTAAGCGAGGACGAAGATTGTACGATGGACAGTATTGCCCACTTTATGGCTAAGATTATTCCTGAGTATTCGCTGAATCTATCTTCAGAAGTCCTTCGCCAGTTGACAGAATACATCATCAAAGACATCCTGCAAAATGGCGGTGAGGCTCGCTACTACCCCGTCATGAAATATGGGAAGGGAATGGAACAACTCCGAATCAGACTGATTGATGACAAGCTCATCGATGATCAGCGAGGATATATTTTGAATTACCAACTGACCGATCAGGGGTATGATCTACTCTTCCGCACGAAAGAAGTCGAGCAGGAAATCAATTTTACGATTGAAGAATTGAAACTTCGAGAATTGATTAAGCGCAAAAACTACAAAAAAGCGATCGGGCAAAGTGCGAACCTTGTGCAGATGATCCGGCAAAAAAAGAACGATATCCGGCAGTTTGTCCAGAAAGTCCGGGAAAACATATACGAAGTCAATATCGAAGAATTCGAGCGTTTGGTCGCGAGTACCTATACCTTACTCGAAGAAGAATACGGCATGATGAATGAGATCCGCTCCATGATCGTACTTTCAGAAAAACGCCTCAAAGAAGAGGAAAACACCCGGGGCGCGTTGGATGAGCAAATGACAAAAGCACGCTCCGAGATCGCGATAATTCGCAGAAATATCAATCTCACCATAAGTGAACAGAAAGAATTGATTCTTGAACGCCTTAGTTTGTCCAGAATCTATAAGGAAACGATTGCCGATTCTTTTGCTCTTGCTCGGGCCCGCTATTATGACTTTGAACAAGTGATCTTAAAACCCTTAGAACAAGGTGATGAAAGCATTGTTTCCTCTCTCTGGCAACTGCTGAATCCCTTATTTAAGCCCAATCCGGACCGCATCCTGAACTTGCTCACCTTGTTTGATCGCCAAGCCCGGCTTAAGCAGGAAGAAGAGATCAACCAGAGTATTGTTATGGAGGAACTGGGTGAAGACATGGAACTGCGAAAAATCAGCAAAATTAATGACCGTAATATCGAGTTTATCCACTGCATTTTAGAATTTGCTGATCGCAAACGGGAATCCTTCAGGTTTAGTGAGTTATTTCAGGATCTCAAAAATAGCGAAAAAATATTTGAAGAATTAATCGAAGATGATTTTGTTTTTAAGACCATGCTCAAGCTCTATGACCTCCAGATGATCGATATAACCAAGTGGAAAATGCAGCAGGAGGAGGTCATCGCCAACTCCACAGGGGAACTTGATGTCAGCTATTGTCTGTATCGCATTGAATATACGCAATCGGATTTATTTGGGATTCAAGAAATTGAGATCAGTAAGCCTGATGAACAATTATTTGAACAGGAAATAGAGACCTATATTGGGGAAGAAAAGTTGAGTCGGCGCATCGCGATTAGCGATTTTAGGATTGAGGTGAGCTTTGAGTGAGCGATATTAAAACAGCGCTGAAGATCTATCGGAAATTGCTGGAAAAGGGACAGCTGGATCGAGAAACCGAGGGGGATCTCTTTTTAGAATTCCGTAATATAGAGGTTAGGGCGATCCTCGCGGAATTTGAAGAGGAACTCGATTTTAAGGCCATTGAAGTAGCGGGCAGTATCTATATGCTTCCGAATAGTGGGAACGGAGTTCTGGGTTATACAACGAAGGACCTGCGGGAAGGGGTAGCGACGGACGCCAAACTCGTGGATGCCTACTTACTGAGCTATATTTCCATGTTCATTTTGTATTTGTTTTACGGTGGGAAAAATCGAAATCCTAAGCAGCGAGAATTCTTAAGAATCAGCAGATTAATCGAGGAACTGGATAAACGCTTTGACAGGGCTTTAGAAGACAGCGACCAAACTAAGGTACTCGAAGAGAAATATGCCCTGAATTTTATGCGGATTGCCGAACTTTGGACAAGCAAACAGGATTTCGAAGAAAGAGGACGTAAGACAAAAACAGGCACGATTTTGAATACGTGTCGGCTTTTAGAGCGAGAAAACCTGCTGCGACTTGTGGATGAGGATCGTGAACTCCGTCCCACCCGAAAACTCGATGACTTAATGCTCAATTATTACCTGGATGAAAATCGGATTGAGGAGATTAAAACGTTCTTCGAAGGAGCTGTGCTTGATGCCAAGAATTAACCGAATTCGGATTATCAATTTTTCGTACAATAATGATGCACGGCATATTCAAGATGAAACGTTTAATTTTTACGGGGGAGAAAACGCCCTCCTGAGTCTAGCCAATGGCGGGGGTAAAAGTGTCTTGGTGCAGTTGATCTTTCAACCCATCGTACCGGAAACTAAAATTCAAGGGCGTAAAATCAACGCATTTTTTCGCAAGAAACGCTTACCTGCCTATGTTCTCATTGAATGGAAGTTGGACAGTGCAGGGGGCTATCTCCTAACCGGTATCGGGATGGTGTCGGCTGAAGTTTCGGGGATTGAGGATGAGAAAAACAAGGTGAAGTATTTTACCTTCACGTCAAAGTATACGAGCGCCAATGATTTTGATCTGGTCAATATCGATCTGGCTCAAAAAAATGGGAATATCCTAGAGATTAAGCCCTTTAAAGAGGCTCGGGAGATGATGGCGGATAAGGAAAAAAAAGGCCCTTATCTCTTTGGCTGTTTTTACGATGATGATGGAGAGCGCTACCGAAAACGTTTGGCTGAATTTGGAATCGCTCAAGATGAGTGGAAAAATATCATCGCTAAAATCAATGATAGTGAAGGCGGATTAGATGAGATCTTCCAAAAATATAAGAACTCCAGCCAACTATTAAATGAATGGATCATTAAGACTATCGAGAAAGTAATCTATAAAGACAGTTCCGAAGCTCACCGACTTGAAGAAATGATGCAAGGTGTAGTGCGGGAGGTTATTGAGAACGAGCGCTTTATCTTAGATAAGCAAGTTCTCGATGAGTTTCTGGGAAGCTACGGTGAACAGGTAGAAGCTTTAGTCGCCTTGCTCAATGGCTTAGAAGAACAAAAACACTTAGCAAGCCAGCTTGCAGCTATTAATAGTTACTTAAACACAGAAACTGCTGTGCTCAAGGAAACCCAAGAGGATAGTCAGCTTGAATTAGTTAACCTCAAAAAAGAACAACAGCGGATTGATTTAGAGGAACGCTCTTATACGTATTGGATTAGAAGTGAGGAGCATGCTTCTGCTGCCTCCAAACTTGCTGAGACTGAAAGAAGAACTCAGGAAAACGAAGAAAGGCTGGAAGCGGCTAATTTCTCCGCTAAAATAATGCAAGCTGCCGGACTAAGAGGGGACCTTGATCATAAAAGGGCCGCTCTTTCCGGGATTAACGAAAAGTTACTTGCTTCGCGATCGCAATACGATACAGATGAAAGGATGCGTAATCTGGAGTATTCTCTCAAAAAATTATCTCAGGAAATCTCACAGACGCTTGAGATTGAAGTGTCGCGCTTAAGCGGCGAAAAAGCAGATCAGGGAAACGTATTACAGCAGGTAAAAACTGACTTCTCTAATCTGGACCGAGACTTAAGAAGTTTAGACGTTGAGAAAGGCAGCCTCCAGCAACAAAAGAAACAGTATGAACTGAAGGAACGGGATGTTTTCGCCCAGCTGAAGTTGAGCCTTAATCGGAATCTGCTCGGGGAATTGGCGGAGAAGGACATAGCGAAGGTAAGACTAGAGCTCAAGAAGACCTTGGATAACTTTGTTCAAGAAGGTCAACGATTGACTGAAGAAAAAACCTCGAAAGAAAACAAATTAAAGGGAGCGGAGCAGGAGATCCAAGGGTTACAGGAAGCTAAGTTGAATGAAAGAAATGTCCTGAATACCCTCACGAGAGATATTACCGAATACGAGCAACAAGAACAGGAAATTCAAGAAATCCTCTATAAGTTCGGGTTTGAATTTGAACTCCGCTTTGACCGGGAACGTCTTCACACCCTGTTTAATCAACGGCTTAAAAACCTTGATCATAGCCTTGAAGAAGCGGTACGGATTCGTGATGATTCGACGGAGTCTCTTTATTCGCTTAAAAACGGAAGATTGCATATTCCTGAGGAAATCGTCTCCTTACTGGCCGCTAAGGACATCCCCTATGACACGGGGGAAACGTATCTACGCAATCAATCTTCCGAAATACGGAAAAAGTTGCTTGCCGGAAATCCTGTTTTGCCCTATGCCTTAATTCTAGCGCAAGAGAATATCGAACTTCTGGCCCAAGCGATGAGCAACCTGACTATGCGTCGTGTTATTCCCCTTATCGCCTATGAGGACTTGGGAATAAACTTACGTTTAATCACGGACAAAATGGTTCAAGCCGGTGAAGGAATTTCTCTCGTTTGCCTTTATGAGGGCAGGGTTTTTGATAACGATAGCCTTGTCGAACTTGAAGAAGAACTGAAACAAAAACAAACCCGAGCCCTGGAACAATATAAACATTATTCTGGAGAACGTAATGAAGCCGTCGCGAAGCAAGCCATCTGTGAGCGTTTTAACTATAAGGCGGAGCATCGCTATCTCCTCGAAAAGAAGAAAACGGCCAATGAAAAACAGCTTGAAACGATTTTAAACAGGATATCTCTCTTGGAAACGGAAAAATTGAACCTCCGCGAGGCTCTGCAAGAACTTGAGCAAACAATCGATGAACTGAAAAAGTTCCAGCAAAAAGCGCAAGCAGCCATTGAAACTTTTCAGGCGTGGTTTGAACAAGAACAGGACTACCAGGCGTGTCGGAGAAGGCTGGCAGAAGTATCTGAAGCGATCACCGGTGCAGAAAGAAGAAAGTTTGAACTGGCCTCGAGCCTGGAAAAATTACAAGAAGAGATCAGCAGATTATTGTTAGAGCTTGAGCAGAAAAAAAGAGAGTCGAGAGCTATCCAGCAAAAGTACATTACTTATCAGGATGCGTCGGAGGCAGAAATCGTCGAAGGAAATCTGGAAGAGCTGGAGTCAAGGCTGGACGCCCTAAAAGCCACATACACAGGAGAAATTGAGCAACTGGAAGCACGTAAAAAAGAGCTGCTAGCGGACTGTGCGAAAAAGGAAAAAGAACTGACCAAGTTAGGCCTAGCGGAAGACGAATATCGTGAAGTAGTCTATGAGGAAGAAAGGTCAGAGGCCCTTAGTGCGGAAATAGGCGAGCTGGAAAAATCGAGTAAAAAGTGGCAACAAGAAACCTTTCAAGCTGGCAAAAACGAGAGCGCTGCCGAGACAGCCTGCAGTATCGCACTTGAAGAAGTCAAAAAACTGGGGGCGGAATCCCCTCTCAGTCCCGAAACTATCCAAGGAGATTTCCAAGGGCGGCATCATAAGCTATCCACCCAGTATGGTAACCTGCTTCAAGAGATCGAGCAAATCACTAAAAAAATCGACGACTACAGCAAGCTCATCGATCAAATCAACCCCTATCTCGAAGGGATGAACCTTGAGCCGGAAAAAGATTTTCAGCTCGAACACGATATCAAGGCTCAAACGAAAAAGTTAGGGGAAAGCTACCGTGCGATCGAAGCGACGAACCGGACCAAGGCAGATACCCTAAGGAACAACTATACAGGGCTCAAAGTGGACTATCGGGATAGAAATACGAACATCAGTAATATCTTTAAAGGACTTGACCTGCTTTGGGATAAGGTGGATATGGATTATGACGGTTATTTCTATCTTTATGAGCGGATGTGCCAACATCAAGACAAACTTCGAGAATTAATTAAACTTCATGAAAACCAACTTTCCAATTTAGAGCGCAACAAAAAGGATATGATTCAGCAGAGCCTGCTCCAGGGGATGAGGATATATGAAGAAATAGAATGGATTTCGGATCATTCTAAGGTTCGCCTGCAAGGGAGAAACAGACCTGTGCAAATGCTGAAGATTGAACTCTCTTTAGATTCTAGTGACGCAGCCGGTGTGCGGATGACGGAATATATCGAAGAGTGTATTGCGAAAGTGCGTGAGGAATCTCGCCAGGAAAAAAGTGAAGAGGACGTTAGAAAGTCGATCGCCAAATTACTGTACAGCCGCGAATTATTGAATGTTTATCTGGGTAATTCGCATATTCCTGTTAAAGTCTTCAAAATTGATCTTAACATGCAAAAAAGTAGTCTTAAGACCTGGGAGGACGCAATGCTCGAGAATTCCGGCGGGGAAAAGTTTGTCGTCTATTTCTCTGTACTTTCTGCTTTAATGGCTTATACCCGCTCGCGTACACTAGAGGCTGTTGGTGCGGACGAAGAAAAGGATTCGAGCGTTTTGGTGATGGATAACCCGTTTGGTCCTATATCTTCAGAACACTTGCTCAATCCACTCTTTGAAATTGCTAAAAAACATCGCACGCAGCTCATTTGCCTTTCCGATCTGAAACAAAACTCGATCATGAATTGTTTTAACTTAATCTACATGTTAAAGGTAAGAACCAGTGCCATAGGAAGCAACGAATATTTAAAATTCGAAGAACATATTCGTGATGAAGACGCGATTCAGAACGACGAAAAACTAGAGAAAGCGATATTAAGAGTTTCTGAGCCTAAGCAGCTTACTTTATTTGAGTAACTCTTTCTTCTGTTATCTTACTTAATATAAGAATTTTGAAAGACTTATCCCTTCGGGTGGAGCGTGCCTAGACAATGTAGCGGAAGTAGTCCCAAGATAGTCCTCGGATAATCTTAAAAGCAGTCGGTAGATCCGGCTGCTTTTTCTATCTCTGTATTAGTGGATATACGCAACGTCCTCTGCAGGATATCTGTTAAGTGTGAAGAAATGTAAGGAAAGACCTCGATTACGGTTGGGTGCAGTAGCGCAAACATTTTTGATACTTTATTGATACTTGGATAATAATCTAAAGGAGGTATTGTGATGAAGCGCAGATTTTCTCTCTTTTTGATTGCACTCGTTAGCCTGTCGTTATCATTATCCGGCTGCATATTGACGAGTAGAACCGAAAAAGTGACAGACCTGATGGCTGAAGTCCACGCTGCAGAAAGACCGGCAGTGCAGAATCTGCCGGATGAAGCCACCCGTAAAGCGATCAACCGTTTTTCAGCAGATTTATACAAAGCATCAGCTGGTCATCAGGGTAATGTTCTGATTTCACCCGCTTCAGTTTATCTAGCCTTAGCGATGACTCTCAATGGCGCCGATGGTGAGACAAAGACAGCGATGTTGAAAGTGCTGGCTGATCAGGGGATAACTGTGGACCAAATCAATCAAGCCTGCCGCGATTGGATGGACCAACTGAGCAATACGAAGGGCAAGACAACCCTCACAATTGCGAATTCAATCTGGTTTGGTCAGAATTTCACACCGTTCAAACCTTTCCTGCAGCGCAACGCAGACTTTTATGCGGCAGAGGTACGGCAACTCGATTTCAAAGATAAAAATACACCGTCTCTGATCAATGATTGGGTTAAGAAATCTACCCACGGAAATATCGACAAGATCGTGGATTCAATCGAGCCCGATGTAGTGATGTACCTTATTAATGCGATCTATTTCAAGTCCGACTGGCAAACTCCATTTGCTAAAATTGATACTCGCAAGCAGACGTTCAATACCCCGAACGGTACCATCGAGACTGAATTTATGCACCAGATCGGCAAGATGTCATATTTTTCAGGTTCTGGCGCCACTGGCGTATCCCTGCCGTATGAAGATGAACATTATGCCTTCTTTGCCTTGTTACCGGAGGAGCAGACGACCCCGCGTGAATGGCTCGCTAAGCGAGATCGGACGACAATGTTGGAAGATATAGCCGGGTTGATGGTGCAAAAGACGAATTCTACCGTCCAACTCGCTCTGCCGAAGTTTGAGACGAGCTATGAAGACAGCCTTCGCGATGAGCTCTCCCACCTGGGCATGCAGATTGCCTTCGATCCAAAGTACGCTGATTTTTCACAGATGACTGAAAAGCAAACGAAGGATCTGTATATCAGCGAGGTTAAACACAAGTCCTTTTTGCGAGTCGATGAAAAAGGCACAGAAGCTGCAGCGGTGACCTCCGTTGAAATGACGAAGAGTGGGATGCCAGTGACTGCTAGAAAGCTGATTTTTGACCGGCCTTTCCTTTACGGGATCATGGATCTTCAGACAGGTTTGCCACTTTTCCTGGGCATCATGGAGAATCCAAAGCCTTCTCAGACTTGATCTTCTGAATAATCCTTTTTGGACGTTGAGAAATGGTCACGTATCGTATTGCCCTGATAATGAGCCTTTTTTGAGGATTGGGTCTATCCCAATTTTTTGGCTTATTTCGACTTATATCATGCTATACTATAAGGTATGTATTTAATTCTGGAGAGAATTTAAATAATGACTGAAAATTAGAAAGGAAACCTGCTATGAAGCTTGTAACTGTAGCTGGGCCGCCCTCTTCGGGGAAGACCTCGATAATATTAAAGCTTATTGAAAGTATGAATAGTTCTAAGAACCGTGTAGGCGTGGTCAAATTTGATTGTCTCACTTCCTTTGATAATCAGCGCTATGAGGAAGCGGTTATTCCTGTTCAGACCGGATTTTCGGGGAAAATATGTCCAGACCATTATTTCGTCAGTAATATTGAGGACGTTGTTCAATGGGGCGTGCAATCAGGCTTGGAGATGCTCATTACTGAAAGCGCCGGGCTTTGTAACCGTTGCTCTCCCTACATTAATGGAATACTTTCCGTCTGTGTGATCGACAATCTATCGGGAGTAAAGACTCCACGCAAAATAGGACCTATGCTGAAATTGGCCGATATTGTCGTCGTAACCAAGGGAGATATCGTTTCCCAGGCGGAGCGGGAAGTATTTGCCTTTAATATTAAACAGGTAAATTCCTTAGCAAAGATTGTTTTTGTCAATGGTATTACAGGACAGGGTGCCTTTATGCTCGCAAAATATTTGCAAGCAGCTCACGAGATCCAGACCCTAAGAGATATGAAACTACGGTTCACAACCCCAGCAGCGGTCTGTTCCTATTGCACAGGAGAAACAAAAATAGGAGAGTCGTACCAAATGGGCATGATGAAGAAAATGGAGCTCAAGAAAATATGACGGTGAACGATTTTATGACCCTTGCCAATAGCAAAAGACTTGGAGAGATATTACAGGAATACCCAATAGCCGGAGATTTTCTGGCTAATTTGCGTTTAGATCACCTTTCTCAAAAGCTACCACTGCCTTTGGCTCTGGAGGAAGTCGATGATGATACTCTCGCCGAATTTGGAACAGACCGATTGGGAGTGCTACTCAACTTTTGTGAATTTCTTGAGACATTTACCCAAACTGAAGCTTCTTCGAGCACCGTTTCAGCCCTTACGATTATGGGTGGTTTTAACAAATCCAAGGAACCGGAAAACATCACTCTTACCCTTACCTCTGGAGAAATCATTAGTATTGTGGGACCTACAGGGTCAGGCAAGAGCAGATTGCTCAGTGATATTGAATGTCTTGCTCAGGGAGATACCCCTACTGGCCGAAAAATACTCGTCAATGGGGAGGAACTTGATGATCTGCAGCGGTTTGAGATGGACGGCAAATTGGTGGCTCAGCTTTCCCAAAATATGAATTTTGTCATGGATTTGACGGTTCGCGAATTTCTAGAGATGCACGCTCAAAGCCGATTGACGCTCAATACCGTCGAAGTCGTGGCGAAGTGTTTTCGCTGTGCCAATGAGCTGGCAGGAGAAAAATTTTTAGAGGATACAAAAGTGACCCAGCTCAGCGGAGGACAATCCCGAGCGCTGATGATAGCGGACACGGCATTTATGAGCGACTCCCCCATCGTTCTGATTGATGAGATTGAAAATGCGGGAATTGACCGTAGGCAGGCCATTGAGATCTTGTCCAGAAGGGAAAAGATTATCCTCGTTTCCACTCATGATCCTTTACTGGCGCTCAGTGCGGATAAACGCATTGTAATTAAAAATGGGGGGATAGCTCGGGTTATCGAGACTTCGAAGGCGGAAAAGCAAAGCTTAGTTGGCCTAGAAAAGCTTGACAATACGCTTCGAAGGCTTCGTAACCGCCTGCGTGCCGGGGAGCAGATAACCGAAGATCTATTGGAGTCGTAAAAAAGAGTTTAGAAAATTGATGATATGAGGAGTATATGTTATGTGGGAGATATATGATGATTTGATTAACGGAATCCCGGAAAACTTTATGACCGATGAGCTTATCTGTGGATACCCGCATGCTTATGTCCGCAGTGGGAATGGTTCGGGAATTGCCGGAATTCGTCTTATCGAAACGAGAATGCCCATATTGACAAAAAATCTGATTGGAACGCCGTTGCGGGAGGTTGCAACCTGTGTAAAGTCGTGGAACTTCATCGAAGCGACAGTGGGACTTGCCGCCATTAATGCCTATTACAATAATCCCCAGGTTGCCAGAGAAAATGGGGTGCAGTTTTCGGAGGCCAAGCGGGTAGAGGACAGAATGTTTGATCCGTTTATTATGTCGCAAAATGAAGTTAGAGGTAAAAAAGTTGCGGTTCTCGGACATTTCCCGTACCTTGACCGTTTGCTTGAGCCGATCTGCGACTTAGTGATTATTGAATCGAATCCTGAGGAAGGCGACTATCCGATATCAGCCAGTGAGTACCTACTTCCCGAATGTGATTATGTGTATCTGACCAGTTCCTGCATCGTAGATAAGAGCTTACCCCGCTTGCTCGAACTGTCGAAAAATGCCCAACAAATTACCCTAGTCGGCCCAGGAACTCCTTTGGCTCCTCCGCTTTTTGATTATGGGATTGGAGATCTCTCAGGATTCATCATTAAAGATAATCTCCGTGCTTTTAGAATCGTAGCCGGTGCCGAAAGAGTGAAAATATTTACCGCAGGTCAAAAGGTGAACTTCAAAAAAACCTGAAGGAGATTTAAAGTGTACCCTATAGAGTAGACAGTTAAAAAAGTCTATTCTGTAGGGTATTTTTGTTATATTTTATCGATTGACATGGGGCAAGCTGTATATTACATTGATTACACAAATCAGAATAATAGTTGGGCGATTATCCGATATTTAGGAGTGAAAATTCATGACAATCCGACAGGAGCAGGACGTTTGGATTTTTAACCAGCCAGTTAATCGTTTCGGGACTAATCTCAATCTCTATGTCTATATCATCGATGGAATTCTTATTGATACTGGACCTCATTGCCAAGAACAACAAGTTAGCGAATTCTGTGAAAAGGTCCTCCCGAAAAAAATCGTTCATACTCATTTTCACGAAGATCACACCGGAAATACCGCTTATTTAGCGCGTCAATTTTCACTACCAGTCTATCTTCAATCGAAAGCCCTTGAAATCTGTGCGCAAGATGGAAAGATTCCGTTCTACCGACAACTTTTCTGGGGTAAGAGAGCCGGTTTTTCAGCGCGTCCTCTTCCGGAATTTATAGAAAGTGAGAATCTCCACCTCAAAGTTATTTCTGCGCCGGGTCATACGCCTGATCATGTTGTTTTTCTGGATCAACACGAAGGACGCTTGTTTACAGGAGATCTCTTTGTTCATCCGAAGACCCGTTTGACACTATCCGGTGAAAACATCCCACAGATCATTCAATCTCTCCGCGATGTTTTACAAGAAGACTTCCAAACAGTTTATTGCTCTCATTCCGGAGTTATTACCAACGGATATCATCAAATCCAACAAAAGCTCCAGAACCTGGAAGAACTAAGTGGAAAGGTTCTGCAGTTATCGAACAAAGGCTATTCCCCACGGGAAATAAGGCGTAGAATCTTCCCCAAAACCCCTTCAATCACATTCTTTAGTGGAGGAGAATGGTCCTCCCTGAACGTAATTCACTCTATCTTAAACGATTCAAGGCAGAAAATCGCCCTTTGAAAGAATTCAGATCACCATCTAAGAGAGCAAGACGGCTGTTCAGGATGAATTTATTAAATATTCAGAATTATTATGATATAATAATCTCCTCCATCATAATATTTTAAGAAGTTGCTGAGCATAAGAAGAATAGGAGGAGAGGGAAATGAGGGAGAAACCGTGGTTGAGCTCTTATGAGCCAGGTGTGCGTGCGACTTTGGAAATACCGAATATCACTTTACTCGAGATGTTTAAGCAAACAGTTGAGCGATTTTCAGAGCACCCTGCACTATTATTTCAAGGACGATCCTGGTCTTATCGTCAAATGGATGAAGCGGTCGAACGCATGGCTCGAGCTCTTTCTTATCGAGGCGTAAAATCCGGAGACAGAATCTCTATCTATATGCCGAATAGTGCACTTTGGGTTATTAGTTTTTACGCCTGTATGCGTTTGGGAGCAGTCGTGGTTCAGACGAACCCTATGTATGTTGAATCCGAACTTAAAGCTCAACTTAACGATGCCGGCGCGATCGGGATTATCACCATTCCTCCGTTACTTCAGCGGGTCCTTGCCATTCAGGGGGAAACAAATCTTCAACTGATCGCAGTTGATCCATTGGCAAACCTTGAAATTCCCATCTCTGAAAAATTATTGAATCTCGACGCTCTTCTTAACGATTCGTCTTTGGATCGAATGGACTTACCCTTACCTAATATTCCGGCGGACACAGAAATTGCTGTTTTGCAATATACCGGAGGGACGACGGGCACTTCTAAGGGTGTGGTTTTAACGCATCGCAATCTATTAGCAAACGCCCTGCAGATCAAAGAATGGCTTCAAGGAGAAGAGGGACAGGAAAGAATCCTCACGGCGTTGCCTCTATTCCATATTTATTCCTTATCTGCCTGTATGAATTTGGCGATGGTTTCTGGGGGAGCTATGGTTATCTTGTCGAAATTCGACATTGATGTCGTACTCCAACATATAAACGATTATGCGCCGACGATTTTCCCAGGTGCACCCACGATGTATGTTGCCATCATTAACCATCCCCGGGTTAAAGAATATAATGTTTCCTCCATTAAAGTCTGTGTCAGTGGTTCTGCACCCCTTCCGGTAGAGGTTGCCAATCGTTTTGGAGAATTAACTGGGGGACGTTTAATCGAGGCGTATGGTCTCTCCGAAGCTTCACCCGCAACTCACCTAAATCCGGTCGATCATGCTCGGGTGGGATCAATCGGTGTTCCCGGGCCGAACACCGATGCTAAAATCGTCGACTTAGCAACCGGGCAAAAAACGTTAGTTCCTGGTGAAATCGGGGAACTCGCTGTATCGGGCGATCAAGTTATGAGAGAGTACTGGCAGAAACCTACAGAAACTCTTGCTGTTCTGAGAGATGGGTGGCTCTACACCGGGGATATTGCTCGGATGGATGAAGATGGATTCTTCTATATTGTTGATCGAAAAAAAGATATGATCATTTCCGGTGGGTATAATGTCTATCCCCGAGATATTGAAGAGTCTCTTTATGAACATTCTGCAGTTAAAGAAGCCGTCTGTGCTGGGATTCCGGATTCTTATTGGGGAGAATTCGTCAAAGCCTATGTCGTTTTAAAAGAGGATGCGCAGGTCACAGAAGCGGAACTTTTAACTTTTCTCAAACAGAAACTTGCAGCCTATAAGGTTCCGAAAAAGATTGAAATTCGAGAGAGCTTACCTCGAACAGCCGTAGGAAAGGTTCTCCGTCGTTTTTTAATTGATGAAGAATTACAAAAGACAACACACTCTGACATCGCAGCCAATCAGGAATAATTGCGATTATAGAACACATTTCTTGCTGAATTGTATTTCTGGGCGTACCGTTGGCTGAATGGAGGACGTACTCGGTTGCAGTACACCTTAAGAAATGGGTAGGCAGATGATTCCGTAAAGGAATTGGAAAAGGGTGAGCAACATTGCGTAACGCATGCCATGCTGTTTCGAACAGCGATTTCCCGCAATGGGATTGTGACGTTCTTTTCAAAATTCTCGATAACATTCACGATGTTGTAATCGTTATAGATTCTAAAACGACAATTGTTTATGCAAACGAGGCGTACGCAAGAATTTTAGGAGTACCCGTAGCGAAAGTTTTAGGGCGAAGGCTGGATCAAATAGAACCTGATGCTCCGGTTATCGGAGTACTCCAGACAAGTCAGCCCTATTTCGGCAAGCAAGCCTATCTAAGTTCGCTGGGTATATTTGTGGTCGCAAGTTCATTTCCTTTATCCCAAGTTTGGCGACATAAATTACCAATGCAAGCTGGGAGCGGGTTTCAGGTTTCAAGAAATCTTTGTAGTCCCTAATCAAAAACAGAACCCCTTTAGCCCAGTAAAATCAATAGTTCGGAGAGGTCATTTTCCAA
>NZ_DATLJA010000078.1:0-43140 GCF_035539115.1 Desulfitobacterium sp. | reverse complement strand
GCCAGTAAATATTATCCCGCCATTTTTGTGAAAGGAAGGCTTTATATAAGGGTTTGTGACTACTAGTCGGGATGCCGCATTTTGCGGGATAAGTGGTGTGGGAGGTCGGCCACTCAAATAATGGGTGGCCTCCTACCCGATTAGAAAGTCTGTTTAAGCGGTGCCGCTAAGAAAAAATTATCTGATGATAGAAGGAATTAGAAAAACAATCGAGAATAAAATATATTCATATTCAGTTGTATTCAGTTGAAGAGTTTATGAAAGAGTTAATGACATCTCGAAATTACAGCAGGGTGTAATTCGGTGAATGGAGTTAACTCTTTTGTGGTTCAAGCATGAAACTGCATAAGTAACCATAATATTCAGTGAGCTCATATATCCTCGATTATTGGTTCGGGGGTTTCTACGTGGCAACCGAAATTGCCACTCTATGAGTTAAGCCGGAACATTTGTCATGGGCTTAACTTGGAGTGGGAAGGATGGTTGCTTTTATATTTGCAAAATAGAAAAAAGGAGGTGATGCCAGCAAGATCGGGATTGACAAAAGTGAATGAGTAACAAGTCGTCCTGACCCAGTGCTTTGAAAGTAGTGAAGTACACGTTAACGGTTCTGTTCATATTGCATTTCGTTTTGGGATAGGATAGATCGTAGAGGGCTGTGAGGGCCAGATTTGGCGTAAGGAACAGACTGGTCCTCACTCACACACAGAGGAGCGGTTCTCGCGAAACGTTATCAATTTTTTTAGTCGAAGAGAGGGGGTTTTATCATGCTGATCCTCTTGAAAAATGCGAGGATTGTGACGATGAATCCAACACGAGAAATTCTGAATGGAGATTTATTGGTCGATGGGGATCGCATAGCGGCTATTGGGCAAAACCTCACCGAACAGGCCGACCGCGTGCTTGATATTCACGGGGATGTTTTAATCCCAGGCCTGATTCAAACCCATATTCATCTGTGTCAAACTTTGTTCCGCGGGCAGGCTGATGATCTCGAACTTCTTGACTGGTTGCAGCAAAAGATTTGGCCGCTCGAAGGCGGTCATGATCCGGAATCGATCCGCGATTCGGCTTTGCTGGGAATCGGCGAGCTTTTTTTGGGGGGGACAACCACGATTGTCGATATGGAAACGGTTCACCATACTGAATATGCGCTGCAGGCGATCTTGGACACTGGAATACGGGCGCTTTCGGGAAAAGTCATGATGGATGATCCGAACGGAGGTATTCCGGCTTCGCTCCAGGAAACTACACAGGATTCCTTGCAAGAAAGCATGGATCTGTTTGAAAAATATCACGGCCAAGGCCAAGGAAGGTTAGAGATCGCTTTGACCCCGCGGTTTGTCATTTCCTGTACCGATGACCTGCTGAAAGAAGTCGCGCGCTTGGCTGGGGCGAAGAAAATTTTTGTGCACACGCATGCCTCCGAAAACCGCAGCGAGATTCAGGTGGTTGAAAGGACCCGAGGGATGCGCAACATCGTCTACCTCGACAAGGTCGGACTGACAGGGCCAAGACTTCTTTTAGCCCATTGTATTTGGTTGGAGGAGATTGAAAAAGAGATTTTGGTGCAAAGCCAGACACGGATTGTCCATTGTCCCTCTTCAAACTTAAAACTGGCTTCCGGGATTGCACCGATTCCGGAACTGCTTGCCCGAGGTGCCGAAGTTTCGTTGGGAGCGGACGGGGCACCGTGCAATAATAATTTGGATGCTTTCCGCGAAATGCGTCATGCTGCTTTGATCCAGAAGCCCTTGCATGGACCGACAGTTATGCCGGCGCAGCAGGTGTTTGAAATGGCTACTTTGGCAGGAGCACGAGCCTTGGGGCGGGAACAGGATTTGGGCAGTCTGGAAGTCGGGAAAAAGGCCGATTTGGCGGTGGTCAGTCTGGAGGGGCTGCACACTTGGCCGAAGGAAAACATCGATCTGTATACGCAGCTCGTGTATCAAGCCCAGTCGTCTGATGTGCGGCTCACGATGGTGGATGGCCGGATCGTGATGCAGGATCGGGAATTATTGACGATTGATGTTCCTCGTTTAAAGACGAGTTCAACTCAGAGTCTGAAGCGGGTAATGAACCGGGTCGGACTTGCGTAAGGAGAAAAGAAGGGGGATAGTCATGCAGGATTGGCGCCAACAGATGGATCAAGCTCGGGGCTTGGTCCCCATTGATTTTGTTCTGCGAAGGGCGCAGCTTGTCAAGAAAACAGGCCTCGATGAGATTTCTTTCATCGAGGCCTGTTTTCTGTTTGCAAAGCTTAATATTTAGGGGCTGGTTGGTGTGCCATTATGCTTAAGTCTATCAGCAATGGTTTAATTATCCTTATGATGATGGTATAATATGGTTGAAGTTAATTGCAGTGAGAAGGTGGTTTCAAATGGATCCATATGAAAAATTCACATATTGGGAAAATAAAGCGATCTATGATATTGAAACATCTAAGGCTATGCTACAAACAGGAAGATATACGTATGTGGCATTCATGGCGCAGCAAGCTGTAGAAAAGATTGTTAAAGGACTTTATGTGCTATATACTGACCGGGAACCTGTACGAACTCATAATATCTGGACAATTTTTAAAGAACTAATGGAAGAAGAGACGTTTAGAGATCAAAATGGAAATTTATTTGAAAAAGTGGGAAAATATAAACCTTTTTTTTCGGATTTGTTGTTTTACTATATTGCTGAAAGATATCCGGACTATAAGCAACAACTATCATCAAATCTTACTGAAATAAGGGCGAAAGAGGTGCTCAATAAGGCTGAGGAGGTTTTCGCATGGCTTCAGTCCCTCAGCCGGTACAAGAGCTAATCTATGATTTTCTCCGAAGGGTAAATCTTCAAATTAAAATAGATAAGGTCATACTTTTTGGCTCATATGCAAACGGAAAGTACACGAGTGAAAGTGATATTGATTTAGCAATCTTTTCAAATGATTTTATGGGTATGGAACCTATTGAACGATTTAGATTTTTGTTTTTACAAACTTGTGATTATGACTTCGATCTTCAACCCCTAGCATTTACAGCGGATGACCTAATGGAACCTGCTGGGATTGTTGCCGAAATTATAAACACAGGCTTAGAAATTGCGATCACAAACTAGCTCAATCACAATTCCTCAGTCCCGTCGGAATTGTGTCGGGGTCGCACCTGTCTGGGCAATAAGGGGTTATCAATAAGGATGTAAATAATTGTGTTTACATCCTACATTTTTGAGGGACTGTTTGGACGGCTCAGTCTCTCAGCATTTCCAAATACCGATCCAGCTGTTCTTTTTTTCTTTAGTACATCGACTTGGTGATATTGGCCTTCATCGTTTAAAACATAAAATGCTAAAACTTAACTACAAATCGTGCCCTTAAAGAAGTATAATGAGCATCTGATTGAAGCCTAACCACAAAAGGTAGGGAAAACAAGAGAAATTATGGGTATTTTTAAGCAATACTTTAAAAAGTATAAATTCTTATTTATTACGGCGGTCTGCTTGGTGTTTTTAGAAGCCCTTTGCGATCTGCTGCAACCGACATTAATGGCCCGCATTATTGACGAGGGCGTGAAAAACGGGCAGGTGGAGACCGTGGTTAAGTTGGGCTTGATGATGCTGTTGATCACTGCTTTAGGAGCATGTTTCGCCGCTAGCCGGAATATTCTAGCGAGCAAGGTTTCCCAAGGCTTCGGAGCGGATTTAAGGTATGATGTCTTTGCCAAAATTATTAACTTTTCGGAAATCAGTGCTGATAAAATTGAAAGCGGTTCGTTGATCACTCGGATGACGAATGACACCTCTCAGGCCATGCAATTCATCAACGGTTTAATGAGGGTATTCATTAAGGCTCCGGTTACCTGCATCGGCAGCATCACTCTGGCAGTTATGTTAAGCCCCTGGTTGAGTGTAATCTTGTTTATGGTTGTGGCTATTGTTGCTGTTTTTATTGTGATCAGCATGAAAATGAGCTATTTGCGCTTTGCTAAGGTGCAATATGCCATTGATAAAGTCAATACAGTTGTTCAGGAATACCTGATGGGAATTAGGTTGATTAAGGCTTTCGGGCGGTATGAAGATGAAGAAGAAAAGTTTGATCGTACCAACACGGATTTATTGAATAAAAGCATATCTTCCCAGATTGTGATTGCTTATTTTTCCCCCCTAATGTCTCTGACGGTCAGTATCGGGATTGCTTCGATCCTTTACTTCGGCAGCAAACTTTTCGGCAACGGTGAGATCGAAGTCGGTAAAGTAGCGGCTTATATTACCTATATGGCCCAGATTTTAACGTCGCTTATTATGATTACCAATATTTTTAACAGTTTTGTCAGGACAAAAGCATCGACTGAACGAATCAATGAAGTATTGAATAGCGAAGATGATTTTCAAGGCTTTGAGCAAACTTCAACGTATCACTCCGGCGAACTTGCTTTTAACGGTGTGACGTTTGCCTATCCGAACGGAAGCGGTATACCTGCGCTAAAAGACCTGACCTTTGAGGTTAAGCAAGGAGAAACGCTGGCGATAATCGGTCCTACAGGTTCTGGCAAATCAACGGTTTCTTGGCTATGTTTGCGTTTTTATGACATCCAACACGGCACAATTTACTTAAACGGTATCGATATTAAAACATTGGATAGCTATCAGTTAAGAGAAAATATGGCGATAGCGCCGCAAAAGAGCATGCTGTTTGCCGGGACCGTCTTTGAGAACATAGCCTGGGGCAATCCCGATGCCTCGCCCGAGGAAATAAGGGAAGCAGCCCGGGTGGCACAGGCTGATGAATTTATTCAAAATATGCCTGATCACTATGAAAGCAATTTAGGTCAGGGCGGAGTTAATCTTTCCGGCGGTCAAAAGCAACGCATTTCGATTGCCAGGGCACTGGCTAAGAAGTCGCCCATTTTGATTTTGGATGACTGCACAAGCGCTCTTGACGCGGTCACGGAAGCAAAGGTCAGACAAGGCTTAAAATCGTTGGAAGATGAAAAGACAATCCTCCTGATTACGCAAAGGATCGGGAACGCCATGTTCGCTGATAAAATCCTCGTGCTGGATGATGGGGTGAATGTCGGCTTTGGCAACCACCAAGAGCTGCTGCATACCTGCCAAACCTACCGAGAAATCTACGATTCGCAAATTGGCGGCGATTTGAAGGGTAATGAATATGGCTGAAAATAATATTAACGAAAATTATAAAAACATGCCCAAGCTGGGAAAGATGGGCGGCGGTGGCCGGCAGCGTTTTAAACCGACTGAAAAGCCCCAAAATGCCAAGAAAACCTTGCTCAGATTGATGAAGATTTTCAGGCTATGGCGCAAATCTATTTTGTTAGTGGTCGTGCTAACGCTAGCTTCGTCTGCGGTTTCCCTTATAATTCCCTTATTATTGGGCAAGGCCATCAATACGTTTAATATTCAAACTCATTTAGTGGATCAGTCGCTGCTGACCGTTATCCTGCTGGTACTTGTCGCGTGCTACCTGGCAAACTGGATTATTGATACCTTCAATGGGGTGATGATGGCCAAGATTACCCAGAAACTAGTCAAGCATATCAGGACTGAATTTTTCGCAAAGTTGCAGAGGATTCCGTTGAACTTTTACGATGTCAAGCCACACGGGGATACCATGAGCAGGATTACCAATGATGTCGACAATATCAGCAATATCATTTCGCAGACGACAACCCAACTGATCTCCAGCATTTTTTCCATCCTTGGCGCCTTTGTCATGATGCTGGTCTTAAGCCCAGTTTTAACACTTTTGGCCATGGTCGCTATTCCCTTGCTCTTGGTGTTGACCAAAATAATCGCTAGCCGCAGCCGAAGTTATTTTTTGGGTCAGCAGCAAAAGCTGGGTGCTTTAAACGGAGTGGTTGAAGAGAACATTGTCGGACTTAAAATGGTTAAGGCGTTCAACCGGCAGCAAACGGTCTTAACCGATTTTAAAAGCATCAATCAGGAGCTTCGCGATTATTCGACAAAGGCACAGATCTGGTCTGGCTTTATGATGCCGTTTATGAATGTCATCAATAATATAAGCTTTGCTTTGATCGCTTGTGCCGGAGGAATACTCTCAATCAAGGGAATGATAACCATCGGCGTAGTGGTAAGTTTTTTGACTTATTCGAAACAGTTCGGTCAGCCGCTCAATAATATAGCCGGCATGTTCAATAACATTCAGTCGGCTCTGGCGGGGGCGGAACGCGTTTTTGAAATCATGGATGAAGAGGAGGAAACTCCGGATAAGATCGGCGTTCAAGAGCTAACCCAGCCTCAGGGAGAAGTAGAATTCTGCAACGTGTCGTTTTCTTATAATAGCAACAGTCCCGTTTTGAAGAATATCAATTTTAAAGTCAACCCTGGAGAAGTAGTTGCCTTGGTTGGCGAAACCGGTGCCGGAAAAACAACGATCGTCAACCTCCTGACCCGTTTTTATGAAGTGAACCAGGGAAGAATTCTAATTGACCATACCGATATAACGGACATTTCGCGCAAGAGTTTAAGAAGCTGTTTTTCGGTCGTTTTGCAGGATACCTGCCTTTTTACCGGGACGATTTATGATAATATCCGCTATTCAAGACCGTCTGCCTCTAATCAGGAAGTGAAGGAGGCGGCCAAATTAGCCCATGCTGATGCGTTTATCTCCCGTTTGCCGAAGGGCTATGATTCGTTCATCACAGGCAGCACAGACAATCTTAGCCAGGGGCAGAGGCAATTACTGGCGATTGCCCGGGCCATTTTGGGTAATGCCCCGATTTTAATTCTAGACGAAGCTACAAGCAGCGTTGATACAAAGACCGAAAAGGAGATTCAGCATGCTTTGCTGACGCTCTTGAAAGACCACACCAGCTTTTTAATCGCGCACCGTCTTTCCACAATTCGTGATGCCGATCAAATCATGGTCATCGGCAGTGGGGAGATACTTGAGAGAGGCACCCATGATGAGCTCATGGCTAACAAAGGCGCTTATTATGAAATGGTCATAAGCCAGGTGGGAGCTGAGAGACTTATAACTACAGATTTATGACTCCAGTGCAGTAACACTGGAGCCATTTAAAATTTAGCGGGATTATTTTTTACTTTTTCCTGTTTTTCGTTTAGCGTTTTTACTTTTACCCTGCCCGCTTCCTGGTATGGAATTCGCAGGAGCAGGATTTTGGGAATTTTTCTTAGCCTGGGTTGGGGAGTTGCGTTTTTTCATAAAGCGGTCAAGTAGAAAGGTTAGACTGATTGAGAAGAAAGCACTGATCAAATAAGCATATCGGGCGATACTTTCATTTTGTTGCGATAGAAGCATGTATGATCCGATGAAAACGACAGAAAAAAAACTCCAGATGATTACATTTTCATTGCGTTTCAAAGAGTCCACCTCGCTATTATATTCCGATGGCTAAAAGCTATTAGAAGAATAATTCGCGATAGATCCCTAAATTTCCTGCACTCAAGGGACAGAAGGACTGTACTTGGTTAGAAGAGTTCGCTTCAAGGCACGATGTCTGGCTCCATGAAAAATTATAAATTGGAGATTGACAATTAAGGGTGAGCTCGATTATAATATAATTAAGAACGATAATCATTATAAATAATGCATAAAATTATGGGATATTTAACCGAATAGGTAATAATAATACTAGTACGTGGGTTTAAGAAAGAAGTCGAATATTGAATTAAATATGATATGGGGAGGTATTTGCATGGCTATCTTGGAATTCGCTATAAATATGGAACATGAAGGAGAAAAATACTACCTTGAGCAAGCTGAAATCAATAAAGATAATGGTTTAGACGTGGTTTTTCGTATGTTAGCAAAAGATGAACACAAGCATGCCGAAGTTCTCCAAAACAAGGCTAATAACCTAGCTTATAAATTAGATCCAAACGAAACACTTACCGAGATTAAAAACGTGTTTAAGGGAATTGGCGATTTTAAAGATAAAATAAAACAGATTCCGAATCAATTAGACGCGTATCGGAAGGCCTTAAAAACCGAAAAAGAAAGTATTGATCTTTATCAGACATCTTTAGCGGAAGCGACGGATGATAAGTCCAAAGAATTATTCGAATTTCTGATCAAACAAGAACAAGATCACTATACAGCACTTGAGGAATTAGTTTCACTCCTTAGTAAATCTGAGGAATGGGTAGAGGATGCTGAATTTGGGTTAAGAAAAGACTATTAAAAAAGATGATAGATGTGATTTTGAAAGTGTGATTTAGAAAGCGCAGTCTCAATGAGATAATTCTCACCGAGATTGCGCTTTCTAACTTAATTTTTGTGAATCAATGATGACTGATGCTAAAGTAAGGAGGATTTTTGTAAGGAACCGTACACTTTCTTGGTCAGGATCCCGGCAACGATAGTCGCGACAACAGTAGTGATAGATGATGTTAAGAGGGCAATCTTCCAGTCAAGATGAAAGACATAAATCAGTCCGATCATCACGCAGAAGTTGCCAGGCACATTACAAGCGATCTGGGCTAGGATATGATGGCTTAATTTCTCCATGGAAAAATTTCTGGCAACTAAAGAGTAGCCAATGGAGCCGATGGTATTGGCGAATAAGAAGAAAAAGGCCAGGGGTGAATAGGCTGTTGCCATGGCGACAATGACTTCCACTAATCCGCCAATTACACCCGCTGGTTGTTTGTACATTAAGACAATGAGGCCGGTAAAGAAGGACCAGGTTGTGCCATTAAGAAGTAAAAGGGTAGGGTCCATAATACCGTCGATACGTCCTGTTACCTGCTCCATAATGACGAACAAGATTCCGACGATGACCGAGCCTACAAGTGCTTTTGTGTCTGTTCTGAATAATTTTTCTTTCAATTAATTCTCCTCCTTAAAAATATTGTGATTATATTAATGGTAATATCCTGCTTGTAAAGCTGATGATTATTACCAATACCATCGCAGTGATTAAAGCAATATCGTAAGGCTTAATCGCTAAACTCGAAGAAAAGGTTCGGGTTTTGGTTCGTCCATAGCCTCTTAACTCCATGGCCAGGGCGGTTTCTGTTGAGCGTCGGACGGCGCGATATAAAAAGGGTAGGAAGGTTGGAATAATGCCTTTGAGATGATCCCAGACGCTTTCCATCTTAAGGCCCCGGGTACGCTGGCTATCGACAATGGATACATATTCAGTTTTCATGATAGGGAAGAAGCGGACTGTCAATCCCACAAGCATGGCAAAGCGGTAGGGAACTTTGAATTTCATGAGCATTAAGGTAAATTCTTGGGGTGTGGCCGAGGTAAAAAATTGCATACTTGCAAAGAAAATAATGCTAGCCTTTAGTATGCCGGTGATCGCTAGGGGTAGGGCTTGACTGTAGATTTTAAGGATTCCCCATTGATAGATGAGAACGCCTTCACGGCAGAAGAGCAACTGAATGATCAGAATCTGAAGTCCCAAAAGCAAGAGGACCATAATCATGACCTTATACTGCTTCAAGGAACGGGTTAAGATAAGAGAGGCCAGAATACATACCAATAAAACAAGGCCCAACTGAACTGCGGTTGTGGAAATCAGTGAAAAATAGATCATGAGAGAATACCAGACAAGCTTTGTCCGGGGATCAAGCTTCGAAAGTTCCATCTTGAACCTCCCTAAATGAAATTGTATTATTTAAAATTCAGGCCAAAGTCTTGAAGTGCAGCGAGATGTTTTTCGAGGTCTTTTGTTGAAATGTCCAGTTGAATGCGGTGGTTATGAAGGGCAACTAAGCGGTTTGAATAGGTTTTAGCCATGGCCAAGTCGTGGGTAATCACCAGGATTGTTTTGCCCTTTTGTGATAAATCGAAGAGCTTATCCATGATCATATACCCTTGGTTCTCGTCGAGGCCGGAGGTCGGCTCATCCGCAATGATGAATTCCGGATCACTGACGAGGATGGAGGCGAGTGCCAAAAGCTGGCGTTGGCCGCGGCTTAAACGCTGGGGGTGTAGTTTCTTGTAGTCCAGCAGCCCCACAAATTTTAGGGATTCCTCAATTTTTTGATCGATTACTTCATTCTGTTCACCCCTCAGCTTGAGGGAAAAGCCAACTTCTTCTTCTAGGGTGCTGGCAAAGATCTGATAGTCAGGGTTTTGAAACAGGAAACCCACTTGCGTGCGGATCTTTGTGAGGTTTTTTTTATTTAAAGGCTGGTTAAACATTTTAACTTCACCCATAGAAGGTTTTAACAGACCAATCAGCAATTTAGCCAAGGTCGACTTACCAGAGCCGTTTAAACCGATGACTGAAATAAAGTCGCCCTGATAAATTTTTAAATGAAGGTCTTCACAACCCAGTAAGTTGTTTTTGTACTGGTAGGAGACCTGGGTCATTTCGGCAATAATTTCTTGGGGTTTATCATTATTGGATTTTAACCTTTCTGGGCGATACCCGATTTGATCCTGGTAATATTCCTCAGGTGAATACTGCTTGACAATTTCACCGTCTTTAAGATAGAGGACTCTGTTGGCATAGTTCAGGACTTCTTCGATTCGGTCCATGACCAAAATAATCGTAAGCCTCTGGGTTTTATTCAAAAGTCCCAGCCGCTGATAGAGTTCGAAGCGGCCTTGGGGATCGAGTTCCGCCGTCGGTTGGTCAAGGATCAAAATCGGGGCATTGAGGGCCAGAACTCCGGCCAAAACAACACGTTGAGCCTCCCCGCCGGAAAGCGAAGCGGTTTGTCTGTTTTCATAGTCTGTCAGACCTACAAGTTCCAACGTCTTTTTAACGGTTTGAGCGATTTGTTCAAGGGGAATTTCCAGGTTGCCGAGACCGAAGGCCACATCTTCATAGACATTCAGACTGATCAATTGATTCTGGGGTTCTTGCATCATGTAACCCACATAATCGGACATTCGATTGAGGGGTATGTCCTTGATATCTTGGCCCAGGAGGGTAATTTTGCCGGTTAATTCCGCAGGATGGTAGTGAGGGATGGCGCCTGTGAGGGTGTGCAGCAACGTCGATTTCCCAGAGGCTACCCCCCCGGTAATGACGATGAAATCGCCCTGATTAATTTCAAACTCGATGTTTTTGAGCGCTGGCTTATCTTCCTGCGGAAAGATGAGTTTTTCAATTTTAACGTGTGCAATCGTCTCCATGGCGGCTCCTTAACTCTAAAAAGATAAATAAAACAATTAAAAGTAAATAAAAAAGTTCTAGCTTACACGAAGCTAGAACTTTACCATTGTTCCTTTGTAATATTTTATAGGCAGGTCTCCTGACTTATAGATTCCGATGTGCGCCTTCCCAGTAATCCTAGTTAGCCCAGCAATCCCAGTGGCTTAATGCACATCTTCAACATCTAATTACAGTGGTGGGTCCGTCCAGGATTAGTAACCTGGTTCCCTATTATCCCTTGCGGGCACCTATCAAATAGTGTATATTCATTTTTCATTTGACCCTATGTTAGAATAGTTTTTTTATTTTGTCAAGCTAGATTCAGGAATTCTATCAGACAAAAGCTGAAGAGTCGAAGAAGACGGTTGGTGTCTTGATCGGATATAATATAATTTTTCCCGCTCGTTATCCAATCTTTTCTTAAAGTTATATTGACAATGAGCAGGAAAATACTGTAAACTAATCATATAACTTCATCCGCTTATAGTCTTAAGTTAATCAAAAGTTATAAAGGAGTCTGCTATGCTTCCAATAGATAAAATCAAGTTAGTATTTGATGGCCACGGCGAGGTGATGCGCACTGTCGATCTTTCCGCGTCCAAAATCTATTATGCGGATATTCAAAAGCTGATTCGAGAAGGAGTAATCGAGAAGATCCGCTATGGCTACTATCAATGGATCGACCACGAGAACCCCAGTGAGGTCACGGCCGTCACAGGGCTGTTCCCTGACGGAATTTTTTGCATGAACACGGCGCTGTTTTACTACGGATACAGCGACCGGACGCCGTTGGAGTGGCACATCGCTGTCAGCAAAGACTCTGGCAAGTCACGATTCAATGTTGATTATCCTTTTGTGAAGCCCTATTATATCGAGCCTGCAGTGCTGGAAATAGGGCAGACAAGGGTCAAAATGGATGGGCGTCAGGTTCGCATTTACGATAAAGAGCGTGTGATTTGCGACTGCCTGCGCTATGCAAAAAAGATGGATAAAGAAATCTTCAATAAAGCGATCCAAGCCTATGTGAACGACACCGGAAAGAATATTTCGCGTCTGATGGAATATGCCAAGAAGCTGCGTGTTGAAAAAAAGGTAAAAGATTTGATTGGAGTATGGCTGTAATGCTGGATATCGGGGTATCTGTTCTTGCAAAGCTGAAAAACAAAGCCAAGACTTCCGGAGTGAGCTATCAACAATGCCTGCAGCTCTTTTTTCAAGAAGAGTTTTTGCGTAGGCTATCCGCTTCGTCTTATGCCGAAAATCTGGTGCTCAAAGGCGGTTTGTTTATCTATACAATAACTAACTTTGAGAGCAGAGCAACCGTAGACATCGACTTTCTGCTGTGGCACTTGTCCAACGATTTGGAGCGAATGGACAGCATTATTTCGGAAATCCTGTTGGTCTCCACAGGTAACGACTTCGTACAGTTTGAAGCCAAAAAGATGGAGCCGATTGCGGTACATCGAAAATATCGCGGGGTCAGCACCCAGATCATTGGCCGTATCAAAAATGTGCGAGTCCCCTTTAATGTAGATATCGGCGTGGGCGATGTGATTGTCCCGAAGGCGGAAAAACGAATGATCAAAACCCAGCTGGAAGGATATGAATCCCCAGAAATATTGACCTATTCGCTGGAAAGCACTATTGCCGAAAAGTTTGATGCCATCCTGCAACGATTTGAGCTGACCAGCCGCATGAAAGACTTTTACGATATTTACTACCTGGCATATACCTTTGATTTTGATGGACTCAAGCTCCAGGAGGCAATCAGCCAGACATTGCAAAATCGAGGGACACCCTATGAACGGGACAGCTTTAAGCGTGTATTGCAGCTGGTAGATGACGAAGATATGCAAATCAAATGGCGGTATTTCCTCAAAAACATCCGTTCATCGGAGTTGGATTTCCAGACGGCCATGAACACGATTAAAGTTTTTTTGCAGCCGGTCTATGCAGCTATCGTGGATGAGGACGAATGGCTGAAGGAGTGGCGTTGTCAAGAGCAGCAATGGATGAGTGTAAGGTGAGCGGCTCAGAAATATGGCAATCGATAAAGATGCGAGTCGGTGTTGTTTAAAAATTTAATGTAAAATTATAGGACTTGGCAGGAATATTAGAAACTATGCCGAATTGCATATACAATTCAATAGCTGTTTTAGGTGCCCCGTGTCGGGGATAATAGGGAACCGGGTGTAAGTCCCGGGCGGTCCCGCCACTGTAATAAGTGAGTTACGCACAATGCCACTGGGTTGCCGGGAAGGGTGCGGTCAACGATGAACTTAGAGCCAGGAGACCTGCCTGAAATAACGAATGACCTGCGTCGGACAGGTATTTTGTGGATGATGGAAAAGCCCACAGTCGTTTTGACTGTGGGCTTAATTTTTTGATTTAGAGGAGGAATTACTGGTGCAACAAGATTTACGTTCGTTTATGGCCCAAGTCGAACAGGGAAATTCCCAAGAGGTTGTCCACATTTATGAGGAAATTAAGCCTGAATATGAAATCAGTACCTTAATGATGGAGCTGGAAAAAGCGCAGCGCTATCCGATGGTTGTCTTTCACAACGTCAAGGGACATCAGATTCCCGTTGTGACCAATGTTTTGGCTCCACGCCAACGCCTTGCACAGGGACTCGGGGTCGCGCCAGAGGATCTAGCTGCGGAGTTCTCACGGCGCATTAACCAGCGCTTTGAACCCCGGGTAATCGAAGAGGCCCCATTCCAAGAAAACGTGTTTTTCGGCGAGGCAGCGAATCTTTATGACTTGCCGATTTTAACCCACTTTCCGATCGATGCGGGACCTTACATTACAGCGGGACTCGTGGTGGCTAAAGATCCGGAAACAGGGGTGGAAACAGCCGGTTACCACCGGATGCAGTTGAAGGGCAAGGATAAATTAGGGATCAGCTTCCACTCTCGCCAACGGTTATGGGAATATTTCCGCCGGGCTGAAGAACGGGGACAATCGTTGGAAGCAGCTATTGTGCTAGGAATTCACCCCAATATTTCGATGGGCTCGATGGCTTTAGTGCCTTATCATCTGGGAAAATTCGGTGCGATGGGCGGTCTGTTTGGCGCCCCGCTCGACGTTGCACGCTGCCGCAGCATCGACCTCTGTGTTCCCGCTTACGCAGAAATCGTGATTGAAGGGGAAGTCTTGGCCGGCGTGCGGGAACCGGAAGGGCCTTTTGCAGAATTCACAAACTATGCCTGCTACCGGAGTACCGAAAATGTATTTAAGGTTAAAGGAATTCAATACCGGACGAAACCCTATTTTCAAGATATTACCCCAGGCATCAGCTCAGAACATATCACGATCGTGGGTGTTCAGCGCGAAGGTGATGTGCTCAATGCGCTGAACCGGACACTGCCGAACGTGAAAAATGTCCATGCTCCTGCTTCGGCCTGTGGTTTGTTCCATTGCTATATTTCCATGAAAAAGATTGCCGAGGGGCAAGCCGCGCAGGCTATTTTCACGGCTTTTTCTGTGGATCACAACCTGAAGTGTGTGATTGTCGTGGATGAGGATGTGGATGTGTTTGATGAACGTCAAGTCCTTTGGGCGGTAGCGACGCGACTGCAAGCAGATAAAGGGGTGATGATTATTCCCCAGCATATGGGGATGGGCGTTACTTTAGACCCGTCTAGTGATGAGTTCAGTCGGAGTTCAAAAATGGGGATCGATGCGACTAAGCCGTTATCCGGTTTTGCACCGACGGTGGAGATTTCTCCAGAAGTTCAAGCTCAGGTGCGCCGTTTTATGCCCAATTTCGGACTATAGGAAGGGATGAGATCATGTACGAAATTTCAGTCGATGTCGGGGGGACCTTTACCGATTTTGTGTTCCGCGACCCTGCCGGCGCGATGAGCACGCTTAAAGTCCCTTCCAATTCACAACACCCGCTGCAGCCGATTCAGCAGGGCTTGACCGAATTTGCGGAAGGTCAGCAAATGACTATACAGGAATTGTTAAAGAAAACCGGGAAATTCCTGCACGGCACGACGTTGGGCATTAACGCGCTGCTGCAAGGACAAGGCGCTAAGACCGCTTTGTTGACAACTGCTGGGTTTCGCGATGCGTTGGAAATCCGTCGCTCTCAGCTCAAAAATCAATGGGATTTTACTGCAGCCTTGCCACCGGTGCTGGTTCCTCGCTACCTTCGCCTCGGGGTACATGAACGTCTGGATTACCAAGGTGTTACCCTGACACCGGTGGATGAGGCTCAGGTTCAGGAGATTGCCCATTTTCTGGCCCAAGAAAAGATTGAAGCAGTCGCCGTTTGTTTCCTTTTCTCCTGTCAAAATCCAGAGCATGAGCGCGAAGTGAAAGCGCTGCTACAGGCACTTCTGCCAGAACTCTTTATCACGCTTTCGTCCGAGCTTTCACCCCAACTGGGAGAATACGAGCGGACCGTCACGACCGTTTTAAATGCGCGCATCAGTCCCTTGGTCAATGCTTATCTGGATTCCTTGCAAGGTCTTTTGCAGGAACAGGGCTTAGGCGTGCCCATTCTGGTGGCCCAAAATAAAGGGGGCTTGACTGATCGGCTGCGGGCTGGCCGTGAAGCGGTCTTGACCCTCTTTTCCGGGCCAGCGGGGGGAGCTAAGGGCGGTTGGGCTTTAGCCCAAAATACGGGTTTAGCTAATTTGGTTATCGCCGATATGGGTGGGACGAGTTTGGATATCTCCCTGGTCCGCGAGGGACGTTTGGAGATGACGCAAAATGCTGAAATAGCTGGCTGGTTCAAATTCAAATGTTGGATATTCATACGGTGGGAGCTGGCGGCGGAAGTATCGCTTGGCTAGATGAGGCCGGCATGCTCCGTGTGGGTCCGCAATCAGCCGGAGCCTATCCTGGACCCGCTTGCTATGGGCCGGGTGGCGAAGAACCTACGATTACGGATGCTACGCTCATTCTAGGACTTCTTGATAAACACGATTTCTTGGGTGGGCGAATGGAGTTGGATCAAGAGCAAGCCCGTCTGGCCATCCAACACAAGATTGCTGGACCCTTAAAGATGACGGTTGAAGAGGCGGCTTACGCGATTTACCGGATTGCCCTTTCCCGGATGATCGATGCCTTGTACTTAATGACGATTAAAAAGGGATATGATCCGCGTACTTTTACCCTTGTTTCTGTCGGGGGCGCTCTTTCCATGTTTGCTACGGCTTTGGCCAGAGGAGCGGGAATTCGCCAGGTTATCGTACCTGATTCGGCCCCCGTATTTTGTGCAGATGGACTTCATTATGCCCGTCTGCAGGTGGAGGGGGTGCGGAGTGTCCTTCAAACGCTTAATGAACATACTCCAGATTTCACCGCTGCCCTCCGGCAGAGTTTGCGGGTGCAGGCTGACCGCGAATTGGATCGTTTGGGGGTTGATCCCGATCAACGTCAATACTTCGGTTCCGCCGATTTAAAATATACGGATCAGCATCATACGCTCAATGTTTGCTTCACTGGTTTTGGCGTTTCAGATGGATTAGGTGACTTAAATGGGGAAGACGCTGCCAGGTGGCAGCGTCTGGTCGAGGATTTTCACGCTAAACATTGCCAGCTTTATGGCTACAGCCAGCCTGAACATGAGCTGCAGTTGGTGAATCTCCGTCTTTTCGCTCAGGAAGCGGAGCTGGGGGGTAGCCTATGGGCTAGAACCAGCACTGGCGAAGCTAATTCCGCTGAAGCTAACGTTGCGCAAGGGAAACTTCCCCTGGCGCAAGCGGAGGGTTATCGCTCAGTTTTCCTCGAGGGACGGTCGCCGCAGGAACTGCCTGTGCACGACTGGAATCATGTGCAGAGGGGGCAGATGATCAAAGGACCCGCGATTATCCGTAAACCGTTGACGACGCTCTTCCTTGATTCGCACAGTTGGGGTGAAATCGACCGTGTTGGTAATTTCCGCATCACGATAGAAAAGGGGGGTGAGTTAAGGTGACCTTGCTGACCTCAGATCAAGTGATTGATCGCTCGGTGATTGCCAATCGCCTTGATACGATCACCAAAGAAATGGGCTATGCCTTAGAGCGTTCTTCACGTTCACCGATTTTTGCCGAGGCCTGTGACTTCGCCTGTGGCATTTGCGATGGTCAAGGTAATTTAGTTTCGCAACTGAGTGGCATTCCTATTCTGGCTGCGGCGGGTGCCTTTAGTGTGCAAGCTATCCTTGCCAAATTTCAGAACAACATCCACGATAGGGATGTGTTTATCATTAATGACCCCTATCAAGGCGGAAATCATCTTCCTGACATCGGCATCATCAGTGCGCTGGTGGTGGACAGCGAACGTGTCTTCTTTTGTGTCAGCCGAGCCCATCATGGGGATATCGGCGGCTCGGTGGCGGGGAGTTATAACACGCAAGCCACGGAGATTTTCCAGGAAGGAATCCGCATTCCGCCCACGAAACTGATGAACGCTGGGGTGCTCAACGAAGACATCATGGACTTGATCACACGCAACGTCCGCGATCCGGAAATGATGCGCAGTGATCTCTGGGCTCAGATCGGGGCCAATCAAATTGGGCTTGCCCGTCTGCAGGACATGATCCGGGAGTTTTCCTTGAAACGGGTGCAGGAGTCGGTGGCGAGGATTCTCAGCCATGCTGAAACATTGACCAAGAAAGCGATTGCCGTCCTGCCAGATGGAGTTTATACAGGTGAGGAGTGGGTGGATGATGATGGGTTTCAAGCAGAACCGATCAAGCTGGCACTCACGGTTAAGATCGCCGGGGAAGAGATGGTCCTGGACTTTACGGGGACAGATCCCCAAGTCAAGGGCTTTGTCAATACAGCGAAGGTGACGGCGACGTCCGCGGCTTGGATTGGAGCGCTTTGGGCTTTGGGTGGGGATATTCCCCGCAACAGTGGGGCTTTCCAGGCGATTAAAGTTATCCTGCCGGAAGGAAGTATCGTCAATCCTTTGCCTCCGGCACCGGTCACTTTGAGTACGTTGACCCCGGCTAGCGAAATGATCAGCCTAATTTTCCGTACCTTGGCACCGGCTGCACCGGGACGATTGCCGGCTGGCTTTGGCCGTTATTGCGGGCCGTCCTTTTATGGGATTGACCCGCGTAATGACAAGTTCTATATTGGCTTTTGCTTCTGCTCCCTCGGTTCAGGAGGGGCACTTGAGAGCAAAGATGGCAATCCTTATATGGCGCCGTTGTCCAATTATGGCGGTGTGCGGACCCCGAATATTGAAGCAAATGAAGTTCAGTACCCGCACCTCACGCTCTGCCATGAAATGGAACCAGATTCGGCGGGCGCTGGACAATGGCGGGGTGGCGCCGGTATTCGCTACACAATAAAATTTTACGGTGATCCGACCCACATTGTGATGTACGGGGATGGCATGAAAATACCCCCGTTTAGTATCGGTCAGGGGTTACCCGGTAGTCTCAATCGGGCGTACCTAACCACTCCGGAAGGGCGAACCCGTGCTATGGCAAGTAAAGAGGCGCCTCAAGAATTGCCGGGGGAAACGGTGCTGACTGTGATTACCTCAGGTGGAGGGGGCTGTGGTGAGCCGCTCAAACGCAGTCCTGAACTCATCCTTGAGGATGTGCGCAATGGCCTTCTTTCGCCGGAGCGAGCCCGTGCGGATTACGGGGTAACTTTTGTGGATCAAACGATCGATTGGGCGGAAACACGTCGCCTGCGGGAAGAAAGGGGTAGCGAATGAATACCTTACCTTTTCAACAGCATGACCCGCAGGGCATGGGGGTAAAATACCTCGAGGAATACAAAACTGAAAAACAAAGCCAAGACTCTCGGGGCGAGCTATCAACAATGCCTACAGCTCTTTTTTCAAGAAGAGTATTAATAGTTATAAACTCTTGCTTATATTCAATAAAAAAATGGTCAATATTATATTTACAATATTTTTATTGAACTTTATGAATTTGCAAGATAAGCTTACCACATTGGATCAAAAACGTAACAAGCCCGATCATTTTATCATGGTCGGGCTTTGTTGGGTTCTTTCTAATAGTCAGGATGAGTTATTCTGCGTTCAAATTCTTGAATTCCCATATTGGCATAACAGTAGATTCTTTGAATTGCATAAGGATTGGTTTCTTGGCTAGCCCAGCCTCTGACGGTTGTGAAGCCTGCCACGTAGCCGTCCGCTTGGGTAAGGTTCATAATCGATGAATTGTACCCTCCGAATGGGTAGGCCATGTATTTAAGGGGTTGGCCTAGGAGGTTTTCTAAGGTGCTTCGCGAGTTTTTTAACTCTTGAACGGCTGTTTCATTGCTGACTTGGGATAAGTCGATATGATTTTCCGTATGTCCGCCAATGGTCCATCCCGCGGTTTGTAATTGTTTGAGCTGATCCGTTGTTAAAAATCCATCTCCGTCAATATAGCTTGACACCATAAAAACGGTTCCCGGAAAATTATATTTTTGCATAATTGGAAAGGCGTTCGTGAAATTATCGCGATAGCCATCGTCAAAGGTAATGACGATAGGCTTAGCAGGAAGTGAAGCTTTATTATAGAAGGCATTATATAGCTGATCAAGAGTGAGGACATGGTAGCCGTTCTGGGATAAGTAATTCATCTGGCCCGCAAATTCTTCCGGTGGCATCCGCAATTCGTTTCCAGACTCGACCATGATCGAATGATAATAGAGGATTGGAACATTTGTTGTAGTTTTTAGGGAAGATTGTTCGGCGAATAATGCTTGAAAACGCGGATCGTTTTTCACGGGATTAAAGTCTTTTTCGTCCTTGGCGACGTCTCTGACGTCGGGCTGGAGCGCAATGGCTTGTTGCAAGTACGCTACAGTCTGATCGACATTTCCCTGTCTGCCATAGATGCTGGCGATGCCGTAATAACTCCAGACGTCTTTGGAATCAAGATCGATAGCTGAGTGATAGGCTGTGATTGCAGTATCCCATCGCCCTGCGAGTTCATTGGCTAAGCCTAAGTTGAAATGACCATAAACGAAATCGGGTTTCAGCACAAGGGCTTGATTGATCAGGTCAATTCCTTCATCATATCGTCCTAAGAAGGCATAGGTAGCCCCCTTTCCGTTCAAGGCCTGATAGGAATCCGGGTTTAACGATAAGGCTTCATTGAAAAGAGTTAAGGCAGAATCAAACTGCCGATCATAGTAAAGTTTAAGGCCTTGGTCATATAGACTGAGTGACTGTTGTTGAGTCTCTTCAGAAATGGTGGGTGTTGGAGAGATACTGCTAGCAGATTGGCTGGGCTGTGGAGATGGTGTTGTTTCAGTCTCTTGGGCTCCGTTCAAGGAGACGTAATAAGCAATACCGATTATTGCGCTAAGAACTAAAGACAAAATAAGGAGTCGGAATCTGTTCACTGAAAAAATTTTCTTCTCCAAGGGGTTCCTCCTTAGTAACGAGATTATATTTGTTGTCAATTGTATGATAATTTAAAGATTAGCATTTTGTCAAAATAAGTAGAACATTCGTTGAGAAAATCAGGTATGAAATTAGAAAAGAGCCCTCGTTACGAGGGCCCAAAAGGAAACCAACTACATGAGAAAGAGGAAAACTGATCCTCTCAATAAACTATACGCTTAAGTTGGGAAATTTCCTTCGACCAAATTATATGTAAATTTTTACATTTAACGAAATAAACGATATCATGACGAATTAACACGAAAGATCTATTCTATGTTCGAAATTGATGTTATTATATGTATATAAGGACATCGACAATGGCAAACTTGGTAAAAGCCAAGGACGCAAAGCTATGGGTCTTCCAGAGTTACTCTGATGACTGCCAAGCCGCCGAAAGCACTCTAATAGTGAGAATTGTCGCCATGCCTAGTCTGCTGGCGATTTTTTTGTACTAACAGAAAGTATAAGTCTGGGGGCAGATAGTATAAGTGCAACCAGCGGCTTTCGTTTTCCTACGATGAATGCGGTTAAGTTCGGCAGGATAAGGCGACTAAGGCCACCGCTTTGGCGCTGACCAAGTCTTCTATATCCTACGATGCAAGTGGTTAAGTCCGGCAGGATAAGGCAACTAGGGCTACCACCTTCGCTAGGGCTTGGTGCTAGCCAAGTTTTCTTTATCCTACGATGCTCCCTGCGCTATCGCTTGTGCCAGCTAAGTTTCCTTTAACCTATTTATACGGATTCTGGGGATATCTATCGAATGAGAGGAAGATTTTGATTGCGCCAGTTAAGTATCAATCGACTTAAACAAGGGGATGTGCTCGGGCGGACCATTTATACCAATGATGGCCGCGTCTTGCTGGGTAGGGGGATTGCTCTTACTCCTTCCTTCATTAAGCGGTTAAGCAAACTTGGAATTACCATTGTTTATGTAGATGATGAAGAAACAAAGGATGTTGTCATCGAAGATGTGATCTCCGAGGAACATAGGCGTGAAGCGATGTCCTCCTTAGAATATTCGGGTCAAGCTGTTCAATTAGGGAAAGACTTTGATGGCTTTAAGGTGAAAAAGGCTGTTAATAATATTATCGAGGATATTCTTTTTCAGAAAGAGATTTTTATTAGTTTGACGGATATGCGGAGTTATGATAATCAAGTCTTTGCGCATTCTGTGAGTGTTTGTGTTTTAGCTACGGTATTAGGTAAAGCCTTAGGACTCGATCAAAATAACCTGGAGGCCTTAGCAATTGGCGCTTTGTTTCATGATATTGGAACTGTGAAGTTGCCGAAAACGCTTTTAAGCAAGCGTGAGGTGTTTACGCCAAAGGAAGCTAGACTTTATGAAACACACACCAGCGAGGGGTTCGATATTTTGCGCTCGAAACGCGAGTTAAATCTTTTAAGCGCGCATATCGCTTTCCAACATCATGAGCGGATGGATGGAAGTGGATACCCGCGAAAATTAGAGAGCGATGGTATTCATCAGTTAGCGCAGATTGTAGGGATTGCCGACTTCTATGATAATTTAGTCAATGACGGACCTGGTCATTCTCGGATTTTGCCGCATGTAGCTTGTGAAATTCTTATGGGATGCTCTGACAAGTTATTTTCCCATGATCTTGTGGTCACGTTTTTAAAACATATCGCAGCTTATCCAACCGGGTGTACGGTCAAGCTTAATACTGGAGAGATCGGAATTGTCGTTGATCAAAATAAGAGCTTACCCATGCGCCCGATTGTACGAGTTTTACTCGCTGGTCAAGATCTGAATCAGGTTAAAGCCAAGGAATATGACTTAGTTAAGGAACGGACAACGTTCATTGAGGCTATGCTTGAGTGATTTTATCGTAAATGCCCGACCTCCACGCCAGAAAGGACGATGAAGATTGGGCACTTTTAGGTTATAATTTCATGGAAGCCGTAGGTAGTCGCTCATTCCCTGCTCGGCTTGAGAAGGGTTCTTGTCTTTGATCGCACCATAAATTACCTGTAGATGTTCAAGAATTGCTAGCTGTTGACTTGAGGAAAGGAGTAACTGGAGTGAAAGAATTTCAAGTAAACCCGTGAAATTGGCGCCAGTTTCCATGATGAATGGATTTTGGCTTGCTAGGGCCAAAATATGATGAAAGGCGATGTCGGTTTGAAGAAAAAGATAGGAGGAAGGGGTAGATAGGCTCAAATCATTCAAACGTAAGAGAAGGGTATGTAAGGAAGCCAAATCTTCCTCTGACCTGCGAAGCGATGCCAATCCAGCAATCGGAACTTCGATTAAGGAGCGAATCTCAAAAAAGTCTTCTAAGGAAAGATGGGAAAGGTTGAGCCGAGATAAAGCATAATCTTTTAAACTTTGAATCATTTGAGAAGAGGCTTTTTTGGAAATAAAATGTCCGCCGAATTTTCCTTTCCGGGTCTGAATGATTTGTTCAGTTCTCAGGAGATTAAGTGCATCTCGAACGGTGGAACGGCTTACACCAAAAAGTTCAGCCAGTTTATTTTCAGACGGAAGTTGATCACCTAGTTGTAGTTCGCCGCGTAAAATGGAATCATTGATTTGACCCGCAATTTGCTCAGGAATAGTAAAGAGACGTTTTGTGAAATACACTTAGATTCCCTCCAACAAAACGGGGGAGCTTAAATCAGTATATCATGCGATATAGTGTATTATAGCAAAAAAGTGGCATAAAATAGGTAAATGTATGAAGATTAGACATTAGAGAGGTATGCCCCGGATAACGTCGAATCGTCAAGAAATAGAGCGATAAAAGAGAAGTTGAAAGAGAAGGCGGTAACAGAGGGTGGATTTGCGATTACAGGATCTCAATCAAGATATGCGGTTTTTCGGATGTGAGAAGTTGGAAAAGGCAATCGAGATGGTCAGTAAAGTGATTTCTGAAACCAAAGAATATATCACTTCAGGCGTTAACTTTGATAGCTTGCGTACTTATGATAACTGTACATTTCTCCACTGTCGAAATGTTTCTTTGCTGACCGTAATGTTGGCTCAAGAAATGGGGTACAATGGAAAGGGCTTAAAAGAAATTGCATTAGGCGCGTTGCTCCATGATATTGGAAAGTTAATTGTTCCGAAGAGCATTTTGGACAAACCGTCATCACTGAATGAAGATGAATATAACCTCATGAAAAAACATCCTGAATATGGGATGAAGATCCTTGAGACTTACTCTTTATCTGAGAATATCCGGATGCCGATCATCCAACATCACGAACGTTTGGGTGGGACAGGGTATCCCTTTGGTCTCAAGGCGGATGAAATTCATCCCAATGCCCAAATCGTCGCTGTTGCCGATGTGTTTGACGCTTTGATTTCCGACCGTCCTTATCGACGCAGCCTTCCTTTGGGTCAATCCATAGAAATAATCATCACTGGGAAAGAAAAAGATTTCTCTCAAGAAGTAGTTGAAGCATTCTTGAACCTATTCATTTTATAACGATGCTAATGATCATATGGCGACGAAAAATCCTGCTCGAACATCATGGAGAGCAGGAAATAACAAATATCGTCTGCAAAGCAATTGAACAGCGGCATTACATAGAAAATTAACTGTAATTGGCCCTTGAGAAAAAGGAGTATGAATTATGAAGGATGTACCTCTTCCTTATATTAGAGCGAACCAGTCAGGAATTATAGCCTTTGTTATCCTAGCTTTTCTGGTCCAACTCCCTTTATTTATTGCGGTATTGTGGCTGATTGAACTCATTGGACTCTTGTTTGGGGTGAAGGCCAATCTTTTTATTCAACTTGCAAAACCCTTTTTAAGCAAATGGATTGATAAAGCGCCAACGAAGGCAGGTAAGTTATTCCATAATAACATCACGTTTACGGTTATCTTCCTGACAATTTCGTTTTTGTTTTTTGAGTTGGGATGGGCCCTAGCTGGCTATGTCGTTGCAGGAATATTGGTTGTCGCCGTATTGATTGGACCATGGAGAAAGTAACTAACTTCCATGGCCTTTTTTTTGCGCATTTTTAGTCATTTTTTGGGTAAAGAATAACTTGACGAACTGCCTGCTATCAGTTGTATAATACTCATGAGTGACCGAACGGTCGGTTCCGAGAGAAGCCCATTTTGAGGAGGCTGTAAGAGTTTGAAGAAACAGAAAACTGTACGATTATTAGTAGCTACATTAGGAGTAGGCTTGGTTCTCTTGACAGGTGGCTGCGGTTCACAGAAAACGGCGGCTACAGTTGAGGAAAAATACATACCTGTAGAAGTGCTGCCTGCCGCTGTCCAAACCTTGGTTGTGACAACGAATTTTAGCGGTAAGGTAGACTCCAATCAAAATCTAAATCTTGTCCCGAAAATGCCAGGTAAAGTAAGCTCTGTTCAGGTTAAAGTCGGAGATGTGGTGAATGCGGGAATGGTGCTGTTCACGCTCGAATCCTCTGATTTGCAAAAAGCTGTGGATATGGCTTCGATTGGTGTACGTACGGCAGAAACGAATTATCAACAGACGAAGGAGCAGATCGATCTTGCCAAAATGAATCTGGAGCGTCAGAAACAGCTTTATGAGGCTGGGGCGATCCCCAAGGCGCAGTTAGAAACATCCGAGAATCAAGCTTCGGAGACTCCGTTGCAACTGGCGCAGATTCAGTGGGATCAGGCGAAGTTGAGTTTACAGCAGGCCCAGGATGCATTAAACAATGCCGTGGTCACAGCACCGCTAGAGGGGACGGTTACTGCCGTTAATATCAAACCGGGTGAGATGGCTTCGAGTGCGCAACCTGCGGTCACCTTGACCCAGCTTAACTCCCTTTATGTTGCGCTGAATGTCCCGGAGAATATTGTCAATTGGCTGCAACTAGGACAGGACGCCAAAGTGACGATTACTTCAGCTGATGCTCAAGACATAAACGGAAAAATTGCCAGCCTTGCTCCTGCTGCGGATGCTCGGACCATGCTCTACGCGGTGAAGGTAGCTGTCGATAATCCGGAGGGCAAGATTAAGCCCGGGATGTTTGCCAAGGTTGGGATGATGACGCAGTCACGGCCCAAGGTCTTAGCGGTGAATAGTGAGGCGATTGTGACGAAGAATGGTAAGCCGCTCGTCTATGTCATCGAAAACGAAACTGCTGTGGAAAAAGAAGTGACGACTGGCCTGGATACAGGATCTTTGGTCGAAGTCTCAAAGGGTTTGCAGGCAGAAGAACAAGTGGTCATTAAAGGGCAAACCCTGGTTGAACAGGGGAGTAAAGTCAAGATCGTGGGAGGGAGCGCATCTTGAAATTAGCGGAGGTATCGGTTAAACGCCCTGTCACTATCATCATGGTGATGCTGATTATTATTTTGCTTGGTTCAGTTTCGCTTAGCCGTCTGCCGATTGATTTACTCCCAAATATGGAAATCCCGGTTGCGGTGGTAGTGACTTCTTATACTGGTGTCGGACCTCAGGAGATCGAGAAACTGATTACGAATCCGGTCGAGGGTGCGCTCTCGACTGTAGAAAATATTGACACTGTGACTTCGACCACGACGGAGGGAAACTCAATCGTTGTGGCGATGTTTAAATATGGAACGGATATGAATTTTGCCACCTTACAAATGCGGGAAAAAGTGGATCTAGTGAAGCGCGTGTTCCCGACGGAAGTTCAGGCGCCGATGATTATGAAAATCGACCCGACCATGTTGCCGATTGTTCAGCTGACAGTTTCGGAAAAGGACGGGGACCTGGCTGCGTTACAGACCTTAGCGGAAGACAAGATTAAGCCACGATTGGAACGAGTCAAAGGGGCAGCTTCGGTTACCGTAAGCGGTGGGTATGAGACTCAAGTGAGCATTAAAACTAATGCTGAAAAAATGAAGGGGTATGGCTTGAGTATTGCAACCCTTTCAGGGATTCTCGGGGCGGAGAATCTGAATGCTCCAGGGGGGCAGGTACAGAAGGGAAACCAGGATTTGACTATCCGTACCATGGGCGAATTCCAGTCGCTTGAGGAAATCCAGAATCTCCTGATTCCTTTGTCAACCGGCGGACAAATTCGCTTGCAGGATATTGCCGAGGTGAGTCTCAGCCATGCGGATTTGAGCGCAATCTCCCGAACCAATGGTCAACAGAGTATCAGTATCGCCATTCAAAAACAATCTGGGACGAATACGGTTCAGGTTGCCGATGATGTCACTTTAGCGCTTCAGGAACTGAAGACGGATTATCCGAATTTGAGTTTTGACACTGTGATGGATCAGTCCATCTATATCAAACAGTCTATTAACACCGTCGTGAGGGAAGCCTTGTTGGGCGGACTTTTGGCGATCGTCGTGCTTTTCCTCTTTTTCCATAACCTGCGCACGACCTTTATCACAGCGACGGCGATTCCAATTGCGATGATGGCAACTTTTGCAGTGCTTTATTTCTCCGGGATTACGATTAATATGATGACCATGGGCGGTCTATCCTTGGCGATGGGGCGTTTGGTGGACGATAATGTCGTAGCACTCGAGAATATCTATCGTTTCCGACAGGCAGGGTATAGTAAGAAGGAAGCTGCCATTAAAGGGGTTTCCGAAATCGGAATGGCCATTACGACTTCCACCTTGACGACGGTTAGCGTTTTTATACCGATTGTTTTTGTGCAAGGAATTACGGCGACCCTCTTCCGTGAACTGTCCTTGACCGTCGGTATTTCACTTTTGGCTTCGCTGCTCGTTTCCCTAACCTTAGTGCCGACGCTTTCTTCGAAGATTATGAAAGCGGACAGTATTCAGGAGGGTAGACGGGGACTTTTTGGGGTGATGGATCGTTTTAGCCGCGGGTTTGATCGATCTTTTGGCAAAGTCGAAGGGGTTTATCGGAAGTTTCTCCATTTTGCGCTCCATCATCGGAAAACGGTTGTTGTGATTTCTCTCATGATTTTTGTGCTTTCTGGATTGTCGACCCTGAAGCTGGGGGCTGAATTCATGCCCGTTACGGATTCAGGACAGTTGACGGTTAATGTCACTTTGCCGGATGGTGCGAAACTTAAAGATACAGATAGTGTCATTACCCAGATTGAACAGCAATTGGAAGGAATTGCGGAGGTTAAAACCGCCTTTGTTCAGATTGGGAGCGCTGGAGCCATGACGCTGGGCGGAAGTACCTCGAATGTAGGAACCATCAACGTACAACTTACGGATCTCGCAGCACGCTCGCGGAGTGTTGGGCAGGTCACGGATGAGATCCGGGGGTTGACTCAAAATATTGCGGGAGCACAGATCCAAGTCACAGTGACGGATAACATGTCGATGGGCAGTACAGCTCCGGTCGATATTGCGGTGAAGGGAGAGGACCTCGATCAGCTGAAGAAAATCGGGAATGATGTGAAGGGGATTGTCGCATCAGTCGATGGGACGCGCGAAGTCAAAACGAGTATGAACGAAGGGGTACCTGAGGTTCAAGTGCATGTGGATCGACAGAATGCAGCTCAGTTTGGCTTAACTGCAGGGCAGATCTCCCAAGCGGTTAAAGGGACGATCTCCGGCACGACCGCTACGCGTTATCGCTATGAGGGCAAAGAAATTAATGTCGTGATCAGTGGCGATGAGTCGTTGAAATCGAGTGTTTCCAATTTGGAACAAACCCCGATTCCGACACCTGCTGGAATAAGCGTACCTTTAAGTGAAGTCGCTCAGGTCACCTTAGATCGTGGGCCGGCTACGATTAGTCGGACCGGCCAAACGCGGGTCGTGAACATCACAAGTCAGATTATTAACCGGGATATTAACAGTATCTCGAAGGATATCGAAAGTAAGCTCAAGGATTATCAAATGTCGGAAGGGTATACGTATGAATTAAACGGTCAGAATAAGCAGATGATGGATTCTTTTAAAGACTTAGGACTGGCTATGGTATTGGCGATTGTCCTTGTCTATATGATTCTGGCCTCGCAGTTTGAGTCTTTACTCCATCCATTCACGATCATCCTGTCTCTACCGATGGGTTTCTCGGGTGGGATGCTCGGCTTGTTTGTTACCCGGAAAAACCTCAGTGTGCCTGCATTTATTGGCTTAATTCTCTTGATCGGGATTGTCGTAAGTAATGCGATCGTGTTAGTCGATTATATTAATAAACGCCGGGAACGTGGGGAAGAACGGGAGGAAGCAATTGAAAACGCCGGACCGATTCGCTTACGTCCAATTATTATGACCTCACTGGCCACAGTACTAGGGTTGATTCCGATGGCTCTTGGGATCGGGGAAGGCTCGGAACTTATGTCCTCGATGGCTATCGTAGTTATTTTTGGAATGGCCTTCTCGACTATATCCACACTTTTGCTAGTACCAGTGATTTATACGATTTTTGAAGATATTCGCCAGAAACGTTTTTTCCGCAAGAAGGGGAATGTTCCAAGCCAACCGACGCTGACGGAGTAGGTCTAATAAGACTTTGATAAAAAGTTCCATTAGCTCTTGTCAGATAGCTATAGGTTAAGTTATTATAGAACAGTAGAATTTGTAGTAGGTCAGTAGAACTGTAGGTTAGTAGGACTTTGAAGAATAATTGTAGGATTTGGGAAACTAAATCAGGGTAGGACGGTAGGAGGCATTTATTAAAATGAAACAAGAGTACACGTTTAAATACGGTGAAGGATATCTAACCCTAAATTTAGAGCCGGAAAATGTACTGCAGGAATTACAGGCTCAAGAAATTAGTTGCGTAGAGGATGTCGAAAAAGAAGTTCAGAAGCTGTTAGATCACCCCATGGGAACTCTGCCATTTAATGCGCTTTTTAATGCCAGAGATAAGGTGACGATAGTCGTTAGCGATATCACACGGCTCGTGAAGCTCCATGAATTTCTCCCCTTTATTGTGAAACGGTTAAATGAGTTGGGAATTCCCGATCAGGATATTTTGATTTTGGTGGCAACCGGGACGCATCGGGGGCAAACGCCTGAAGAACACAAGAAGATCGTGGGGGAAGCGCTTTATCATCGGATCAAGGTTGTCGATCATGATTGTGATCATTCAGATATGGTCAATGTAGGGACAACACCGCGTGGAACGGAAGTTGTCGTAAACAAATTGGTCGTGGAACGCAAAGTGATTCTGACAGGTGGTATTGTTCATCATCTGATGGCAGGCTTTGGCGGAGGACGGAAATCGATTCTCCCTGGAGTATCGAGCCGAAAGACAATTGCCCAGAACCATTTGCACTCTCTCGATCCAAACGCCGAGCGTTCTAATCCGCTGATTGGGGTGGGAGCCTTAGAAGGGAATCCTTTGCATCAAGATATGGTCGATGCGGCTCAACTGGTTAATCCGGATTTCCTCGTCAATGCGATTATTCATACGAATGGAAAAATTGCTCGTTTAGTAGGCGGACATTGGCTGACCGCGTGGGAAGAGGGCTGCCACTGGGCGGATGAAAAGTTCGGAGTTCCGATTGATAAACAGGCTGATCTAGTGATTGCCAGCTGTGGAGGCTTTCCTAAGGATATTTCTCTCTATCAAGGGACAAAAACCTTATTCAATGCCGCATTAGCCGTTAAACCTGGTGGTACAATTTTGATGCTGGCTGAGTGCCGGGATGGAGCAGGGGCGGATGAGTTTTTTGGTTGGAGTGATCCTCTCCTCAAAGGCACCTTAGATCCAGATTTACGGAAGAACTTTACGATTCCGGGCTATATCTTTTATGCAGCCGTGGAGTCTGCCCGTAAGGCTAAAGTTATCCTTTATTCCACAATTGCTCCGGAACTTGTAGAACCGATGGGTATCCTTGGGGTTAACTCACTAGAGGAGGCTCTGAAGAGTGCAGGTGTAGACAAAGAGCAACAGGATATCATATTAATGCCTTATGGGGGGGCCACAATCCCCTTATGGAAGGGATTGCTTGTGCCGCAACCTTCTTGTTAGTTCCTCTTTTTGATTCATAGTACATTCATTATCGCGAAGAAACGTCGCTGGAGACTGCTCCTCACAGAGCTATTTCCTAAGGAAACCTAGAAAAGCAATTTGAATTCACTTAGCAGCAGTATAAAACCTTTGGGGACTTTTTGCCGATCATTCTCGATTATATTAAAGCGGCAGCATTGGCAAAAGGCTAAACAAACCATTAAAGAAATCACGACTAAGGCTGCAAGTATGTTGGTTGAAGCATGGAACCGCTGATGGTATAATATGGTTAATGATAACTCCCTTGTAACCGTAAATGAAGGAGTTGATTCAAATGCCGATACCACAATCAGATAAAAAATATACGTATACAGATTATCTTACTTGGCCTGAAGATGAGCGATGGGAAATTATTGAGGGAGTTCCTTATATGCATGCTGCGCCTACATGGCAGCATCAGAGCATATCGGGCGAGCTCTATCGACAAATCTCAAACTATCTAGTAGATAATCCTTGTCGAGTGTTTGCCTCTCCCTTTGACTTGAGGCTTCCCGAAGCGAATGAAACGGATGAACAAACACGATGTGTAGTACAACCTGATCTCGCGATTGTCTGCAACAATGAAGGGCTAAGAGGAACAGGTTATTACGGAATTCCTACGATGGTGATTGAAATTACATCCCCGTCTTCCAGTAAAGTGGATAGGCTCTACAAGTTCAATATGTATGAAAAAGCCGGGGTAAAAGAGTATTGGATTGTAGAACCAGAAGGGAAAATTGTGAGCGTTTTCATACTTCAGAATAATACGAGGTATGGAAGACCTGAGGTATATTCAGAGGACGATCAAATTGCAGTCCGTGTTTTTCCTGATTTCTCGCTCAATCTGAAATCAGTTTTTAAGGAATAGGGCTTTGCGTAATTAAAGGGACAGAAAGGGACAGGTTTTCGTTCACGAAACGAAGAACCTGTCCCCCTGTTTCAGCCCTTAATTACGGTTAGCAACATTTTGAAGGCCTTGCGGGCTTCGAGAGCATGAGGGATGTCAGAGGGCATAATGACGGTCTCGCCTTCTTTAACGGTCAGCGTTTTATCACCGATCGTGATTTCCGCTTCTCCATCGAGGACTTGAACCATTGCATCACCGGAAGTGGTATGGGTACTGATTCCTTCTCCTTCATCAAGTGAGAATAAGGTGATGTTGGCAGCGGGGATTTGGGCAATCGTCATACTAAGAACTTGTCCTTTTTGATAAGAAATCAATTCCTTAAGATGGAGTGCTTGCGAAAATTCGATATTTTTCATGATATTCACCATTGTCGATCGACTCCCTTCGATACTACTTCATAAATCTATTCTAACCTTCTTTTCGAGGAAAGTATGTGATATAGGTCACTTAATTATGCTGAAGGGCTAAATCAAACTAGGAACCTTTCCCCTCATGTGGTGTAATAGACCTAAAGCAAAAAGAGGATTGCGTGATTGATCTGGACAGGGTTAATCACGCGTCAGGAGGTATAAGACGGTGGATATTCGCACATTAGTCCATGACCAAAAAGACTATGTTATAGAATTAAGAAGGGAATTTCATCAGTATCCGGAATTGAGTCTTCAGGAAGTTCAAACCTCGCAAAGAATTCAGAGAGAGCTTGCCCAATTAAAGATTCCTTATCGTAGTGTTGATGGTATGGGGGTCGTGGCGACGATTCAAGGAAATAAATCCGGTAAAACGATTGCCTTAAGAGCAGATATAGATGGCCTCCCAGTCACGGAACAGAATGAGGTCGAGTTCAGATCAAAAAACCAAGGGCTAATGCATGCCTGCGGGCACGACTGTCATATGGCGATGCTTTTAGGTGCAGGTAAATTGTTAAGTGAGATGAAGAATCAGCTTCAAGGTACGGTAAAATTACTTTTTCAGCCCGCTGAAGAAGTGGCGAGCGGAGCGAAAAAGATGATTGCAGCAGGCGTGCTTGAAGGGGTCGATGGGGTTTTTGGTGAGCATGTTTGGAGTGATCTAGAAACGGGACAGGTTTGTGTTCAGGAAGGACCCAGGATGGCATCTGCTGATTTTTTTACTATCCGTGTGCAAGGAAAAGGGGGTCATGGGTCGGCACCTCAGCAAGGTGTTGATGCAGTCCTGGTTTCCTCAGCCATCGTTATGAATTTGCAGTCCATCGTGAGCCGAGAAGTGAGTCCGCTCGAAACCGTGGTGGTGAGTATTGGATCCCTAAATGCGGGGTCGGGAAATAATGTTCTAGCGAGTGAGGGCATACTGAAGGGAACGACCCGAACCTTTAACCCAGAAATCCGGAAAAAACTCCCTGATATCATAACGCGCATTATTGAGAACACAGCGCAAGCTTATCGGGCCAAAGCCGCACTGGAGTATCAATGGGGTTCTGCTCCTATCATCAATGATCCTGAAGCCTCGAAGCTAGCTACCCAAGCTGTTCAGAAAATTGGAGCTCAGCCGTTTGATTTAAGGGTTACGGCGGGTGAAGATTTCTCTGAATTTATGAACTGTGTCCCAGGAGTATTCGCCCTTGTAGGCGTAAGAAATAAAGTTAAAGGAGCTATCTTTCCTCAACATAATCCTCACTATACGGTGGATGAAGATGCTTTAGAAGTCGGTACAGCTCTTTATGTCCAGTATGCGTTGGATTTTTTGACAGCGACAAGAGCTTAAAAATCACACCTTCGATTGCTAATTAGGTATTGATTATTCCCTAAAGGACAACTACACTAGATTAGCAATGATGTTCCTGCGAATCTTATGAAAACGTTTAGAAAAAGGTGTAACCCATGAGGAACAAAACAAAACGAAGAATAAGTTATTTCCTTTTCATTCTCGTGATGAGTATCGTTTTAATATTATTGATACGTAATCATGGGGCAAGAAATAAGGCTGTCAGCGAACAATCTAGCCTTCCGGAAATACAAGCACAGCAAGTTTCACTCGCAGCGATGACCCCTGTTCAAGATCAGAGCCCTAAGGTAAGAAAATTTCCCTTCCCTTATGAGGGTATGCTAGCGATTTCGTCAGATATTGATTCAACTTCAGTTGCGGAATTCGAAGGTTACCATCGTTTTTTAAATACTAAGGAAGAAACCCCTTACGGGAAGGGGTTGGGGTTAGATATTGCTGACTCGGCTTGGATGTATAACGTTGATAATTATTCCGATCAATTGGATAAAGAGGGACATCATTTAGACTACTCAATGTCGTATTTCCAGGGGATGGATCCGAAGACCATAAAAGACGCTGATAAAATTATCCACTATTTTAAAGTCGGGTGGATAGATTCCCTGCATACGTTTGGGGATTTCAGCCGGAATGATCAACAGAGATTATTCACGCGAAATTTGGCTGAGGTTGCATGGCAAGAGATGAAGACGAGCGGCTTTATGCCCAAAGTGTGGATCAATCACGGGACCGTAACAAATGTCCAGAATTTCGGAGCGTACAACCCTAAGGGCCTTTTTCAATATCAAGCGGGTGATGATCCTAAATCACCTTATTATCATACAGATCTTACCTTGAATAATGGGATTAAGTTTGTTTGGAACTCAATTGGGATGAGTCAGTTTAGCTATGAAGATCCTCTTTATCCACTTAAACTTCGTGATGGTAAACAGGTCTGGGGTTTTTACCGATATACAAATGATGAGGTCAAAGGCAAGAAGCTTTGGACCTGGGAGACGCATGAATTGCCCCGCCAGCTTAACAAACAGCATTTAGATGAAGTGTTTCAAAAAGGGAAATATTCAATTGTGACGCAGCATTTGGGCAAAGGTTATGATTCCTTAGTTTTTAACGAAAAAGATGTGCAGGCACTTCAATTGCTTAAAAGTTACCAAGATGATGGGAAAATCTTAGTCTCACGGACAGAGCATTTGCTCGAATATGCTCGTGTCAATCATCATATTGCTTATTCGATCTATCAGTCAGAGGGGAAGTTCTATATTAATTTGACCAAAATCGAGGACCCCGTGTTAGGTGGGTCCGTGCCAACTTTAGCGGATATCCGGGGACTGACTTTTTATGTGAAGGATCCGGGGAAGTATACGATCTTATTGAATGCATATCCTCTCTTTGAACAAGACATTCAACGCAATGAGGCGGATAAAACCGGAAGTAAGAGCATAGGTGTAAAGTGGTTTGAACCAGATTATACGGATTACACGAAGTGAAAGTATTGGAGTGTAATTTCGAAAATCAACTCCGCATCACGATAATTATTTCAAGTGGTGTGGAGTTATTGTATTAAACAGGATTAAACAGGTTGTGTTCTAATTAAAAGTAAAGGATAATAGGAAAGGGTTATAATATATGGAATAAGTTTTTTGGGGGATACCCGTTTTAGATTTCAATTGATAGGCAAAACTAAAGCGTGTAAATATATAATTACAGGGAGATAGAATAGTATGACTTTATTTAGCGAATTAGGTTTGAGTGAACGCGTGATTCAATCCGTAGGAAATATGGGTTTTGAAGAAGCAACTCCGATTCAGGAGCAGACCATTCCCAAGGCTATGGCAGGAAAAGATCTGATCGGGCAGGCGCAAACGGGTACGGGTAAGACAGCAGCCTTTGGGATACCCCTAGTGGAAAGAATACAGGAAGGGTCGGAGCAAATCCAGGGAATTATCCTTACGCCAACGCGTGAATTAGCCGTACAGGATGCCGAAGAACTCAATAAGATTGGGCAATTTAAAGGAATTCAGACCTTGCCGATCTATGGAGGGCAAGATATGGATCGGCAGATAAGGGCTCTGAAGAAAAGACCGCAGATTATTGTAGCGACTCCAGGTCGTTTGATGGATCATATGAGACGGAGAACTATCCGCCTCGATCAGATCAAGATGGTTATCTTAGACGAGGCTGATGAAATGCTCAATATGGGCTTTGTCGAAGATATCCAGGCGATCTTAAAAGAAGTACCAGAGGATCGTCAGACATTGCTTTTCTCAGCTACGATGCCGAAGAGCATTCAAAATCTTGCCCAGCGCTTTATGAAGGAACCGGAACTCATCAGTATCAAATCCAAGGAAGTTACGGTTGCAAATATTGAGCAACAATACCTGGAAGTGCAGGAAAAACAGAAGTTTGATGTGCTTTGCCGACTCTTGGATATGCAATCTCCTGAGTTAGCGATTGTGTTTGGTCGAACGAAGCGTCGGGTGGATGAACTGTCTGAAGGGTTAAGTAAGCGGGGCTATTCAGCCGAAGGAATTCATGGCGATTTGACGCAGAGCAAGAGAGACAGCGTGTTGCGCCAGTTTAAAGAAGGGACAATCGAAGTTCTAGTAGCTACTGATGTGGCTGCACGTGGGTTGGATATTTCTGGAGTAACCCATGTTTATAATTTTGATATTCCTCAAGATCCTGAGAGCTATGTCCACCGGGTCGGCCGTACGGGACGTGCTGGCAAAACTGGATTAGCTGTAACCTTTGTTACTTCACGTGAAATTGGGCAATTGCGCATGATTGAACAGCTGACGAGACGGAAGATGATCCGCAAGCCTGTTCCGACCCTAGTCGAAGCGATCGAAGGGCAGCAACGGATCACGATGGAGAAGCTACTGCGCGTGGTTGCTGAGGAGGACCTCAGTCCATATCAGGGGTTAGCGAAGGATCTGCTGGAAGAAAATGACTCGGTACCGCTCTTAGCGGCTGCTCTTAAGATGTTAACTAAGGAACCCGATTCTGTCGAAGTGCACTTAACGGATGCAGCCCCATTCCGGGGCAAGAGTGCCTACAAAGGACCTTTTGATCAAAGAGGATCTGGAAGAAATGATCGGGGACGGAATGACCGAGGAGGCTATGGCAAGGATCGCGGGAGACGGGATAATAAGCGAAGCGGCTGGAAGCCAAGTTCTTTTTCTAAAGACTAAGAACGAAAAAGTAATAAACCTTAATTTAATAGTGAAATAACTGGATGATGCTTGGCAGGAGAGTGGCAGGTTGCCCACCGAAGGAGTAATACTCTCAGGTACTTTGTAAGAAGTGGAACTGGAAGCGGACAGGACTCTGGAGAGTTCCGGAAAGGACGCCGAAGGGGCAAGTAGCGCGACGCTATAATCTCTCAGGCAAAAGGACAGAGAGTGATAAAAATTCTAACGTGAATGTTCTTGAAACATCCCTGAACTTTTCCAGAGTCAAATCCTTAGGGATGAGACTCTTTTCGCTTATTTGAGAGTATGAAGAGCATCGAGAGACTAGAATTATGGAAAATATCGAAGATGGGGGAGTCGTAGAAAATGAGTAGCAGCGTAAAGAAAGAAAAAACCAATCGGGTTATCGTCACTGTGTTAGGAAAGGATCAAATCGGAATTATCGCCTGGGTGACTGGTCGCTTAGCGGAATACTCAGTTAATGTCCTAGATATCAGCCAGACAATTTTACAGGACTTTTTTACCATGATTATGGTGGTAGATATGAGTCAGTCCTCAATTTCCCTCGGGGAATTTTCAAAAACGCTGAGCGAAGAAGGGGAAGAACGCGGGCTCAAAGTTACAGCTCAGCATGAGGATGTTTTTGCTTTCATGCACCGGATCTAAGGAGATTAAATAGAAGAGGAGAGAACAGGAATGGCTCTTAATATATCACCCCAGGAGATTATGCAAACGTTAGAAATGGTTGAGCAGGAGAATTTAGATATCCGGACGATTACGATGGGGATTTCCTTGTTGGATTGTGCGGGGGATGACGTCAAAGTGGTTGAGCAAAAGATCTATGACAAAATTACACATCAGGCTGAGAACTTAGTCAGGGTTGGGGAAGAGCTCGTGGCACGATATGGGATCCCGATTGTTAATAAGCGAGTTTCCGTGACTCCGATGGCTCTTTTGGGATCAAATTTTAAGCCGGAGGAAATGGTTCGGCTTGCTAAAGCGCTGGATCGGGCAGCAAAAACGGTAGGGATCAACTTCCTCGGGGGATTTTCGGCACTTGTTCAAAAGGGGTTCACGCGGGGTGACGAAGCGCTGATCGAGGCGATTCCGCAGGCACTTGCGGAGACGGAGTATGTGTGTTCCTCAGTGAATATTGGGTCAACTAAAGCGGGAATCAACATGGATGCCGTTTTAAAAATGGGCGAAGTTGTTTTGGCGAGCGCTCGGCTCACAGCCGCTCAGGATGGAATTGGTGCCGCCAAACTTGTCGTTTTTTGTAATGCCCCGGAAGATAATCCATTTATGGCCGGCGCATTTCATGGGGTGGGAGAACCAGAAGTAGTTATTAATGTCGGAGTGAGTGGACCTGGCGTTGTGGCTGAAATAGTGAAAAGAAATCCGGAGGCTGATCTGGGAGGACTGGCTAATCTTATTAAGCGAACCGCCTTTAAGATCACACGGGCAGGGGAACTCATCGGACGAGAAGCTTCGAAAGCTCTAAATGTTCCGTTCGGGATTGTGGATTTATCCTTAGCACCTACTCCCGCGATTGGCGACAGTGTGGCTGAGATCCTGGAAAATATGGGTTTGGAACGCTGCGGAGCACATGGGACAACAGCGGCTTTAGCCCTTCTGAATGATGCGGTAAAAAAAGGAGGAGCGATGGCTTCTTCCCATGTCGGAGGGTTAAGTGGGGCGTTCATCCCTGTCTCTGAAGATGCGGGAATGGCCTATGCCGTAGAAACGGGTGCCTTGAGCATTGAAAAGCTGGAAGCGATGACCTGTGTCTGCTCCGTGGGACTCGATATGATCGCGATTCCTGGGGATGTGGAGGCTGAGACGATTGCCGGGATTATTGCCGATGAGGCGGCAATCGGCATGATCAACAAGAAAACGACGGCGGTTCGAGTTATCCCGGCGATTGGGAAGAAGGCGGGAGATCGCGTCGAGTTTGGAGGCCTGCTCGGTGGGGCTCCTGTGATTAAAATTAATCCATTTTCGGCGCGCCAATTTGTGCGGCGTGGAGGCAGAATTCCTGCTCCAATTACCAGTTTGTCGAACTGAAAAGTGTATTTCGAAAATGAACCGATGTTCCTGAGCAGAAGGAACATCGGTTTTTTTGTTACTAACAGAAGGTGTAAATTTTTGGCAGATAGCATAAGTGCAACCAACGGCTTTCGCTTTCCTACGATGAATGCGGTTAAGTTCGGCAGGATAAGGCGACTAAGGCCACCGCTTTGGCGCTGACCAAGTCTTCTATATCGCAAAGCTCGGCGAAAGCCGGGTTTTCTTTATACTAACAGAAAGTATAAGTTTTGGGCAGATAGCATAAGTGCAACTAAGGCTTCCGCCTACGCCAGAGGCTTGGCGCAAGCCAAGTTTTCTTTATACTAACAGAAAGTATAAGTTTAGGGCAGATAGTATAAGTGCAACTAAGGCTTCCGCCTGCGCCAGAGGCTTGGCGTAAGCCAAGTTTTCTTTAAAGCAGTATCCTGGAGACTCTAAATTCTCATTTAATCCTTTTTCTTTCCTTTACCCTTCGGCGAATTCCCCTGAAGATCTTGTACTGGATTAAACCAAGAATTGAAGGTATTGGGGTCAAGCCCGAAGCGTTGAAAAATCTTATCCTTCAGATTCTGAGAGGGCGTTTCAGCGGGATTTTGTCCATTATTACTGTTTCCGTTGTTCTTCTGATTTCCGAAGATGTCAAACGGATTGGGCTGCCAAGGATCTTGGTAACCTTGCGGGACTTCAAAGTTTGCTACAGGAGTATTCTTTAGGGCCCGGGAAAGTACTTCATGAAATACAACGGCTGGTCCAGCACCTCCAGAAGTTGTGAGGTAATGGTTGCGGTCGGTTTTATCATACCCCATCCAGACGGCTGCAGTAAGCTCAGGGGTATACCCGACGAACCAGACATCTTTGGAACCCTTTGTGATTCCCGAAAATTCCTGGGTGTGGGGAAGTTCAACAGAACCCGTTTTACCTGCGGTAGGCCGTCCAAAGGAGGCGTTCTTGCCTGTCCCATTATCCACGACGTTCTCTAAAAGCTTAGTCATGGTATAGGCATTTTGCGGACTGGTTACCTGGATAGACTCGGGTTTCACTTGGGCGAAGACGTAGCCGTTATCGGAAGTGATCTTCGTAATCGCATAGGCTTTATTCATCGTTCCGAGGTTGGCGAACGTACCGTAAGCTTGCGCCATTTGTAAGGGGGAGACTCCGCTGGATATTCCACCGAGCGCGAGACTCAAGGTTCGGTCTTCTTTCGTTAAGGGAAGGCCTGCCTTTTGAGCAAAGGATAGTCCTGTATCCAAACCGATCTCATTCAAAAGCCACACCGCAGGGATGTTCCAGGAATTTTGCAAGGCTTCTTCCAAAGTCACTTGTCCCCGTGTCTGATAGTCATAGTCCTGAGGGCTGTAGCCCTCAATGTTGAGTGGTCCGTCATAGAGCATCGAGCTCGGCGAATATCCCTTTTCCAAAGCTGGACCGTATACAGCTAAGGGTTTAATCGAGGAACCTGGTTGACGCTTGAGCTGAGTTGCATGGTTAAAGGAACGGAATGCGCTTTCGCCACGGTAGCCGACGAGTCCACGAATCCCTCCAGTATGTTGATCTAGAATAGCCATCCCACTTTGAATGCTTTGATCCGATTTCCCTTGAGGAAAGTACTGGTTATCCTGATAGACCGTCTCGGCTGCTTGTTGGACCTTCGGATCCATTTCCGTGTAAATTTGCAGCCCACCAGTCAGTAGTTGATCTTCGGTAAAACCATAGCGTGAGATGGCTTCCTCAATGACATAATCAACATAGGGCGCAAATTTTCCGGAGAGATCATTCAGGGCTCCTTTGCGGAGCGAAATCGGAGCAGAGCGGGCCCTTTGATATTCAGCGGCTGTAATATCGTTTTGATCTTTCATTAACGAAAGAACCAGGTTGCGACGCTCAAGTGCTTTATCCTTACTTTTTAAAGGAGAATAAAGGCTCGGGGCTTTAGGTAGTCCTGCGAGCAGGGAAGACTCTTCCAAGTTTAAGTCTTCTGTGTTTTTCCCGAAATAGTAACGAGCAGCGTTCTGAATCCCCCACTGGCCTTCCCCAAAATAAATTTGATTGAGGTATTCTTCAAGAATTTGGTCCTTGCTTAAGGTCAGCTCGATTTTGAAGGCATAAGCTGCCTCTTTGAATTTCCGACCTAAGGTTTTATCTGAGGGCAGAAAGAGATTTTTGGCCAACTGTTGGGTAATTGTACTTCCTCCTTCGGAAAAACCACCTGACCGTAAATCGTGCGCCAAAGCCCGTAGGATAGACCAAACATCGACTCCCTTGTGTTCATAGAAACGTCGATCCTCAGTGTCGATGATTGCCTTACGCATCGTCTGCGGAATCTTGGCAATCGGTACTGGATCAATTTTGGAGGAGGACAGCTCGGAGACTTTATTTCCAGTCTGATCATAGATATAGGTGGGTTGGGCGAGTGGGCTTTGGAGCTTGCTGACATCCAAGGACATCATCCAGAATGTAAAGGATCCTGCACTGAGGAGGCAGAGAAGGAGGACACTTAACGAAAATCCTTTCCAGAACTTTGGCTTTCGCCAAAACTGGGAGGAATGGATGCGATGGGTACCTCGCTTGAGCCAAGTCAGACATGATTTCCCGAAAGGCTTCACAACCTGGGTATTCAGGAAGCTCGCGGCTTGAATCAGATTTTTTTTTGCTTGCAACAGAAACGCTTTGATTTTCTCTTGCCTACTTTCCAATGGATAGCCTCCCTTTTTTAACAACACCAAAAAAGCCATCGCCTAAGACGAAGACTTAATAACCTAATTTATTATACGATTAATTATGCAAGTTTATGGGGGTGGAGGCTTGATAGAGGACAGATTTTTCTCCGATTAATTGAACTCCATTTTTCGGAATAAACCCACTAATCTGGGTTTGGGATGCTTCAATCACACTAAGACTGAGATGAGCGATCGGGAGGGCTCGACATTCTTCGATCGTGAAGAAGCCAATATCGCTCACTTCTTCGAGTTCAGGTTGTAATTCTCCGCCGATATAGCGAAGAAGAAAAATCATATACAGGTCGTGTTTATTCCCTGGCCGGTCACGCAGGGCAATCAGCGAAACAGGTTCAGTTTCAAGTCCGGTTTCTTCCTGAAGCTCACGGACGATGGCTTCGGCAATGCGTTCCCTTTGATCCACAAATCCGCCGGGAATAGTCCAGTTTCCCTTGCCGGGGTTCTGGGCTCTTCGAACGAGAAGAACTTTATCTTCGTGCCAAACAATACCCCCGACACCTAGAGAGAATTCTCCCCAATGAACAAACGAGCAGTCTGGACAATGAGAGTAAGTTTGTTTCGCGATTTCGGCACGAACTAAGGGCTTACCACATTGTGGACAAAAGTTATAGGCAATGATTGGGTAATTAGACATAATGGTTCCTTCCTTTGCACGCTGAGTATAGTCTATGCTTTTCTTATATTATCATTCGCTCAAGTTTAAGGGTCAAGTACGCTAAAGCTTCGCTCAGCGCGTTGGTAAAGGAAAAAGGCGAGAAGGGATATCCCAATAAAACTTAAGGCCAGCATCCAGTTCATCCGTCCGCCCCAATGGTCAAACACAATGCCCCCAAAAAGGGGTCCTAATACCCGTCCTCCAGAGGAGGCCCCGGCGGCAATCCCTTGATATGTCGCGGATTTTCCTTCGGGAGCAATTTGAGCAGCGGCTGCAGGGACTGCGGGGAGGATGAACATTTCTCCGAGCGTTAGCACGAAGAAGGCGAGAAGATAGGAATAATAGGGAAGTTGGGCCAGAAAGATGACAAACGAGAATCCAATTAACAGACAGGCCAGGTAAAATTGGCGTGAAAAGCTGTGAGCCCAATGTTTGATCGTCCAATGAATAATGGGTTGTAGGGTGACGATAAAGAGCCCATTTAGGGTCCACAGGATACTGTATTGAGGTAAGGAAAAACCGAGTTGAGTCATGATGATCGGTAAGACTGTGGTAAGCTGGATATAGGCAGCCCAGACCATCAGGATCCCGCCGCCGAGCGGAAGAAGGATCGCAAAGCTTGGATCGTGGATCAGGGGTTGACGGGGACATTCTAAACTCGGGCGGATTGTTGTTTTTGTGGTCTTGGTAGAGGAAGTTTGCTTGGGAATCCCTACAAGAACGAGGATTAAATAGAGAAAGAAGGCCAGGGCGTTAAAGAGAAAAACCAAGCGGAACGAGTAATTCGCGACGATTCCGCCTAAGGCCGTGCCAATGGCAACACCTGCATTATTAAACACGTAGAGAAGATTGAAGCCACGTCGTCCTCCCTCAGGCCAAAGCAGATTAACGAGAGCATTGAGTGGGACAAAGATAAAAGCGACGGAAAGGCCGAAACCTAAAAGTCCAGGGGCATAGACCGCCCAAACCGGGAAAATCCCAATGAGCCCTACCGATAAGATGGCGCCAACAAGACCAAAGAGCATGACGCGGCGCGCGCCAAAACGATCAGCGATAAAGCCGCTGATAAACTGGCCGAGAAGCATGAGTAAAGCCTGCCCGGACATAAGCGTGCCTGCTTCGGTTAGCGAACGGCCAAGGATATTATGCATAAAAAGACTATTTAGGGGCCACATTAAAGAGTTACCCGCGGATTGAACAAAACCACCGAGTGCCAGCAGAAGAACGGGCTGGGGAATATCAAAATTCTGAAAGCGTCTAAAGAGCCATGTTTTCATTAACGTCATCCTTTTATCGTGAATAACCAAGCTTATAAAATTCGCGGAGCTCTGTCAAAACCCTTCTTTAGGATGTAAAGGCAAGAATCCTCCCCATTTCAATGGGGAGATGAATTGTCCCTCGTACTATGTGTATGGTTGATATTCCTGTTGATAATAGTATTTATCGGGTATTTATGCTATACTATATACATGAGAAAAGATAACCTTATTCA
>NZ_DATLJA010000077.1:0-36593 GCF_035539115.1 Desulfitobacterium sp. | reverse complement strand
GATGTCTATGTCGTGACCGCGATGACCGATCCGAGCAAGGGAACGAAAGGCATCAGCGCCTTCATCGTGGATAAAGATGCACCGGGTTTCTCCGTCGGAGAAAAAGAACACAAACTGGGAATCAAAGCGTCGAGCACGACACCGCTTTATTTCAACGATTGCCGTATTCCTAAGGACGCGATCCTCGGGGAAATCGGTAAAGGTTTTAAGATTGCCATGCAAACGCTAGATGGTGGACGCATTGGAATTTCTGCTCAAGCTCTTGGAATTGCTCAAGGTGCCTTGGATGCAGCAGTAATATACGCTAAAGAGCGTGTGCAATTTGGTAAACCGATTGCTAACCAACAAGCGATCCAATGGATGATTGCTGACATGGCGACCCAAATCGACGCTGCTCGCTTCCTGGTCTACCGTGCAGCCTGGAATAAGGATAATGGCCTTCCTTATAGCAAAGAAGCGGCCATGGCTAAACTTTATGCAGCAGAAACGGCTAGCTTTGTCGCTAATAAAGCCATTCAAATCCACGGAGGCTATGGTTATACCGAAAACTACCCGGTTGAAAGAGCATTGCGCGATGCTAAAATTACGGAAATCTATGAAGGAACCTCCGAAGTACAACGGATGGTCATCGCTGGAAGTGTTCTCCGTTAGTTCTTAGAATTATGTTTTTAAAGTCTCAGAAAAAAGTTATAAGCAGAGGGGGGACAGGCCATAGGCCTGCGCTCCCCGCGAAAGGGGAAACTAACGAATGAAAGTGATTGCCTGTTATAAGTGGGTTCTTGATGAGGCTGATTTGAAAGTCGATGCCAAATCCCGCGCTTTGCTTACGGATCGGACTAAAAATAAAATCAGCGAATATGACCGTAATGCGATTGAATGTGGGGTGCAACTCACCGAACAAGTCGGAGGAGAGGTTGTGGCACTCACCGCCGGAACTGCCAATTCCAAAAACTCTCTGAAGGATGCCTTATCCAGAGGGCCAGCTCAGGCAGTCTGGGTCAAAGACGAGTTAATGAGCCAAGCGGATTCGGCAGTCACGGCTAAAATCTTAGCCGGGGCAGTTCGTAAAATCGAAGAATTTGACCTCGTTGTTTGCGGAGAAGGCTCGAGTGATGAATATGCTCAGCAGGTCGGGATCCGTATGGGTCAACTGCTCAATATTCCCGTGATCACGTTTGTCAATAAAGTCGAAGTCAAAGACGGAATTCTCCGGGCAGAACGCAAATTGGAGGAAGGGATCGAAGTCGTCGAAGTCAAATTCCCAGCCTTGATAACGGTCTTACCGGATGTAAATACTCCAAGAATCCCGAGCTTGAAGCAGATTCTTGGAGCAGCGAAAAAACCGGTACAGGAACTGTCCATTGCTGATTGTGGTCTGAGTCCTGCGGATACTGAATCTAAGGTTAGCCGTGAGAGCGTCCTGGGTACGGTTATGGAACGCAAACAAATCCGTGTCCAGGGTGAAGTCACCGAAATGGTTCAACAAATAGTCGATCTACTCAATAAAGAAGGCTTATGTTAGGTCTAGGAGGAGGAAAAATTATGTCACAAATCTGGGTTATTTCCGAAACACAATCGGCACTGCTTGAGTTGGTGGCTCATGCCAAAGGGATTGCTCAAGGAGAGAGTATTGTAGCCTGGGCCTTCTCGACCGAAGCTGCGCAAGCCGCTTCCAAACAAGGTGCGGACCAGGTCATTGAGCTTACAGGGGCAAAGCGTCCGGAAGATTATACTTCGGCGATGATTGAACGGGCTCAGTCTGAGATCCCGATTGCGATCCTTTGGGGCAGCACGAGACGTTCGAAAGAAATGGCAGCACGGTTAGCTGCTGCTCTAGATGCCGGATTAATTAATGAAACTTTTAATTTAAAACGCGAAGGTCAGTCTTTCCGAGCGGAACGTTACATTTACGGCGGCCTCTGTGTTGCCCGTGAAGTTATGGAGACAGCTCCCTTTATGGCAATCATGGTTGCTAAAACGGCAGAAGCATTGGACGAGGGTGCGGCGTGTCATATTGAGACCTTAACGAATTCTGAAACCAAGATTCAAATGATTGAGCTTCGGCCCAATCTAGCCACATCCAATTTGGGAGATGCGAATGTCGTCGTTTGCGTGGGCCGCGGGATCATCAAGTCGGAAGATATTGAACTTGCCCGTCGTTTGGCCAGCAAACTGGGTGGAGAATTGGGTTGCACCCGTCCAGTGGCAGAAGATTTACACTGGATGCCGGAAGAAAATTATATCGGAATCTCTGGGCAAATGGTTAAACCTACCGTGTATATCGGGATTGGTGTATCCGGGCAGATTCAGCATGTGTCCGGTATTCGTGATTCTAAAACCATTATCGCTATCGAAAAAAATGAAAATGCTCCGATCATCGAGGCAGCAGATTATGCTTTGGTTGGGGATCTCTATCAGATTTTACCTGCCCTGCTTAGTTCCTTAGGGGCGTAATTAAAGGAGGCTATTATGTCAGAAGAACGCTTTGATGCCATCGTGGTTGGTGCAGGCCCTGCGGGCAGTGTAGCCGCCTATTGTATGGCAAAGGCTGGCTTAGAGGTTTTGCTTATCGAGCGCGGAAGCACACCGGGAGAAAAAAGCATGACTGGGGGACGGCTTTACGGCCATTCTCTTCATAAAATCATCCCGAACTTCTGGGAGGAAGCTCCGGTTGAGCGCAAAGTGACTCGTGAAACAGTAACGTTTATGACGGGGGAAACCGCAGTTTCGCTTGATGTCAAAAGTGAAAAGTGGAATGAAACACCCTCTTTTACAGTTCTTCGCTCAGAGTTCGATGCTTGGCTGGCGAGTAAAGCGGAAGAAGCTGGAGCAATGCTTGCGGCGGGAGTCAAAGTCGATGAGCTCATTCTGGAGAATGGGAAAGTCGTCGGTGTCCGCTGTGATGAAGACGAAATGTTTGCTAATGTTGTGATTGCTGCCGATGGGGTCAACTCGCTGCTTGCTCAAAAAGCAGGGATCCGGGGAGAAATTTTACCGAAACACGTGGCAACCGGGGCCAAAGAAGTGATTGAATTGCCCCGTGAGGTTATTGAAGACCGCTTCAACCTGTCAGAAGATACCGGGGCTGCTCAGCTCTTTGTGGGAGAGTGCACTCGGGGACTACAGGGTGGGGGATTTATATATACCAATAAAAATACGGTCTCCCTCGGTCTCGTTATTACCGCTGAGGAGTTCGCCCATACGGAACACCGTATTATTGATCTGATTGAGGAGTTTAAGATGCACCCGGCTATCCAGCCTTTAATTGAAGGCGGCAAAGTGGTGGAGTATTCCGGCCACTTGGTTCCGGAAGGTGGGCTTAGCATGATGCCTCCTCTAGTCAATGACGGACTCCTTATTGTCGGTGATGCAGCAGGTTTCGTTTTAAATACTGGCTATATGGTTCGGGGCATGGATTTGGCAATTGCTTCCGGAGAAGCTGCAGCTAATGCTGTGATTGCAGCCAAGGCCCAAGAAGACTATAGCAAGCAAGGTTTGGCTTCCTATCAAACAGATCTTGAAAACAGTTTTGTTCTGCGAGATTTGAAGACTTATGCGAAAGCTCCATCTTTTATGGAGAACAAACGGATTTTCGGCCATTACCCCTTCTTCGTGGAAGAAATGATGGTTAATTTGTTCAAAGTGAATAGAACTCCGGCTAAACCGATTATGAAGGAAACCTGGACTACGATTAAACGTTATGGAGGCCTAGTCCAGCTTGCTAAAGATGCGTGGAAGGGGGTTTCCGCTCTATGAAAAAACTGAGTATTGAAGAACGTCTCGGGACGACGAAGTTTATAGTGGATGAGGGTGTACCCCATATTGTTCTCGATAAAAGCATCTGTGCAACCTGTAAAGGGAAACCGTGCGTCAAAGCTTGTCCGGCAGGACTCTATCAAGTTCAAGGGGATAGTGTCAGTTTTGATTTTGCCGGTTGTTTAGAGTGTGGTACTTGTCGGGTCGTCTGTCTTCCGAAAGGTCTTAAATGGGAGTATCCCAGAGGAACTTTCGGTGTGGAGTTCCGGTATGGGTAAGTAAACTACTCAAGCGAGTAAATTGCCAACATAATATAAAAGGAGTGTGAAGCAATATGAAAGAACTTGTATTTGCCGAAATGAATATGGGAGATAGTGCCTCCTTATCAAAAACGGTGACCGAATCCGATATTCTGACTTTCGCCGGATTAACTATGGATTTCAACCCAGTTCACGTGAACGCAGAATATGCTAAAGAATCCATTTTTGGAGAGCGTATCGCACATGGAATGCTCTCAGCTGGGTTTATTTCTGCAGTATTGGGTACAGTTTTGCCTGGCCCCAATGCGATTTATCTGGGTCAAGAACTGAAATTTATCGCTCCGGTAAAAATCGGAGATACCGTTACGGCTACCGCGACGATCACTGAAAAACGGGAAGATAAACGGATCCTGAAATTGCAAACCACGGTGACGAACCAACGGGGCGAAGTTGTTGTAGACGGCAGTGCTGTGATTAAAAAAATTGGGAAATAAATCTGCAAAAATTTTAGGGTGGCCTAAGCCACCCTTATCCTTTAAAGATTAAGTTAAAGGGGTGTAAGAAAAATGACTGTTGAATGTGTGGTTGAAAGAGGAATCGCCAAGATTGTGATTGACCGTCCCAAAGCCTTGAACGCACTCAATGCAGAGGTTTTGCAGGAACTGCAAAACGCGGTTACCGAAATTCAGAACCGCAAGGATGTCCGGGTCGCAATTATCCAAGGTGGCGGAGAAAAGTGCTTTGTTGCAGGTGCTGACATCGCCGAGATGGCTAACCTAGACCCACTGGAGGGCAGTGAATTTGGCCGTTTAGGACAGAAAGTTTTTAGTGCTGTTTCTGAACTTCCCTTTCCTACGATAGCTGTGATTCAGGGTTTTGCTCTTGGTGGAGGATGTGAGCTGGCCTTAGCTTGCGATATTCGGATTGCCAGTGGAAAAGCCAGGTTTGGTCAGCCGGAAGTAGGCTTGGGTATCATTCCCGGTTTTGGGGGAACCCCAAGATTAGCCCGACTAATCGGACCGGGACAAGCGAAAAAACTCATTTTCAGTGCGGAGATGATTTCTGCGGCTCAAGCTTTGGGAATCGGCTTGGTTGAACAGGTCGTTGCACCAGAGCAACTGAATGAAGCTGCAATGAAACTGGCTCAAGCGATTGCAACAAAGTCCCCTAACGCTGTACATTTCGCTAAAATTGCGATTAACCAGGGGCTTGAGGGTTCGCTCGAAGAAGGGATGCGGCTTGAGGCCGGTATATTTGGTCTTTGTTTTGCATCTCCGGAACAAAAAGTAGGCATGACAGCCTTTCTCGAAAAAAGAACGGTTGAATTTTAGTTGAGTTTAATAGATAATTGAAGGAAAAGAACTCGGTTGGATTAATTGTCCGAAATCTTGAATTCCAGACAGGGGGCAACTTTTCCAAGCCAATACTTGGTTTTGATAATAAAGAACGTACCCATCCAGAGTACAACAATTATAAGCGTCCACGGTTTGTCCGTTCTTTAATGTGAAGCTTCCAATCTTTTCTGGTGTTTTCTTCATTTCTATCTCCTCCTTTATTTACCATTATAGTGAATTAAGTATGCTCTGACAACGTATTTACAACAAATCCCTATGCCCAAATACTGGACATAGGGTTTTTTTGTATTGTTAAGCTTCAAGTTTGAGGTGGAAAGCAGCGGCCATATGAGCTATTATAAGAGTTGCGCTTTATATGTTCTGTCTGCTCAGAGCAGAGCTATTGGTTCGTTATTTGCAGTTCTCTGTAGTAGGAAGTGATTTAAGTAAATGAAGCAACATATTAGAGAAATAGATGTTTTAAGGGTTATCGGTTTTATATTCGTTGTAGCTCAACATGTTTTTGGTGGGTTTGCGTGGCGAGAAGGAGCGAGTTTTTCGGATTCGCTGGTTTTAAGCTTCTTTTATGTGCTGGCAAAACCTGCGGTGCCGATTTTCGTGACGATTGCCGCTATGATGATGATTTATACTCATGCTGAACCTGTCAATTGGGTACAATTTTATAAGAAACGACTCCTCTATATTGTCATACCTTATGTTATATGGACAGTCTTTAATATCTGGGATGCTAAGCAATATGGGATTGCCTCTTTTAGCGATTTACCGGGGCAACTCTTAGCAGGAACAGGAAGATATCATTTATGGTATATGTCGATGATGATAAGATCTTATCTTTACTTTCCCCTTATTTTATTTCTGATGAAAAAGATATCGCCGAGAGGACGGTTTTTCAAAGCGGGCCTTCTCCTCTCCTTCAGTTTGTTTTATGTAATTTTGTTGAAGAATAATAATCTCACAGAATGGGTGGGTCAGCTTCTGTTCGTTCAACCTACGGATAACGAACAGAAGTTTCTAGCCCGCACGCCTCTGCTGTGGTCGATTTATATCGTTATCGGAGTCTATTTGATCTCGGGATATTCACAATTTAAGGCTTGGCTTAATCGTTATCGGAAACAGATTCTGCTTGCCTATATCCCCTTGCTGTTTTATAACTACTATGCGGAAATTAGTACCCATATCCCAGGACATGCTGTTTCAACGGGGTATCTCTACAACCTTTTGTTTGTTTTATTTATGGTTTGCTCGATCCTTGTTTTTTACGATCTAGCTTATCAAGTTTCCCGTAAAGAATCCAAATTATATTTAAAACTTAAGGAAGTCTCCAACTATTCGTTTGCAGCTTATCTCGCGCATGTTATCGTTTTGCAGGCTGTGTATAAGTATATTACCCAATTCTTTTCACTCGAAAGTTTTCTAGTTACAGGTGTGATACTTTTTATCTTGACCATCGTGATTACGTTTAAGTTAATGGAGCTTCTCAGTCTGTTGCCGTTTTCTGAGTATCTCCTGGGAACGAAAAAGAAGTATCAGATTAAATGGATTCGGAAAAAGGAGCATACTTTATCGGCATAATCAGGCCTAATAGAAAATAACAGTTCTAGTTTTCGTTGTTATTATATGGAAAATAGATTACAATGGAAATGGTGAAGATACCTAAAGTAGCGTTATGGAGAAATTGTTATGATTGCATTTAAAAATGAAATCGAGAGTATTAAACAACAAATTGAAGCACGGGTTAAAACTAAAAAAATTTATCTTTTTGGTTCGTGCGCTAAAGGAATAGCTCGTCATAATAGTGATATCGATCTTTGCGTGGTTATGGAAACTATGGATAAAAGAAAATCTGTACGTGAACTGCTTCTTACCCTTGACTATGATCGTGATTTGGATATCGTTGTGTATACTCCTGAGGAGTGGGATAAGTATTATCAAGACACCTCAACGTTTGCGAATGCAATTGTTAGAACCGGGGTGAAATTAAGTGGTTGATTCGAAAATATATCATGAGTGGCTGAGCATGGCAAAAAAAGATTTGCAAAGTGCTCAGATCCTCTTTGAGCATGATGCGGATTATGGAATTGTTTGTTTTCATCTTCAGCAAGCCGTGGAAAAGTATCTCAAAGGATACCTGATTCGACAAATGGGAATTTTGCAGGACGGACATAGCTTAGTTAAATTGTGCAAAAAGGCGACAAGTTATGAAGCAGGATTTAAGGCTTTTCTTAAGGACACCGCATTCCTAAATACGTATTATATCGAGACTCGATATCCAGCGGAAGACCCATTGAAAGTTGATCGTGAGGATGTTGAAGAATGTTTTCGCATTTCTAGCGAAATAATGAATTGCATTGACAAACTGACTTAAGGAAAAAATCCTGCTTTGTAGAAAATAAAGCAGGATTTTCTTTATGCGTTTATTCCCAGAGATGCAGAGCAGAAACGTCTTCAAGGGAATGCAACTGCCGATGCGAAAAGAGCTGAAGGTACGGCTGAGGCTGATGTTATTCGGTTGCGCGGTTTAGCAGAAGCAGAGGCTAAAGAAAAACTGGCTGAAGCCTTTGCGAACTTCGGCGAAGCAGCCGTTCTTGACATCATTGTGAAGATGCTTCCGGAGTTGGCGGGGAAAATTGCGGAGCCGATGAAATCAATTGATAAGCTGACGGTGGTGGATACCGGAAACGGAGCAGGTGCAGCGAGAATGAGCAATTATGTGACTTCACTCATGGCTACCGCTCCAGAAATGGTTAAATCCGTGACAGGTCTCGATTTATTGGAGCTTGCTCGGAGTCTGACTTCGCAAGATAAGGCTCAAGCGCCCTCTGATATCAAGGCTGAATAAGGAACAACTCAAGCGGTCTAGCCCCCATGTTCAAATAAGGAACATGGGGGCTATTCGCGTTTTGCAGAGTATTTTGGGGATGAGATAACTTTAGGTGGGTAATCCTAATTAAGTTGAGAAACCTAACTACTCATAGGATTGAAGGCCAAAGGGGATACACTTCATGTCAGGTGGAACACTTTCCATTTTATTAAGCTTTACGGCGGGGATCTTATCTTTAGTTGGCCTGATGTCGATCTTCATCTCGATGAATAGCCAACATAATGTCCAACGAAGTCGAGAAATCCTCTGGAGTCTTGCTGCATTGCCATATCAAAAAGACGTGTTTCTCGAGAAAGGCGAAATCGGAAAGGCTGTATTTCGCAAGTACATTCTCTACGAACAAATCCTGAACGAGAAACATGACTTTTCACAAATTATTATCGGTTTTGCTCAAGCTGCGTTAGGGTTTTGCATTCTGGTCTGGACGACCCTTATTTTTGATCGGCTTGCTTTAAATCGCTCTTCCCTGGAGAAGACTTATTTGGCGAGCGGTTTAGTCATCACGGTGTTGTTCGTTTTGTATTTTATATTTAAGATTTTGAGAGACCTTAGAAGTACGAGCAAAGTGGGAAGATTACCGACGGTTCCGGAAATTATTGATGCAGATCGCGGCAATATTGGCTTAAGTATTATTACCCTTGCAGCAATATCCTCCTGCTTGAGGATCGTCGATTCACAGGTCTATTTGGGTTTTCCGTTACCCTTTAAGAATATAAGAGTCAACCTCGTTACTCTAAATTCAAAGGAAGAGCGGATTGCCCCTGTGCTTGGAAATAGGCTTAAGCTTGCGGAACGTATGGAAAAGTTCCAAAAGCTCGAACCGGAGGAGTTCAAACTTCTCGATGATGATTATTGCTGGTATCCTGTTTATACATTCCACCACGAAGGGGAACGTGGAAACGGAGTCCTGGTCACGGTCGAAATGATGAGTCTGCAGGGGTTTGTTACGGCTGAATTTTATGTTGAAGATATCCCAGGAGACAGTGATTCGAGCTTAAGTGTTTTTCCGTATTCTTTTGCGGAACGATTTATCAATCGAGTCAGTGCCTTGGATCCCTTTAGCATTTATAGGGAACGAACCCCGGAGGAAGAAGGAATTAACCCTTAAAACGAGAATTAAATTTATCAGAAGAAATAATTCTAAGATGATTTCAGTAGAAAAGTTTGGATTTAAAAAGAGGGGACAGCTCATGACTGATGATCTTGATCTTAAAGTTGAACAACTCACAGTACTGCAAACTAAAACCCTAGCTTGCCAAAATTGTCATTTGCGAACAGGCTGCCAAGGGGTCGTGTTTGGGGAAGGAAATCCCCATTCTCCGGTAATCTTTGTGGGGGAAGGACCAGGGCAGACCGAGGATGAATCAGGCCGACCATTTGTGGGAAAGGCTGGGCAACTTCTGGATCGCATGCTTAAGGCTGTCGATTTACCGCGTGACACGGTTTATATCACGAATATCGTGAAGTGCCGTCCGGCGAATAATCGAACTCCGACCCCGGAAGAAATGCAGTTCTGCTTACCCTGGTTAAGAGAACAGTTTCGGATCCTTCGTCCGCGCTTTATGGTTTTGCTCGGATTGGCATCAACGCATGGAATCATAGCACCTGATCTCAAGATGAATCAAGTGCATGGCAAATGGTTTGAACGGGGCGAGGTCAGAATGCTGCCGACTTACCATCCGGCCGCCCTTCTTCGCAATCCAAATCTTAAGCGACCGGCTTGGGAAGATTTCAAGGAGATTAGCCGGGCGGTTAAGGCGTTCGAGATAGAGTAAGGATTTAATAGGGAGCAAGAGACGCGAAGAATGAAAAAAAATCGAGAATTAAATTGATAGGAGTGGTGGGATGAAAAAAGAGGGAACTCATTTTGAAGCTGTAGCAGATATTTTGAATAAGCGGGTATCCATGCGTCGGTTTAAGGAACAGCCCTTGCGTGAAGAAGATGTGCAGTGGGTCATTGAAGGGGCAAGGCGAGCTCCGACAGCCGGAAATATGATGCTCTATTCGATCCTTTTAGTGACAGATCCAGCGAAGAAGCTGATCTTGAGTGAAAGCTGTGATCATCAACCCTTTATTGCTAAAGCTCCTCTGGTGATGGTTTTTGTAGCGGATTATCAGCGCTGGTTTGATTATTATGAAGCCTCAGGGGTTAAGGACTATTGCCAAAAAACAGGTAAGCGATTTAAGGGACCTGATGAAGGAGATTTGTTTCTGGCGTGTTCCGATGCGCTCATTGCAGCCCAAAATTCTGTCATCGCTGCAGAAGCACGCGGAATTGCCTCGTGTTACATTGGCGATATCATGGAAAATTATGAAAGACACCGTGAACTTTTGAATTTACCCCCGTGGGCATTCCCCATTGCGATGCTCTGTTTGGGCTATTATCCTGAGGGAGAACGCCCCTCTCCGCGATCACGTTTTGAATCGAAATATATTGTGTTCAAAGAGGCGTATAAAAAGCTGAGTCCGGATGAACTAAAAGCAATGTTTCAAGAGGAGGAAAAGTCCTTTTCCCAGAATAATCCCTTTAAAGCTGAAAACTTGGGTCAATGGATGTATGCTCGGAAGACTGGGTCTGATTTTGCAGAGGAAATGGCTCGCTCAGTTCGGAAGGCCTTAAAGAACTGGCAGGGAGAAAGTATCCTCTAAAACGTGAGACTATTGCGCCAGTAGAATTTAAAAAAGAGCAAGAAAATATTCAGGAATAAGTGAATTCTACAGCGTGTCAGCTCAAATAAAAATCTTACCCAAAGCTTGCAATCCTAGATAAGGTACTATATAATATGTTAAAAGTTAATAAGCAATAACAAATGCAATGATGGAGTAAAGTAAGTTATGGTCACTTTTCAGGGAGGAAGAGCCACTGACTGGAAGCTCTTCTATCGTGTAAATCGCTGAAGTTCCCTCCTGAGCAGCCGGCTGAACATTTTGAGTAGGCTTGGACGGTTCTTTCCCGTTAGAAGAAAGAGGGTATCGGAATGACCTGTACCTTATCGAGTGAGCCTTTATTTGGGCTAAGTTGGGTGGTAACACGAGAATAACTTCTCGTCCCTGCAGGGATGAGAAGTTTTTGTTTTGCTTACACTACTTACGCAAATGGTATTGATAGGTCAGTGCATTTCCTGTATTCTGTTGAGGGGGCCAAAAGGCCAAATTGGGTGGTAACGCGGAAGTCCACGGCTTTCGTCCCTGCGAGGGATGGACCGTGGACGATTTTATATTTGAACTGTGAAGAGGAGGACCCACAGATGAATTTACCCTTAGTTGGCTTAAAAGATGAAAGAACAAAGGTTAAGGTGAAGGATACAGTCTTTGGGGGAAAAGAAGTTATATTAATGGGTGGTCCCTGTGCTGTGGAATCGGAATCTCAAATGCGCGAAGCGGCCAAAGCGGTGAAAGCGGCTGGAGGGCAAGTTTTACGAGGAGGAGTATTCAAACCTCGTACCTCTCCGTATAGTTTCCAAGGGCTGGGGGCAGAAGGGCTCGATTATTTGGCAGAGGCTGCCGCTGAATATGGCTTGCTCACCATTACGGAGGTCGTTGATGAGGCGAGTTTGGAGCTTATCGTTGATCGCGTCGATATCCTGCAGATTGGTTCACGCAATATGCAGAATTTCCAGCTCTTAAAATTGATCGGTGAGTTACGGAAGCCTGTCGTTCTAAAACGGGGTTTAGCAGCAACGATTGAGGAGTGGCTCAATGCAGCAGAGTATATTTTAGCTGGAGGAAATTCTCAAGTTATTCTTTGTGAACGGGGAATTCGGACGTATGAACCGAGTACAAGAAATACTTTAGATTTAAGTGCGGTAAGCTTAGTGAAGGAACTTACGCATCTGCCCATTATTGTCGATCCTAGCCATGCTGCTGGTAGGAGAGATTTAATTCCTTCTTTGGCGAAGGGTGCAATTGCGGGAGGAGCGGATGGACTCCTGATTGAAATGCACCCCCACCCAGAAGAGGCGCGAAGCGATGGACCGCAATCTCTGACCCCGGAACAATTTAACCAACTTTCTGAAGAACTTGAGCCTATCGCTAAAGCTGTAGGGCGTAAGCTAGTTCGCCCCAACGCTTTAGAGGGACTCGATGATTTACAGTTCTTAAGAAACAGAATCGATAGGATTGATCGAGATATCGTTGAACTGCTCGCGGAAAGAATGAACACTGCAGAAGAAATTGGCAAACAAAAGAGTCATGGACACATTCGAGATGGTATCAGGGAACATGAAGTAATGGAGCGGCTACAGGATTGGGCGAAGAAGGTAGAATGTCCAGTGGAGGTTGTTCAAGCCATTTATCCCTTGATTTTTGATCTATCGATTCAGCTTCAGTTGAAGAGTAAAGAGGCTCAGAAGTCAGAATGTGTTATTTAGTCATGGAGAATAGTGAAAAGCAACTGATTATGGGTTGGCAGAAGTATTCTTTCAACCCATTTTTGGTTATTAAAAACGGATCTCTACTTGCATGAGACTGGGAGCTATATTATAATATAGATATACCCCGTATGGGTATAAGGATTACAAAACATCATGTGGATATACTAGTAAATGCGTATACTTATTGAAGGGAGATTTAAGTATGACTAATGTAAAATTAATCTCGGAACAAGAGGCTGATGGCGAAGTTAAAGCTATATACGAACAAGTGAAGCAAATGATGGGAGGTGTTGTGCCTCCGACCTTCCAAGCGATGGCGAATCATCCGGAATATATGAAAATGGTATTTCAAAAGATGCAAATGGTTATGGGATCACCAGAGTTGGATAAGAGTACAAAACTGGCAATTGCTTTTGCAGTCTCTGTTTTGAATAACTGCGAAATGTGTCTTACCATGTATACTAAGCAGTTAAAAGACGCTGGTTTTACTGATAAACAATTGGTCGAGATCCTCGCCGTTATCGATTTGGTCGGATCTATGAATCATTTCAATAATGGGATGTTGATTAAACCGGAGAAATAGGGGACATTTAAAGAAGGCTTGGCTTGCACAGCGGAACGCGGTGCGAGCCAAGCCTTCTTGCACTAACAGAAAGTATAAATTTGGGGGCAGATAGTATAAGTGCAACCAGCGGTTTTCGTTCTCCTACGATGCATGTATTTATGTCCGGCAGGATAAGGCAACTAGGGCAATCGCCTGCGCTATCGCTTGGTACTAGCCAAGTTTTCTTTATCGCTAAGGCTCGGCGAAAGCCGGGTTTTCTTTACTTTGTGTGGGTTCTTCTGTTTGACTCAATCGAAAATTATCCGGTATAATAAGTATTTAAGGAATCCATGACGTTGGGTTTAGTCCAATGTCATGATTAAGGGGAAAAATGATGCATGAACGTTACGAGTTAAAGCATAAGCAGAGAAAAACGAACCAGACTTCCTACTCAGTTACAGAGCCAACAGAATTGATGGAATTCCTTTCAAAGCAATTGCCAGATCAAAGTCGGAATAATATCAAGTCCCTTCTAGCCCATCATCAGATACTTGTCGATGAGGAAACTGTATCTCAATATAATCACCCCCTCGCAATCGGTCAGCAGGTATCTGTCTTTTGGAGTAAAGTTCGAAAGGAAAATCAACCTCGTGGGCTTGAGATCCTGTTTGAAGATAACTACCTTATCGTTGTTGCCAAAGAGGCGGGGCTGCTTTCAATCTCCACCTCTAAGGAAAAGGAACAAACGGCTTATAGTATTTTGACTGACCATGTAAAAAAGAGCGACCTAAAGAATCGGATTTTTATCGTTCATCGGCTCGATCGAGATACGTCAGGAGTCATGCTCTTTGCCAAAAGTGAGAAGGTCAAAAAGTTATTGCAAGAAGACTGGAAGGAAGCTGTCGAAGAACGAAGTTATGTTGCCATTACGGAAGGATTAGTCCCAAAACCGGAAGGGACGATCACGTCTTGGCTTACAGAAAGCAAGGCATTTATCATGTATTCAAGCCCGACACCTAATGGCGGGCAAAAGGCAATTACCCACTATAAAGTTCTGAGGAAAAATAGAAACTACTCGATGCTTGAAGTTAAACTGGAAACGGGACGTAAGAACCAAATTCGCGTCCATATGCGAGAGATCGGTCATCCTATTATTGGTGACAAAAAATATGGCTCGACGAAGAATCCAATACGGCGTCTTGGACTTCATGCTCGGCTGTTGGCCTTTCGTCATCCAATAACGGGTGAAGACGTGCGCTTTGAGACGGAAATCCCGAAGGAATTCTTGAGCCTTTTTAACTAATAGGTACCCCCAAACGCATCCTGTGTTTTGGGGTACTTTTTTAGTTTTTTTAATGTTGAAGGATTATTTCCTCTTTAAAACGAATACGGAATAATAGATTAAGTATACACAAAAGGAGAATGAGAATGGCTCAGTTGGAGTACCGTTTGCTAGATGAAGAAAAGGGGTTTCCAGCGCTTTTTGGGTATGAGCGAATACCGAAGGAAGAGGTAGTTGCGCGGTGTCTATGCGATTATTTCATAAAAGAAGGTATAGTTTATGAGCTCACTTCATCCGCTAAAGAAGAACTCCTGCAGGTGATCTATGTTAAAAAAGTGGAGGAGAAGCCCAATCCTCAGACGCCAGGACAAATTTCAGGTATGGGGTATATTCTTTTAGAACTTCGGGAATTTCAGGAGGATGCGGAGTCTTACCCGGTTATGAAGACCCTTGAATTCGGGAATCTGCAGGATCTTCTAATTTACGCTGTTAGCCAATATATTGATTTCCAAGAAAGTGAATGGGAAAAGACTTCATTCGAAATCGACGAGGATCGGCAAGTCTTTAGTCTATACCTCAAAAAATCGAAGAAAGAAGGGGTAAAGTGACCAAGACGCAAAGGATGGTCGGGATCTTTTTGTCAACGGCTCTTGTAGTCGGGGTCGTCGGTTATGGAGCTAAACAAATATCGCACAGCGAACCCGAACAGCAAGTGAGTAATGAGAATGCTGGTAATGGAGAGGGTACAACTGTAGTTGAGAATAGCTATCAGAGCGGGGGTGGATTTTTCTCGGGCTTTTTCGGCCCGTTTGGTCCGTTTGGTCCCTTTGGGTATTTCAGCGGTCGTTCTTCAGGGTATTACTCGGGCAACAATTCGGGAGTATCCCCGGGAACAGCAGGTAGTGTGAAGAATCCGACAGCGGGTTCAGCTGGGGCAAGTTCTCAATCGAATAGTGCTGGGATTGCCGGGACTTCTCCGTGGGGAAAGTCAGGTTCAACGAGTTCAAGCTCGTCATCTTCAAGTTCTAAAAGTGGGATCTCTAGCGGCAGTCATGGTGGAATTGGAAGCAGTGGCGGAACAAGTATAAGCTAGAATGGAGCTGTAAAGGTAAAGAAAATCCAAGGATTTAAGTCTAAATAGGGAAGGAGAAATTCAAACTGTGCAAAGGGGGAATTACCCAGAGGTTCGCGAACAATTCTATGGGTCGATTCGCGAGGTTTTTTCCTGGGACTGGATCGATGGGAATGAATATGGCTTAGCGGTGATGCATTACATTACGCCGGAGTTTCGCAAGGAAGTCGCCTATGCAACAGAGGAACTGGGTAAGATTTATGCTAAAGCCGTATTGATGGTTCAACGTAGCCCGGATAACCTACTCGAAATGCTGGGGATTCCCCGAGAAGCCTTTTCGGCAATCAGACTTCCTATTATGCCAGAAATTCCAACGCTGATCGGTCGCTTTGATTTTGCGAATACTTCTCAGGGGATTAAAATGCTTGAGTTTAATGCTGATACCCCAACGAGTGTGGTGGAAGCGTTCTATGCGAATGGCAAGGCTTGTGAATTCTTTGGCGCAGGGGATCCCAATCAAGGAATGGAACGAGAACTCACACCAGCTTTCCAAAAAATTGTGAAGCGTTATCAGGAATTAGGGTATCAAACGGAGAATATCGTTTTTAGCTCCTTAGACTGGCATGAAGAGGATAGGGGAACAGTACACTATTTATTGAAGATGTCTGGTCTCCCAGGCCACTTTGTTCCGTTGGAAGATCTCCGAGTGATTGAGGACGAACTCTATGCCTTGATTGAGGGTGAATATCGGAAAGTCGATGTTTGGTACCGGCTGCATGCTCTTGAGAAGTTGGCTGAAGAGAAGGATGAAGATGAATATCCCACAGGAGCTCATGTTCTGGATTTGATTGCTCGTGGAAAATTGGCGATTATTAATCCCCCTGCAGCATTTATTGCCCAGACAAAGGCATTACAGGCCTTAATCTGGGGTCTACATGAGGCGAAAGGGTTCTATACAGATTCTGAACAAGAAATCATTGAGCGTTATATGCTCCCTACTTATATGGAAAATCCCTTCTTAGGCCAAGAAGCTTTTGTCGCCAAACCCATTTATGGACGGGAAGGGGGAGCAGTCAGTATTTTTCAGGTTGACGGTTCGGTTCTGGAAAAAGACCAAGATGAGCTTTACTGGGAACAACCGATGATCTACCAAAAGTTTGTGGAAATGGAAGAAGTCGAAAGTATGACTGTATCCGGTCCCTATAAGGGACGGTTACTCTGGGGCTCTTTTCTCATCGGAGGCAAAGCTTCTGCTCTTAGCGCACGAATCGGGGAACGAATTACTGGAAATTTATCTTTCTTTTTACCCTCAGGATATCGTAGGATAAAGAAAACTTAGCTGGCGACAAGCGTTAGAAAGGAGAAAATGTATGCTCTTTGTGAATTTTTTAAAGTATTTAGGGGTAACTATACCACTCATGGCCTTTGCCATCTTCCTCTTCACCTTAACCACACCCTACCGGGAATTTAAGATTATGTTTGATGGGGATGTCTTGGAGGATCCGCTAAAGGTGGCCTCTGCTAAAGCTGTGGCTTTAGATTTGGGAGGAAAAATCCTCGGAATTGCCTTCTTACTGGCATCTGCGATATATCACGCTATGAGTTTATGGGATCTCGTAGTATGGGCTTTAACAGGTACAATCTTTTTAATCGCTGTATATTATCTATTTGAACTGTTGACTCCGGGAATATCGATTCGTAAAGAAATTCCTCAGGGTAATGTCGGCGTCGCGATTTTTTCCTTTTGCTTAAGTTTGACCTCAGGAGTTCTAATGGCTGCGCTAATTAGTTATTAGATTTAGTTACCTGTAAAAGGGATGAAGTTGAACCAAAGTTCAACTCCATCCCTTTTTTTTTATCTATTTTGCTTTGTTTGGACCTGTAGACCTATAGTAGCATAACCCTTTCTTTTTCTAAACAGGAAAATGAATAAATATACAAAATTCTTATGAACTTATGTTCAAAGTTATATGTACATATTTATTTGCAGGATGCGCAAACTTTGGTGTAGATCGAGTATGAAGGGGTGACGCTTGCGCATGTCTGAAACAGTTCTGGAAAAAGCTAAAGGTCGAGTGAGTTATCACGATTCCGTCGAGATGATGTTGGTCCGCATCCGGGAGGATGGGATGTCTAATGTTTTTGATCGCTACGCAGCCCAAGAAAAGATACGCTGCAAATTTTGTCTGCAAGGGTTAAGTTGTCAGCAATGTTCACAAGGGCCTTGCCGAATCAATGAAAAAGGAGAGCAAGATCGGGGCGTTTGTGGAATTGGGCCGGATGCCATGGCGATGCGCAAGTTGCTTCTCCAAAATATTATGGGCGCAGGTACCTATAGCCATCACGCCTATGAAGCATATCGGACACTGAAGGCAACAGGTGAAGGAAAAACTCCGTTTAAGATTAAAGATGTTAATAAGCTTAAGTGGATGTGTGAAAAGCTAGGTATCAATTCCAACCAAGAGATTAATCAGATGGCGATTCAATTAGCGGATCTCTTGGAGAATCAACAAAGAATTGGCGTGGAAGAACCAAACCTGATGGTTGAGGCCTTTGCTCCGAAAAAACGGAAGCAGGTTTGGCGAAATATAAATATCTATCCTGCAGGAACGATGCATGAAGAACAGAACTGCGTTGCCAGTTGTTTAACCAACGTGGATGGAAATTACGCTTCGCTGGCGATTAAGGCCCTCCGCTTGGCTTTAGCCACAATCTACAATTCTCAAATTGGCTTAGAAATGGTTCAGGATATCCTCTTTGGAACGCCGCTACCGCACGAAGTCGATGTTGACCTTGGAATTATGGATCCTGATTATATCAATATTGTTTTCAACGGACATCAACCTTGGGCAGGGGCCGCGATGATTGCAAAAGCGCAAACTTCAGAAGTGCAGCAACGAGCGAAAGCAGTTGGGGCCAAAGGACTAAGGGTTGTGGGTTCCATCGAGACCGGTCAAGAACTTCTCCAACGGTTTGTGATGGACGATGTTTTTGTTGGGCTTATGGGCAACTGGCTAGCGATCGAACCCCTTCTCGCGACTGGGACAGTCGATGTGATTGCCATGGAAGAGAATTGCTCACCGCCAGCTATTGATATGTATGCTGAAAAGTATCAGGCAACGCTTGTTGCGATTAGCACGATTGTTGATATACCTGGACTTCAACATAAAATACCTTATGATCCTTCAGCAGTGGATCAAATGGTGGATGCGCTAATTGAACTTGGGATTGAGAACTTCCCCAAAAGGCACGGTAAAATTAAACCCTTGGTTCCGAAGATGACGACTAAGGCAATCGCCGGTTTCTCAACTGAAGCAGTCTTAGGAGCGTTAGGTAATAAACTGGATCCTCTCGTTGAAGTCATTGCTGCGGGGAAGATTAAGGGCATCGTGGCCTTGGCAAACTGTTCAACCTTGCGCAATGGGCCACATGACTGGAACACGGTCAATCTCACGAAAGAACTGATTAAAAAGGATATCTTAGTGGTTGCCGGCGGCTGTGGAAATCATGCCTTAGAGGTGGCTGGACTCTGTAACCTTGATTCCCTCAATCTGGCAGGGCCCGGTCTAAAAGAAGTATGTGGTGCTCTGAAAATCCCACCAGTCCTCAGCTTTGGAACCTGTACCGATACGGGGCGAATTTCCATGCTGGTGAGTGCGCTTGCTGATCATCTCGATGTGGATGTGCCGCAATTGCCGATAGCAATTACTGCTCCCGAGTGGATGGAGCAAAAAGCGACAATAGATGGAGTTTTTGGGGTAGCCTACGGTGCCTATACGCACTTGTCACCAACGCCTTTTGTGACTGGTGGGCCTCAACTCGTAAAACTCCTCACTGAAGATGTTGAAGGGTTGACCGGCGGCAAGATCGCTCTCGGAGATGATCCCGTCGAAGTCGCCAATAATATTGAAGCGCATATCGTACTCAAACGAAAAGGTCTGGGATTGCAGTAAGAAAAAAAGAGGAGCTCGCGATGATAAAATCGACGAGCTCCTCTTTTGGCCCTCCTCATTTACAGCCTTGTTCAGATTTATTGACCTTACTCAGAGAATAGCTAATACCCCAAAAGGCGATAATTGCAGCCCCGCCGACAGCTAACCAAATCCAGGTTGATTGAGCGACTCCAACATAAACAAGCGCAGTTCCCATATAGTAGGGGATGATTGCTAAAGCGGCAGTCCAGACATATGGCCAAAGTTTAACTGAGGGTATCGCACCAGCAATATAGTTAACAGCAAAAGCGGGAATCGGGAGAAGGCGTGCGATCAGCAATCCTGAAGAACCTTTCTTTCGAATCCAATGATCCACTGTCTCAAAGCGTTGGGGAGTAAGCAATTTCTGAAAGAAACTCTTACCAAGATAGCGAGTAATATAGAAGATCGCTATGGAGCTTAAGATTGAACCTAGCCAAGAGTATAATATACCCCAATAGACCCCGAATATCTTAAGTAAAAGGATAACAAGCCCTTCAGAAGGTATAGGCGTCATACAAAGTGCTGCCATGAGTAAGATAGCTAGCAAAATACCGCCTATTCCCCAGGTTTGAATGAAGTAGGAGAGCTTATTTTGGCGATCTAGGTAAAAAAAGAGGAGAATCAGACTGACGGAAAGTATAATAATTAAGGTTAGCCAGCCATAATTCTTTTCTTTGACGTTTTGATCTTTCAAGTATTTAACCTCGCTCAATTGAAAATCTAAGTATCTTTAGTATAACCATTTGTTCTAAATTTGTTCCCTTTTTTCTTCTTGTTTGGCGTAATTTCTATAGACGAAATAGGCTACGCCTAGAATGAAAACGCCAAGCGCTGTATAACTCAGGAGACGGGAGTAAGATTCAAGAAGGTGCCAACTGGGAACAAGCTTTAGCCCAACAATTAGTCCAATCAAGACTCCGCCGAGAACCTCAATGGGTTGATGCCCGATCTTCTCATTTAAGGGGTAGTTGGAAAGGGTAATTTGAATATTCTTTAGATCAGGTATATTAACATTTTGGAGCGCCGAAGTAATCTCATTCAGAAGGATGGCATGATTCCCGGCTTCCCGCCGTACTCCAGCGGCATCATACATGATAACCAGCGTGACGGTAGCACTAATACAAAAATAGGGATTATTCCAGCCGTAGTTTCGTAAACAAGCGGAAGTTAAAGCGACCATCATGGCTGTATGCGAACTAGGCATACCTCCAGAAGAAAAAGCAGCTCGCCAGTCCCAGCGATTCTGGGAGATATACGTTAATGGTATTTTGATAACTTGTGCAAAGATGGCAGCCAAAAGGGCAGTAATGAAGAGGTTTCCTTCAGACATGTTATTCACCCCGTTTACGAAAGATACAACTCCATCATACATGAATAATATTAAGATAACCTTAAAAGCAAGTCGTTTAAGGTATTAAATTAACATTAAGGTAAATTGTGCTGCAATTTATTGTCAGGAGAACGCTGTTTTGACATAGGAACTCTCCTAAACGAGTATTTTAAGCTTGTCGCTATATGTTTTATACATCCTGTTGCTGATTGTTATAAAAACAGCCAGCCATGCAAGTCCGGCTGAGTATCCCCCTAGAACGTCGCTGGCGTAATGCACCCCAAGGTATATTCTGCTGATACCAATTGATATGATCAAAGCCACGGATAAAAAAACCAATGGGTATCTCCATCTGCTTTTCATGTTTACCCACAGGATATATGCGATAAAGCCGTAAAAACACAACCCTATCATGGAGTGTCCGCTCGGGAAGCTGAAACCTGTGATGTCTATTAGCCTTAATATATCAGGCCGTTTCCTGTGAAAAATCGTTTTAAAGAATACATCGAGTATGGAGCTCGCAAGCAGGTTGGTACCGATCATCCAGCCATAAAAAGCGTATTTCTTGTTCTTTCGTACAGCTATAATAACAATCACAGTAATAAATGCCAGAACAGGCCCTGAGCCCAAAGAAGTCAGAAACTTCATCAAATCAGTCATGTCCTCTGTAATGAAGCTGGCTACAAACGTGTAAATGCTACTGTCAAAAATTGCTAATTCATTCTTGACAATATCCTCGCTAATTTTAATAAATAAAAACAGCGGGACGGCGATGGCAAATATGAGTTTTTGATGGTTTTTAAAGTACTTTATGATCACAAATATGAATACAATCAGCAGCAACAATGCCAAGGAGTAGGTCTTTGCCAGGCTAACAAATGATTGCCATCTTTCGCCGAGCAGTGCGCCCATGCCTATAAATGAACCACACCACAAAATTGACCCGACAAGGCTCAGTACAGCGTATTTACCTGCTTCAATCTTGCAGATACCGCTTATATAGGGGACGACATGTCTGACGCCAGGGACAAACCTACTGAAAACAATTAAAGCTCTCTGATGCTTGTCAAAAGACACCCTTGTCTTATCAAGCCTTTCCTTCGTAAGGTGAATTGGCTTGCCTAGCTTAAGTACAACTCCTTCGCCATATTTATAGCCGATGAGCCATGCGATCATTGAACCCGCAAAAGTGCCTGCGGTCGCAAAAAATATGGAATAAAGGGTTGCCAAACCTGACCCTTTTAACCCTAAAAAACCCATGAACGACAACATTGCTTCGCCTGGCACAAAGGGCAGGCCTAAATATTCAGCAGCGAGACCGATAAAAAGAATCGGGTCTCCGTATTGTTGCATAAGAGAGAATATAAAACTTTTTATCAACTGTCCATCCTCCAGATTAGCAATGGCAAATGCTTATATCTTCTTTGTTGTCACTTTGTTTTTTACAAAGGTGATAACCACAGGAATCAATGAAACTACGACTATGCCGAGTATGACCATACTGAAGTTGTTTTTGACAAACGAAATATTCCCGAAAAAATACCCGCTAAACAGAGCTATGCTGACCCAGGATATTCCTCCTATGGCATTAAAGAGAATAAATCGACGATAAGGCATCGTGCCCACTCCGGCCACAAAAGGTGCAAATGTTCGTATGATCGGTATGAATCTGGCTATTATTATCGTCTGGCCACCGTGCTTTTTAAAGAATGCATCTGTGCGCTCAATGTATTCTCTTTTTATAAAACGTATATTTTCGTGCGCTAAGACCTTATCCCTCAAAAAATGTCCAATGGAGTAATTCACGGTATCCCCGGCTATGGCCGCAATACAAAAAATAAGGAAAACAGGTGCAACTTTTATTGAGCCAGCTACTGCTAAAGCCCCTGTAGCAAAGACAAGCGAGTCACCTGGCAAGAATGGCGTAACCACAAAGCCCGTTTCGCAAAAAACGATTACAAATAATATTAGATAGATAAATATACCATATTCAGTCATGTATAAACTCAAATGCTTATCCAGATGTAGAAAAATATCAATAAAACTCATGATGCTGCTCATTTAATTTCTCCTAACATATATTCTCCAAAATTCTACTTAAAACTTGACTTGAATCGATTCATGAACTATTACGATGAGTAGATTGTACTGTCTAATCTTCTATTTGGCAATATTGTTAAAGAATTAGTCTTTTTAACTAATAAGTTCCCTTCAGACATGTAAATTCACTCCTTCCCAGTTTATACACGTTCATTATATATTAATAATCTTTAGATACCCTTAAATCAAGTTTTAAAAGTAGCAGCTATAACGGTGAGCTGTTTGGGCCCTGATCTGCTTGCTCGTCTATGAGTTCCGTACATACCAAGAGAAACCTGGACTGTTAAGGTGAAGGATAAATTTAGATGGACAGGAAGGGATTGACAGGCGGAGAAATTATGGATATACTGATTTACATCTTAAAACTTAGCGTTGAAAGGAGGCCGTGTCAAGATGGGAATCATCATTGCCGTAACTGGAGTTGTTTTACCAATTTTATACCGCGGCCTGTGCGAAGTCGGTTAAAATGCTTTGAATCACCATGATTTAAGAGTGATAATCGTCACGGGTCGTTATGGGTCCGTGACTTTTTATCCTACGATGCAAGTGTTTAAGTCCAGCAGGATAAGGCAACTAAGCAGTCGTCTGCGCTAGGGCTTGGCGCCTGCTAAGTTTTCTTTATGTTAAAACAATAGCCCCGAGACTGACTGAAGGCCACGGATCTCTTTGCTCAAACAAGGAGGACCGTGGCTTTTTGCGAGAGAAGATCGAGGAGGAATCCTATGTTTAGCTTCAGAAACTTAATTCGTCCCTATCAAGGGATGCCTAAAGAAATTTACGTCATTTTTGTGGCTCGAATTATTAATGCTCTAGGGTGCTTTGTTATGCCCCTGATGACGATTATTCTGACCCAAAGTATAGGTCTATCTAAAGAAATGGCTGGATTTTATATCAGTTTAACAGGCCTGCTTTATTTACCCGCTGCCCTCCTGGGTGGAAAGCTTGCGGATCATTTTGGCCGCAAACGTGTTATTCTGTTTTTTAACGGGTTAGCCATTGGCTTATATCTTCTGGCGGGTTCCATGAAGCCTTCGCTCGATTTAGTCTACGTGCTTATGTTTGCGGGTGCATCCATGACAGCATCTGGTCCGGCTCATGATTCGCTGATCGCCGACCTGACGAATCCTAAGAATAGGGCTGGGGCTTATGCTCTGTCTTATCTGGGTTGGAATATGGGGTTTGCAGTTGGACCGGTGATTGGCGGAATTCTTTATCAACATCATTTACCTTGGGTGTTTATCGGAGATGCCTCGACGGCGCTGATTGCCTTATTACTAATCGGTATCTTTATTCCGGAAACAATTCATAAGGCACAGGTTGAGGTTATTGAAGAAACGCGTAAATGGGAGAGGCGGGAGGAAGGGTCTATTTTTAGCGTTCTCGCTAAACGCCCGATCCTGCTGTATTTCTCCTTCATCATGTTTGGCTATAATTTTGCTTATTCTCAGTGGTCATTTATGTTGCCGATACAAACACTGCAGCTTTTTCCGCAAACGGGTGCCCAATATTTCGGCTATCTCGCCGGATTTAACGGTCTAGTTGTGATGTTGTTTACCCCGATCGTGACCAAGCTTGCGGAGAAAACTCCGTTGATGCGTCGTATGGTTTATGGTGGATTGTTCTATGCTCTAGGGTTTGGAATGTTGGGGGTACTCAATTCCCTCTTCTTTATTTTTCTCTGGGCGTTTACCTTTACTTTAGGGGAAATTATTTTAGCCATCAGTGTTACCCCATTTATTGCGAATCATACTCCCGCTTCGCATCGTGGTCGGATGAGTGCGATTGTTCCTACGCTCTTCAACCTTGGACATACTCTAGGCCCCTTCGGGATGGGCAAAGCCCTGAATTATGTAAGCTTAGAAACGGGTTGGAAAGGGATCGGGGTTTCAACGTTAATTTTTGCCATGTTGATGGGGGGATTGGAATTCTATGAAAGGCGGAATCTGAGGGCAGAAATTAACCCTGAAGTGGAGTCTATCTAAGTTCCCAGGAGCGTAGTGGTAGCGGCAAAAGAAAATATATAGTAGGTGATAGAGCTTAGGTTTGGTAAAATAAGAACGAAAGGTGGATGCAGGATGTGGGAAAAGAAAACGGGCCTGAATGAGTACCGGCGTTTTATTGGGTATCTCATTCTTAGCTTTATCTCAGTTTTTATTTATATCCCAGTGATCTGGTTCATTAGTTTATGGGGTGCACAGAATGGATTCTATGCCCGTTGGGCTGTCTCGTCATCGCTTATTCTAATCTTTAATTTTGGTTTTTATCAAGCACGTCTCCCTCAGAAGTGGATGCAGAATTTGTGCATTGCGGCAGGAATTAACGTTATTCTTTTGTTGACGGAATATCTTTGGTTGTTCAATAGTCTGTAGAAAACGGAACATTAAGGGAACTTACAAACAAAAAGAGTGCAGCATCTCGACTAGGCGTGGATGACTGCACTTTCTTTGTACTAACAGAAAGTATAAGTTTTGGCAGATAAACTCTAAGTGCAACCAGCGGTTTCACCGCTTTGGCGCTGACCAAGTCTTCTATATCGCAAAGCTCGGCGAAAGCCGGGTTTTCTTTATACTAACAGAAAGTATAAGTTTTGGGCAGATAGCATAAGTGCAACTAAGGCTTCCGCCTACGCTAGAGGCTTGGCGCAAGCCAAGTTTCCTTTATCTAATTCCCCGAAAGTCTTACTACACTTTAAGATTGCTCTAGAGTATTTGGGTCATTTTTCTTCTTCTGATCTTGCTTAAAGCTTACGCTTCGAGATTCATATTTCGCACTATCACTACCCTGGGGTTTCTTTTGAATTTCGCCAGTCCTCTTCATCTTCTCACATCCTCAGTTCTTTGATTAATGGCCTTAAAAATAGTATGGAGGAGAAAAGGGAACTTCATGCAAAATTTGCTGATAATTATTAGATCTTTTCTATTTCCCGTATTTATGAATAAAGATATCTGTACTAAAGACTAGCCCTTTGGGGACCATTTGACAAAGTTCTGGTAGAATTTCTTCGATTTTTTCCGCCGTATCTACAATCTCGAGAACAATAGGGAGATCAGCGGACAGTTCTAAAAGCCGGGCGGTATGGACAACTTTATCCTGACCATAGCCCTCAATGCCACGGTTAATCGTGACCCCGGCAATCTCTTTTTCACGAAGCCATTTTATCAAGTATTGGTAAAGGGGTTTATTTTTATAGCGCTCACTTTCGCCAACATAGACTTTGAGAAGTTTCGCTTTATCTTGCATATTAAAACCTCCAGTGAAAAGTCTAATTCTCGGGTTTTTCAAGGTTTAGATTATACGGGCTAGACCGATACCTAAAGCGACACCCACAAACCCGATGACAATACTTAAAAAAGTGTAAGTAGCAGCAGTAGTATAGCTTCCTCCTTCAAGGAGGGTAATCACTTCAAAACCGAAGGTCGAAAAGGTCGTATAGGCCCCGAGAAAGCCAACACCGATTCCTAGACGCCAAAGCGGACTAACGGTCATTCGCTCAATAAAAAGTATATTCAGGAAGCCCAATAAAAAGGCCCCAGAAATGTTGATTAGAAAAGTATGGAGAGGAAAACCTTGATTCCACTTATTGGAGATCCACACCCCTAATTCATACCGACTCAACGCTCCTAAGGCTCCACCTATGGCTATCACCCAAAGTTCATGTATTTCAATCACACCCCATTAGTAAGAGCTATTCCTACCTCATGTATTCTCTAAGCTCCACAACCTTGATTAAATTTTATTTTAGCTTATCCCTACTTTTTGGTCAAACTCTGAGAATAGAAAAGGGTGTTAGTGGAGGATTAAAGGCATATAGTTTTAGTGGAGGGGTTAGTAGGAGGGATGATGGTGAGAGTCTTACTGATTAACAAAAGAAGGATGACGTTATTTCTTTTTCTCTTCATTTTTGGTGTGCTGGGAATAAGCTTTGCCAGTTGGAATGTCCCAGTTCCTTCACTTGTACGCACACCAGGTACTTATTTTATGGTACATACTCAGGAAAAAGTGATCGCACTAACGTTTGATGATGGACCCGATCCTAATTATACAGAGATGGTTCTTGACGCGTTGAAAGAAAAGGATGTTAAAGCAACTTTTTTTGTCCTTGGCGAAAATGTTGAACACAATCCAGAGCTGCTCCTAGAGATCTATAAGGCGGGACATGAAATTGGGAATCATGGTTATTCGCATAGTTATAGTTCCAGTCAAGCCGTTCGAGAATTAGTGAAAACAGATCAAATCATCTTTAACTCACTTCATCAGCATACCTATTTTTACAGACCTCCCGGTGGATTTGTATCAAAAGGCGTTCTTCAAGGTGTAAAGGCGAAGGGGTATCTCTTTACATTGTGGAGTATTGATAGCAAGGATTGGCGCAATCCGGGGGTCAACCGGATCGTAGAAAATGTTGTGGGGAGCAGTTTCCCAGGAGCAATTATTCTGCTGCATGATGGGGGAGAAAAGCGGGAGCAAACGGCAGAAGCACTGAAAGTTATTGTCGATCGTTTAAGAAAGGACGGTTATCGTTTCGTTACGTTAACGGAGTTGCAACGTTTCGAAGGAAAAAACAGCCAAATCCCAACTTATAAGTCCGAGGTATCACAAGACAAGGGTACCGGATTTTAGAATTTAACGTAAACGCCCCTTTCTTAATTGTTCTGATCGAGGAATCTCGTTTCAGCAGAGAAGAAAGGGGCGTTTTGTGATATAAATTTTAAAATTCTATTTGATTTTTTTTGTTTCCATTGGTTGCTTTCTTAGTAATCATTGAGTAAAATACTCATATGAACATATATTCATATGAGGAGGCAAAGTCTAATGGCGGATAAAGAACTCCTTGAGACGGATAATAATCTTGTGGCAGAAAGTCTGATTTGTGAGGTAGAGTGCATTCATCCAGAAGTTATTGATAGATTCGCAAATCGCATCATCGATGTGAATCAAGCCAATGATCTGGCAGACCTTTTTAAAACGCTCGGTGATCCGACGCGGATAAGGATTGTGGATGCTTTGGCTTTAGCCAAGGGAGAATTCTGTGTGTGCGATCTGGCAGAACTCTTAGGGTTAAGTCAATCCGCTACGTCTCATCAGCTGAGAGTACTCCGCAATAGCAAACTCGTGAAATTCCACCGCGAGGGGAAAATGGTCTATTATTCTTTAGATGATGATCATGTTTTAGGGTTATATCGGCAAGGGCTAGAGCATATTTCCGAGAGATAAAAAAGAGGGTGGAGAAAAATGAAAGAGAGAAGTCTTGAAGCGGAGCAGCAATCTTCACAGAAGGTGAAATATCGAATAGAAGGTGAATTTTGTGCCAATTGTTCAGCGAAGATGGAAAGAGCATTAAGCCTCACTGAAGGCTACGGAGAGACGACGATCAATTTTGTAACGAAAACGGTATATCTTCCCCCGTCTAAACTTCAGGAAGCTCAGAAAATCATGGAAAGGATCGAGCCTGGAATAAAGCTAGTTGAGTTAACAGGAGGAAAAAGAGGGAGCCATGATTTTAAAGAGGAAGAGACCAAAGTAGACTTGTCAAAGCAGCTCATAAGAATCGCTATGGCCGCAGTGTTGTTTGTTGTTGGTCTGATGTTTACGCCAAGTTGGGATAACACCTCGTATCATATTTTGGAGTATTTAGTTTTTTTGTGCGCGTATATCTTGGTAGGATACGAGGTCTTAGTCAAGGCGATTCGAAATATTCTCCGAGGAGCAGTCTTTGATGAGAACTTTCTCATGGCTTTGGCAACGTTAGGAGCGATCGCGATCCACCAATTACCAGAAGCAGTAGGGGTTATGCTCTTCTATGCTGTGGGTGACTACATTGAGGGTCGAGCGGTTGATCGTTCGCGGCATTCTATTCAAGCTCTGCTTGATATTCGACCGGATTCAGCCAATCTCATTCATCAATTGCAAATTATTAAGGTCGATCCCGAGGATGTTCAAGTTGGGCAACAGATTGTCGTACGTCCGGGGGAGAAAGTGCCTCTTGACGGCATAGTCGTCAACGGCAGTTCTTATCTTGATACATCGGCTTTGACCGGAGAATCTGTGCCACGCAAGGCGGAGAAGGATGATCCTGTTTTGGCAGGGATGATTAATACGACTGGAGCGCTGACGGTTCGCGTGCTTCGGGAATATGCGGATTCTTCCGTTCAAAAAATCCTTGATTTAGTAGAAAATGCAAGTTCTCGGAAAGCCAAAACGGAGAAATTTATTACGACCTTCGCCCGTTATTACACGCCAGGCGTTGTCGTCGCCGCTTTAGGAATTGCGATTCTCCCCCCTGTATTGGGAATGGGGAGTTTTAGTCAATGGCTTTATCGGGCGCTCACAATTCTTGTTATTTCCTGTCCCTGTGCCTTAGTGATTTCGGTTCCTCTGGGTTATTTCGGCGGAATCGGGGGAGCATCACGTCAGGGCATCTTGGTTAAGGGAGCAAACTATTTAGAGGCTTTAACTCAATTGAAAACGGTCGTTTTTGATAAGACTGGGACCTTAACCCAGGGGGTCTTCGAAGTGGTCCAGGTTCAGTCTGGAGAAGGGTTCACAGATGCTCAACTTCTTGAAATTGCGGCCAAGGCTGAGGCTCATTCGAATCATCCCATTGCCCAATTAATACGCAAAAAGTTTAATAGTGGAGTAAACTCTTCCGCCCTTGAAAGGTATGAGGAAATCTCGGGGAAAGGAGTACTCGCATCTGTCGATGGCCTTTCCGTGATTATCGGTAAGAAGAGTTTGCTTGAAGAACGGGGAATTAAGCTTCCCGAAGAGCAAGTAGAGCAAGAAGGAACGCGGGTCTATTTAGCGGTGGATGGAAGTTATGCGGGCTTTATCATCATCTCAGATCAGGTTCGAGTTGGGGCTCAAGAAACCGTCCACTATCTCAATCAAGCGGGAATTAAGACGGTTATGTTAACAGGTGACCATTCCTCGGTGGCCCAAAGTATGGCTAAGAAACTTGGAATCCAGGAATTCCACGCCGATCTTTTACCGGAAGACAAAGTATCCTGGTTGGAGAAGCTCCTGATTGAGCAGGAGATAACTAAGGGTAAAGTAGCCTTTATTGGGGATGGAATCAATGATGCGCCTGTCCTGACCCGTGCTGATATTGGTATTGCCATGGGGGGGCTGGGCTCAGATGCGGCGATTGAAGCGGCTGATGTTGTCCTCATGGAAGATCAGCCTTCAAAGCTCATCAATGCGTTAGAAATTTCGCAGTTTACCAAGAAAATTATCTGGCAAAACATCGTCTTTGCGCTGTTGATCAAAATCGGATTTATTCTTCTAGGGATGCTCGGTTTGGCAAATATGTGGGAAGCAGTTTTTGCGGATGTCGGAGTCGCGCTTCTAGCCATTCTAAATGCGACCCGAGTTCGTCGTTACTCTAGCCCAGGAGTGCGCCTTGGCGAGAAAAGTACTCTGGTTGAATTGAATTTGGGGGGAGTTACCGCGAAGTAGACTTGAATTTGTGGGTAAGAGAACGACCACGCAACGTTAGACGTTGCGTGGTCGTTTATTTTCATACTAACAGAAAGTATAAATTTTCGGCAGATAAACTCTAAGTGCAACCAGCGGTTTTCGCTTTCCTACGATGAATGCGGTTAAGTTCGGCAGGATAAGGCGACTAAGGCCACCGCTTTGGCGCTGACCAAGTCTTCTATATCGCAAAGCTCGGCGCAAGCCGGGTTTTCTTTATACTAACAGAAAGTATAAGTTTCGGGCAGATAGCATAAGTGCAACTAAGGCTTCCGCCTACGCCAGAGGCTTGGCGCAAGCCAAGTTTTCTTTACCGATGAAAGTAAGTTCCCTTGCGCGAGAACACGGTAGAACTCTATGGAATAATATGGAATAGAATAAAGACCGAAGGGGGTGAAGGGATGGGTCAGTGGGACGAAATGAAGGGGCAATATCCGCCGCATATATGGTACCCCTCGCAGCACTACCCTACGAATTCCACTTTCTTGGATGAAGGGAGGGGAACCTTCAAACCTCCAATGCTTTCTCAGCAACCAGAGCATAGGGTTACGGAACGAGATATTGTGGCTGCGAATATTTGGCCTTTGGTGCCTGCTATCGTTGGGGCAGGAGCCTCCTTTTTACTTCTTCTCATGGCAAACCATAAAAAATGGAGAAGTGAGGAGGCCGAAACAAGGAGTTCTGAAAGTTGTCCTGAGACTCGAAATCCTCCAGTAGGATCGGCTGTAGTTGTGATTTATTCGTTACTCGCGACTGCGGGTGTTTCATTCTATGTGTTTAGCGTGTTGACAGCCACCGATGGGCATATCATTACAGCGTTCGTTCCGGTGGTCTCAGCGATTACCATTTTACTCCTTTATTTTGCCGCTGCTTATGATCTTGAATATCACTTAGTTCCAGGAAGTTTTACGGGAGATCATATCGGAGATGATATCGTCACTGAATTATTCACGTTTGTTTATTTTAGTATTACGACCTTTGCCACAGCAAGTATGGGAGATTTCTCTCCAGTCAGTAATGCTTCAAGAATGCTTGTGAGTCTTGAAGTTCTGTTCTTTATCTATATCTTTACGATGGGAATTGTTTTCTTTGCTGATTCCTAAGCGTGAGGAGACAGAGACGACCAACGGTGGATAAGGGATTCCTTGCTGACCCAGACGATTTTGGGTTCGCCTAAACGATTCATCCGATGAGATTTGCCCATGGGATGATAGATACGCATGATCATTCTCTGGAGCGTACCTACCCAGCGAACAAAGGGACTTACAGGAACCTCTTGCACATTAAAGCCTAACCCCTTGGCTCCACGATTGATCAAGGTGAGTCCGACGAAAACACGGATATCCTGATATTCAGGGCTCTTCGCGATATAGTCGGCCAGAACGGGGAGAGAGGTGCGGGCTTTGCGTAACGCTTCAATCGCGATCTTTTGGGAATCCGTTTGTTGCATCTGTAACCGGGTATTATCTAAGTGAAGCTCGCCCACGATATCTCCTTCATGAGCAAGAACCACCCCTTGTTCATCGCGGAGATCTGGTCCATGATATTTGATTTTCCCTAAACGAAAAAGACTGGTCGAGTTAATTCGAGTGATGTGGTTTTGGCGGGCATAAAAGTTTTCCCACTTTTCCCAGAGGCGGTAGGCAAGGCGGCGGTACTCAGTCCAATCCGGGAGATTAAGCGGGAGTATAGGCAGCTTTTTTTCGACGGGAATTCTTTGCAACAAGAGTTCAACCGCGCGCAAGGTGTTTTCTGGAGCAGCGGAGTCTCCGCCGCTATCATGGAGAACGATAATTCCACCCTCTTGGACTTTATGCAAAATGCGTTCCGCGATTTGCTCCGGGGTTCTCCGCGCTTCCCAGTCATGCCCCTCGGTACTCCAAAGAATGGCTCTCAGCTTGTGATGTTTGAACCAGAGGAAAGTAAAAAGATTAAACGTTCCCCACGGGGGGCGAATCCAATGGATGGGTGAACCAGTTAAGCGTTCCAGAGTTGCAATCCCTTTAGTCCATACCTGCCAAGTTTTCCAGGGACTCATCAACCAGGCATGCTGATGAACTTGACAGTGGACTCCAATTTGATGACCACGTGTAACAATCTCCTGGACAAGTTCGGGATGTTGTGCCGCTCTTTCTCCAACCAAGAAAAAGGTCGCTTTAACCTGATAGCGATCCAGAAGGTCGAGAAGACGTGGAGTATAGGTGGGATCTGGACCATCGTCAAAGGTTAAGGCAACTCCGGGTTGATATTGCCTTTTCCAAGCTCCAATTCCCATTCGGTGGAGAAAAATGTCTGGAATTGTTGTATAGATCAATAAGACGAAGACAATGACGATCAATAAAATAATCCCGCTCATGCTTGGGATTCCTCCTATCGCATAGTTTAAGACTTAAATGTGAAGTGCCCCTTAAGGTTAGGTGTAAGGTATCTATCTATTATAACTCTCTGGACCAAAAATAACAGAACTGTTGCATAGCCTTATGATCGCTCCCGAATGATGGAACAAAGGATAAGAACGCAGTATACTAAAAATGATGGATGATAAGTTCAGCTAAACTAAGTAAGAAAACTAGGAGGAAATGAACCTTGAAAGTCGTACTGGAATGTATTCCTTGTTATATGAAACAAGTCATCAATACGGTTGCGCAAACGAAATGTTCAGAAGAGAAAACACGTCAGATTATGTATCAGATTTTACCGATGATTCCAGAGCTCGATCCGGTAGAAACTCCCGCAGTGAATTCTACTCTTGTTCTGCGCAAGATCAACGAGCTATTAGAAATTCCCGATCCGTTCAAGAAGGCAAAGAGGGAATCAAATGAACTCGCTTTGTCTCTTCTTCCTCAACTTAGGAAACGTATCCGTGAGAGTCTCGATCCGTTTTATACGGCTTGTCAAATTTCCGTCGCAGGCAATATCATTGATTTAGGAATAATCACGGATTATGACATTGAAGAGACGCTTCGGGAATCCTTAGCCAAGAACTTTACCCGAGATGACTCGGCGGAGTTTAAGGAAAGGTTACGAACCGCTCGCGAAGTTCTAATTCTAGGAGATAATTCTGGGGAGATCGCCTTTGATAAGCTCCTAGCTGAAGAACTTCGGAAATCAGGAGTTCGGGTTACGTTTGTTGTCAAAGGTCAATCGATCTTAAATGATGCGACCTTAGAGGATGCACTCCAAGTGGGCATAGACGAAGTCGCCGAAGTGATAACCAACGGAAATGGTTACCTCGGAACTGTAGTCCAGGAACGTTCAAAGGAGCTTATCGAAGCCATGGAGCGGGCTGATTTGATCATTAGTAAGGGTCAAGCCAATTACGAATCCTTGGAATCGACACCTGAGGCAGGGAAAAAGACGTATTTCCTTCTGCGCGCAAAATGCGAAATTGTGGCGAAAAATCTGGGCGTTGATTTAGGAAGTATGGTTTTTGCTCGCGTAAAAATGAATTAAATGGTGTTTTTAAAGTTCTATTTACGTGAACGTAATAAGGATTTAACAATGGTATAGTAATATTTCCTTAGAGTTGAATCATCCACGGCTTTAAAAAGGGTAATAATCAATTTTTTAGAGTACGAAAGGGAGGGTGTTTATGACAGAAAGGGAAGAGCAAATTGTAAAAGCTATTTGGAGATCTGCTGTTGATGAACGTTCGAAATTTTGTAGAATAGAGCATGCTCAAAATGGTCTTAGGCAAGATGACTCTATAATAATAGGTAGAATCTTGCTACAGAATAAAACACAAAAGCGAGTTTCCTAACGTGATTAGGACTCGCTTTTCTTGTTTAAGGGGGATAGAAAATGTATAGCATTAATTGATATTCATGAGATTGTAGATAATATTGGTCGAGGAGGAATTCGGAATCCTATATGGCTTCAAGCGTGGCTAACAGGTTATCCAAATAATATCTGTGGGGGTGTAGAATATGAAGAAGGTTTTTGTGCTTGATACGAGTGTCTTACTTCATGATCCAAAAGCTATTTTCCGTTTTGAGGATAATGAGGTTGTCATTCCTTATGCGGTGCTCGAAGAACTAGAGAACAAAAAGAGATCTCTAGATGATGTTGGCCAATTGGCACGTCAGGCAATACGTCTATTAGATCAACTGAGAGAAGGCGGTCAACTTTCTCAAGGGGTACGATTGCCTAATGAGGGGAGGCTGAGGATAGAACTCAATCATTGTTCAGAAGATCCACTCTCGTTGTTTTCAGATATTACTTTAGCGGATAATCGTATCCTGGCAGTTACGCTCAATTTGGCACGTGAAGATGAGCGTCCCGTTATTCTTGTTACGAAAGATATTGCGATGAGGGTAAAAGCTGATGCCTTATCGGTCATGACTCAAGATTATTATAATGATAAGGTTAACCTTGCTCCATTGAATGATGAAGTTATTTTAATGGAACTGAAAGATGTCGAAGTAGATGAACTTTACAAGAAAGGCCAGATTGGCTTAAAGGAGACTGTATTACCCAACAGCTGTGTAAAGGGAATTTTGACGGATCAAAGTGAGATCCCACTGATTTCTTCTGCAGATGGATCAAAACTGATCAATCTGCATAGACACAATAGAAACTATTGGGGTGTTGTACCCAAAAATATAGAGCAGATATGGGCCTTGGAAATACTTAGCAATCCTGAGATAAAATTAGTCAATTTAATGGGGCCTGCCGGGACAGGAAAAACCTTGATCGCTTTGGCAAGCGGCCTCGAACAAACGATTCATCAGGAACTTTATGCGCGAATTCTTTGTGCCCGTCCTGTTGTGCCCTTTGGCAAGGATATTGGTTATCTTCCTGGAGAGAAAGAGGATAAAATCCGTCCTTACATGCAACCAATTTATGATAATCTGGACTTTTTGTTACGGCCTAAACAAGACAAGCAGCGCGATAAAGACAGTGAATCGATTCTCGAGAGTGCCGTTGATTTGCTCATAAAGAAAAGGCAGCTTGAAATTGAAGTCCTTACGTATATTCGAGGGCGAAGTATTGCTAATCAATTCATTATTATTGATGAGGCCCAGAATCTTAATGCCCACGAGATTAAAACGATTATTACACGGGCTGGAGAGGGTACTAAAATAGTCCTGTGCGGCGACCCAGACCAAATCGATCATCCGTATTTGGATAAAGAAAGTAACGGGTTGGCTTATGTTGCCTCCCGTCTCAAAGGTCAGTCTTTTTATGGCCAAGTTTGGTTAGTTAAAGGAGAACGTAGTGAACTGGCAGCTCGAGCTGCCGAATTACTTTGAGGGTTTGTTGTCATGCCAAAGGAATTGGAAATAGTGGATAAATTAATGTCTCAAATTACTTCAGGAAAGTACAAAGTCCATGACAAACTTCCCTCAGAAAATGATATTGCAGATAACTATCATGTCCCTAGGATCACAGCCAGGAAAGCTTACGAACGGCTGGAAGAACTGGGTTACATCTATAAGCTTCAGGGAAAAGGCAGCTATGTAAAAGATAGGTACAGGCAAATTGAACTTGTCCTTTCTGGAGATGTTAGTTTTAGTCAAAAAATGATTGAAAAAGGTTATGATTTTCAGTCAACAAATGTTTTTTGCAAGGCTATAAAATTTAACCCCAAAATTTATGGTTTTCTAGAGGCAAGCGAAAATGACCAGGTATTTAAAGTGGGTAGATTAAGGTTTATTGATCACCAACCGATCGCTCTTCATATCTCCTATGTTACCAAATCGGTGTTCGATGATATTGATATTATAGGTAAGAATATCACATCGATGTTCAGCTATTACAATAGCAAAGGATATCATGAATTCGGTTCTAAACCCAGTATTTTAAGCGTTGCTTTTCCAACGAAGAAGCAAAGAATGCTGATGAACTGTACGCAATTGACACCGCTTCTTGTATTGGAATCAGGTTGCATCGATAAAAAGAGTGGAAGAGTTCTAGAATATACTAAAATATTCTATCGTAGTGATTGTTTTTCAGCTTACGTTATATCATAGGAAAATGAAGTAGAAGTGTTCTTAGGGAGCTGCGGTTTTACCGCAGCTTTTTTTCTTTATACTAACAGAAAGTATAAATGTTTGGCAGATAGCATAAGTGCAACCAGCGGTTTTCGCTTTCCTACGATGAATGCGGTTAAGTTCGGCAGGATAAGGCGACTAAGGCCACCGCTTTGGCGCTGACCAAGTCTTCTATATCGCAAAGCTCGGCGAAAGCCGGG
>NZ_DATLJA010000076.1:0-7764 GCF_035539115.1 Desulfitobacterium sp. | reverse complement strand
AAATCACCTCAAACTACAGTATAGATAAATTATATTGAGATATCTATGGTTATCTCCACTATACTATATAATTCAACACAATTGAGGTAGATTCCTGCTTTTTGATGAAAAAATCAGAGGGTTTCTGCACCAGAATCATTTCGTTTATTTTTCATTTAGATGTATTCGTCAATTAGAATAATTTTCCTTCTGAGTCCTAAAAATAGCACTATGTCTTGTCTCCAATTGATCTAAAAAAGAAAACGTCGTAATCGCTCGTTAGCGATTACGGCGTTTCTTATTTAAGCTGGTCGTCCGTTTTAAGGCTTAATGATCACCGGAGTACCCACCCCGACTTGATGGTATAAGGCTTCGACATGAGCATTATGCATGCGAATGCAGCCCTTGGAAGCCATTGTTCCGATACTTGAGGAATTATTCGTTCCGTGAATTCCGTAATGGGGGACTGAGAGTCCTAACCAGCGGCTACCAAACACTCCGCCGGGGTTTGTATATTTACTGGCCACTGAGAAACTCCCGGTTGGAGTTGGCGTGCCGGATTTACCTATGGCAATTGGGTAACGAGCGATCACTCTGTTTCCCTCATAAAGTTCGAGTTGACGACTGGAGCGATGAATAACAATTTGACGTTGAGGCATTAACAGCTCCCCCCCCTTCACTAACAATATATGGTAAGTAAGGATAAAAGAGCTTGATTCATTTTACATTCAGATTAAATGTTTAATATTGCATAATGGAGGGGACTTTTTGCGGAAAATAATAGAGGAGGGAGGCTTTTCATGAGTGATTATGTTGATGGCAAGCTTTTAATTATCGGTGGGGCTGAGGATAAAAAAGGGGAATGTAAGATTCTCAAACGTTTTATTCAGGAGTCGGGTGGCCGAGAAAGCATTATTACGGTTCTAACAGCGGCTACTGAATACCCAGAGCAGGTCGGCGCGGAGTACAAGGAGCTCTTTAAAAAGTTTGGATGTGGGGACGTTCAAGTCCTCGATGTTTCTGAACGGGGGAGAGCTAACCATGAGAGCATTGTTCGAGAATTGGATAAATCGTCGGGCGTCTTTTTTACAGGCGGAGATCAGCTTCGGATTACGGGAATTATTGGAGGAACTCGGCTTGGAAAAACCCTTCACCAACTGTATGAAAGAGGGGTAATTATCGCAGGGACAAGCGCTGGAGCCTCGGTAATGTCGGATACAATGATTGTCGGTGGGGAAGCGGGGACGCCAAAGAAGGATACCTTGACGATGGCTCCAGGACTTGGACTTCTACGCTCGGTTGTTATTGACCAACATTTCGCTCAGCGGGGGAGGATTGGGCGTTTACTGATGGCTATTTCACAAAATCCCTATGTTCTGGGCGTAGGAATTGACGAGGACACGGCAATCTTAGTCCATGCGGATGGGCGATTTTTTGTAGTAGGCAGTAATACGGTAACCGTTGTCGATGCCTCACCGACTATTGCCAGTAACGTCTCCGAGATTTCTCCTGGGCAGGCTTTAGTATTGACCCCGGTGTTAATGCATGTCCTATCAGAGGGCTATGGCTTCGATCTTAAACGCAGAGTGGCTCACCTTCAACCGTAAGTTTTTGAGGGGGAATATTGAGAATAAAAAAGGTAAAACTAATAGATGTGTATTTTTCCTATGCTTAAAGGAGGACAAATAGCGTAATGGAGATAAAAAGTATCCGGGCAATTCAGGGTGCTAATGTCTATAGTTATCGACCGATCATCCGAACTGTTGTGGATCTCCAGGAATGGGCAGAAAGAGAAAGCAAAACACTGGGTGATTTTAATTCACGCCTGATCCAGATCCTTCCGACACTATATGAGCATTATTGCTCACGGGGAAAACCGGGTGGTTTTATCGAGCGGCTCCAGGAGGGAACATTAATCGGGCATGTTATCGAGCATGTGACGATCGAACTCTTAACGCTGACTGGACAAACCATTCCTTATGGTAAAACGATGTCCATTTTGGAATATCCGGGAGAGTATGAGATCATTTTTAATTACGATTCCCTGGAGGCTGGGATTGAGGGCTTTAAACAAGGTTTTGAAGTTGTCGAACAGCTCCTTGCCGGCGAGTTACCTGATATTCAAACGTCTCTTGAACGAATACGCCAAGTTAAAGCCGAGTATGAACTTGGTGCTTCAACCCAAGCGATCCTAAAAGCGGCACAAGAAAGAGAAATTCCGGTTCAACGCTTAAATGAGGGAAGTCTGCTTCAACTGGGGTATGGTCGGAATCAAAGACGGGTCCAAGCGGCAATGAGCGATCAGACGAGTTGTATCGGAGTTGATATTTCTTGTAATAAGGAGTTAACTAAACAACTCCTCCATGAAGGGGGAGTTCCTACTCCAAGAGGGTATGTTGTACGGAGTGAGGATGAGGCCATTGAGAGTTTTCATTGGTTAGGAAGGGCAGCTGTGGTAAAGCCCTGTAACGGAAATCAAGGAAAAGGGGTTACCCTTAAATTAGAGACCGAGGGTGAAGTTCGTGCAGCGTTTAGGGTTGCCCAAACCTATGGCGACCCAGTTTTGCTCGAGGAATATATTGAGGGCCGAAATTATCGACTCCTGGTGATCGGGAATCAGCTGGTAGCAGCAGCTGAACGGATTCCTGCCAATGTGCTTGGAGACGGGGTCTCGAGTATAGGGCAGTTAGTACAGAACGTGAATGAGAATCCGTTACGCGGTGAAGATCATGAAAAGGTCTTAACGAAGATTAAAATTGATCCCGTTGTTATTATGTCCTTAGCTCAGAAGAAGCTAACCCTGGATTCTGTACCTGCCGAAGGGGAAATTATCTACCTTCGGGATAGTGCAAACCTAAGTACGGGCGGGACTGCCCAGGATGTGACAGCGCTTGTTCACCCTGAAAATGCAGAATTAGCGATCTACGCTGCGCAGATCGTCGGGTTGGATATCGCGGGGGTTGATTTGGTAATTGAAGATATCGAAGTTCCCTATCAGGAACAAAAAGGGGCGATTATCGAAATCAATGCTGCGCCCGGGATTCGGATGCACCAATATCCTTCAATCGGGAAACCCTTGGATGTGGGTCGAAGAATCGTCGATCATGTTTATCCCACAGGAAACGGGAGAATCCCTATCGTATCCATAACAGGAACTAATGGAAAAACGACGACAACACGCATGATTGGAAAAATGCTTGCGGATCACCATCTGAATGTAGGTATGACAACCACAGATGGGGTCTATATCGGAGGTAAGCTTTTAGTACATGGGGATACAACAGGTCCAGAAAGTGCACGAATGATCTTACGCCATCCGGATGTCCAGGTTGCTGTACTAGAAACAGCGCGTGGGGGAATCTTGAGGTCGGGCCTAGCTTATGATTATGCGGATGTTGCAGTAATTACCAATGTAGCCAATGATCATTTAGGTCAATATGGAGTGGAGACGCTTGAGGATATTGCCCATGTTAAAAGCCTTGTTGCTGAGGTGGTTAAGCCCCATAGCTATGTCGTCTTGAATGCGGATGATCCTCTGGTTGTCCAGATTGCGCATAAAACGAAAGGACGGGTTATCTTTTTCAGCAGGGAAAAGGATAACCTGACTGTTCGCAAGCATTTGGCATGTGGTGGGACGGCGGTCTTTGTTCGCCGAGGGGTAATTCTACTTTGCCAAGGGGATCAGAGCTATAAAATATGTACGGTCAAACAACTTCCCATTACTTGGGAGGGCAAGGCTATTCATAATTTGCAGAATGCCTTAGGTGCGATTGCAGCAGGTTGGGCTTTAGGATTGACGGCAGAGGATATTCATTCCTCCTTGGGAGAATTCATGTCAGACCCAATTTATAACCGAGGTCGGCTGAATCTTTATGAAATTAATGGAGTCAATGTTTTCATTGATTATGGACATAATGCCGCAGGGATTCAGGAGATTATTAAGACGTTAAAAAAATTCAAGGCTAGTTCACTGGTGGGATGTGTTACAGTACCTGGAGATCGTCCAGATGAAACGATCCGTGAGGTTGCTCGAGTATCAGCTCAAGGATTTCACCGTATGATTATCCGTGAAGATGAAGATTTACGGGGACGCGAACCGGGGGAAGTTGCGAGGATCATCCTTGAGGAGGCGCTCTCTGCGGGAATGGACCTTAAACAAATCTCGGTTGTTCTGCCAGAACGGAAAGCTTTCCAATATGGGCTCGAGCACTGTCATTCGGGCGAGATCTTTGTCATGTTTTATGAAAACCTTAAACCGATTGAAGAAGAAATTCAGCTTCGACTAAGCCAACAGGAGACTGTAGATTTTGATATGGCTCAGAAAGTAGCGACAGGTGAGGCGGGCTAAAGAGATAAAAGGAGATAATTAGAAACAAAAAATAAAAAGAGGTCACTTTCTGACCTCTTTTTATTTTTTCACTAGTAGGATAAAGATAAAGGGGATATAATGAAGAGAAATAATATCCGAACGTTCGGAAAGGAATCCATAATGAAAGAAGATATTCTTGTAACGTTCGCTTATGCGAAGATCAATCTCGGACTTGCCGTGAAAGGGAAGCGTTCTGATGGGTATCATGAATTGCAAACAGTGATGCAGACGATAGATCTTTATGATACGGTAAAAATATCTCTATCCGGAAGTGGAATTGAATGCTTCTGTGGAGGATTAAGCGGGCCGAGAAATCTTGCTTATCAAGCGGCAAAGCTTTTTAGGGAGAGGCTCAATTCCCGTCAGGGTATCCGTATTGAAATTGAAAAGAGGATACCGGTTCAGGCGGGTTTAGCGGGCGGAAGCGCAGATGCTGCGGCAACGTTGAGAGGGTTGAATCAGCTATATAATTATCCCTCTTCTCAAGAAGAACTTCTCCAACTCGCTAACCAATTAGGCTCAGATGTTGCTTTTTGCCTGCAGGGAGGAACGCAATGGGCCGAGGGACGCGGTGAAAAACTGCTTCCTTTAGCTGAAGCTCCGGAGATGTCCTTAGTTTTGGCCAAACCACAGCAAGGAGTTAGTACAGGTGAAGCGTATCGACGATTTGACCAGTTGGGGAGAGGTCATCTTCTTTCCTTTCAGGCCTGGGAAGAGGCATTGCAATCCGGTTCAGTTGAGAAGATCGCTTTATTATTAAGTAATGATCTGGAAGCGGGGTCGCAGGTAATCCTTCCTGTGATCGCGGGCCTGAAGGAGGACTTAAGGAAGGCCGGTTGCTATAGTGCTCTCATGTCTGGAAGTGGATCCGCTGTTTTCGGAATTACTCATTCTGAGGATCAGGCTCAGGAGATTGCGCATTCCTTGAAGCAGAAGGGATATTCAGTTTGGGTGACTAAAACAATAACGCCATGATGGCTGCTTTGTTACAGTATGATTTGAAAGGGGAAATACCGTTGGAAAGAAAGTTAGTTCCAGTTAGACTCGATAGTTATAAACCGCTTCGGGAGGTTGTTTTTGAATCTTTACGTGAGGCCATTATTAGCGGAGTACTTGAACCGGGAGAAAGACTGATGGAGATTCAATTAGCAGACGAGATGGGGGTTAGTCGGACCCCGGTTCGAGAAGCTATTCGTAAATTAGAACTGGAAGCGTTCGTCGTCATGATTCCTCGCAAGGGAGCCTATGTCGCCGGAGTCAGTGATAAGGATGTCGCTGACGTCTTCGAAATTCGCTCGGCCTTAGAGGGGTTAGCCGCAGGCTTGGCAGCAGAGCGGATCACTGATGAGGAAATCGAACAGATGGAGCGGATGATGCTTTATCGTTCGGGAGAAGAAGTTGATCTCAAGAAAATCGTGGAAGCAGATACCGATTTTCATGCACTCGTTTATAAAGCGAGTCGTAACGAACGATTGATTCAGATTCTGGCGAATTTGCGTGAGCAGATTCAACGTTTTAGGGCAACCTCGTTGGCTTATCCTGGGCGGCTAAAGGATGCGGTCGAGGAACATCAGGGAATCGCTGAAGCCCTGGCCAGCCATAATGTTGAAGAAGCCCAGAACTTAGCCATGTCCCATATTGTGACAGCGGAAAATGTTATGTTTGAAGCGTTGCGTTCATCTAAAGTGAAAAAAGAAGTAGATGAAGTCCAGGAAAAAGAAAAGGAATAGGGGATCAGACCATGGATAAAATGAAAAGAGCGGAACGCATGGTTGCAGTCATGCAGATCCTAATGTCTAAACCCAATAGACTTATTCCGTTAACCATTTTGGCGGAGCGTTTTGGAGCAGCGAAGTCGACAATAAGCGAGGATTTACTAGCTTTGAAAGAAAGCTTAGATTCCACGGGCCAAGGTCGTTTGGAAACAGTCTCAGGAGCTGCTGGCGGGGTCCGCTATATCCCGGAAATATCGCAACGGGAAGCAGAAAATTTTCTGCAGGAGCTCGCCCAACAACTCAGTGTCAAAGAGCGGATTTTAACCGGAAGTTTTCTCTACATGACGGATCTCCTCTATGATCCCTCTATTCTGAGACCTTTGGGATTGATCTTTGCAGGAGCTTTTCAAGAGAAGAAACCGGATGTCGTTGTCACAATTGAAACGAAGGGAATTCCCCTTGCTTTAGTAACGGCTGAGGCCTTAGGGATCCCGATGGTCATCATCCGGCATGGAAATAAAGTGACAGAGGGTTCAGCTGTCAGTATTAATTATGTTTCCGGATCCTCAAAAAGAATTCAGTCGATGTCTTTAGGACGGAGGGCCTTGGAATCGGGGAAAAAGGTATTACTGATTGATGATTTTATGAAGGCGGGTGGAACTTCCTTAGGAATGATCAATTTGATGCAGGAATTTGAAGTGAATGTTGTCGGCTTGGGGGTTCTCATGGAAAGCCTCACGGAAAATGAACCTAAAATTGTCCATCATTATTTGTCCCTACTCCAACTTATGGAATTAGATCCGGTGCAAGGAATAGCGATCGTAAATCCTTCACCTGAGTTTTTATAAAGAGAATCAACTTTAGACAACCTTTTAAATTCCATCCTCTTCCTCTGCAGGAAAAACAAAAATGACTATATGGGGCAAAATTTAGCCTAATTTAATTTTCTTTTAGGGAAAAGAAGGAGTTTTTTACCAAATATAGAATTAGATTTAGAAATGATGAATCTTGCAGGCAGAAGGGAAGGGTGGTGATCTTAGTGAATATTACTGATGTACGAGTTCGAAAAGTAAATGTTGAAGGTAAGATGAAAGCAGTTGTTTCGGTAACATTCGACAATGCCTTTGTGGTCCATGATGTGAAGGTTGTGGAAGGTACAAATGGTTTATTTGTTGCAATGCCAAGCCGTAAAACTCCAGAAGGCGAATTCCGCGACATCGCTCACCCCATTTCCTCTGCGGCACGTGAAGTCATTCAAACGGCTGTCTTAAAGGCCTATCAAGAAGTGATTTAGAAACGATAATTGATAATTCACGAGATGTACTTAAACTTAAAAAATGTACTTTGCCAATCTTAGCAATAGATACTTTAATTGATAGAAAGAGACCTGTAGAGGTCTCTTTTTAATCCTACGATGCATGCGGTTAAGTCCGGCAGGATAAGGCAACTAAAGCTTCTGCCTTCACTATGCTTGGCATAAGCTAAGTCTTCTTTATCCTACGATAAGTATATTTTTGCGCGCTTTTCCTTAAAGAGAATTTCTGGATGATAATAAATGAGATATAACCCAAGTTTGGCGACATAAATTACCAATGCAAGCTGGGAGCGGGTTTCAGGTTTCAAGAAATCTTTGTAGTCCCTAATCAAAAACAGAACCCCTTTAGCCCAGTAAAATCAATAGTTCGGAGAGGTCATTTTCCA
>NZ_DATLJA010000075.1:0-10496 GCF_035539115.1 Desulfitobacterium sp. | reverse complement strand
GGCTTACGCCAAGCCTCTGGTGTAGGCGGAAGCCTTAGTTGCACTTATGCTATCTGCCAAAAATTTATACTTTCTGTTAGTATCAAAAAGCTGCCCCAGATAATCTGTGACAGCCTTTTGACGTTGAGTTATTCTTTCTTTGTTAAAGAGGCAACAGGCTTCTCGAGGACTTCGTCGATAAGACCGTATTCCTTGGCTTCTTCAGCCGTCATATAATGATCGCGGTCGGTATCTGCTGCAATTTTCTCGACCGTTTGACCGGTTCGTTCGGCCAAGATCCGGTTCATTCTTTCCCGCACGTGGATCAAATGTTTGGCATGGATTTCAACTTCCGTAGCTTGCCCAGAAATTCCGCCCCCGCCAATCAGGGGTTGGTGAATAAGAATCTCGGAATTAGGAAGCGCGGTCCGTTTTCCTTTGGCGCCAGCAGTAAGTAGGAAGGATCCCATACTTGCTGCGAGCCCAATGCAAATCGTATGCACGTCTGGACGGATATATTGCATCGTATCATAGACGGCCATGCCTGCACTAATCGATCCACCAGGGCTATTAATATAAAGGAAGATATCTTTCTCTGGATCCTCGGCTTCCAAGAATAAGAATTGCGCAACAATAAGGTTGGCTACATCATCATCAATCGGCCCTCCGAGAAAAATAATCCTGTCTTTAAGCAGTCTGGAATAAATATCATAAGACCGCTCCCCACGATTCGTTTGTTCAATAACCATTGGCACTAGATAACCCATACTGAATCCTCCTTAATTCTCTTTTCTCAAATTCATTATCCGCTTGTCTGTTTCCTAATATCCTTTCCCATTAATCCTATTTTAGTACAAAGGTCAGTAAAGGTCAAATGGTTTTCTTTAATCTTCTTAATTTATTCATTATCACTCTCTAAAACAAACAGATGACTCATTTATTCATATTACTTCATAAAATTCCAAATTAAAAAGGATTTTCCACCCCTTATGTAGAAATATAGCTCACTACCTGAACAGGGGGCGTTTGTCATGCGATTTATACTGGATCCCGTTCATCACCAATTTCAAGGTGGAGAGCTTGCATATCAGGATTATTTCGATCACCGAGGAGCTCTTCTCTTAGGTAAAGGACAGGAAATAACACCCTCACTCGCTGCATTTTTTAATGAGCAAGACATCAATTCTCTATATTACGAATGGACGGAATCCTGCAATTGTCTCAACGATGATTCCTACGCTTCCGTGCTTCTCAACTTCCCCTTGACTGCACCTTGGTTGCACCTGATTTATTGCGAAACCAGTCTTTTCAGGCCGGAACTCTTTTTTCAGGCGGTCAACTTTATTGATCAATTAATCGAGCACTTATCAGACCTTTCTTCTGATTTTGAACTATTACGTACCTCAAAGGAGATTACTTATAAGCATTCCGTCAATGTCGCTCTTCTTTCCTATATTATCGGAAAAGCCATGAACTTTAAAGGGGAAAAACTTCGCCGTCTGGTCCTCAGTGCTTTACTCCATGATATTGGCAAATTGGATATTCCCAACGAAATCCTTAATAAACCGGGCGCCCTTAATTTGGATGAATTCGCCATCATCCAAACTCATCCTACCCGGGGTGTAGAACGGACCTCTAACTTCCTCTTGCCCGAGGGCGTTCTCACTGCCATTCTTCAGCACCACGAACGCTGGAATGGAAGTGGCTACCCGCAGGGATTAGCTGAAAAGAAGATATTGCCCTCTGCTCAAATTATAGCAATTGCTGATGTCTTTGATGCTTTAACCACGGATCGTCCTTATCATGCCGCACTACCACCCTACCATGCCCTCGAGATTCTTCTGAAAGGCTCGGGTACCGATTTTTCGCCAAAGGTGATCCAGGCCTTCCTGAGTACAGTTCAGCTCTATCCCGCGAATTCCCTGGTGACCCTAAATAGTGGGGAGAGGGGAGTTGTCCTGCAATTTTCTTACCCGAATCTCACTCAACCGATAATTCAAATTCTTTTTGACTCCGACGGAAATTCAATCGAAAAAAAACGGGTCGTTGACCTATCCAAGGATTCTTCCCACTTTATCCTGACGATTCAATACCGTGGAGCCAGGTAGAAAAGAGGTATAAACCATGCGGTTTATACCTCTTTTCGGTAATTTGCTATTTACCGTGCTGCTGCCGATATACTCTTTTTGCCTACTTTATAAGACTCCGCAAGGAGTTGAATCGTATGCACGACATCTTCTTGAAGGCCAGCATTTTCAACACCACTGGCCAGTTGTAGTCGGCAGGCCGGACAACCCGTTACGACCGTATCTGTGTGAGTTTGGGCAATATCAGCAATCTTTTTATCCGAAATTTGAGCTGAAAGGTCAGGATGCACAAGCATGAAGGAGCCGGCCATACCACAGCAACGGCCTGGTTCTTTCATCTCAATCAGTTCAACCCCGGGAATTGCTTTAAGAATTTCACGTGGTTCCTGATTTATTCCTTGACCGCGGTTTAAGTGGCAGGGATCATGGTAGGTCACTTTGCGCTCGACGCGGCCTAGACCTTCTCTTTTGAACGGAACCTTATGAATGAGGAATTCTGAAATATCATAGGTCTTAGCCGCCCATTTATCGGCGAGGGCCTTCATCTCTGGATCATCATCAAAGAGTTGAGGGAAAACATGTTTCCAAGACTCCCCACAGGAAGAGCAATTGGAAACGATAGCATCGGCACCCGTTTTTTCAAAGGCTAACAGGTTAAGCCGCGCACTAGCTTGGGCGGATTTGACATCTCCGTTGACCGAGGCAGGCGTTCCGCAGCATCCTTGATCCTTAGGCACGATAACTTCACACCCATTTTCCGTGAGGACTTCGACGACTGCTCTGCCCATATCGGTATAAAAATAGTTGGTCACACAGCCAATATAAAAAGCAACGCGCATCTTGGGATTTTTAACTGTGATTACCTCTGGCAACTCATCTTTGAGCGGCTTTCTCGCTAAATTCGGGAGGACTTTGTTGCCCAATCCGAAATCAAAACGGAGACGGGCTCCTTTATCGCTTCCTTTAATCCGTTTCATCGCTAAACCTTGGAAGGCGCTTCCAAACTTCATGCCAAGATCAAACAGGCGATTCATCTTGAGCGCAGTAAAGGCGATCTTTTTGATCGGATGTAAGCCCTCTTGGCGTACCGCTTCGGCACGGGCAGCGAGAATGATTTTATCAAAACGCACCCCACAGGAGCAATTCGCCGTACAGGCCATACAGGTCGTACACAGCGAGAGGCGATCAGCTAATCCCTCGGTCATCTCCAGCTCACCACTAAGAAGGGTTTCAATCAAGGTGATCTTTCCGCGAGCGGATCCAACTTCCTTCCGCGTTTCTTTATAGATCGGACAGACTGCTTGGCAGTTTCCGCATTTCATACATTTATTAAGTTCTTCACTAATGGAGTTGAGTGAACTGTAAATGCTCACTTTAGTCCCTCCTCACCATTTTGCCAGGGTTTAAGATATAGTTCGGGTCCATGGCTTCTTTGATGTCTCGCAGCAATTTTACACCGGCTTCACCGAATTCGAGGGGTAGGAATTTCGCTTTCGCCATACCAATCCCATGCTCTCCGGATAGGGTTCCCCCTAGAGAGATCGCCACTTGGAAGATTTCCTCGACGGCTTGCTCAACGCGAACCATTTCTTCAGTGTCTCGCACATCGGTGAGGATCGTCGGATGAAGATTGCCATCGCCGGCATGTCCAAAGGTTCCGATGGTTAGGTTGTATTTCGTCGCAATTTGCCGAATCGCTTTAAGCATATCCGGAATCTTGCTCCGAGGAACAGTGGCATCTTCGAGCACGGTGGTCGGTTTGAGCTGTGCAAGTGCCGGGAGTGCATTCCGGCGAGCAAACCAGATCTGGTCACGCTCTTTGTCATCCTTAGCTAGTTTCACTTCGGTCGCGCCTTCTTCTGCCAGGATCCTTTCGACAAGCGTGGCCTCGCGCTCGACCGCTTCTTTATAGCCGTCCACTTCACAGAGGAGAATGGCTTCCGCATCAACGGGCAGCCCTGCATGGGCGAAGTTCTCAACCGTTCGAATCGTCATGTTATCCATGATTTCCAGGGTTGCCGGGATAACTTTATGGCGAATAATCGCCGAAATCGCATTACCCGCTTTATCAATATCATCAAAGACGCCGAGAATACTCTTCTTCGCCTCGGGTTCGGGAATAAGTTTCACCAGAATCTCGGTGATGATCCCGAGCGTTCCTTCCGCTCCGGTAAAGAGCGCGGTTAAATCGTATCCGGAGACATTTTTAACGGTTTTGCCGCCCCACTTGATCACATCGCCGTTCGCGCGAACGAGCTTCATACCCATGACATACTGTTTGGTCACTCCGTATTTTAGGCCGCGTAACCCACCTGAAGACTCCGAAACCGAACCACCCATGGTCGCCGTGGTTACTGTGCCTGGATCGGGAGGATAGAAGAGCCCATGTTGCAGACCTGCATCGTTCAGATCCTGAATAATGACACCGGGTTGGACACTCGCAGTTAGATTTTCATCATCCACTTCGAGAATCTTGTTCATGTTCAGCATGGACATCACAATGCCATTATCCACTGGAATTGTTCCCCCGCTTAAGTTCGTTCCAGACCCCCGAGGATAGATTGGAATTTGATATTTGTTCGCGATTTTCACGATTTCAATCACGTGTTCCGTATTGGCTGGGGATACAACAACATCTGGGAGTACCCGTTTCATGGCTGCTGTCGCATCATATGCGTAAGTCATCAAGTCTTCCTTTTCACTAAGGACATTTTCTTGGCCCAGGACTTGAATGAGTTCTCGTAAAGCTTCTGGTTTTAACATACTTTATGCCCTCCTTTAATTAACTGGTCTGACCATCCTATGATATGCTGTATTTTTATAATATAATATTCTTAAGAAATATTCAATTAACTTTGTACATTGCGAAAAAAAGAACTTTGCCTCAATTGGTAAAGTTCTGTTATTTGGGATCATTCCTATACTTTTCCAGCTCAAGTTCAACTTTTTGAAGATGTTCATAGGTTAACTTGCGTGCCTTTTCGGAATCCTGGGACTTGATCGCCCCATAGATATCGCAATGCTCCTCGAAAAGTCTATGGGTTGTCCCCGCCGTTGCCGCCATCCACAGCGCCCGCGTAACTTGAAGGGTTTGTCCCATAATTTCCTGAACAGTATTCATCAGCCGGTTGAGGAGTGGATTTTTGCTTGCTCGTGCCAAAGCGAGGTGAAAATCCAAATCTAATTGTTCACTGCGTTTTGCTTCAGGTAGATCCTCTTCCATTTGCTCAACTATGCTTTTGAGGTGAGCCAGATCTTCCTCGTCGCGTCGCTCTGCGGCTAGACCCGCTGCCTCAACTTCTAAGGCTTTCCGTACTTCGAGAATATTTTGCAACTGATTTTTCTCTAACAACAGAATAAAACTCAGCGGTTCGATCACCGAGTTGGGAGAGGCTGATTTCACAAAGATCCCTTCGCCTTGTCGAATTTCGAGGATTCCTGTCAAACTTAAAGCAGCTAAAGCCTCTCGAACCGAGGTCCGGGATACCTGAAAGCGTTCCGTAAGTTCACTTTCAGTTAAGAATTTATCTCCTGGTACCAATTGACCATCGATGATTAGGCTTTTAATTTGTTCTAAGATAATTTCCGTTGTTCGTTTGTTTTTGATGGGTTTAATATCGATAAACTTATCTTTCACAATCTTAATATCTTCCTTATCTTTAAAATCGTAGGAAATACTTTATCTTACCAAATTAATCCCGTCAAAAGAGCTTTAGCGATACCTTCATGGTCAATTTCGTCGGGACCGTACCCGTCGCTGAAGATCTTTTTTATGGCATAACTATGGATTCCCCCCAGAATACACGCAGCCGCAATCTCAGGATTGACATTGGCCCTTAACTCTAACGTTTGGATTCCGACCCGGATCATATCTTCAACCGCTTGAGAAATCACGGACATTTCCTTGAGCAGTTGCGAACGCATTGTCTCAGAAAGGGAATACCCAGTCATTAATGAATTGAAAATATCCAAATGATTCTTCAGAAATCTAGCATAAAACTGAGAGATTAACCGAAGCTTCTCAAGCATATTATCCCCCTGCTCGATTACGGGAACCAGTTCTTCTAGGAAACGTTTCCCACTATAGCAGACCATCTCTTGAAACAAAGTGTTTTTACTTTCGAAATATTCGTAAACCGTCCCTTTACCAATCCCGGCCTCCTTGGCGATCTCTTCAATGGTGGCGCCTTCAATTCCGGCTTCAGAAAATACCTTAATGGCGGCTTTGAGAATTTCGATACGCTTCTCTTCCTTGGCTACCAATTATAATCCTCCTATTTTTTATTATTTGTACACCGTTCAATTATATCTAGTCAATAATAACTTTTGCACCCTTCCAAAACTATAGACGGATGCCAACTTCTATGTATCTTGTAAAGACCAAGGAGTTCTCTCACTTCCTTAGTCTTTTGTATTACTTCAAAACCATCAACAAGGGCTGATACCCAAAGTTCAAAACAATGAATAAGATAATTCCCAGGATACCGCCAACGATCGAACCGTTGATGCGAATCCATTGGAGGTCATTGCCTGCTTTATCTTCGATAAACTGGTTCAGTTCGTCATCGGATAGATCCTCTAAGGTCTCTTGAACGATTTCACCAATCAAGCGATGTTCTTTTTTTGCAAGCTGTAGAAGCGTGTCTCGGAAGAACATATCAAACGTCTCCTGCAATTTGGAATCCGCTTGAACGGTCGCCCAAAAGCGGACGACGATAGGCTTAAGAAAAACAACCAAACTTTCTCCGTTGATCGATTTGCCTTCTTGCCAGGCGCTTAGGACTTTTTCGATCCCCGTTTCCAGATAAGACTCAAGAGGTAATTCAGCAAGGATCTGTTCAAGCCATTCTTCGATTTGCCCTTCCGTAAGCCCATCATTTTCCCAGCTCTGGAATCTTAATGCGAGCTGGGATTTTAACTGGATTCGCAAATCATTTTCAGGGTATTTTAAGCGCCGAATACTCAAAATCAAATGAGTTTGCAAGGCGTCGGCTGCCTCATCAAGATTCAGCCCATCGGCGGCTTGGAAAACACCCAATAGGGTCTTTTGCCAAAATCCTCCGCTCGTCAATTGCTGCTCTTTCAGGTTCTCAAGATAGCTCTGAATCTGGAAATGTACGCTTGATCCAGAAGCATAGACCAATAAATCTTCAATCCGCTCATCCAGCCACCGATCGAATTCTTGACGATGAAGAAGGGATTGGGAGTAAGCTAGAATTTTCCGGGCTATACCTAGATCCTGTGCTTTAATACGGATCAGAGCGCTGAATTGTCCGGCGACTTTATCCCCAACGACCTGAGCCTTCAGGCTGGAGAGAAAGACAGCCAGCTTTTCCGTCAGGAAATCTGTCCCTCCACGTTCTTCAACCGCCCCAAGGATTTTTCTTGAGAACTTTAAGCCCTGAATCTTTTGCTCAATCATCGCTTGGCTGAGCAATTCCTTCTCAACCATCGCGCGGATTCCCTCAATCATTTTCGTCCGATTCCGTGGAATCAGGGCAGTATGATATGGCCATCCTAAAGGTTTCCGGAAGAGCGCTGTGACGGCAAACCAGTCTGCGATTCCGCCAACTAAAGACGCTTCGAGTACAAACTGGCAAAAACGGAGAATAAAATTGCCCGGCCAAAGATACTTAGCCCCAGAGACAAGAATAAATAAGATAAAAACAATGCTTAAGACCGCATTCGCGCGGCGACGGTAATTCATCGTAAATCGACCCTTTCCTTTTCTACAAAAGAAAATTCACCAGATAAAATAGGATCCCCGCAAACGCCCCCACGACTGAGCCATTGATACGGATCATTTGCAGGTCTGCTCCGGCTTTTGCTTCGATCAAGTCGACCAACATTTCATCCGAATACTTCTCAAGCCCTTCCCTGACAAACCGCCCAATGCGGTCATGTTGGCCTGCTATGATTTGGAAAAGGAGCGTTTGTATGCTTAGCTTCAGCGCTGCTCGTTTGTCCGCATTTCCTTCTAATTCTAAGCGGTAATTTTCAATGTACTTGAGGAGAAATTCTGTCAGCTTCTGGGTACTTTCAGGATCACTCAGCTTGGTTTGAATTTGGGTGAGGAGTGATTTTTCGCCGTTTTTCATGAGGCCGGGAAGAACCTGGCTGAGCAACTCATCGAAGCGAGAGCCCTGAATGAAGTTTTCAAGCCATTCAAGAGCTGCCCGAACAGCTTGTCCTCCCGTCAAAGCGTTAGCAACCTGCATTTGAATCTTCATAGCGATCGTTGAGGATTCAGGTAAAAACATTTGGACGATCTTCCGAGAGGAATTTTCGTTGACATAATCAGCAAGCGCATCATCAATCCATTTTTTCAAGGTGCGATGCATTTCCGGACTTTGAGTCCAAAGGCTAAGTTCCTGAACCAAAACCTCGAGCACGTTTTGCACTGTTCCTTTGGCTAGCGAGAGCTTAAAAACCTCGCGGAGAATCTGACTGATGGCGCACCTAAAGGACTGATCCTTTTCCAGATCCGCGTACTTGCGTGAAAAAGATTCTTCTTCAGACTGATTAACGCTTGCGAAAAAGCAGGTTACCAAAGCCTTGGCACTAGGCTCGAGCCTAGCAAGCCCTGGCGCATCCGTCAGTTTCTCCAAGAGGACGGCAAAATCCAGCCCTGTTAATTTCTTGGTCAAAGCCTCTTCCGATAATAACTCATCTTGAACCATATGGCTCAGTTCCTGAAAAATTCGTTCCCGGTTACGAGGAATAATCGCTGTACGAAAAACCCGACCCGGCCGTATGCCTAGCGGCTTGCGGAAAAGTGCAGTGACTGCAAACCAATCAGCCAGCCCCCCCACTAAACCGGCACTGCAACCACTCGTCACGAGTCCACCCCAAAACTGCGTTTGGAAAGGGTAAGCTGCGACAAGTCCCAGCGCAGTTACCCCTAACGCCAAGTTCGCCTTCCGATATGTATTTGACTGTGCTCCCTGTTTATGCATATTGATGAACCTCTTTGTCTCAATCTAAAAAGCAAAATTTTAAAAACGAAGTAAGACACCCACCAACGAATCAGCAGCTGCCTTACGATACTATACCATATTTTAGATTTAAAAAATACATGGCCGTGGGTGACTTAATTCAAAGACTTGTTTCCAACCAAAGACATAGTGAAGCTGCATAAAAAGGACGCCAGGTTTCGTTTTTCCCTGCCTTAGACGAAGTGCTCCTTCATATACGGAGAGTGTAGGATCATAATTTGCTACTTGGGTCAAGATCTGAGCCCGCGTTTCTTGGCAGCGCTCGGAGGGATTTAGTTGCGGTTCACCGTGAGCCGGTAAATATTGGTGAGCACCAAGCTTTTTCATCAGATCTATGCTTTGGAGCTGGCTCGCTAAGCCACTCGTGACCTTTCCATCTTCAAGCCAAATCCCGGGAAAAGCCACTTGATCGGGTAACAGCATATCGCCAGAAAACAATATTTTCTGTTGTTCTTCAAAAAATGCCAGATGTCCTATTGTGTGTCCAGGGGTAGGAATTGCTTTCAAATCATAATTTCCTGCGTGTAACATTTGTTGGGGTTTGATTTCTTCAACACCCTCCGGCCAAGCGGTTAAGCGGCGAAGTTTTTCATAGGACTTAATCATCCCTTCAATGACGAGCCCATCGGGTATCTCCCATTCATCCCTTGCCCATTCGCGGAAAATCTCAAAGCTCTCACCCTTGGCAAAGGTTTTCCACTCCGGGTAATCCTTGGACCCAATTAAAATTCGGGTACCCTCTTTGGCAAATTGATGCGCAGCCCCTACATGATCCGAATGCCAATGCGTAGCAATGACTTGTTCAAGCTTCTTAATCCCCAATTTTCGAAGGGCCGTTTGAATTGTCTCAAAAACTTCGGGGGTATTTGTCCCCGTGTCCACTATGGTAGGCGTCTCTCCTCGAAAAATATAAACATTGATGGATTGTACGTTTAGAATCAAGGGAACTTTCAATTGATAAATATTCGGGGCTATCTCTCTTAGATCTGTCATTGGCTACACGCCTCCATTTGTGATTCTTTGAATTCTATTGTATATTAGATGGAAGAAAATACAAGGATAAGACGGAAAAAGCAGAAAACCGAGATTCGATGCAAAATAAAGGAGGCTCATTCGATGCAGATAAAATCGAATACTTCGCAAACCCCTGATTCCTCAGGTTTCACTGGAAGCACTCCGCTTGTCGCTTATCCCTATCAAGTTGTTTGCGAACGTTGCCAGAAAACCGTCCTCTTCGCCGGCGAAAACGGCGAGGTCTTTCCGGTAATCTGTGATCAGTGCTCTGGTTTGTAAGTAAAGAAAACCCGGCTTTCGCCGAGCTTTGCGATAAAGAAGACTTGGCCAGCGCCAAAGCGATGGCCTTAGTCGCCTTATCCTGCCGGACTTAACTACTTGCATCGTAGGAAAGCGAAAACCGCTGGTTGCACTTAGAGTT
>NZ_DATLJA010000074.1:0-7559 GCF_035539115.1 Desulfitobacterium sp. | reverse complement strand
AAATCACCTCAAACTACAGTATAGATAAATTATATTGAGATATCTATGGTTATCTCCACTATACTATATAATTCAACACAATTGAGGTAGATTCCTGCTTTTTGATGAAAAAATCAGAGGGTTTCTGCACCAGAATCATTTTTAGGTTTAGCTAAAGAATTCCAAGGTCAAAGTTATGATTTGATGGTCGCTCATACTTCTATTGTAACCATCCGTTATATGCTATTAAGTGTTGAAACTAGGGAAAACCATGACAGTAAGGCACATGGAGGGATGTTCTATGAGTTCTGTGATGAAATTAAATCCATAGAGTTTCGAGAGGCATTTTTACTTATCGTGAACTTGTTTATATCAACGATTCGCGAAAATCTCTTCCTCTCTAAGAAAATGATTGATAAATCTTTACAGATTTCATGAACAAACTCCCGAAATTTTTGAAGCATCGACTAGGATTGGCATCTACATAAGTTGCCTATTTCGTCAACTGCGAAAGTTGAGTAATATAATCAGAGCATGGCAAGCAAACTAAGAAAGTTTGTGTCAGCACATGTCTCAGCAAAATTGGCCACATAGCCGACGTGACTCTTACCCGCCTTTTTCCGAAACGTTGCCACTGCATCAAAGGCGGATTGAAGGGAACTCGCGTCGATATCTTTGTTCTCTTTAGCTAACCACACTTTGCGTTCGTCGTCATAAAGCGTTTGTTCCTTTAGAAAGCGAACGAGTACCTTGATTTCTGGACGCATTTGCAATTCCAAGTTGTCTTTCACGAGTTGGCTCAGTTCACCTCCTAAATTCAAGAGTTTTTCTAGGCGTGACGAGACTTCGGTATCTTTCAATTTATAGAGAAGGATTGTCTTGTAATGCGGATCTAAGACCTCTTTAAAATCAGAACTAAGAATTTCTGGGGGACATGCCTTGATTCCTTGAAGTAACACATCATAAGCCAAGGCGAGCCGTCCAGCCCGTTTGATGTTAGACATAATCTGAGTCGAATCCATTCTCTGTTCGTCGGTATCAAGTTGAGCTACTTTAATGAAGTGTTGGACGAGTGTTTCAAACTGTTGAAAGATCACACCCCCTTCCTTGGGATGTTCCAATGTGTACTTATACAGTCTGGCCCGAAAATCATAGAACGTTCTGCGTGCAAAATACAGTTCACCGATATTACGGATGCCCAAGGCATAGGAAATTTGAAAGTCATAGGCAAACGCGTCAAAAAGAACTTCATCAACAAAATTCTTTAAATGCTTGATGATTTCAAGCGCAACCAAGATGTTGATCGGGAAATTCGGACGTCCATTATCACTCGAATAAAGAGGAGCAAATAAGTTCTCGTCAATTTTACAAAAAACATGCTCATAAAACAGCCCAGCCCAACTCTTTTCCAGTCTCTTTTTATAGCGATGATCCATTCCACTCAAATTATTAAATAATTTCTCTTGTCTATGCGTTTTGTTTTCTCTAAACATAGCAAAAATCACCTCAAATCATAGTATAAGCAAATTATATCAAGATATCTTTGAATATCTTTCTTATACTGCATAATTCAATATAACAGGGGTGAATTCCTGCTTTTAGACAAAAAATCAGGGGGTTTCTGCACTGGAATCATGATTATATCTAAAATATAAGTAAACCACAACCCCAACTATTTTTAAACTTAAATAGTTGGGGTTGGCACTGAAGGAGGATGATATTATGCGTATTGCTTTAATTATATTACTCTCTTTAATTCTAGGTGGTTGTAGCAACGTAAGTAACAGCACGAATGCAACTATTCCAATAACTAAGTCAGATGTTATTTCTGGAACGTTCGAAGAATACAATACTCTCGACAGTGCAAAACAACTTTTAGTTAAGTATCTGGAACATAAACCAAATGGGGCCGATGCACAGGTTATTGATTATAAGATAAGCGAAGTAAAGATTTATTCTGAAACCTCTTCTGAATTTGTTTTTACTGCTAAATATTCGGTCCAATATGATAAAAATCAAGCCGGATCTGGAAACGGTATCCCTTCCGAAAACGGTTGGATTTTAGATAAATTTCAGTTCTTTAAAGTTACTCGGAACGGAAAGACGTATCAAATAATAGATATTACTACTTCTCCCCCTGTATCACGATAAATTACCGTAAGGGATTATATCCGATTCGGTATTTGCTTTTATCTGCCTCAGTTTTGGATGCAAAAACAGTCAAAAGACGTGATTCTGGCATTTTCACACAAATTCCATCAACGAGATTAGAACTTGATGATCTTTTTCTTGTACTAACAGAAAGTATAAGTTTTGGGCAGATAGCATAAGTGCAACCAGCGGTTTTCTTTAGCATAGGCAGCCCTCTTACTCTCGTTGTAATATCAAACTTATCACTATTATGGAATGTGTCAATAAAAAATGAGCCTTAAAAGAGTATAATGATCTAAGAAAACTGATTTAGTTGCACACAAAGGGGAAGAGTGTGGAGTGATTGTTCATGGGGAAATGACGGTAGTCGCAGGAGATAAGGAGTATCTTCTGCGGGAGGGGGCTACCAGGTATTCGGGACGAAGAGTGGGTCTTGGGGAGTTTCTGTCTTAGTGGCCTGGGTAATCGGAACCTTGGTATTGGATAGCTTGGATTTACTATAATCTAGGAGTGACATGTTGGAAAACTGCTAGTTAAATCTTAACTGGGCATGATATAATAGTGCAAATGGGAAAGAAAGGGAGATATCTGCCATGTCGCTTACTCCAAATGAATTAAGTACGCGCTTCACCTACAGGGATTATCTTAGATGGCCAGAGGACGAGCGTTGGGAACTCATAGATGGGGTGCCCTTTGACATGACACCTGCTCCTTCGACAGATCACCAAGAAGTATTGGGTGAACTGTACTTGGCTTTTGCTAATTATCTCCGAGAAAAGTCTCATTATTCCCCTATCTGAGGTTTTTCGATAGAACAAAGTTGTGGGGAATCATCCTTAAACCGGATGTCTATCTCGATGAGAAATTTAATTAAAACAAGAACATTTTACTTTTTAACTTTATGGTTGTACCTTTCAAAAAGTAATGAGGCTCCAAAAGAAATACTGAGCATATTTCTTTTGGAGCCTTAGTTTTTTGAGAATAGATGGAGTTATAATTGAAGTAGCTCTGGGAAAAAATCTGCATAAGTGCATAAGTGCAGGAGGATAGGTATGGATCATCAGCTAAATAACTTGTTTGATCTCGTTGAGAAAGACAAGCTGGTAAGGATTATTGAAACGTTTACAAAGGCTACTGACATTACGATTGATATTAATGATGCGATGGGATCCCCAGTGGTTCAACACGATTACTTTTATGGGTTTTGCCGCAGCATACGTTCCAGCGAAGGGGGTCTTCAACGCTGTATTGATTCCAATGCCCAACTCGGCGATGACACTGTCAAGAATAGCAACGCATGTATGGGGAAATGCCATGCCGGGGTAATGCTTATGTCCGTGCCGATTGTCGTTGATCAACAGTTCCTCGGGTCCATAACCTGTGGGCAGATGCATCTTGAGAAACCAGGGGCTAAAGAAATTCAGGATATGCTTCAAGCTACCGTGGACTTGGGCCTTGATCCCGAACAGCTGACCCGTACTTTCCAGGAAATAAACGTTATTAGTATGGATAAATGTCAGGCTGCAGGTGGATTGATTCAGATTGTGGTTAATTATATTGTAGAATTGATTTACCGAGCTAAAATGCTCGAAGAGCTTGGCCGAGAAAAACTAAAGGCTGCTGAGGATGCGCGAATTATTGATGAGCTTGAGCATACTTTGCATAAAGCAGAATTGAGAAACTTACAAGCTCAGATTAAACCTCACTTCTTATTTAATACATTAAATACGATCACCAGTTTAATCACTTTGGGCGAAGACAAGAAAGGCTTGAAAACGCTTTTTGCTCTGTCAAACTTATTGAGGAAAAACTTCGATCATCCGGATGAGATGGTTTCGTTACAGGACGAACTCCATTATGTTGAAAATTATCTCCTTATTCAAAAAAACAGGTTCGGAGATCGTCTTGAAGTATCGATCGAAGTTCCAGAAGAGATAAAAGACGTCCAGATTCCTTTTTTAAGTTTACAGCCTTTGGTTGAGAATGCCTGTATCCATGGGCTAGAGCCTAAGGAGGGTATAGGCCATCTCTGGATAAAGGGGCAAAAGCTAAGTGATATCTTGGAGATTTCTGTGATGGATGATGGAGTAGGCATGGTTCCAAGCAGCGGTGTTTTTGATTTAAGTGAGAATAACCGGACTATGGCAGGAATTGGTCTCCGTAATGTGCATAAGCGTCTGCAGCTACAGTTCGGTAAAGAGTCTGGGGTCAAATTTAAATCTGAACATGGGATGACTACGGTTAGTTTATTCGTTCCTGCACCTTAAAAAGCGAGGTCTTAAGAGATTAAAATCCGGAGATAGCGGAGACGATCAATATTCTTATTTCTTGGCACCAAGTCTTTTGACTTGGTGCCCTCGTCCTGTCCACGCTGTGCTTCGGTGGTCGAAGAATTCGAGTGTTCATAAGATAATGTTAAAATGCCTAGAGATCGAAATTCAACCTCTAGGCATTTGCTTCTATTTTTTGCAACCCTTTCTATTTGGTGACTTAGGATAAATCGTCTTCTAATTGAACTTTACTATGATGACTCCCATAGATTGCATAGACAATTAAACCTAGGATAAGCCAGACAATGAAACGAATCCAGGTGATAATGGGTAAGTTATACATCAGGTAGAGGCAGAAAAGAATGGCTAAAATCGGAACAAGCGGCACGAAAGGAACTCTGAAAGGACGATGAAGATCGGGTTTTGTCTTTCTGAGGACGATAATTGCCGCCGACACAATGACGAAAGCAAAAAGTGTACCGATATTGGCCATTTCAGCAAGAACCTTAATTGGCGTAAAACCGGCAAGAGCCGCCACTAAAATCCCTATTATCCATGTTCCTCGGTAAGGCGTTTGAAACTTAGAGTGGACTTTCGAAAAGGTATGGGGTAAGAGCCCATCTCGAGACATCGCAAAGAGGATACGGGATTGGGCGTACATGTCAACCAGAAGGACGCTAGTAATTCCAGCCATTGCACCAACTCCGAGAAGAGCTGCAGCCCAGTGGTTACCAATCATATTAAGTGCGAAGGAAACAGGCGCCGGAGTATTTAATTGGGTGTAATTCACCATACCGGTCAAGACTAATGTAACAATAATATACAAGATAGTTGAAATCAATAAGGAAGCAATAAGTCCAATTGGCAAATCTCTTTGCGGGTTTTTAGATTCTTCAGCAGCTGTTGAAACAGCATCAAATCCAAGATAAGCAAAAAAGATTATGCTTGCGCCTGTCATAACTCCTTGCCAACCAAACGGCAAGAAAGGATGCCAATTGGAAACTTGAATATGTGATGTACCGATAGCAATAAATAATATGATAACCAAAAGTTTTACAACGACAATGATGTTATTGACCCATTTGCTCTCTTTAATTCCTACGGTTAGGAGACAGGTAATAATACCCACAATAAATATTGCTGGAAGATTGATAAGACCGCCTGCTGCAGGAGAATTGATCGCCCAAGCCGGCAAGTCAATACCAATCGCTGAGAACAAAGACACCGCGTAACCAGACCAACCTACGGCAACTGTCGATGATGCTAAGCCATATTCGAGCAACAAGTCCCAACCAATTGTCCATGCGAAAATTTCTCCTAAGGATGCGTAACCATAGGTGTAAGCACTTCCCGCTACAGGAATCATAGATGCAAATTCAGCATAACCCAAGGCAGCAAAAGCGCTGGCGACTCCTGCGATGATAAAGGATATTACTAAGGCAGGTCCTGCAAAGTTACTTGCACCAATACCGGTTAAGACAAAGATCCCTGTACCGATAATCCCACCAATTCCGAGGGCAGTTAAATCAAAAACACTTAAGGCTTTTTTCAATTTATTGGGTTGTTCTTCTGCTTCTAATAGTAATTGATCTACGTTTTTTTTTCTGAAAATATTCAAGGTTATTTACACCTCACTTCTTCTTCAGACAAACGAATGCTTGTTCTCTGCTGGGTTTTTAAATTTGCTTAATCTTGGCATTACCCTTATCCCTTAAACTTTATCCTTAAGGGATAAGGGTTAAGGGATTAGAATTCGGCAGGAACTTTTGTTACGTCCGCCAAGGGAGTGTATTCCAGCTTGAGAGCTTCGGCAACGGCCTTATACGTCACTTTACCGTGAATAACATTGACGCCGCGGGCCAGGGCAAGATCCGTTCTAATAGCTTCGGCATAGCCCAAGTTAGCGATCTTAAGTGCGTAGGGCAAAGTTGCATTGGTTAAGGCGAAGGTCGAGGTATTGGGTACAGCGCCAGGCATATTGGCTACGCTATAATGGATAATTCCGAACTTTTCGTAGGTTGGATCAGTATGAGTCGTCACCCGATCGACTGTTTCTACGCTACCCCCTTGGTCAATAGCGACGTCAACGATAACCGAACCGGGTTTCATCGCTTTAACCATTTCAACGGTAACAAGTTTGGGAGCTTTAGCACCGGGGATGAGGACTGCTCCGATCAGCAAGTCTGCTTCGGCAACAGCCTGCTTAATATTATAGCTGTTGGACATTAAGGTTTTGATACGGGCGCCAAAGATATCATCGAGATAGCGGAGACGTCCAATATTTAAATCCAGGATCGTGACATCTGCTCCCATGCCGATGGCCATTTTAGCAGCATTAGTTCCCACGATACCACCGCCGACAATCGTAACTTTAGCGGCGGGTACACCGGCGACCCCACCTAACAAAATACCTTTTCCGCCATTTGGCTTTTCCAAAAACTGAGCACCAATTTGAATGGACATCCGCCCGGCTACTTCACTCATGGGTGAAAGTAGAGGCAATGTTTTGTCAGCAGGTTGAACTGTTTCGTAAGCAATACCCACAACATTTTTCTTAAGTAAGGCTGCGGTCAGCTCAGGTTCCGGTGCTAGGTGAAGATAGGTAAAAAGAAGTTGGCCATTTCTAAACAAATCATATTCGGCGGGTAGGGGTTCTTTAACTTTCATGATCATATCAGCGGCGGCATAAACGTCATGCGGGTTAGTCAGTATCTCAGCACCGACAGCAAGATAGTCTTCATTGCTAATTCCACTACCGGTACCCGCATTATTTTCAATGACAACTTGGTGTCCGGCTTTGCGGAAGGCGTCTCCACCGGCAGGAGTTAGCGCTACACGGTTTTCGTTATTTTTAATTTCTTTGGGTACTCCAATAATCATTTGAGGTATTCCCCTTTCAATTAATTAAAATTAGTATGTACTAATCATCTCATAATTTATGCAAGACACCATACAAAATAATGCACAGTTTTAGCAAAATATTATCAGAATATTTTAATTAATGATAAAATATTGTTCTACCCGAATTATTCATAGTGGCTTAAACAATCACTAAAGTAATTAAGATTCTTCTAATTGATGCAGCAAAAGGATACTATCAACGCCCGAAAAAATTAACGGTTTAATCATTTTACTTAAATTTCCATTATTAAAGCTAGA
>NZ_DATLJA010000073.1:0-15461 GCF_035539115.1 Desulfitobacterium sp. | reverse complement strand
AATGGGATAACAATACTGATTTGAAACAGTGGCTGAAAACATTCAACCGAAGATGATTATGTAAAGAAATCTTGTTGGGACTTTCGTTATTTCAAGGATTTCACCGAAAATCTTTACATAACGGAAGTCTTAACATAACCGGTCGCCTCTGGAGAATAAGGCTTCGCATACAACAGCCGAATCCCCAATTTAGAGCAGGTCCGCGCCATCCACTTCGTTCGGTATTGTTTGCCATTGTCGAAGTACACCGATTCCGGCAAGCCAAACTTCTGAATCGCGACACGAAAAGAGTCTTCGACGATCATTTGATCGAGCGTAGGGTAAAATGCCCCCTGCAGAACAAACCGCGTTGCGTCATCCACAAACGTGACCAGAAAGACTTGTTTCATGGCGCCATCCAGACCGATCGGAAGATACGGCCCAAACTTTATGTCCGAATGCCATAATTGATTACGATGTCGCCGTTGAAACCGCCTTGCGGCTACGCCCGAATCGGCGTACATCCGCATATGACGGGTACTGTAGCCGCATCTCGCTAGCTTCTCCTGGAGGGTGCTACGTTTGAGCTCTCCGGGCTGTGCTTTACCTTCCCATTCCAGAATCTGAATGATCTGAGCGACGCTACGGCTTGGGACTTCCCGACGGAGCAGGATAGCCTGATCGAGGAGCTCTGGGGTAATGGATTCAGTAAGGGATCGGCCCTTGCCTTTGGGTTTTAATCCTTCAAAGCCCGTTTTACGGTACTCCGCTAAATACCGCCGTAATGTCCTCTCGGATAAACCACTTTGTTCACAAATGCGTGTCTTTAGCTCCCGGGCTTGGGCTGAATCGATTCCTTCTGCAAGTAACGGGGATAAAAGTTGGACCCGTTGTGCTGCAATCTCTTCAGCCTTCTTCTGATCTTTCACCGAAAACACGTCCTTTCCAGTAGATTTCAATTCGAGTCTACCTTAAGGACTTCCGGACAGGAATGCAGAACGGGTATGTAACCATAAATTCATATTAGCAATAGGGCGGACAATTCTCGCAAGCCACCCGGGTGCTTCGCCGACATACTGTCCGATGCGTTGGTGCGCAGACCGTGGAGAGACGGACGGCTCCTCCACAGGATCTTGTCTTAAACGGATGGCAATGGATTTCAGACAACCGAGCAGGTAAGGCTGTAGGGTGTGGAACCACGTTTTCCATCGGTACAAGGTTGAGTCATCGACCGCGATGTCTACGGATTTCGAGGAATCCGTTATTCCTTGTTCCACACATTCGGATTCATAACGTTTGTAAGGAACCAGACAATCCGGTAGTTCATGGTGAATTCGCCTGCATTGGGTACAACGTAGTCTGCGAATGACCAACACCTGGACTTCTCCAGATTTACGTATTCGTTGTCGCCTACGGCTCCCGATAACCTCCAGTTGTTCTCCACAGCAAGGACAAGGAATGGACTCCGCACACCGAACAAAAAACACCAGTATGTGGGTTTTCAATAAGCTCATAATTTGATACAATAATCATGTTGTTTGGGGGGATGTCTCTGTGAACTTGTTTCCGCAGGTTCACATTAAAGGAGACATCCTTTTCCTTTACTTTGATAAGGTCATTATATCCGTCAATTCATGGACAGGCAATCCCGTCAGCTTTCGGACTGTTTGCGCTAGCGCAAACAGTTATTGGAATCTGCTTATTCAAACAAAGTAAAGGAGGAACTAAGATGTTCGAGTACTTCAAGCTTATCGGTAGTGGCCCCAATGACTTATCTGCTGCGATTCACGGGGGGCTGGGAATTATTCTTCTTGCATCCTTTATCTGGGCCGTGGAGGCAGTACTAAACAAAAGTCCTGAAGCCTTTAAACGTTTAAAGATTGGTTCCATAGTGATGGCCGCAGCCAGTTTTTTAACCATTGCTTACGGCAATATTATCTATATTGCTTATCGTGCCAAAGACGGTGTTCAACCTTGGTTAAAGGCCAATAATATATACTGGTTTCATACTCTGGGAATGGAGTTTAAAGAATTTGCAGCCTTGTTCTCCTTCCCGTTAGCCATTGCCATTGCCTATACGTTGTTTACAATGAGTGATGATTGGTTTAAAAGTGATTGGGCTCGTAAGACAGTTAAAATTTCACTGTTTATTGCCATTTTCTTCACGTTTAGTGCATTTATCTTAGGAGCAGCGGTCACGAAAGCTAAAGCTATTTAATTTTAGTTAAAGGAGGGATATTGATGAGTAACACAGTGACTACGGAGAGTAGAACTTCTAGTATAACTAATACAGTAACGGTTAAAGTAAAAGAAGTGAAATCGGCAATTGCCTTTTTAGCTGCAGGGTTGGGTCTGCTTACTGTTTCCATCCTCAATCTGCTTCAGAGCCTTACTGGAGGAGCAAAAGGTTCTGTAGGGACGTTCTTGACGCTACACCAAGGTATTGGACCCTATTCAGGGAAGCAAGTGCTTTCTATTTTGGTTTGGGTCATTGCCTGGGTTGTGCTTAATAAATCTCTTGCGAATAAGGATTTGGAGCCAGCTAAAATTATGCGTTGGTCCTATATCCTTATTGTTGTGGCAGGATTATTAGTATTCCCACCCGTTATCGGACTCTTCGTTTGATCATCGAACAATATTATGAGTATCTAGCCTAATTCAAAGATTTCTCTATTCACACAGGCGGGTTATTGAGCTATCTCTAAAAATAGAGCTCTTTTTCCTGCCTTTTTTCTTTGCCATTTAGTAGATGCGCTCATAGCATAATATCGATACTCGTATTCATCGCCCGTTGCATAACCGACTGAAGGGTTTCAGAATTGTTGTTTACTTGGTTAAGCATAAAGCTAAAAGTGGGAGAAAACGCAGATCTGCTCATGAGTAAATAAATCGTTTTGATTTTATTTTGCCCCTTGTGTTGAATAGGACTCTTCCTTTGCGGATCTAATCATGAAGCGAAGGAAGCTGAGGAAAAGGATGACTCCCATCGAAAGGAGATACATCATACGAATCTCGGGGATCGCTGTATCTGTCCCGAGAACAAAGCCATGGATGAATGTCATTAAAAATGTGGGATAGGATAGAATGTGAAGGGTATGCCATACTTTGTTGGGGATTTTATGACGAAAATCTGAGGTAAAGACGAGAAGAAGTAGACCATAGGCCGATAGGGTACCCAGTCCGTTTAGAAAGGGTGAGTTCTGAGCTGTGAAGGGGATCAGGACTTCGCTCCAGGCAAATGGCATATAGGGATCGATGATGGTGAGGACTCCATGCAAGAGCCCTATAACCATCCCATAATTGGTTGCTGCGCTGTGAAATTTAAAAAAATTCTCCTTTGATTGCCGGCTGGAGTCCAGGCATACTCGACATGATACCGGTGCAGATGCCAAGCGTAATCAAGATATAGGCTCCAATTCCTAAAAATCGAATCAGTTACCATAAGGGTAAGTAAGAATAAAATCAATCATTTTTTCACCTCAGGATTATTTGTAGAGAAAGTGTTGAATGGGGACGTTTTGCCATACTTTCCCTAGAGAGGCCTTACTCCCGTAATAATAGGTCTCTTTTTGCGTTGTAAATACTATCGTTTCATAGCCGCTTGATTTTTGGGTCAAGCGGTCAAGACCTTTTTCAAGTCCAAGGATGCAGATGACCTTAGTCCAAATTTCGCACTCGATGACATCTGGACCAGTGACTGTACACTGGACAACATCGCTCTGGCTGGGTTGCATCGTACGGGGGTCAATTAAATGATGCATCTGGCCTTGCGGACTAGACCACTGCCTTCCGAGTTTACTCGAGGTTGCCACTGAGCCGCTTTCTAGGGCAAGAATTCCAATATCCTGATTCGGCTGCCAAGGGTTTTCAATCCCAATCAACCAGGGTTCTCCGCTGTCCGTAGAACTTCCCCAGACGGAGAGATCGCCTCCTGCGTTGATGAAGCCTCGTTCGATATGCAGCATGTTTTGGTATTCCTGAACTAAGCGCTTGACCGCCCAACTCTTAACAATACCGCCTAAATCCATCTCAGTTCCTGCGGGGAGTTGGGCGGTGTGGTCTTCAGAGTCCAAAATTAAGGCAAATGTTTTAGAGTTTGAGTTAACCGGGGTACTTAGAAATCGATCATGAATTTTCTCGAAGGAATCGTTATAGCCTGCATTTCTTAAGGCTGTTAAAATGAGCGGGTTAAAGACCCCTCCGGTGATTTTGTAATAGTTTTCTGCTAATTGGAGAACTTCAAGCATCAGCGTGGAAATAGAAGTGGGCTTTCCGGCAGAGAGATTTAAATGCGTCAGTTCGCTATCCTCTCGGAAACGACTAAATCGCTTTTCCACGGTTTGCAGCCAAAGCTGGGCGAGACGTTCCAGACCTGGAAACTCTTCTTCTTTGCACCATAGCATAATATCTATATTCGTATTCATCGCCTGCAGCATAACCGATTGAAGGGCTTCAGAATTGTTGCTCACGAGGTTAAGCATCAGGAACGCCCGCTTCTGGTGTGAGGAACTCTACTTTGGGATTGTCTTGAGGATTGACTTTGGGATTGACTCAAAGAATTTCCAGAATTGGCATTACTGTTATTAAATTGTGAGCTAGCGTTGGCAGGGGAGGGCGTGTTTACAGTAGATTGCTGAGAAGTTTCAGATTGAGTTTGTGAGGAAGCCGTGAGAACTGCCTGATCAAAGGAAGGACTTGCTTTAATGCCATTAAAGGCGATAACAATAGCTAAAGCTCCGACAAGACCTAATTCCCATTTTAGCGATTTGAGGTTTATCATGAGTACCTCCAGTTTCAGATTTACTTCGAAGTTATTTCACCGAGCGTGGCTTGAACCACTTGAGTATTTCCGTTACGGACGAATGTAACACTTATTTGGTCTCCAATTTTATATTTATAGAGTTCACGGACTAAATCGCCCGAGCTTTTCACTGCAGTATCGTTAATTTTGGTAATGACATCATCCTTCGTGATTCCGGCTTTGGCGGCAGGTCCACCTGCGGTGACGTCAGCGACATAGGCACCTTGCGTGAGATTATTGCTTTGGGCATAGGCATTGTATTGATCATTCACGGAAACATAGAGCGCAGGATGGGTAGCTTTACCCGTCTGGATCAATTGCTGGATGGTCGGCAAAGCGTCAGAGATCGGGATCGAGAAGCCCATCCCCTCAAATCCCGTCTGGGCATATTTGGCGGAGTTAATTCCGATTACTTTTCCTTGGTAATCCACAAGGGGCCCACCACTATTGCCAGGGTTGATGGCGGCATCTGTCTGGATAAGACCAAAACTGGACTCTCCTTGAAGATCCAAAGTACGATTGGTTGCAGAAATGACTCCGGTGGTTACCGAACGGGCGAAATCGTTTCCTCCAGGGTTACCGATGGCAACGACTGAGGCGCCGACTTCGAGGTTTGAGGAATCGCCAAGCGTAACAGCAGTGAGGTTTTGCGCATCAGAAATTTGTAAGACGGCAAGGTCGGTACGCGAGTCAGCACCAACGAGTTTGGCATCCAACGTGCGGCCGTCGCTTAGACTGACGGTTATTTTTTGAGCACCGTCGATCACATGATTATTGGTAACGATATAGCCTTTTGCGGCATCAATGATAAATCCTGACCCGCTTCCGGCCTCCTGAAGGCCTGAACTGGAGTTGTTATTACTACTGGAACGAAAATAGCCGGAATTTGACTGAGGGCTGGATTGGAAATTAGAAACTCCGACAACTGCGGGCCCGACATTTTTAGCAATCTCGGCGACTGGAAATTGAGAGGTATTGGTACTCAATGTAGTAGCGGGCAGGGTTGGAGTCGTTGTCGCTGAGGTTGGGGTAGAGGTCGTTTGAACCGTAAACAAATTAGGGTAGATGTGAGGCAGAGCGGTAGCTGTTGTTAGCCCCCCAATAAAAGCACTAGCCAAGCAAAGGGTAGCGATAGCCGCTATAGTTCGTTTGGGTTTAGAAGTAGAGTGGGGAGAGCTCGAGAATTGAGAAGAGGTAGAAGAGTTGGGATCAGTTTTACTGTCCAGAATGATAGCTTCAATCACTGGAGGGGTGTTAGACTCATGTTCCTTTGAATTAAAATCATCGTTATTCATAGTGACCTCCTTATAATACGCTAAGCGTTTCTTTATCTTGATTATGTTGTTATTATAGAACTTCAATCTGAGCTAAAAATGATAATAAGCTGAAGATTTACTGAATTTTTTGTGATGAACTTGTGTCTTGGCGAATTAGGTAAGGAAAATTGAGAGAAATGGGGTTACAATGAGATTAATTCAGCTGATGTTCAGGTTTTCTTCAGTATTATTTCAGACCCATAAAGGATAATAAAAATAGATATTTTAATGAAGATGGAGTTTTGGAGCTTATGCAAAAATTAAAAGGAATTAAGCTATTACTCGTCGATGATGAACCCACTATTTTAGAGTTTTTAGAAATGGGACTGGTTAATGAAGGGTTTGAAGTTCAAACATCTCAAGATGGGATGTCTGCTGTAACCTTGGCCAGCCAATTTGAACCCCATATTGTCATCCTAGATGTGATGATGCCCGGTATGGATGGTTTTGAGGTGTGCAGGATGCTGAAAAAGCAGGGGAATGTCGCAGTTATCATGCTCACGGCTAAGGATGAAGTGGAGGATCGGGTCAAAGGACTTAATCTGGGAGCAGACGATTATATGTCAAAGCCGTTCAGTTTTGAAGAACTGCTGGCACGGATTCAAGCCCGTATTCGTAACCAATTTCCGAATTTGCTGGGAGAGGTTGTAAGCGGACCCTTTCGAGTGGATGATCGGCGACGGGAGATTATTTATAAGGAGCACGTTTTGGAGCTTTCTCCCACAGAGTATGAACTGCTTAAATTTATGATTCTCAATCAAGGGATGGTCTTAAGCAAAACGATGATTCTGGATAAGGTCTGGGGGTACGATTTTGTAGGGGACGAGAATATTGTGGAAGTATACGTCCGTTCCTTACGTGATAAATTACAAGATAAGGATCATCAGTTGATCCGAACGCTGCGTGGTGCGGGTTACAGGATGGACCTAGCCTAATATTCTTGAGCAGTAAGCTTGAAACAGTGAGGGTTGGTGAATTTTTATGAAGTTGAAAAATATATTTAAAGAAATTGTGGTTCCCAATTCTCTCCGTTTTCAGCTCTTATCCCGCACTCTGATGATCATGGCAATTTTGCTGACCGTTATAGGGTTTTCTCAATTCTTTTTTATGCAACGATTTATTTACGAAAACAAAGCGTCAAGCATTCAGAGCCAAGTTTTGGCTGTCCCCGCAGAGGCCTGGGAGCAAATCTCGGGCGGAAATTTACACTCAGATAGCCTAAATCATGCTTTTTATTTCTTGCCAGACTCAACGATTGCTGTTATCGATCCTAATGGAACCTCTACTGTGATTACTAATTCTGCTGCGAATGTGGGGGCAGCACCGCAACTGGATGTTCGGGATTATATAAGTGCTCTGCAAGATAAACGAAAACTCAATTATCAAGTGATGACCCCCAAAGAAGGGGGAGAACAACTGGTCGTTCTCCAAGCTGTTGAAAGCCGGGACCATTGGCTTGGAGTTATCCAAGTCAGCGTTGGGACGGATTCCTTGAAGCATATGTTAATGAAACAGCTTTTGACGTTTTTGATGCTTGCCCTGATCGCTTTAATGGGGGGGGTGCTTGCGTTTATCCCTGTACTTCGAAAGATTCTCGTTCCTTTATCCAATATGGTTGATAAAGTGGAAAAGATCGACGCTGGAAATCTAGCTGAACGTTTACCCGTAGATCAGGGGCAGGTTGAAGTTAACCGCTTAGCCATATCCTTTAATGGAATGTTGGAGAGATTGGAAACCTCGTTTGAAGCTGAAAAAGAAGCCAAAGAACAGATGCGTCGCTTTGTGGCTGATGCCTCGCATGAGCTTCGCACGCCTTTAACCTCGATTCATGGTTTTATCGAGGTCCTTCTTCGGGGGGCAATGAATCAGCCGGATAAGCTTTATCGATCTTTAAAGAGCATGTATGCAGAATCGGAGCGGATGAAAAAACTGATTGAAGACCTGCTCCTACTGGCGAAACTGGATCGCTCACCTCATCTTGAGCGTGTTGAACGAGACTTAGATCCGTTGGTTGTGGAGATGGAGACTCAGCTTAGGTTGCTTGCTGGAAACCGCAAGGTAAATTTAAACCTTAATTCGCCTTCAAAGGGTTGGTTTGATGAGGACAAAATCAAGCAAGTTATCTTGAATCTTTTTAATAATGCAGTGCAGCATACCGATCCGGAAAACGGGGAAATCAAACTTTCTGTGGGTCCTGCCGAGGGAGGAATTGAACTGACGGTAAGGGATAATGGGCAGGGAATAACAGAGGAACATCTCACCCATCTGTTTGAACGCTTTTATCGGGTTGATTCCTCACGAACCCGTAAATATGGTGGATCTGGGCTTGGGTTAGCGATTACTCAATCCCTTGTGGAACTTCATGACGGGAAGATTCAAGTTGAAAGTACCGTTGGAGAAGGAAGCGTATTTCGCGTATGGCTTCCGAACAAACCGCTAAAATTTTAGAACTGAAAAGGAGAAGACTCTTTTGAAAATAAAAAACATTTACTGTGTCGGACGGAACTATAGGCTGCATGCTCAGGAATTAAATAACGCAATTCCCACGTCACCTTTTTTGTTTAGCAAGCCTACCCATGCTTTAGTAGAGGCCAAGGGGCAAACCATTCAACTGCCAGGGGATCAGGGAACGGTGCATTATGAAGCTGAGCTCGTTGTTCATATGGCGAGAAATTATGAACCGAGTCTTCCTTTAGAAAACCTTATTGATCAAATGACCATCGGACTGGATTTGACGCTCCGAGATGTTCAGGATGAATTAAAAAAGAAAGCGTATCCCTGGTTATTAGCGAAAGGTTTTCCTAATTCAGGAGTGCTCTGTTCCTGGCAGCCTTTTGAAGGGTTACAGGAGATGGCTGTTCATGATTTTACGCTCGAAAAAAATGGGCAAGAAGTCCAACGGGGTAATATTAAAGATATGATCTTTGATTTACCCACGCTTCTCGAGTTTACAGCCAAGCATTTCGGGTTAGGCGCAGGAGATATTATTTTTACAGGAACACCTGCGGGGGTTGGAGCACTCGCCAATGAAGATGCTTTAGTCCTCAAATGGAAAGAAGAAATGATCGGCGGCTGTAGGGTTAGAATGGCTGCGAAATAATTGACATTGAACAAATATTGTATACATGTGATAAAACAGTTGATAGAATCCCGAAATCTAGGTACATTTAAAGCAGGTTAGAATCCGGAGAAGAAGGATTACGGTATGGAGGGAATTAAATGGTTCGCCTGATCAAGAATGGTGTATACCTTATTAAAGGGCAGAAGGTTCTCGAAGCAAAGGACCCAAATACTCTTTGTGATTTAAACGGTTCCGCTGTTGACAAGCAAGATGCCCGTCAGAAAACGATGGCGTATCGAATTCTAAGTCAGCATAATACGTCTGGAAATCCAGAACAATTAAAGATTCGTTTCGATGCGATGGCTTCCCATGACATTACCTATGTTGGGATTACGCAAACCGCACGTGCTAGTGGACTAAAAGAGTTCCCGATTCCGTACGTGTTGACCAATTGCCATAATAGTCTTAACGCCGTAGGGGGAACGATTAATGAGGATGATCATGTTTTCGGACTTTCTGCCGCTCAAAAATATGGCGGCATTTATGTTCCAGCCCATCAAGCGGTTATTCATCAGTATATGCGGGAGATGATGGCAGGCTGCGGACGGATGATTCTCGGCTCAGATAGTCATACGCGCTATGGGGCTTTAGGAACGATGGCTGTCGGAGAAGGCGGACCCGAGCTGGTTAAACAGCTTTTGAACAAAACCTATGATATCCAATATCCTGAAGTGATTGCTGTCTATCTTGAGGGTAAGCCACGAGTCGGAGTGGGTCCACAGGATGTGGCGTTAGCCTTAATCCGAGCAGTTTTTGCTAACGGCTTCGTTAAGAACAAAGTCCTTGAGTTTGTGGGCCCTGGTGTCGAGAATTTATCCGTGGATTTTCGCATTGGCATCGATGTGATGACGACAGAGACCACATGCTTGAGCTCGATTTGGACGACGGATGAGAAAGTCAAAGAGTACTTTGGTATTCATGGCCGTCCTGAAGCATATGCTAAACTCGAACCTGGGGAAGTGGCTTATTATGAAGGTATGGTCATCATGGATCTTGACAAGATTGTGCCGATGATTGCCCTGCCTTTCCACCCCAGTAATGTCTATACGATTGAGGAACTGAAGCAAAACCCCTATGATATCCTGCATAAAGTTGAAGAAGAGGGGAAACAGCAAATCAACAATCCTTTTGTCTCCTTAAATTTAACCAACCATATCGTGGATGGCAAAATCAGGGTCGATCAGGCGATTGTTGCAGGTTGTGCTGGTGGAACCTTTGAAAACTTGATGGATGTTGCCGCAATTGTTAAAGGGCACTCCGTCGGGAATGATTATCTCTCCTTCAGCGTTTACCCGGCCAGCCAACCGATCTTTCTTGAACTAATGAGAAACGGAGCGGCTGCTGATTTAATGGCGACTGGAGCGAATCTTAAAACAGCTTTCTGTGGACCTTGCTTCGGAGCAGGAGATGTTCCAGGGAACGGGCAGTTTAGTATCCGTCATACGACTCGTAACTTCCCGAATCGGGAAGGGTCAAAACCGGGCGAAGGTCAAATTTCTTCAGTAGCCTTGATGGATGCAAGATCCGTTGCTGCAACAGTGGTTAATGGAGGATGTTTAACTGCTGCTACGGAGATCGAGTATTCTGTACCCTCGCATCAATATTCTTTCGATGGCGGGATTTATAAAAACCGAGTGTATAACGGTTTTGACCATGCTGAGCCAGCTAAAGAGTTGAAGTTCGGACCGAATATCGCCGATTGGCCAGAGATGATTGCTTTGCCGGAAAATATCCTGCTGAAAGTGGCTACAGTCATCAATGACCCTGTAACGACGACGGATGAGCTGATTCCCTCAGGTGAAACCTCATCCTACCGTTCAAATCCGCTCAGGTTAGCGGAATTTACCCTTTCTCGAAAAGACCCACAGTATGTAGGAAGGGCGAAGCAGGTTCAAACCCTTGAAAAGGAACGCGAAAGTCTGCTGAAAGCGTCTGAGCAAACACCTGGACAAGTTTCTCAGCCTTCTGATGATTTGAAAGAGGCCTTGGAACACGTCCTTCATGTGAATGCCAATGTGGCTCCCTCATCAGCAAGCCTTACAGAGATTATGAACAATACTGGAATCGGAACGGTTATTTATGCGGTCAAACCAGGAGATGGTTCTGCTCGGGAGCAAGCGGCTTCCTGCCAAAAGGTCTTAGGAGGCTGGGCAAATATTGCTCAAGAGTACGCCACGAAAAGGTATCGCAGCAATCTCATCAACTGGGGGATGTTACCCTTTACCCTCGGCAGTCCTTTAGAGGTTAAGTTGAGCACTGAGGACTATATATATGTTCCAGGAATTCGCCAAAGGATTATCAACGGCGAGGAAACGATCCCAGCCCAAGTGATCAGCCCGAATGGGGTGCGTGAACTAACACTAGAATTAAAAAATTTAACCCCAGATGAGAAAGAGATTATCTTAAAAGGGTGTTTAATTAACTCCTACAGCAATTAAGATAGTTTTGTTGATTCAATTCCATGAGGGAGGATACTGTGGGTGAAACAACAAATGATTGGTGAAGGGAATCGGCCGCTGATTTGTACTCCATTAGTGGGAAAACAACAAGAAGCCATTCGAGCAGAACTCAAGCATGTTCTCGAGAAGAGTCCAGATCTGATTGAGTGGCGGGTCGATTTCTTTGAAAAAATTGCGAATATAGATGAAGTCCTTGGTTTAGCTCAAGAAATTAAAGAGTCCGCTGTGGATATACCCCTTATTTTTACCCTGCGCTCGATCCGCGAGGGAGGACAGCCGATACCGCTAACCGATCAAGAAGCACTGAAACTTATCAAGGCTATCTGCCAGAATACAGCTGTCGAATACATTGATTATGAGTTGAGCAATCCCAAGGAATCCTTCCAAGAACTGCGCCAAATCGCCTTCGAAAGTCACACTAAAATTATTGCTTCGTATCACAATTTTGAGTTCACGCCAGAACCGGATATTTTGTTGGCAAAGCTTATGGAAGCGCAGAGGTTAAACGCTGATGTAGCAAAGATTGCGGTCATGTCTCAAAACCTTCAGGATGTACTAAGCCTTCTCAATGTGACGTTGAAAGCGAAAGAAGCACTGGATATCCCCCTTATCAGCTTAGCGATGGGACAGTATGGGACAATAACCCGCATGATGGGCGGAGTTTTTGGCTCTGCCGTTACCTTTGCAGTAGGGGAGAGGAGTTCGGCCCCAGGACAGATGCCCATAGAAGAGTTGCGAAGTGTACTCGATATTATTCAGAAATCAGTAGGCTGGGTGTGAAAAGATAAATAATCTGCTTCAAAGAAAATGCGAAAAGCAAAGAACAATAAATGTTTGAAAAATTGAAGAGCAATACATACAGAAAAGGTTCCGGATAGTTTCCGGAACCTTTTCTGTATAAACGTTAATTTGAATTAGATACTTGGAGGATTCTTGAACATAAGGGCTTAGAAAAGAACATATGCTCCAGGGCCAGTTAAAAAGATTCCGACAACAGCTGCGATAATTGCTAAGTTATATTCATACCCACTGGCAGTAGCTGAAAAACCATTTTTCCCAGTTACGGTAGCGATAGCGACAATCATAGTACCCACCATAAGAATTGCCGCAATGGGAATAAAGACACCTGCTGCGAAGAGAAGACCGCCAAGTAATTCGCCGAGTCCAGCGAGAAAAGCCATGGGTACTCCGGGTTTTATCCCGATGGATTCAAAGAAACCCGCGTTTCCTTTAATACCATGACCGCCGAACCAACCAAAAAGCTTCTCAGTACCGTGACGGGCAAAAGACAAACCAAAGATAAGACGAATGACCAATAAACCGAGGTTTAACATTTTAAAACTCCTTTTCCAAATAATTAAATATATTATTACGTGTTGAACGATTCAACATGCAAATTGTATATCTAATTCAAGAAAAAGTTAAGTACGCACTTTTTTGTGCCATAGTAACTAAAAAGGAACTATGCTAGCTGTGGGTTATCGAAGAATCCACCTTTCTGTGACGGTTCTCATCAGGGCAAACTGAATTAGTTTTCGCTTTATTTGATTATTCTTTTAACCCCATTTGGGCTAAAGATGTAGCAGAATTAGCCACATCTTCGGAAGCAGCTCCGATCTGAGCCGTCGTCTGGGTCAAAGCATCGATCTCAGTGGCTATTTTCTCGACTTGTTGAATGCTAGAGTTGATAGCATCCATAATATATTTAAACTGGCTCACCACTTGACTTGTTTCATCTGCTGCTCCTTGCATCGCTTGAGTCGTATCGGTAATCGATTGTTTAACAGCTACCGTATTCTGCTTCGTCACTGTGATCATCGTGCTAATCTCGCGCACAGATTCTTCTGAATGGCTAGCTAGCTTCTTAACTTCTTCTGCCACCACTCCAAAGCCCCGTCCACTAGCTCCGGCGCGTGCCGCTTCGATCGCTGCATTGAGGGCCAGCAAGTTCGTCTGGGATGCAATTTCTTTAATCACATCAGTCACAGAGGCAATCTTAGTCGAGCTCTGATCTAATTCATTCATTTTTTCCTGCATTTGTTCTGTCATGTTGGACAACTTTAAGATGGTATCCGCTATTTTCATGATCTTGCGAGATCCTTCTTGGGCCAAACCGTCCACCTGGCGGGAGAATTGAGCCGCTTCTGAGGCATTGCGGGAGATCTGCTCTGTGCTTTCATTCATCTGCGATGCCGAGGCCGCAGTTTGTTCTGAGGAAGCTGCCAACGCTTGGCTGGCTTCATTTACTTGTTGTTGCAAGCGATCAATATTACGGAGTGCCGTTTCTAGCTCTTCTTTCTTATCGATATCCTTCATATATGATTGAATGTAGCTCGCCATGACCACCTGCTGATCAAAGGATGTAATCCGTAGAAAAGCCTTCGCTACGCGCAAAGCCTGCTCAGACTTCTTACGATAGAACTGAAAGATGCGTGATAGAACTTCATCATCTATTACTTGGTAAGCCCCTATGTAGTAAAAAGGAGGCAATCCCACACTTCGATGTACGTTTCCAATGGGAATACGTCTTTGGAGATACTCTTCATCCACGCGTTGAGGAAACAGGGAAAGTAAATATTTCTTCATAATAACCTTATGTCGTTCCAGCGCAGAAAATTTTTCAAAAATCGCACTCATTCCTGGAATTTGTGTTATGTAAGCAAAATAGTTAGTAACGATTTGATCCACTTCTTGCTCCATTACAGGCCGGAACTCACTTAACAGGGTTAATTCGCTCTCATTGAGCCGCAATAGCTGCAGTGATTCATTTAAATCAAATTGGGTTAACTCTACCATTCTCTTTTCTTCTCCTTTTAACCTCAAAATTCAGCTAGCCATACTGAAAGGTCAATATGGCTAGCTGCTTGGTCATAATGCTATATCGTTTTGAAGTACTTTGTCTGAAATAATACACAATCAAATTATAGGATGTAGAAATTAATTTGACTAGTACGCACATTCTGGTAACTTAGTACCTCTGACAACACCGACCTAGTATTTAGTTATATCAAGTCATCAACCAACCATTCCTTGCAAGGAAAACTTAACGGTGTTGTGCGGCCAAAATAATTCAAATGAAGAGAGTCATAGTTCAGCGAAGAACTATGGCTCTCTTCATTCGGGGATAACCTCGTTAATTAGTTTTCTTTTTCGGCAACGGTATTTAAGTCTTTGATCAGGCTAGGTACGTCGATGCCATGAGCCAAAGCCCCTTGTTCGATATTTTCAAAGCGGGCTGCCATGCAACCAAAGCAATGCATGCCGTGACTTAGAAAAACTTCAACTGTTTTGGGGTATTTACCGACAACCTCAGTGATCGGTTCTTTTCCTGTAATCATTGTTTAAAAACCTCCTTTGGATTAAAATGAGAACTTACCTTACGTAACTAAGTATACTAAGATAACTCGAATTTGTAAACTGTTATTTTTTGAAAAGAAGTCGGAAGACTAAGCTTCCGACTTCTTTTCAAAAACATTGTTTTTTACGCTTCAGTAGGAATCGCTTTAGTGGCTACCTTAGCTTTGGAAAGGGGACAGTCATCGCTGTGGTTGTCTCCACAATGGTGACACATATCTTCCAGAATATTAACGGCGTTTTGTTTTTTCTCGGCATCGAACATTGATAAAACCTCCTAAAATTTATAAGTGATTTCAGTGCAAAAAGTCTTTGAAATTGTAACCTATTTTTCCTCTGTAGACTGTTATAAATTCATTTTACCATCTTATGGATAATATTATCTGGATCATCCATCGAAAATGGCGATATTAACACAAGGTGGTGAGGTA
>NZ_DATLJA010000072.1:0-8714 GCF_035539115.1 Desulfitobacterium sp. | reverse complement strand
GCCCTCTTTTGCTGCTCAGTTAAATTTAAGCCTATTGCTTCGATCTCTTCGAAAAATTCCTTCTCTTGCAACAATTTGAATCTCCCACTTCATTCTTATCGATATTATGCTAAATTACTTCTAGAATAAGCCATAGACGATTCCCAAAATGCTCCAACTCTATATAACAGTCTTCACCTTTTCCGCCAGTGGGATATCCGCAGGAGCAAAGTCATAGAAATCCAACTCATGGTGATCTACCCACGCCATCTTACTATGCACTTTCAAAGCGAGGTCCCCTGAAACCCACTTGCACCAAAATGCCATCAATCTAATCGTTCCGTTGGAATACGCGAAAATGCTTTCTCCGAAAAGATCCAAGACTTCTACCTCAACATCTAATTCTTCACGGATTTCGCGCTTTAAGCATTCCTGCGGAGTCTCCCCTGGTTCTATTTTATCTCCCGGGAACTCCCATTTGCCTGCTAATTTATCTCCAGGTGTCCGTTGGACAATCAGTACTCTGTTATCTTTTAAGATAATTGCTGCGGTTACTTCCTTCATGATTTTCAGTCCTTTATTTAAGAATCTGGTTAAGCTTAGTACGTAGCTTCGTTTCCTCTCCACTTTCATTTGTCTTAATTCTTAAAATCGGAATACCATACTTATCTTTTTTTTCGTCCGCTGACACGACAACAATCAACTTGTCCACCGCACGAGAAACCGCAACATTGATTAAATTAGGATTATCAACAAATTCATTTATTTCGTTCACAACTGTCGTAAGAATAATGACATCCTTTTCACGACCTTGGTACTTGTGAACAGTGTCCACTTTGATGTTTCGGGTTCCTACAGCCTCTTTGAGTTTATCCGTTTGCAATCGATACGGCGAAATGATGCCAACCGATTTCTTATGATCAACAATTTGCTCCGGCAGTATTTCTTCGATTATTACGTCAATTTGCCGCTGATTATAATGACCCCTCGCGTGGTTTCCCTTTGCCGTTTTGAACACAACCGACGGATTTTCACGCTCATTTACCTCAGTCAGTACTATAAGAGTCTGTTACAAAAAAACAATAATGGCTCAAACACCTGTTCGCGATAAAAAATAATTACACCTCTGTCCATTGTGCGGTAAAATAAAGGTAACGAGCCAATATTATCACACAGGAAGTGGTGTAAATCTTGCATATTCAACTCAACATGTTCTCATCCCTCTATTATAGCACGTTAGGTTTTGACGCGGAACTCATTGATTATGTTTCATTCATTAACAATGAGGAAATTCGATCGTTATTCCCACGACCCACCCTTATTGATCCGCGGGGGCGCAAGCCTTGGGATGGGGTTACTTTGTTTCGTATGCATATCCTCTACTTCACTCGACCCGAGTTTACTTCATTTCGCCAAATGTGTAGGGAGTTAGCCAAACCTAAACATCAGGATTATCGTAATTTTCTCGAGATAGATGGAACCAAAGTACCGAGCCACGCGGCCTTAAGTCGGTTTCGTGCCCAGCTTGGGATTGACGATGAAAAACAAACGAACTGTCCAAACCCTTTCTACACCAGGCAGAGCAAATGGAAGGCTTCCTGAATCTAATGATTGCCGTCTTAAATTCGCGTCCTGTTTTCGCATCAGTCGGTGGATTCAAAAAAGAGTGTACCTTCAAGACTCCTGAGAAGTGTACGTGTCAGCCCCGTTTTTCCGATACGGACGCTAAGGTCGGCCGCCAACGAATTAAAGTGAATCAAAATAAGTATTTTATCGGCTACCGTAAAAATACCGTGATTTGTGGGAGCTCACAAGGGCCAATGCCTTTAGGTTCAGTAGGATTCATGCAAAGACTTCAGACAGCCAAATGCTGCTTCCTTCTTTGAAACGAATGAAAAAATTGGATATTCAGCTTCCCAATTTAGTGGCAGATATGGGTTACATAGACAGTCAAGATAAGATTGATGCACACAAGACCTACCATACGACCGTATTTACCGAAGTAAAGAAGGACATGATCCGTCCTGAAGTTTGCGATGAACAAGGACGAGTGCGGTGTCCTGAAGGACACTTGGCGGTGTACGACGGGTTTGACACCGAAGATATGAGGGTACAATACGTAGGCGATCCATCTCACTGCGATTCCTGCTTACGTTGGGGAACTTGTGAGAAACGCTTTGAGTTTTCCTTTGAGGCTAACCCCCAATCTTTCGGGGTCGCAACTGGCAAAGGCCTGCCTAAATTTCCGCAAACAAGTCGAACTAAACTTTGCCTTAGAAGCAAACCTTCTGAATCATGTTTTTCACCATAAGAAGTTGACGATACGCGGGCAAAGACGGGTGGAGACCTACCTCCGGCTGGCTGAATTGAGCCGTTTAATTCTTGGTATGATCCACCATGCTCAGGAATACTTTGTTCCCAAGGAACGGAATCGAGAATTACGACACCTGGCGGAGCAAGCCATTTACGACCGAAAAAACACGCTTCTTCGCACGGCTTAAGTGTCGAACTATCCTCAAAAACAATAATGCACCTTGGCATCCAACTCCAAATGGAACCCAAGGGAGTACTATGCCCTTTTTTAGGGTGCTTTTTCGTGACTATCCTTTTTCAGTGTCTGGAAGTCTTTTGGGAAGCCCTGCAAGGAGTGAAAACTTCAGAATGAGGGGCACACTTGTTCGCTAACTTGGTTTGTTTCTTCTTTTTTATAACAGACTCTAATAAGGAGATATTAAGTATCGATTTGTAAAACTTGTTTCCAAAACCGTTATTCTTTATCCGTATTATTAATCTGTTGTAGAACATCTTTCAGTTTTTGTGGAAACGGTACTCCCATTTTTGCAGCGTTTTCAAGTATGCTGATGCCTTCATTAGACAGATAAAACATGATCAGTATTGTTCTGAGAGAACTGCCTGAACCGATGATATATTGGTCGATAATATTTCCCAATGAGACTAGGACAAATATCAATACCTTTTTGCAGATACCTTTAAATCCGATATCGCTTGAAACATTCTTTTCATAAATTGCCAACAGAACACCGGTAATATAATCAATTGACATAAACGCAACCAACGCGTAGGCCAAAGAATTAAAACCCCCTAGTAACCATCCTAAAACACCTCCTAACAGAGCAAGCATTATTCTAAAATCATTTAAAAATGTATTCACTTTAATTCCTCCTATTCAATGCTTGTTCTAACCCCTTTTCCTAATTTTTGCAAAGCTCTCTTTTTCGTCTGGTTGACTGCTTGTCTGCTGATTCCATAAATAGATGCGGTTTCCGTTACGGTATAACCCAATAGATAGATCATTTTGACAATGTTGAATTCCGATTCAGTCAGTACATAGTCTATACCTGCCAATTCAAGTTCGAAATATGTGTCCGAGGTAGCCGATGCAGCTTCAGTATAATAAAGTTCGCTATCACTAATGGCCGAATACGATATAATGTTATGAAGTTTTTTCAAGGCTATTAATCTTTTAATATAGCTGCTGCGGATAGATGTGTATATATAGGAAACAAGGATCCCTTCTGTTGTATCGCGCATGCGGTCAAGCCGAATATTCTTGAGAAGTTCAATAAAATCAGAAAGAAGGTCGTTATAGGCATCATCATAATGGAGCTTATAAGCATACTTTTTTAGCAATGGATCAAATTTTTTTATAAGTGTTAAAGTCGCATCGCTGTCACATTTCTGTGATTGGACAATCAGATCCACAATCATCAGGCATACCACCCTTCAACTGCTAAAGAGATGGGATGTCCATTTTTGTAAACATCTGGTATCTATTTTCTTTGCATCATTTTCACCTTCTCCAACAAAAACAGAAAAAAGCAGAAAATTGCGGCAATACAACCGCAATTTCTGCCTTTTTACATCCTTGGAGATATGCTGTTTGTACTTATGGAACGCAATTTATTGCCCGCAATAAGCTATACCTACTTACTTAGAAGTTCTATGTGTGAATATATAAATAACGAGCCACCTAAGTAAACATAATTGGTATTATAATTTGTACATGACCATGTACTCATTGATGCCCTTTCGAAGCTCTCTTGGAGTGCGATAATCGTTGATATAGATGTCATCATACTTGATGCTGCGAAAGAAACGTTCTGTCCTCACATTGTCCAAGTCCTGTCCTTGGCCATCCATGGAAATCCGGATGCCGTTATCCTCTAAAAGCTTGATATAATCTGGATTCGTGAAATGACTTCCTTGGTCACTGTTCATGATTTCGGGTTTGCAGCGACTAAAGGCTCGCTTCAGGCAGGTCATAACAAAACCCTTCTCCAGGGTACTGGACAGTTCATAGTCCACGATGTCCCAGCTATACCAGTCGATAATAATGAAGAGGTACATGAACCCTTTTCCTTTTTGATGTAGCATATATCTACGCCCCAAACCTGGTTGGGACGAATGATCTTTAAATTTCTCAACAGGTAAGGCTTTACATATTGGGCGTGATAACGCTTGCTCAGATTGGGTTTCGAATAAATCGTAATTATGTCCATCTGTCTCATTAAACGCTGGACGCGCTTATGGTTGATTAAGGCCTCACCGCAAAGAATATCCGTGATTTTGCGATATCCAAACGTAGGATGGGCGGTATGAATTGCATCGATCTTGTGCATGATTTCAATCGTTTTTTCATCCGGTCCGGTAACCTTCGGTTTCCGATTTGTGCTGCTACGGTTGACTGATAAAAGCTTACACTGACGCTTCGCCGTCAAATGCTCATGATGGTGTTCAACAAGATTCATACGACTATTTTCTGTTAAACAATTCTTTAGATTTTTTTTCATGCGATCGACTTCAATGGTCAATTGGCCAACTTTGCGCTCAAGCTCAGCAATTTGTCCTTCCTTCTCTAGTAGTGCTTGTTCGGCGTCAGAAGGACCTTTCTTAAATACTTCAGACGCTCGTTCCATGAATTCAGTCTTCCAGCGGCCAATCACGACAGGACTAATCTGATGTTTGGCAGCGAACTCATTGACTGTGTTTTCTTCCCTCAGTAATTGAAGGACAAGCTGGGCTTTAAATTCCGGGCTAAAGTTTCTTCTTGTTTTACTCAGGTTACCAGTATAACCTATTTTTTTCAAATTTGTGTCTCACCTATGGGGTTCAGTGTAAACAAGGGTGCGAAAGTTAAGATAAAAATTTAAGTAGACAAAATTGGAAATTAATACTAAGCTAAATATAGAGAATTTCAAGGAGAAATATAATGAAAAATTTTTACACTGTAAAAAAATATAAAAACATAATTATAGGCGGTGCTATTATATTTCTTATACTCAGTGCTAGTGCTTTGATAACATTAAATTATGTAAATCATACTAAAGTTGATGATATTGTAATTGATAAAAAAGAATTAAAAAATATTACAATCGAAGATTTAAAAGAGACAAAGCTTACTAATGCTGATACTTTTAATAATTCGAATTACCCATTAATAGCAGAAATTCCGGATCATGATATTTATTTGTATGGATTGAATAATTTAAATTATACTGGAGTTGTTTTAAGGCAAGGATCGCATATTCAGACTTTTAATTGGACTTACCTTACACCTAGGTTTATTCTTCCAAAAATAAGAGTTGCTGATTATGACCATAATGGAGCTGACGAACTATTAATTATATTACATAATGCATCTGGGACGGGTATCGCAATTGAAGAACTTCATATGTTAGAGCCAAGTAATAATGAACTCTATAGTGATGTAAAATTTTTACCAGATGATTATATTAATCAACTCAATAGCAATGTTAAATATAGTTACGATAAAGAGCAAAATAAGCTGATATTCAATATAGGTAATAATAAATATGAAATGGATACAACAAATAAATTTAAAACGTGGACATTAAAAAATATAACATATGGCGCTGTGATTTATTATGATATAAACGATATTATTCAAATAACAGCAGGGCCGGAATATTTTTTTAAAGAAATAGTATCGCCACAATTTTTTGGTACAATTAAAGCAAAAGTAAATTATAACAATGAAAAATTTACATTATCAGATTTTGAATTAGAAGAGAACTCTATCCGCCCCCCGCGTTAGAATAGTTGTCATAGGACTCCGGCTAAAGTAGATTCTTCTTTGTTCCAACCAAAGACGGGAGATTTTTGACTATGCTATTTAGTCCACAACTTACATTAAAAAGCGAGTAGATATCATATATAAAGATAAATACTCGCTTTTTAAACATTAAGTAATGTAATTCTTAATAGAAGAAATTAGATTTTAATAACCTTGAACTTTGAAGAAAGTATGATTACCTATTACATATTTTTCGGTAACGTTCACATACCCGCTTCCAAAGTTATACTGTCCAAGACTATTTACGACTGAATTGTAGAGTTCATTAGTATTAAACCATAAGCAAGTACCAATTGGATTTCCACTCGAACTATAGTAACTTTGAGCAATGCTTAAGCATTCATTCCAAGCAGTAGAACTTAGATCCGGACGTAATGCGGCATCAGTCCAAACGCCCTTAAATGCATCAGGATATAAAATAACGTCTTGATAGTACTGGCCTCCAAACTCACTAGAGTTTCTTGCCACCCTGTTTTTTGCAATCCACATGCAAGCAGTTCGACCAGTATTACTTTCGCTTCTTGCTTCTCCATACATCATTCTTGCAAGTAAATCAATTGCACTTCTGTCATATAAATCTGCTGTACTTGCTAACGGATCTCCATAACCCATAATAATTTCCTCCTTTTTGTAATTCGATAAATCAGATTAGTGTTAACACAATCGTATAAAATGAAGTTTTCTAGAATTTTCATTTTACATATACTAAAGATAAAGATTGCAGCTTTTTGTAAACATTAGAATTGAAATTTCTTCGTCTTTATCTCATGTTTGACAGCACCCTAGAACGGTGCGGGTTTGTAGGTACAAGTTTGCACTACAGGCCATATAACCCCGCGAAATCGCGGGGTTAATCAAAGAAACATCTGCTGTTTATTTTGCCAAAGCGATGAGTTTTTCGGGGAGAGGAATACCTATATCGGTTAAAATCTGTTGAACCATCGGTGTCGGAGGGGGAACACTCAGAAATTCCTGACCTAGAAATTTGCCCTTAAGAACATGCCAACGCCTTAAATCTTCAACCATGCGCTCTCCTGTATACCAACACTTGTCCAATTCTTGCTCTTTCTGCTTCCGTTCAGCTTCATCGGGGATAAGTTGAACTTGTTCCGCTGTTCCGCCTCATTTTGCCCTGGCTCCTGTAGAGCACCTGCAATTCCTGCTCCAATAAATAGGCTAAGACACAGATGAAAATGTGACCTCGAACCCGTTTCTCATTCCAGTGGTAAAGGGGACCGACTTCGAGGAAGTTCTGAATCTCGCGAAAGGCGCGTTCAATGTTCATCAACGTCTTGTAAGACAGCACCACCTCTGCCGCAGATAAGTCCGTATTGGTTTTGACGACAAATTTGCCATCGCGTAAAGCTTCTTTGACCAGTGCCGTTTCTGCCTGACGAAAGGAAAGCATTTGACCGTCGAAGTCAATCTCAAAAAAAGTCTGCATACCCTTTTTCGTCAGGATTTCAGCGACCTTAACCATCGTCCTTTTCGGGTCAGGCTTTCTGCCCCGCTTCGGTTGAGCTAAACGCTGTTGCAGCTCAGTGAGCGCTTTTTCGGCTTCCTCTAAGGCTGCGTTACGAAAGGCTTTGTCTTGAACGGCTTTTACTGGATTGTAACAAAGAATATAGCGAGCATTCTCTTGAGATTCTTCATCATCCACCTCCGAAGCGGGTACCTCGAGGTAAGAAAGGTTATCCTTTAGCTTGGTGTAAGCTTGAACATCCGCATAGGAAGCCAACAGCGCATCACTAACCACCCTGCCCCGCTTGTGGTAACCAACGATGTAAGGATACTCCGCTTTAGCCAATAAAATTAAGTTCTTATGGGTAACCATCCCTCGATCCCCGACGAAAACACACTGCTGGACCCCAAATTCCTGTTTGAGGCGCTTCAGAATGTCTGGAACCGTATTCTTATCCGGTGTTGATCCTAAAAAGACCTCATGCGTTATGGGCAGCCCATCTGGAGTAACTAATAAACCCAATTCAACTTGTTCTAGATCCGGTCGATGGGTCCGCGAGTAGTCGTGTTCAGCGATCGGGCAGTGGTGTCCAGTAACATGAGTACTGGTTAAATAAACTATCTTAAGAATGCTAGTCTGCCCAGATCAACTTCTGTTGTTCACAGATGTCTTTCATGAAGGAACGCTGTGAGCCGTCTTTGAAACGAACATTAATCACGTTCCCCACCTCACTAACGATGACTCCCTTGCCAAAGGTTTTATGGGAGACTACTAACCCTGTAGCGAGATTACTCTGGAGGGTTGCCGCCTCCCTATTAAGCATGATTTCTTGCGAAGGTTTCCATGACAAGCGCTGCCTCGCGGACAAAACGGGACGCTTTAACCCGTTTATTATGATAATAATCCATTGTGCATAGGATTACCCGCCTTTTAGCCCGCGTCATCCCGACATAGAAAAGACGCCTTTCCTCTTCCAATAATTCGTTCTGCCCACTTTTTTCAGCCTTTATCGTCTCCCGTTCAGGAATGATGCCTTCGACAAGGTCCACAAGATAAACCTGTTCCCATTCTAATCCTTTAGCGGAGTGGATCGTTGAAAGGGTCACGGCCTTACAGTTTTTATTTTTATTGGAAGACTTCATTTGTTCTTCGAGATAG
>NZ_DATLJA010000071.1:0-11452 GCF_035539115.1 Desulfitobacterium sp. | reverse complement strand
GTTCGGCGCCAGAATCGGCTCCTGCCTCTGTTGGCGCCCGGACACTTCCATGTGTCCGCCCCGCTAATGCAAGCCAGTTTTCGCCGAGTTTGCTAGCGGCTCGCTTGAAGGCCTCCGCATCTGTACTCGCAACTCACTCGGCAGCTACCAAACTTCGCGAAAAGCAGGCAGCGGAGACGGGTTGGAGACACGACGTCTCCAAACTGGCAGGGAGCCAGGATGGCGACTTTGCCAGTGTCTCGTCGGAGCGGACGGCTTGAGCGTTAGTTTGGTCTGTGAAGCGCCCGGAGTGAACGGAGTAAACAAAATCCACCCCCAGAGACCTTCTCAATGCTAGAAGAGACGGCAGAACCGTCCTTTTTGCTAACCGGATTTACATCGAACCAGGAGAAAAGTTTGTTTTCGCTTAAGGAAAACAAATTTTTCTCCTTCTTTATTTCAAGGATGCTGTTTGATTTTCGCGAAGATGGGGTACTCTGAGGCGTCCTGTGACAGTTTGGACAGGCTTAGGGCGGAAAATGATTTAAAAGATTCAGCAAAAGCGACAACTTTTATTCCTAAAAATTGGTAGTATAGGAAGGAAATATAGAACAAAATTTTAAGAAAAGGAGGGAGATCATGGAGTTTGACAAAAGAAAGATACTCACTTTGACAGGAACTCTCGTACTGGCCGGTGCTGTCGTTGTCGGCGGAATTTATGGACCGAGCGCCTGGAAAGTCTTTATGAATAGGACAGTTTCAGGCGAACAAAATCCAATCGTCGTGCAGACACCTCCTGTGGACGGTGCCACTGCGACCGCAAATGGCGCCAATGGCCCCAATGGTAATAGCACAGCGAAGCCTAGTACGGCAGGAGCTAGCCCAGCGAGTACGGTCACGAATCCGCCGGGCATCAATGTTACTCCGCAGGGAGATGTCTCAGGACCCAAAAAGTATAAAGAACCTGATACGAAGGATATCGCGCTTGCTCCATCCGTAAAAGATTATTTTGGGGAGAGTGGTCTCAGTCAAAACGCGCTGAATATCGTATTCGGCGCAGCTTGGAACATCCATCAATATGTTGATGGATATCTGTATGGGCCAAATGCCGGTCCTCAGATGAACGAGTCGGATATCAAGAAGTACATCGTTTTTCATAAATCCCTGTGGGATAATCAAATTAAGAAAGAGGCCGGAGCGAAAAATGCTGCTGCTTTAAGCAGCTACCTGGATGTCATGTTCAACCGTGGAATTGATGCTTTTGATGCGAAAGACAAGGTGCGTATTGAACAATTCCACCAAGAGATTCATGACCTAGATGCTCATATCATTCGTAACGATACGAATGCGAAGGTATATGGGGCTACTCCCTTTACCACCAAACGGTAACGAATTCAAAGCGTGTCCAGTGTCCGTAGGAAGGGTATCCAGCCTAAGAAACAGCAATAATACTTAAAAGGATCATGCTTAAGCATTCACAACGTGAGAATTTGAAGCCGGAGTGATGAAGGGAAGCCGTTGTATAAAAAATCAGGATATGAGTTCCTAAAAAACTGGATAAAGCGGTTTACGACCTGTACCGGAAAACAGGTTCACGAGTAAAGCCCTTGTGAAGGGCTCTCCAGTAAGGAGAAACGGAACATATTCAAGGATTCAAGCAAAACAAGTGCACTTAAACAATTGAATAAGTAATAAACAATGAGCTCATCGCGATTGGGCATCAGGAGTAAGGCCTGCCCGAAGGGACAGGCTTTACTCCTTCTTTTCTACTCCTATCTTCAATTCCCTAAGCTTAGCAAATAAAATTCCGAAAAAAATTCATAAAAGGTAAATGCTTGTGTCTAAAATCTCTTTTACCGGGAAAGATAGTAATAAACTGGTAAAGGAGATTTTTTATTTTATGCGTAAAATCAATTGGCTCGTGAGTTCTGTAGCTCTAGGCCTCGGAATGCTGATCGGGATTATCGGCTATGCGGCTACAACATCACCTGCAGCGGGGAATTCACTTTTAACAAAGTTTGGAGTTGGTAGTGCAACACAAACGGTTAGCAGCACAGTCGAGCCGGCTGCTCAAGCAGATCCCAGCCCAGATTTGAATGCGAATCCTCTCTTTCCCCCCACAGCTTCAGGCGAAAATGGGATCGACAGCACTGTAAATGCAGGGGCTTTAAGCTCAGATCAGTCGCCCAAGATACCCAGTGAGCTTAGTCAAAAAATTAGCAATGACTACAAACAAAATATAGGCTATTTTTTCGGAGCTTGGCAGTCTACAGATATGGTCAAATTCCGTGCTCAGTTAGCCAAAGCTTACGTCGGGGATCTTTATGAAAAACATGCACGTCAGGCAGAAAGCTTCATCATCCAAGGCGTTGGCTTGGAAATCAGTGATATCCGCTTTGATCAACTTAAACTTGAGTCTGCAACTTCTACCTCAGCTACGCTCGAAGCCACCTATCGTTATGTGGCCCAGGACTATAACTTGGGAGAGCAGATGACACAGGGAGAAAAGACAGAACATCTTGTTCATATTCGCGTAAACTTGATTCTTGCAAATGGTCACTGGATGATTTCGGGAGAAACTCCTCTGACGTAAACACTATTCGAAGAGAAAATATCAACCCAGACAAAGAGACAGGCCTTTAATAATAGGCTTGTCTCTTTGTTTAGTGTTTAGGCTTTGATTCGATTTCGAGCCGCTTCTGCTGTAGGCTGTTTTTAGTCTTTATGAACATAGAAATACTGGCTTAGAAGATATATGGTAGAGTTCCCAGTATACACGAATATTGTGTGTAGCATAAGGATTGAGCTTCCTGCTAAATTTGAAGCCTGAACTAGCATTTGAAGTGGTTATGCAAGAACTTTTATATCCCATTAACGGTAAATCTGATATACTAATTAAGGATTAATTGAATTTAAGGTGAAGAGGTAGATTAAATGTCTATAGGTATGGGAATAAGGGTCGGACCCAAAGCAGTCCACTTTACTGTTGTGAAAAGCTTACCTGATGACCAATTTGAATTATTACTTATCGATAAAATCAATATACCTGGAGCAATGGATGAACCCTATAAACTTTCTTATTTAAGAACAAACCTATTATCGATAATAATGCGTTTTAATGTAACAAATGCAGGTATTAGGATTACTGAAGGAACGGCTCAAACAGTTAGTACTTTTAGAATTTACTTAGAAGGAGTAATTCAAGAGCTTTTTGCCGACAGTCCAGTTGAAAAGTATTCTTTAAGTAAAAAAACTACAATAGCAAGATATTTGGGTAAAACAATTGATAATATCACTGACTATTTTGAGGGTAGAAACGACTTCGTAGGTATTCCTGATATACCAAAGTCCCACTTGGAAAAACGAGAAAGTATCTTAACAGCACTTGCGGCTTTAGAGTTATAGGGGGTCATGAACAGAATGGATACAAGAGTTACAGAAATTGCTTTCGACTTATTGAAGGAAATTGGTAATGAAGGATTAAATTCCAGAACTTATATAGCTCAGGATATTCAGCTAGATGCAAATATCGTTATTAAGGAAGTAAATAAACTAAGTATATCGCCTGATACCACATACTTTGCTGAAGCAAGATTGCTATATGCCTCTAGACATCCGAATGTTATGGAAATTAAATATGCAAGTCAGGACGATGATAACTTATATCTTGCTATGCCATATTACAAAAATGGGTCATTAAATGCACTTATTAACAATAAGTTCCTTTCAGTCCCTGAGATAATCCACTATGGGTTGGATTTTTTAAGTGCTTTAAATTATATACATTCAAAAGGACTAATACATTTTGATGTTAAGCCAAGCAACATAATAATAAACGATGCAGGGAAGGCGCTTTTAACTGATTTTGGGTTAGCTCAACTTACAGATAAGTATGGGTTCGCAGAGGTTCCACTAGCTTATCCCACTCACTTAACACCAGAGTGGTTTCAGGCTAGTGTCTTTACTTCACAATATGATGTGTTCCAAGCAGGTTTAACTTTGTACAGAATGTGTAACGGAAATAGCGATTTTGATGATAAGCTTCAAAATGGTGGTGTTACACGTGATGAAGTTGTAAGAGGTATATTCCCGGACCGCTATAAATTCTTACCTCATATTCCTAATTCATTAAGAAAGTAGTTAAAAATGCTCTAAAAGTAGATCCTGACCAACGTTATAAGACGATCGTTCATATGATGAATGACTTAGCTGCTGTTAATGAAAACCTTAACTGGTCTTATGAGGCAGAACACGGAATACAAAAGTGGATTGAGGATACAGAAAGAAGTATAAGAACTTTAAAACTTATTGAAGATAATGGGGTATTGAAAACTGAGGGAGAGAAATTATCAAAATCTTCTGGGAATATAAGGCGTGTCACTAATTGGTTCACGACAAGTAATACTATGGGAGAAGCATACACAAAAATTCGAGCCATGATTAACGAATGCTAGTTCTAGGTAATAATATATAGTATAATGAGTCTAAGGAGGTGGGTAACATGAGAAAATTTTATAATAAATGTAATCAGGATTTTTCTCTTGAACACTTAGCCAACCCTTTCTTAGATGAAAGTATCAAGAAAAGATACTCAAAAGCAAAAGTAGTTGACATGCGAGATAACTATAATATAGAAAAGACCAAGTCTGGTTATCTCATAATCAAACCAATTAACCCGAATAAAACTTATTAAATACAGTAAATTGAGGGAGTGTACAAATACACTCCTTTTTGCTACCAAGCTACTTTAGCAAATAGGTCTTTCCACCATGAATTAGGCGAAAAGACCTATTTTTTATGGAGAGCAGGAAACTTCAAGGAAGATGTTGAAATAGGATGAATGAACACCAATCAGGGAGGGTCATGGGTGAAAAAAACAAAAGTGGGAATGAGTGTCCTATTAAGTACCTTTCTCCTCGTCCAAACCTTGGGTGAACCAAGTCTCCTTTTAGCGGCAACAAGTACGCCAACCACGAATGCGCCGGTTCAAAATACTAATCCAACAGATTTTATACCTCAGGTTAATCCATCCTTGGAGATTATTAACCAGAAGCTCGAAACAGTGGCCAGAGAAAAAGGAATTCCCAGTAGCTTCTTAAAAGCAATTGCCTATCAGGAAAGCACCTGGCGTCAATTTGACAGTCAGGGGCAACCGCTGCTCAGCGGAACAGGGGCAATTGGTATCATGCAAATTTCAACTAATTATGAGAGCCCTGCGACCATCGAAAAATTGAAAACAGATATTGATTATAATATTCGGCGGGGGGCTGATCTCCTCAATGAAAAATGGGCGTTTGTTCCCAAAATAGGCGATGGGGATCGCAATAAATTAGAGAATTGGTACTTTGCGCTTTGGGCCTACAATATTTGGTCAGGAAAAAATAATCCCAATGAAGCGCAGCTGTCTCCAGTGAATCCAACTTCCCCATCAGGCACGACGACCAGTCCTGCGACGACGGGAAGTCCCTCGACGACACAAGTGAGTACGGGAACTACGCTCCCAATTTATCAGGAGCGGCTGTTAAACACGATTGCGAATCCACCTGCCTGGTTATCACGTTATATTCAGGCGGTGAATATAACCCGAATTCCGGTGAGTTCCTTACCACCACAGGGAGTTCCGCTAAGCTCCATGCAATGGACGACCCCGTTGCCGTACCACCTAGCTGACTTAAACAAAGGGGCAGTTCCAGTTCCAATCGTTCCCGAATGGACGCGCTTACAAGGGACCGATCGGGTCGATACAGCCATTCAACAAGCACAAAAAGGGTGGCCCCAAGGTTCAACTTCAGTTATCCTAGCGCGAGCGGATGATTTTCCCGACGCTTTAGCTGGAGTACCTTTAGCGGCTCGTCTAAACGCCCCTGTTTTGTTAACCTCTCCCCAAGAACTCGATTCCAGGGTCCTTCAGGTTCTGAATACCTTACATCCTCAGAACATTTATCTTCTGGGTGGGGTAGGTGCGTTAGGGGCCGAAATCACCACAACTCTCCAAGAGAAAGGCTGGAGTGAAGGAAACCTTATTCGAATTAGTGGAGAAAATCGCTATGGGACAGCTTCAAGTCTAGCACTGGCGACAGCGGTAGATTCTCTTTCGACGATCACCTTGAAGGGGACAATCTCCTTGGCGTCGATTCCTCAAAGCACAACACTTCAGAATGTACCCGAGGTAGCCATAGCTACCGGAGAGAATTTCCCCGATGCGTTAAGCATTGCCTCAATTGCTGGAGCAAAAAAAATGCCTATTCTTTTGACTTCAGCGCAAGGACTACCGCCAGAAACCCTAGAAACGCTCCAACGTTTACACCCTGCCAAGGTTTACCTCATCGGAGGAGAAGGAAGTATCTCTTTGCAAGTTGCACAGGAGATCCAAGAAAAATTAAACCTTCAGTCCTCCCAAATCCGACGTCTGGCGGGAGCAACGCGTTATGATACAATGGCTGCCGTCGCTCAAGAATTTAAAGGAGATATTCAAAAGCTGAGTTTTGCCACTGGCGAGGATTTCCCAGATGCTCTTGCGGGTGCTGCTTTAGCCGCACATCAAGCTTCGACAATTGTGCTTGTTCCGAAGACCCCGCTTGAGGAATATCCCATCCTTAAAAATTGGATCAAAGGACAACTCCAAACACTAACCTCGCCAACCCCTGTAAATGTTAATTCGTCGCTTCAACTCTACTTAATGGGCGGATCAGGCGCCATCTCTCAGGAACTCGTAAATGAACTGAAAGCCTTAGCTGGTCAGTGAATAGGCCTGCTAAGGGATGTACATGTCCTGTTGTAAAACGGTATAAACTATAGTAAACTGTAAACCGTTGATTTATTTATTAAAGGGATTTTAAAGGGATTTAAACCATTCCCTTAAATTGAGGAAGGGACTAAAATTCATGTTGTGGCGTAAAAGAACCCTAGCGTTAATGGCCATTGATGCAGTGCTCGTGAATCTTGCTGTTTTTTTAAGTTTCTATATTCGTTTTTTTGAAGGAAACATACCCTCAGAATATTTCTGGACCTATTACCATTCGGCTTGGGCCGCCACGCTTATTTATTTGGTGGTTTTCTATGTTTTTGGACTTTACAAAAGGCTCTGGCAGTACGCCAGTATCGGCGAACTGCTCGTGATTGTTTATGCCGTAACAATTGGAACGGCAGGCACGATAACGGCAGTCTATTTCCTGGCGCCGATGCGCTTTCCGCATTCGGTAGCAGCGTTGCTCTGGCTTACTACCCTCTTTCTAGTGGGGGCCTCGCGCTTTGCCTGGCGGATTTTGCAGGAAAATGTGTTTACACCGCATGTTCCGGGTTCCCAAAAGCAGGTTCTTATAGTCGGCGCAGGAGATGCCGGCGTTGTGGCGGTACGGGAACTGAAAAACCGGAATTATCACGAAGGGCGACCCATCGGTTTTATTGATGATGATCCGAAAAAACAGAGGCTTCAGCTCATGGGGATTCCTGTCTTGGGGACGCATAAGGATATTCCCCGCGTTGTCAAAAACCATAGTATTGATGAAGTCATCATCGCGATGCCCTCAGCTTCTGGTGAGATTATTCGCGAGATCGTCCAAATTACGGAAAATACCGGCGTTGATCTGAAAATCCTGCCGGGTGTGTACGATCTCTTAAGTGGTAAGGTCGATACGAAAGAGATTCGTGAAGTTCAAGTCGAAGACTTGCTCGGACGCGAACAAGTGAACGTAGATCTTGAAGAGGTGGCCGGGTATTTGGCCGGAGAAACTGTTTTTGTTACCGGGGGCGGAGGTTCAATCGGTTCCGAGATCTGTCGTCAAATCACCCGCTTTAATCCAGGAAAACTGGTGATCCTCGGACATGGCGAAAACAGTGTTTTTGACATTGAACAAGAGCTCCGGACCGACCATCCAGGAATTGATTTGGCAACCGAAATCGTGGATATCAAGGATCGGGAGAAAATCAAACTGCTGTTTGAGCGCTATCGACCCGGCGTTGTTTTCCATGCCGCTGCCCATAAACACGTTCCCTTGATGGAACGCAATCCAGAAGAAGCCTTAAAAAACAATATTGTAGGCTCGTATAATCTAGCTGAGGTTGCCGATGAAGTTGGCGTTAAAACCTTTGTTATCATTTCCACAGATAAAGCAGTGAATCCAACCAGTGTGATGGGCGCCACGAAACGCGTCACGGAAATGCTGATCCAGAACATGGATAAGCGTTCCAAAACGAAATTCGTGGCCGTTCGGTTTGGCAATGTCTTGGGAAGCCGAGGAAGTGTTATTCCAACCTTCAAAAAGCAAATTGCCAAGGGTGGCCCGGTTACAGTCACACACCCGGACATGGTTCGCTTCTTTATGACGATACCGGAGGCCTCGCAACTGGTCATTCAGGCCGGGGCGATGGCTCAAGGCGGAGAAATTTTTATCCTCGATATGGGTAAACCTGTTAAAATTGTCGATTTAGCTCGTGACCTCATTCGTTTGTCCGGGTTTGAACCTGATGTCGATATTCCTATTGTCTTCACGGGCATGCGGCCAGGCGAGAAGCTCTATGAAGAGTTACTTACGGCCGAGGAAGGGACATCGGCAACGAAGCATAAACGTATTTTCGTAGCTAAGCCTAACAAAATTGAGCCCGAGAAACTCGAAGAGATTATCCATACTATCCGTGAGCGGGGCTCCTACCTATCTAAGGATGAGGTCGTCCAGCTTTTGCAAACTGTCATTCCTACATTTCGAAAGCAAACTGCCAAAGCAGTAGCGAACCAATAAGGGGGAAATATTATAATGTTACAACTCAAAGAAGTGATCACAGATGAAGATGTGCTCGCTAAAGCACTAAAAGAAAAAATCGTCAATCATACCGCGACTGTAGGGGTCATCGGCCTTGGTTATGTCGGCTTGCCTTTAGCTGTTGAAAAAGGAAAAGTTGGGTTTAAAGTCATCGGTTTTGATATAAATGCGCAGCGTGTCGGCCGGGTTAATGCTGGAGATAACTATATCGGGGATGTCAAAGATGCGGAATTCCAGGAGCTGGTACAAAAGGGTATGCTCACGGCAACCACGGAATTTGAACGTCTTCCGGAATGTGACGTGATCGTGATTTGCGTTCCGACCCCACTCACCGTTACGCGTGACCCAGATATTTCTTATATTGAATCAGCGACCAACGATATTGCCCAACGCATCCGTCCGGGACAACTTGTGACGCTCGAAAGCACAACCTATCCGGGTACTACCCAGGAGGTCATTTTGCCCCTCCTGGAAAAGAGCGGACTGAAAGTCGGGAAGGACTTCTTCCTCGCCTTTTCTCCAGAACGTGTCGATCCCGGAAATAAACGTTTTACGACTAAAAATACCTCAAAAGTCTGCGGTGGTGTGACTCCAATCTGTTTGGAAATTGCTTATACGTTTTACGCTCAAACGATTATCAATGTCGTACCCGTCTCTTCGCCAGCAGCAGCTGAGATTACGAAAGTGTTCGAAAACACCTATCGGGCTGTTAATATTGCCTTAGTCAATGAGCTCATGCTCCTTTGTGACCGCATGGGACTAGATATTTGGGAAGTCGTCGAAGCGGCTGGAACGAAACCCTTCGGAATCCAAACTTTCTGGCCAGGACCCGGGGTTGGTGGACACTGCATTCCGATTGACCCGTTCTATCTCACGTGGAAAGCACGCGAGTATGACTTCCATACCCGCTTTATTGAACTCGCAGGAGAGATCAATATTGAAGCTTCCTATCATGTTATTGATAAAGTAAATCGTGCCTTGAACGCTGAAAATAAAAGCATGAAGGATGCAAAAATTCTGGTCCTTGGGGTTGCTTATAAAAATGACATCGATGATGTTCGTGAATCCCCTGCTCTTAAAGTTATGGAACTTCTCCGCAAAGACGGCGCGAATATCACGTACCATGACGCCTTTATCCCCGTGATCGAGCCTCATGGGGGTAGCACGGTGCATATGGATAGCGTCGAGCTTACGGATCAAGCCCTGGCCGCAGCGGATTGCGTCCTCATTTTGACAGCGCATAGTTCGGTCGATTATGACCGTGTCGTAGAAAAAGCTCAAGTCGTGGTTGATACGCGGAATGCGACGAAAGACGTCCAAAATAACCGCGAGAAGATCGTTAAGATCTGATCGTGAGAAAATCAAAAGAACATTCAACAAAATAAGTTCATGAGGGGAATCGGGAGATTCCCCTTTCCACAATCATGAGTGCTGTAAAAACCTTGACTACATATTTTTTTAAGGGAGAAGAGAATTATGAACAAGAAAATGCGTTTTGCCATTATTGGTTGTGGGCGGATCGCCCAAAAACATGCCGAATCGATTGTTGCTCTACCTGAGGCTGAACTCGTTGCGGTTTGCGATATTGTTCCCGAAAAGGCGCAAGCGTTTGCTGATAAATACGGGGCTAAACCGTATACCTCCTATGAAGAGATGTTCGCTGCTGAAGATATCGAAGTCGTGACGATCGCGACCCCTTCGGATTTACATGCTCCGATAGGGATTGCGGCTGCGAAAGTCGGCAAAAATGTCATGGTTGAAAAACCAATGGCAATGACTTTAAAAAGCGCCGATGAACTCATTAAAACCTGTAAGGATGCCGGGGTAAAACTGGCTGTAATTCATCAAAACCGTTTTAACAAGTCTGTGAAACTGATGCGTGAAGCCTTAGACGAGGGGCGTTTTGGGAAACTGACCCATGGCCAAGCTACCGTGCGTTGGAATCGGGATGATAACTATTATGCTCAAGCGCCCTGGCGGGGAACGAAGCTCCAAGATGGCGGAGTGCTGATGAATCAATCCATCCACAATATTGACTTACTTCAATGGACGTTTGGTCCAGTGGAATCTGTCTTCGGGTATACCACAACAGCGATGCGTAAAATCGAGATGGAAGATGTCGGAGGAGCTGTAATTAAATTTAAGAACGGCGCGATTGGCCTGATCGAGGCAGCCTCGACGATCTATCCTAAAAATATTGAAGAGACGTTAAATGTCTTCGGGGAAACGGGTTCGGTCATCATTGGCGGGATCGCGGTTAACCGGATCGAAACATGGGAGTTCGCAGATAGCGAAGAGGAAAAGCAGCAGATCTTTGCCAGCCAAGAGAGTGATCCGCCGACGGTCTATGGCTATGGGCATCGCGAAGTCATTAGCGACATGATTCAAGCCGTTCGGGAGAATCGGACGCCGGCAATTCCGGGCGAAGAGGGCCGTAAGGCGTTGGAGATCATTCTCGCGATTTATAAGTGTCAAAAGACGAAGGAGCCCGTGATGTTCCCGCTTGTCGAAGATTAAGCAGACATGGGGACGGTTCTTCTGTTTGTTTTTCTAGAATCTTTTGAATGAAAGTGTCTGGGGCGAGTTGCGATTACAGCTGCCTCGGCCGGGCGCTCGCCGAGCAAACTAACGGCTCAAACTGTTGAATGAAAGCAGGCGGGGTTCGGCGCCAGAATCGGCTCCTGCCTCTGTTGGCGCCCGGACACTTCCATGTG
>NZ_DATLJA010000070.1:0-9623 GCF_035539115.1 Desulfitobacterium sp. | reverse complement strand
TCTCGTCTATTTTACAAAAAACATGCTCATAAAACAGCCCGGCCCAGCTCTTTTCGAGTCTGTTTTTGAAGCGAGGGTCCATTGAACTCAAATTACTAAAAAAATTATCTTGTTTATGTTTCGTATTTTCCCTAAACATAGAAAAAATCACTTCAAACTACAGTATAGATAAATTATATTGAGATATCTATGGTTATCTCCACTATACTATATAATTCAACACAATTGAGGTAGATTCCTGCTTTTTGATGAAAAAATCAGAGGGTTTCTGCACCAGAATCATTCATAAAATTATTTCCAATACTTGAAAACACGATTGTTAACAGTACGATTGCTAGACCAAGCCACACCGCCCAATAATCTTGCTGTTTCCAGAAATCTGACCACCTCCCAGAAGGAATCGTTGTTTTCTTTGCGGTGGAAACATAGCCCACTCGTTTACCCTCTCCTTTTCAAGCCCCCAGTATTACCTCTTCGATTCATATTCTCCTCATATTTATTCCCATGGTTTTTTTGTGAACATTTTACAACCTCTGCGTTTTATTTTTAGATGAGGTAGCTAACAAATAATTCAATGGCCATTTAGATGCAAAAAATACTCGGTTAAATAAAACTTGGCTAAGACTTAAATTAAATATTTGGTACATTTATTATACCAAGTTAAATTTTAACAGTAAATATGATAGGAGTAAAGGATGAAATTAACTTATAGATAACATCACACCGATGCTACCAGAGGGGTAACGATTGCCTTACGTTAAACCTGTTTTTTCTACCGCGCATGCTTTCATACAAACCGTGATAACCCATTGTTTGGGATTAAAAATCCTTAGTCCATAATTTAGGCGCATTCATTGAATGCCTTCCCCTGGCAAACTGCTCAAAATTAACCTCCATAAATACAAGGGCAATCATAATTATAGAACCACCAACTGCCATGCTAAAGGTAAAAGATTCAAAGCCAAAAACGACCGAAAACAGACTTCCAAAAAGGCCCTCAAGCATCATAATCAGACCCGCTGTTGTTGCCGAAGTATGTCTCTGGGCAATAACTTGAATCGTCTGCGCGGCGAATGAACAGACAATTCCCATATATAAAAGCGGTAAAATCGCCACTTGCCAATTTACATCGATGAGCTGACCTCCATCGACAATGAAAAAATATCCCAATCCACCCATTGTTTGCACCGTAGCTAACATAAATGTGACAATAGTCGGATCCGTTTCACTTGTGCCATAACTTATATACGCAATAGAACCTGCATATAAAAAGGCAGAAATTAGTGAGTAAACGTCACCTTGGTTGATCCTAAATCCTTTGTTCATTATGCCCGTAAGTATCGCCATGCCCAATAAACAAAAAGCTATAGCTATGAAGCTTTTAATTTTGAGTGGCTTTTTGTATGCGAGCCAAGCAATAAACGGTACGATTACAACATATATTGCAGAAATAAACGCATTGTTAGAAGGAGTAGTATATTTCACTCCTACTGTCTGCGCTATACAGCCTCCAAAATTCATTAATCCTACAAACAGCCCGATTTTAAAATCGTCTAAAGTCATTTTGAATATTTTTTTATAAAAAAACAAGAGTGCCAACATCGAAAAAATAAATCCCCTTGCAAAGTTAATAAACCCTGCTGAGACATTGACGTCCAAGGCCATTCTTGTAACAACAAACCCCGAACCCTAAAGTACCGAGATCAACAGTAACATCATATTCGCTGTTCGTTTGGTAATTTTCATTAATTCAAGCCACCATTCATCTCGTAAGAAAGGGTACACCAGTGGATACCGCGTGTCAATGAAATTCAGATACAGTACGGTGTTAAAAATGATCTGGCGAACTACTCAACTCTTCAATAAAGCCTAAAACTGCATCCTCTTTCGTTGCCCAAGAAGTGACAAGGCGAACAGCAGAATGATCAGCATCAACCTCTGACCAGACTAAAAATGAATAATTCTTTTGAAGCTCAGTGATCAGTCGATTGGATAGTATAGGAAATATTTGATTTGATGGCGAGTGTACCAAGAACTTGAAGCCTGCTTTTCGGATTTCATCCCTGAGTAAACTAGCCATCTTGTTGGCGTGCTTTGCCAGATCGAAGTACAAGTTGTCTCTGAAAAGTTCCTGAAACTGAATCCCCAAGAGTCTTCCCTTAGCAAGGAGTGCTCCTTTTTGCTTCATATGAAATCTGAAATCCTCTTTAAGGGAGTCACGGCAGATCACTAACGCTTCACCAATGAGTGCTCCATTCTTGGTCCCGCCAACATAGAACGCATCTACAAGTAATGCAAGATCGGAAAGTTCTAGGTCATTCTCAACAGAACACAAAGCTGAACCCAGCCTAGCACCGTCCATGAACAAAAAGAGCTTCTTTTCTTGGCAAAATATACTTAGTTGTTCTAGTTCATCCTTATGATAAATTGTGCCTATTTCTGTCGGATTTGAAATGTAAACCAACTTAGGCTTCACCATGTGCTCGTCAGTATGTAAATCCAGAGCAGCCTTAATGTGCGAAGAGTTTAATTTTCCATCACCTACTTCCATAGATATGATTTTATGCCCTGTTGCCTCAACTGCTCCTGTTTCATGCACGAAGATATGCCCGGTGTTTGCAGCAATTACAGCTTCATGTGGCCTTAAGAAAGCTGAAATAGCCGTAAAGTTCGTTTGTGTACCACCTGGGAGCAGGTGGATATCGACATCGTTTCTCCCAATGCTTTGCTTTAACAGTTCAATCGCTTTTTGTGTATAGCAATCTTCTCCATACCCTTCAACCTGCTCAAAATTTGATTCCATCAAGGCATTCAATATTCTAGGATGCGCTCCTTCGCTATAATCGTTCTTGAAACTGTACATTATTAAAAACTCCTTTTTGTTTTAATCTTGCAACCCCACACTCATCTTCAAAAGGACCTTCATATATCTTAACCCTCAGATTCCACGAATACAACGACTTGGGGATGTAATCAAAGATGGAAAATTTACTAATCTGAATAAAGTGAAACCCGAATAAGGCGCTTTCTATAAAGAAAGTGTCCGTTATTCGGGCTATAGTTTTGTCCGAACACAATGGTTTTTTGCTCGTTATAGTTCAATCGACGTAGGTTTTTGTTTGAGTACTAGAGAAAGCACAGCCAGATAGATAATACCTATGACAATCCATACGCTACCAAGCTTAATAGCAGCAATATCCATCCCGTAAAGAACATAAGCGATCACGACAAAACCAATAATTGGCATGATCAGGTGTTTAAAATAGTTTTTAGACTTACCTCGAATGATGTAATGGTTAATTACAGAGATATGCAGAAGCAGAAAGGAAATCAACGCCCCAAAGTTAACTAGAACTGTCAAATTAGCAATCTGGCTTTGGAAGAAAAGACCCACACCTAAGGAAATTACCGCCACTAAAATCGTACTTATATAAGGTGTCTGATATTTAGGATGCACTTTGGAAAGCACCAATGGCAATTTTCTATCACGCGCCATGGAATAAAGCACACGAGAAATTGCTGCCTGGGCTGCTAGAGCATTGGCAATCCCCCACGAAAAAGCCGTAGCAATAATAGTGAGATTTTTCAGCCAAGTACCGCCAGCGGCCCCAGCAATCTGGTAGAAGGCTATGTCGAGATTATCAAAATTCATACCACGACCTAGATCACTGGCAATCCATGTCTGGATGATAAAGAGAAAACCGACGATGAGCAGGGCTAATACGGTCGCATTCCCGACCAACTTATTGCCGACCTTTTCGCCGCCTTTGACCTCCTCCGAAAGTGTGGAGATCCCATCAAAGCCTAGGAAAGAAAGCACAGCGATCGAAACTGCCCCCATTACCGTGCTCAGACTGAAATTTGCTGGGTCATAGATGGGTTTCATAGTTAACCCACCATCGCCGACGCCATTTTTCAGAGCCACCAGTCCAACAACAATAAAAATCGCCAGAACGATAAACTCCGCAACCAAGATAATGCGGTTGGCGCCCGCTGTAAATTCAATTCCTCTAACATTAATGATCGTATTAAAGCCAATAAATAAAACCAACCACACCCAAATGGGTACTGCTGGGAGTAATGCTCCCAAAGCTGCAGCACTGACCAAGTAAAGTAATGATGGTATCAAAATATAATCGAGCAAGATTGACCAACCAGCCATAAAACCAATATATTCATTAATCCCTCTTTGAGCATAGGCATAAACCGATCCGGCGATCGGGAAAGCCTCAGACATTCTGGCATAACTAAATGCTGTAAAAATCATGCCAAACATACCAATCATGTAAGCTAAGGCGACCATCCCTTTGGCTCCATCCGAAACGTAACCATAAACCCCAAACGGTGCAATGGGCACCATAAAGATCATCCCATAAATAACCAAATCCCAAAAACTCAAGGCTCGCTTGAGTTCTTGTTTATAACCAAATTGCTCAATGGACATAACTTTTACCTCCCTCGTATACACTGTTCGCGCTTATGCTTGTAGAAAGCCTTTTTCCGACAGCATGTTCCAACTCCAGAAAAGAGTGCTGAAACGAGCCAATAGTAACTTTAGGTCTTCTTTAAAGAGTGATTCCCAACTGCTGAAGATATTGCAAATTTAACTCAAAACGGACAGTCTTCAGCGGATCAACGACCTGGCAAATTTGCAAGTTGCCAGTAAGGCTAAGCAAATTGACCGCATCGTATTCGTTTAGCGTACCATTAGTCATTGTTGTCAATAGCCCAACGAGGTTACGGGTAGCGTCCAAAACCGCTTCATCCAGCGTTTTAGCCGAAGCGATCGCATACATAGAAGATGCGGTTTTAGCTAAAGGCAACGGCAGTTGACGATCTTTGAGCACAGAAATGGTGACCGTAACTTCACCTTGGACTTCCAAACCGCAGACCGAAACCTCTCCATCTCCCATTGCTGCGTGTAAATCGCCCATAGCCAACAGCGCCCCTGGAACGTTAACCGGTAAATAAAGAGTTGTGCCTTCTCCGATGATAGTGCAGTCCATATTTCCGCCATGTTCACCAGGTGTGCCGCAGGCCACAGGATCACCTGCTGGAGCAGTTCCGATAACCCCAATCATTGGTTTAAGAGGGAGCTCAACCCTCCCTTCGTAAACCGCTTTACTGTCTCGAATGGGAATAAGACGAATAACATTTTTGGATAGCCTATCCCCGAGCATCCCCAGATCTGGCCCGGTCATCATGACACCATGATCGGCAATTTCGATATGCTCGATCTTAACCTCCAAGATATCACCTGGTTGGGCACCTTCGATATAGACAGGACCAGTAGCCGGATTAATCCTATTCCAATCGAGGGCCTCAAATTCCGTATCCACCGATTTAATCTGATTTTCAAAGCAGTCACAGGTCTCAAAGAGCACCGTAGCTCCATTTTCCACCCGTAGCACTGGTTGGTTCAATGCCGACATGGCATAGACAATTTGGTTACGTTTAATGCGATACATCACAATCTCCTCTCTGAATTTCCCTTTTATCCGGTGTATTCAAACTAAAAATCTGTTCAAAAAACATAGCATCTATTTGAAATTGGTCATCTAGGGGTTCACTCTTCGAGTTGGCGCCTAACTCAAGCGAAGCCTTAAATGCCAAAATATCACTTAGTTCAATATAGATTTTTTAATAAAGATCGAGATACTCTTTATACTCCCAGTCAGTAACCGCTGCCTCATACCTCTCCCATTCAGCACGACGCATTAAGATGTAGTGACGAATATATTCTTCGCCCAATGTCTCACGAAAAAACTCATCTTCCTCCAGAGCTGTCAATGCATGGGGCAATGAGCGCGGCAAGTGAGTAAATTCCTGTGCATAGGCGTCTTGCCTTGCCAATGCAGGAGGCGGTTCAATCTGTTGTCTAATGCCATCTAAGCCAGCTGAGAGCATTGCTGCCAAGGCAATATACGGATTGGTGTCTGCACCAGGCAGGCGGTTTTCCAAGCGTGTGTTTTGTCCTCTATGTTGGGGAATGCGGACCATCGCTCCCCGGTGTTCATAGCCCCAAGTCACGGTTGTCGGTGCAAAAGTATAAGGTTGTAGCCGTTTATAGCTATTAATGGTCGGATTACACAATGCGCATAAAGCTCGGGCATGCTTAATTTGTCCACCAATAAACCAGCGACAAAGCTTAGATAAACCATCTGGCTGATTCGGGTCGGAAAAAACATTGTTGCCATTCTGATTAAACAGAGAAAGATGGGTATGTGCCCCACTTCCACTGGATGAAGCGACAGGCTTACTCATAAATGTTGCCTTATACCCCTTGCGTTGCAGAATTTCTTTAATGATCGTCCTATAGTAGAAAGCCATGTCTGCAATTTCTAAACCCCAAAATGGAGAATTGGTCACTTCAAATTGCCCTGACCCATATTCCGTGTTGGCAACTTCCGGTCCTGCCCCCATTTCTGTCAACGCAAACATAACGGAAGTAATGATGTCTTCCACTTTCGCCTGCGCAACCTCAGAAAAGCATTGCAATCCGGTCCATACTGGTTCTAAAGACGAAGAATTGGAGCGTTGTCCATCGGCCAGAAAGACATAAAATTCATACTCAAAAGCGCCATAAACCCGGTAACCATCCTGAGCGAGATCATTTAAAACCCGTCGCAAGATATGACGGGGCGAAGTGGGCACTGGTTGACCATCTGGTAGAAATATATCAGAAATAACATGTGCCATCCCTGGCGACGATGGCAGGATTCCAAAGGTTGCTAGATCCGGTTTTAGCACCCAGCTGGGATATCCACCATCAAAGCCATCGCCTGCTTCCGGCAGCAGCTTGGCGGAAGTATCCATCGAAAACATTGCTGAAGGATAGGACAAAGAACCGTGCATAACCTGTTCCAGAAAATACCTTAAAGGGACATAACGCGCACGTTGGATATTCGAAGGGTCATGCAAAGACACCCGTACAGTATGAATCTGTTTTTCACGTAGAAGTTGAGTAATATGATTGCTTAAATCGGATGTGGCCAAGTTTCCCACCGGCTTTCGCGTAAATTTTTAACAAGTATTTTATATAAACGTGTTGCAAATGTAAATTTTTACGGTAAAGGCAAAGTTCTTGAATACAACAAGTCTTATTAAGCTTATTTTATGTGTTATAAATTATATGCAAAATGCGTGCCACAGTAGTAGTACACGTCACGCGCACAAAACAAGCAGATCACGGAACAGATGTATTTGTACGATAGACATCCAGCCATCCTTGGTTTACAATAGAACCAGGTGATGATAATGTTGGACCAAGAGATAGTTGCCCAAAGCCAAGAATTTGTTGCCCTTCTTGCCCGCGCACAACGCATTGCGCTGTTTCCTTCCACAGTTCTACTGGAAGGCGAGACTGGAGCTGGAAAAGAAGTTGTAGCGAATTGGATTTACCGTCATAGTCCCCGTGCCTCTTTTCCCTTTATAAAGATTAATTGTGGTGCGATACCGGAAACACTGTTAGAATCAGAGCTTTTTGGTTATGAGAAGGGCGCCTTTACTGGAGCGAAAAATGATGGAAATCCTGGTCTCTTCGAGCTAGCGGATAAAGGTACGCTCCTCCTTGATGAAGTTGGTGAACTCTCCCTTGCAATGCAGGTCAAATTATTACGAGTCCTGCACGACCGAGAAATTCGTCGTGTCGGCGGGAGTTGGTCCCGTACAATTGATGTGAGGGTAATCGCCAGCACGAATAAAAATCTCCAATCTATGGTTGAGCAACGCCTGTTTAGGGAGGATCTCTATTATCGTCTAAATGTCGCTTATCTATATGTCCCTCCATTGCGTGAACGAAGAGAGGATATCCTACCATTACTGAACCACTATCTACAAGAAATTACCGAAGAATTCAAGATCAGCAGGCGGTTCAGCGATGAAGCAATAGGCTTAATTCTGAACCACAATTACCCAGGAAATGTCCGTGAGTTGCGCAACCTCGTTGAAGGGCTATGTGTAAGCGCCGAATCAGAGCTAATCACACTTGATTATGTTGTAAAACGTTTAGGACCCAGTTCTAGCTGTCCATTGACTAACCTCGCGAGCAGTACTCTTCAGGCACAGTTAGATACTACTGAAAAAGCGGCTATCCAACAGGCATTACAGAAGAGTCCAAGCATTCGCCAAGCAGCCAAGATTTTAGGCATTAGTCACGCTACACTGTTGCGTCACATGCAAAAATTCGGTTTAAAACTCAAGTCTGTTTAGAAAGCATTAAAAATAAACCGTGCCCATTTAACGAGCTACGGTTTATTTTCTTTTGTTTATTATTAGCCTCCTGGATTACCCCCTGAGGAACCTACCGAACTTTATTTTGATTCCTTGATTACAAAACTTCTCTTCGTATTCTGTCATGATATTCCCCCGAAAATCACTTTGATATAAATCATACGTCCTATATAGTTCATTAAAACCTGCATCTTCGAAATACTTAAGACTATCCGTGAAAAGTAATTCATCGTCAGTTTTGAACCAGATTTCCGATCCATTCTTTAAAAAGGTTTGATATAGTCTAATGAAATTAGGATGGGTTAATCTTCTTATTATGATGTCTCCTATTGGGCCATGGATTACAAAAGTTGATATAGATTTTCTCAATTTCGTCTGGAGCAAAGATACCTGCGATGTTCTCTATATGTATAGGAATAATTTTTACATTAGTCAGGTGGCTTTCATTGGCTTTTCTTAAGACATGAACCAAAAGTTCATTGTGGGCATCAAGCGCAATGTAGTTGATATTTGTATTCATCCTAGCAAGTTGGTTGATGAAACGACCTCTTCCACATCCCAATTCCAGATGGATTGGATGATCATTGCCGAAGAGATCTTTCCATTTCCCTTCGTGCTCCGAAGGGGTAAAAAGGACCTTATAATCTTTTTCCAATTCGGGCTTAGCCCACCTCTTTTTTCTAAGTCGCATTTAACTTTCTCCTCTTTTAACCGAAGATGTCTAATTTGACATCCATTAACTATGTCCCCTTGTTCCCGTCTAAACATTGCCGACATAAATGTAGTTTAATCCCGCATTTTTTCCTATAAGCTTGGCCCTTTCTAAGGTTTCCACAGGGGTAATTGGGGTGTCCATCATCTTCCAAGAAGGGAAAAACCGGCTTACATGCCAAGGTACGTCTTGACTAAGTTCCGTAGCAATAAATTGAGCAATCATTTCAAGTTGGCTTGTCTTATCATTTACGCCCGGTACGACCAAGGTGCTGATTTCGAGGTGCACTCCCACTTCGTGAAGGTATTTTAGGTTATCCATAATAGGTTCGGCCGTTCCGCCGCAATAGCGCTCATAAACCCCATCATCCGGTCCCTTAAAATCCACGTTAGCAGCATCTAAATATGGAATAATTACATCGAGGGTTTCTCTCGACATATAACCGTTGGTCACCCAAACATTTTTCAGTCCCTTTTCTCTGGCTAACTTCATAGTATCCAGAGCATACTCCACAAAAATTGTCGGTTCAGAATAAGTATGAACTGGATTATTGTCAGAGCATGTCTCCGCAAGATTGACTGCAAAACCGACATGATTCTTGCCCGCCTTTTTCCGATACGTTGCCTCTGTATCAAAGGCCGATTGAAGGGAACTCGCGGCGATATCTTTGTTCTCTTTA
>NZ_DATLJA010000069.1:0-40154 GCF_035539115.1 Desulfitobacterium sp. | reverse complement strand
CACGTCATAACTTTGAGCATTAACAAAACAATCAATAAAAAGGACGTGAATAAAACGAATGTGCAAAAAGTGACAAACTATATTGTAATTTTTGATCTAAAAGGGGCTGTTTTTGTGACAAACTTTTTTGTCAGTGAACATGAAAGTCAAATTTCTAAGGAAAAAGAGCTTATAAGAAAAATCACCCTCTATATCAAATCGAAGAATAGGGAGGATACGAGTATGAGCTACAAAATTGAAGTCAAGGAAATTGCGTCTGTTACAGTAGCTTCAATTCGCTACAAGGGAAAGTACAGTGATGTAGGAATGTATATTGGAGAAATTTATAAGGCGGTTAAAAACAATGGAGCAGGAGCCCCCTTTAATTGCTACTACGATGCTGGATTTAAAGAAGATGCAGATATTGAACTTTGTGTACCTACAACTCAATTAATCAATGATAGTCGTATTTCTGCTAAAAAGTTACCTGCAATAAAAGCAATTTGCACCACTCATACAGGGAGTTATGATAAGTTGAATTCAGCTTACAAAGCGCTATTTGATTATGCAAATGAACATAATATGAACTGTATAACGCCATCAAGAGAAGTTTATATTAAAGGTCCCGGAATGATTTTCAAAGGTAACGAAAACAATTACGTAACGGAAATTATGATACCCTTTGAGGGGGTGTAAGTATGGCAAATGGAAAGCTGGATTATAAAAAAGAGTATAAAGACTTATATATGCCCAAGGCAAAGCCTTGCATCATTGATGTTCCAGCTATGTGTTTCATCATGGTGGACGGTAAAGGCAACCCAAACGTTGAGGAGGGAGAGTATCAACAGGCGGTAGAGTTATTATACGCCTTATCCTACACGATCAAAATGAGTAAAATGGGAGGCAACCTACCAGCGGGTTACTTTGAATATGTTGTTCCGCCTCTTGAGGGGCTATGGTGGTTGAATGATAATTCGCATTTCGATTTCTCAACGAAGGAAAAGTTCTGCTGGACATCTATGATTCGTCAGCCCGAATTTGTTACACAAGAGGTGTTTGATTGGGCATGCAAAGAGCTTGCAAAGAAAAAACCGCAGTTGGACACATCAAAGGCAAGGCTGCAGACATTTGATGAGGGTTTATGTGTGCAGATGATGCATATTGGATCTTTTGATGATGAGCCTAAAACGATTGCGCAAATTGATGCGTTTATAAAAGAGAAAAACTATCAAGATGCAATTTCTGAGGTGCAGCCTGACGGAACGATTAAAAGACACCATGAAATCTATCTTGGGGATCCACGTAAAATTGAATCGTCAAAAATGAAAACCGTTCTGCGTCATCCTGTAAAAGGTTAAAGATAATGAGCATAATCTCTGTTGCTAAACCTGCATCTATATCATCCTAGTGAGACAAATATATTGTCGAAAGCTGTTGTATTCAATATGATGCGGTAGCCTTTACTTTGTGATATAACGGAAAAAGCAATGGCAGATGATTCATATAATATTTCATTATAACCTGGAAAACAACACTATAGAAACTTGGTTATCTAAAGAATTTTGAAGAGTATATGCATAAAACATGCCAGTGTCACAAGGCGCACCGCCCCGAATGCGAAAACTGTGGTTTAAGGGACTTGTGCAAATACGGCGGAGCCGCCCTCGGGTAAAACGGCCACTACCTGTTATAGGCGATAAAAATCAAAATTCGCATTTCATACAATTTAAGCTCCCTTAGGCCAAAGCGGCGCCTGGGGTCAAGTTGCTGGAGAACGCCAAGGAGCACTAAGAGTAGTACTAATAAGTATTTAGACAGCGGTGTTTTTGGTCACTGCTTGGGTCAGGCATTGGCCAGTCGCACTTGAGGTGCGCATGCCTCGCCTCCTTAAGAATTCGGGTATGGCTATGCTAAAGTTTCGAAAGAAGTCCATTCCCAATGGGGAAAGATGATGGAAGATTACTTTTCCACACGTGAAAATTTACGGGCGGTTATCCAAGTGGTTGATTTTCGTCATAAACCGAGTCTGGAAGATCAGGAAATGAGTGCCTTTTTATGGAATCGGGGGATTCCGGTTCTCGTTGTGGCGAAGAAGTCGGATAAAATCGCCCGGGGGCAATGGTCCAAATATTTGAAAGTCATTGCTGAAACCCTCGAACTTCCGGATTGTCAATTTATCCTACCTTACTCGGCGGAAACTGGAATAGGAGTGGAAGAACTCCATCAAGCCATTGAGGAAATTTTGAACGAAGAAGAATCGGAAGATGAGTAAACTTTTGTTAAAGTTGTTTTGATATTGAAAAAAAGTAAAGACCGAATTGATAAAAAACAAAAAGTTCATTTATTTCAGAGAATCAACCCTTGCTTTCAATTCTTCAATCCAATCTGTTTTCCCAGTTCCATAGCTTTCTTTTTGCCCAATGTCTTGTAAGGAACCGTTTTCGTACCCAATGGATAAAAATAAATCAGGAATCGAATCAAAGCCGTTTTTAGCAAGGTCACTCAGCTGAGATCCATAATAGTCCATAATATGTACAAACAGCTCCTTGGCATTATTAGCTGTATTCAGTGCCTCTTCTAACTGTCCGCTAAGCACGATATCATCGGTCCCGCTTACAGTTAGCTTGTAATTGTTAGGATCAATCGTAAATGTCAATTTAGTATCCTTCGGAATGTTGATTTGATATTCATCAAGCAGCTGTTTTAACTGGTCGTTCACTTTTTGGCGGTTAAATTCTTTCCGTTCTGCGACTTCTACATTAATATTAAGAGAGGAAGGGGAGATATTACGAAAGAGCGAATCCCGAAAGTCATAATAGCCTATCAAGCCATTTTGTAACCAGCATCCCTCTGCACGAAGGGATATATTTCTCTCTGTCTCGGTCAAGTCGCTCCTGAAATAAGGGGAATTTTGGTTTACGTATTTATCCCAGATGTGCTGATCTGGATTACTAAACTGCTTATTTTGTTCGTTGATTTTTCTGTACTTATCGTCTAATGCTTGTGCTAGTTTATCTGCGTCACTTACCCAACCGTTATTGTTATTAATGAGGGTATTATTTTGTGTTTTTCGATTTATGGAATTTGTTGTAATGGTTAAAGTACTAATAGAATTTATACTTATGCAAATTCCTCCATATATTTTCAAGTCAAATAATTTATTTGATAATTATATATCGGCAATAAATGGAAATAAGCTTAGAGATATTTTATCCCAATTATGATAATATAAGATATAATAAGAATAACATTCTATTTATATATTTTTATGTTATAATTGGGAAGAGGTGCTTTTAAAAAACTACTAGGATTAACCTTATTGATCCTGTTGGTGTTTTCACAAGGTATACCGGCATATGCAGTCGGCACGATTACTGGGAATAACAGCTTGGGAACAGCATATGCGGCTGGATATTGGAAATACAGTAATATGAGTACTACAATCTTGCCTGCAAACCAAACCGAAGCCTATTATACGTTCACTGCGAATGCCGGTGATAAAGTTTATGTTAGGAGTTCATATCAGAATGAATATACAGGCATGAAAATAGAAATAGTTGATAGTAACGGGCTGCAGATTTCTCAGGGAACAGCAGTTGTTGACCCTAATTCGCTTATCCCATTTATTTTTGTAAAAGCCGATGCATCTTCAAGCTCTCAAACTTTTTATGTCAGAGTTAGTAGGGGGAGCTATACAGGAGATATGTATTTTACAGTATCTATTCTGGACCGAATAAAATCGGGTTCCGGAAAGTTTAATTTTTCAGGATCGGCTGTTAATCCTGGAAACGTTAATTTAAACCTGGCAGGTGTGGATTCCTCTGTCATTACGATGGATTTAACAAACAATACGACTATCCCCAAATATGCGATTGTCAAGTCTGTAACTACATCCGGGACTCAATCACCAAGCCAGGGAAATGTACACCATATGATAATGTGTGAGCAAACAGGAGTCTGGTATACAGCTACTGTTTCCAGTGCGACCAGTGGTGCTTACACTATTTCTTTGCCGAACCAATTAAATGTGGCTAAAAAATGGGATTTCAAATACAATGCAATGGCAACAGCGAAATCTACTATGTCGAATGTCAGTGCGACTATAAACTATCAGTATGATGCAACAGATCAATTTAGTTATCAGTAATAACGAAACAATGTAGCTGCGAAAGGAATTACGGAAATAGGAAAAAAGGCTGCCTCTATCCAGTTTAAAAAACTGGTTTTGAGGCAGCTTTTTTTTGATATTAAATGGGTTACTGAACCTGTTATACAAGTAGGGCACGCTTTTATTATTCTGTTAATCCGATTACGGAATATACATAAACTGTATGGTGCTTGTTCTCGATTCGAAAATGATAGCTAGTTCTAATTTTGGTTAGGCTCAGTTATAGAATGGAGGAGCAGGAGCTTTGAAAGATGCAGTGATTATGCTCTCGAGTTTAGGGTTAATCTTAGCCTCGGCTGAAGCCTTCACGAATGGCGTGGAATGGTTAGGTAACCGCTTACATTTGGGCGCGGGAGCAGTCGGAAGTGTTCTGGCTGCTGTGGGAACTGCCTTACCAGAAACGATGGTTCCTCTGATCGCCTTTCTCGGGACTCAAGGAGAGGGAGAAATTACCGAGGTGGGGATTGGTGCTATTCTCGGTGCTCCGTTTATGTTAACGACTTTGGCCTTTTTTATCTCCGGATTGGCTGCCTTGTTTTTTCGAAGGAGCAATCGCCCCTTGAAAATTCAAGGTGAAGTCATTAGGCGGGATATTTCTTTCTTTCTTGTCACGTATACCCTAGCTATCATCTCTTCATTTTTGCCTTCCCCTTCACTGAAATTAGGAATAGCAGGGATTCTCCCCTTGATCTATATTCTCTATGTGATTATTACGGTGAGACAGAGCAGGGGAGGTGAAGAGCAGGGACAGCTGTCTCCGCTCTATCTTGCGCGACAAGCCCAACAGCCAGAATTAATCTCAATCATGGGGCAAATAACCCTTGCTCTTTTAGGAATTGTTGTTGGGGCCCATGGCTTTGTCGATGCGGTTCAATCCGTTGCCTTAACGACAGGAATTCCAGCGCTCGTTTTATCTCTGATTATTACCCCGATCGCTACGGAACTCCCTGAAAAGTTCAATAGTGTGATTTGGTTGAGCCGAGGAAAGGATACCTTAGCTTTGGGGAATATTACGGGAGCCATGGTTTTCCAAAGTTCGATGATTCCAGCAATAGGGATTGCGTTAACCCCTTGGAACCTGGAGCCCCTCGCGTTGTTGAGCGGGCTCTTGGCCCTTGCGTCCGCATTGATTCCTTTCATGATGCTCAGACGTCGAGGAGAGATCTATCCAGTGACGCTTTTAGCAGGTGGGGGTTTTTATCTCTTGTTTATTCTGACGGTTCTGAAGTTTCTCTAGGTCCACTAAATTCGGCAATAAGCATCCCGATTAGGACTAGAGTAGCGCCGGCTAACCCCCGGAGAGGTAAAATTTCCCCTGCAAGGAGGAAGGCAAAGAGGGCGGAAAAAACCGGTTCGGCTGAGCAGATGAGCGCGGTTTGCGTAGGTGTTGTGAATTGTTGCATCTTGGTCTGGATAAAAAAGGCCAACGAAGTTGCAGGTATGGCCGTTAAGAGGATGCCAAACCAGGCATACGACGAAAAGTGAATTGAAGCTTGGGGAAAGATAAACGAAGAGATGCCACTGAGAATGCTTACGGCCAGAATCTGTCCAGCAGCAAGCACGGTTGCATTCTCGGTGGGTGCATAATGGCCGACAAAGAAAATATGGAGCGCGAAAAAGAAAGCACAGAATAAAACGATCAGATCTCCTTGGTTGAAGCGCAAATCATCGCCCAAGGAGAGTAAAGCTAAACCGAGGGTCGCGCTGATGATCCCGAGGATAAGGGTTGGACGGGGAAGCCTTTGGGTGGTAAGGACAACGAGAGCTGGAACGAGGACGACGCTTAAGCCGGTGATGAACCCAGCGTTGGAGGCAGTGGTGTACTGCATTCCAATAGTTTGGGTTGCGTAGCCGCCAAAAAGAATGCAGCCTAAACCGAGCCCTTTCCAAATTCCCGTTCGGGTTAAATAATTACGTTGGATCCAGACAAAAGGAAGTAAAGTTAAGAAGGCGATAGCAAAGCGAATGGACAGAAAGGGAAAAGGCGGTAGATCCTCAGTTGCGCGTTTGACGACAATAAAGGTAGCCCCCCAGACGGCAGTAACCGCAAGCAGGGATAAATTAGCCCAACGACGTTGAATCAAACGAATTCACTCCTATAATCAATGTCATGGTTTGAGATCCGTAAATCATAGCTCGCAGGTACTGAAAAAGAACGAAGAAAGGCCGTTACGTTATTGCGTAACGGCTTCATTACTTCATTATTCTTATGTACAAGAAACCGAAAGATTCCGGTGAGTTCTAAGACTCGTCTAAAGATACTGTACTTTAACAGCCGCAGCTTTTAGTATACCTGAACTGAGCTGCGAGGGAAAGAAAAATTTGATATTCACACAGCGTCCTGGGGACAGGGGGATTGAAGACCAGAAAAAATACGAGGCTCGTGGTACCAACCTCGAACCTCGTATCCCAATTTCGACTCTCGATTTATCCTTTTCCTCCTTCAGGTCCTGTCTCTGAAGGAACGGGCATCTCAGGCATCATCGGAGTAGGTAAAGGAGCAATTTCGCCTCCACAGAACTGGTGTTTAGCTTGCGCGAAGCAATGATAATGACGTTCCTCGTCAGCAGCGATCTGGGTGAGAATAGCTTGTATTTCCGGAATCGGGATCTTTTGGGCGAGTTCGCAATAGTGCTGGACGGACTTGGCTTCATCTTCCATGTTATAGTCAAGGATTGCACAAAGCTCTGTCGTATAGTTTAAAAACCGTGCACGCCAATCGACCCAGTGGCCTTTGCTGAAAGAGCCATACCGGGGATCAACTCCGAGATAACGTAACGCCCAGCCGAACTGTTCAAGATGATGTAATTCATCATAAGCAATCGGACGAAGCAGTTCATCAAATTCTGGACGATCCAGTACGACAGCTTGGTATAAGTAGGTGGTTACGGCAGAAAGTTCAGAGTCTTTCCCAGCATAAACTTCGTAGAGCCACATGGCATAAGTAAAATTCGGTTCAGGGATTTCTCCGGGTACCGGTCCGGTTGTCTCTAAGGTGGGTAGCAAAAGAACCTGCCCGGGATAGATGCGATCGGGATGTTTGAGATGATTCAGATGGATGATGTCGGACATCTCAACATTATAGGCTTTCGCAATTTTATAAATCGTATCTTCCGGCTGGACAACGTAACGCGCATAATCCATAGGGTTAACCTCCAATCTCGGCTTTACTTTACTATATTCCTCAAGATCGTAAAGGTGAGTCTTGAGTTATTTACAAGAAATGTTAAGCGTTTGGCATGAAAGGGACAGGTTGTACGTAAAAATGAGGTAGAAACTTAGAAATAATCTTATGGAGAATGCATGTGAAGTTGGAAAGGAGTGCGTTATATGGGAAATATAATTTTGCGGGGGATTAGCTCAGCCCTGGTGGTGACTGTAATAACCTTACTCGCCGGAATGTTTTGGAGTGCAATGGGGTACGGCGGACTCAGTGTCTCAAGTTTAGTGGACATTGGCCTTGTTGTGAGTTGTGCCACAGCGGGTTATCGGACTGGTAAGCAGAGTGGAGTATGGTTTTGGGGAGGGGTAGCTGCACTGGGCTATGTAAGCTTAAGTATTATGTTGGCCGCTCTTTTCCTACCGGTTAGCAGGTGGGGAGCGGTTCAAATCTTGGTCGAAGGTGGGCTTATCGGCATCCTTACGGGGGCCTTCGGAGCAGGGAAAACTTGGGGGACGGGTTCTCAGAGAACGGGCTTGAACCGACCGTTTACTTCTCGTGCAACCCACTGGGGGGAAGAGCGCGAATGGGATAAGTGGGATACCCCATCGGATCCACCAGAAAAAGACTGGAGTGTAGATGCAAGGAAGAGTAAGGAAGTCGATGAATTCGGCCCAAATAAAGAAGGCGAATGGGAGGAATGGATGGGAAATAGTGTCGAAAAACGCAATAAAGAGTGCGGAAGGCAGGAGGATTATAGGATTAGAGCCGAAAAAAATGCGTGGTGGGAAGAGGACGTATTCTGAATATTATTGAGAAAGGGTTGCAGACTAAGAAAGATAGCAACTTTGGGTGAAAAGAGGGAAAGCCCTGTGGAAAACGCCCTTGTTCTTGTTTTATTTAGTGTCTTAGCAAGTATCGTCGGATTCGCTCTCCTAGGTCTGGTGTTTTTTTGGCTTGGGAAACACTATTTTCGTAAGATTGTCCAACGGTTGTTTAGCTTAGTCCTGGGGCGGCTTCTCAAAGATGAATATTCCGAAAATCTAATGGAACTTTGGAGTGCAACCCAGCGAACTTCAGTTACAAATATTTTGGAAATCAGTCAGCGGGCCCAGTTTGGCAAAATCATTAAACGTCCGTTGGGTTCGCCCAGGAAATTTCCGCATTATGACAATTTGTTGTTTGTTCCGGCGCAAATGGCCCGACTACCGATCGAGCCTTCAGAGAATATCGAGATAAAGGTTACGCTTGGTCCTAAGGCTAAGGAGCCTTTAACGTTGGAGATTCCCTTGATTATTACTGGGATGGCCTATGGAGAAGCACTCAGTGAAGAAGCGAAAATAGCTTTAGCCCGTGCGGCAAAACAGGTTGGAACGGCGATTAATTCTGGAGAGGGGCCGTTTTTAGCGGAAGAGAGACAGGAGGCAGGAAAGTATATTTGGCAAGTGGGCAGGAGCTCTTTCGGAAGGAACGCGCAGGCGATTGCTCAGGCAGACATGGTTGAAGTTCAGATGGGCCAGGGATCCCGGGTGGGTGGAAATGTTATTGAGCCGAAGGCGGTGCAAGGAAAAGCTCAGAAGCTTATGGGAGTTTCTCCAGACGAGCCGATAGTCTTGGGAGCGGTTACCCCTGGTATTACAAATCCTTGGGATTGGCCAGGCTATGTTGCGGATTTGCGTAAACAAGCAGGGGGAAAACCGATCGGGTTAAAAATAATGGCGGGGGGGAGGTTAGAGGTTGATTTGGCGGTGGCTATAGAAGCAGGATTCGATATTATCACAATCGGTGGAGCGCAGGGCGCTAGCGCTGGATCCTCTCCTACTTTATCTGACGACTTTGGAATTCCCAGTATCGTTGCCTTAATCCGCGCTCATCGTTATTTAGTGGAACAAGGGATACGCAAAGATATTAGTCTGATTGCGGCTGGAGGGTATGTTACGCCAGGTGAATGTTTGAAGGCTTTAGCTTTAGGAGCAGATGCGATTTACCTAGGGACAGCTCCTCTTTTTGCCTTAGTTCATGGACAAATAGGGCAGGTTATGCCTTGGGAGCCCCTGACGCAACTTGTTTGGTATGATTCAAAATATAAAGACCGTTTAGATATTGATCAAGCGGCTCAAAGTGTGACGAATTTGCTTAATTCTTTTATCCTGGAAATGCAGGAGGGGATACGTGCCTTAGGCAAAAAATCTCTGGCGGAATTAGGCCCCAACGATTTAGTCGCCTTAGATGATTGGACGGCTGAACTAACTGGTGTCAAGAAGATATAAAAAAGTAGAAGCGATTATTAAAGTCGCTTCTACTTTTATTGCGATGAATACTTTATGTTGGTAGTTTGGGAGGATAAGGCAACCAAAAATTTAGGCCAGTTTGAATCTCCGGGCCGCGGTTTGAAGTTCGAGAGCCGTACCAGAGAGTTCTACACTAGATTGATTGATATCTTCCATGGAATGCATTTGTTCGGAACTGCTGCTGGCTACTTCTTCGGTTTGAGCGGTCGTTTCTTGGGTGATCGAGGCGACCTGAGAAATTTCTACCGAGATTTTTTGAGAGCCCTGGGCGATTTCGGTGGAGAGGCTAGCAACTTCCTGGATCTGTTCATTTACCGTTTGAGTCCCCTCCATAACCCGATTAAAGGCCTGTTGGGCCTCGCCGATAGCGAGGGTACCACTCTGAACGACTTCTTTTTCCGCATCCATACTCGTAATGGCCTTTTCGAGGTTCGTCTTGATATCAACGATAATTTGTTCAATCTGAGCGCTCGAGACGGTCGATTGTTCAGCTAGCTTCCGGACTTCCTCCGCTACGACACTAAAGCCACGGCCATGTTCACCAGCGCGAGCCGCTTCAATCGCTGCATTGAGAGCCAGGAGATTAGTCTGATCAGAGATAGCTTTGATTGTTTCCACAATCGTGCCGATCACTGCTGATTTTTCACCTAAAGTTGAGATGATTTTTCCGGTTTCATCTACCGTTTGATGGATGTGATCCATTTGGGTATTCGCTTTAGCCATAGCCAAGTCCCCATCTGTAGCTACTTGTAAAGCTTGACTGGAAGCACGATCGGCGAGTTTGACATTCTCTTCGATCTTGGAAATACCTCGAGCCATGTCCTGAATCGCCAGCATAATTGTTTGTACGCTGTTTGCTTGCGATTGAGACCCATTCGCTACTTGGGTGATAGCACTGGCAACCTGCTTTGCGGATAAAGCGGTAACTTCTGCCCGCTCCGCAAGCACCCGCGAAGAGTCGGCAAAGATATCCGATCCGTGAGAGATTTCGCCAACCAAAGTGCGGAAGTTATTTGACATTAAATTTAAAGCTTTGCAGAGTTTCCCGATTTCATCGTTATTATCCATCGTGGACAAACTCGCGGTTAAATCCCCTTGGGCAACTTGTTCGGAAAAAGAAACAGTGCGGCGTAGGGGAGAAACAATAAGAAAAGCGATGTAACAGCCATAAAGGAAGATAAATAGACTACAAATAATGGTTAGTATGAGAATTAATCCGATGTGGCTGACAAGGTCGCCACGCTGTGCCATAATGTAGACTGTACCTCCAGACGCTAAGGTAATCAAGGCGTTGATTCCGAAGGCTAATATGAGTTTAGTAGAGACGCCAAGATTAAACCACCAATGGACAATACGTGAATGCTTAAAGAAAAAATGACTCATGCGATCGAAAAAAATTTCCATAATGTCGCGAAGCCTCCCCGTGATTTCCTTGAATTGAAAGGATATGAAAAAATTCACATTATTTATTATTTTAACATATAGATAAGCTCAGAGAAATAGATTTGCTTTCGTTTTTGAAGAAATTTACGAGAAATTATTAGAAATTATTAGAAAACCTCCGCTTCTCAGGTTTTCTTTACACAATCAAGGGTAATAGATATAATATAATATATCATCTCATTTATCTTACGATAAATTAAACTCGATGAATGTGAGGAATAGCGGATAACGACTGTGAAGAGAGAGAAGCTGCTACGCTGAAAGGCTTCTTCGGTTGACGCTTGGGTCGCACAAGAGGGGCAAGGGGGAACCACTGGTGTACTCCTTGACGGGTTAGCCCGTTAACGCGATAAGAGCCAAGACTTAAAAGATTATGTAAGTCTTGGAAAAAAAGGTGGTACCGCGAGCTCTTCGTCCTTGGAGGATGGGGAGCTTTATTTGTAGAGTTTGTTTTGGAGATAGGAAGGTGGATTTATGAGCGAAGAGTTTGAAATGGCCAAAGTTTATGATCCTAAAGATGTTGAAGGGAAATGGTATTCCTATTGGGAAAAGAACGGTTTTTTCCATGCCGAGGTGGATGAAGCGAAACCTGCGTTTAGTATTGTCATGCCACCACCGAATGTGACTGGGGCGTTGCATCTGGGCCATGCCATTGATGCCGCGATTCAGGATATCTTGACGCGGTATAAGCGAATGCAAGGTTTCAATACCTTATGGCTTCCTGGGACGGACCATGCAGGGATTGCGACTCAGGCCAAAGTGGAAGAACAACTGGCCAAAGAAGGAACGAATCGGCAGGAACTCGGACGGGAGAAATTTTTAGAGCGCGTTTGGGCTTGGAAGGAACAGTATGGCGGGCGGATTACCCAGCAACTTCGTCACCTTGGCGCATCGTGTGATTGGTCCCGGGAACGCTTTACGATGGATGAGGGCTGCTCTGAGGCGGTTCGAGAAGTGTTTGTGGATCTTTATAACAAAGGACTCATTTACCGGGGAAATTATATTATTAACTGGTGCCCGCATTGTCACACCACAATCTCCGACATTGAAGTCGAGCATGTAGAGCGTGAGGGGCATCTCTGGTACCTCAAGTATCCGGTTAAAGATAGTGATGAATTCCTCGTGGTTGCCACGACTCGTCCTGAGACCATGCTTGGAGATACAGGCGTAGCTGTCCATCCAGAGGATGAACGTTATGCCCACTTAGTTGGGAAAACTGTGATTTTGCCGCTCGTCAACCGAGAAATTCCGATATTTGCTGATGCTTATGTCGATCGGAAATTCGGAACGGGTGCTGTGAAAGTGACTCCGGCTCATGATCCGAATGACTTCGAAATGGGGCATCGCCATAATCTTGAGGAAATACGCGTCCTGGACAAAGAGGCCCGGATGAATGAAAATGCCGGAAAATATCAGGGTATGGATCGAGATGAGGCCCGCCAAGCGATCGTCAAGGAATTGGATGAATTAGGGGTTCTTGTCAAAGTTGAGACACTTCAGCATGCTGTTGGGGAGTGTTATCGCTGTTCAACAGTGATTGAGCCCATGGTCAGTCAACAATGGTTTGTCAAAATGGAGCCGTTGGCTAAGCCAGCAATGGAAGTAGTACAAGATGGTCGTCTCGAATTTGTACCCGAACGTTTTGCCAAAATCTATCTTGGATGGCTGGAAAACATTCGGGACTGGTGTATTTCTCGTCAGCTCTGGTGGGGACATCGGATTCCAGTTTGGTATTGTGAGGATTGCGGAACCGAAATTTGTGTCAAAGAAGACCCAACCATCTGTCCAAAGTGCGGTTCGACCCACCTCCATCAGGATCCTGATGTTCTTGACACTTGGTTCTCTTCTGCGCTATGGCCCTTTTCCACAATGGGTTGGCCAGATCAGACCCCTGAGCTCAAACAATTCTATCCAACCTCGGTTCTCGTCACGGGAAGGGATATCATTTTCTTCTGGGTTGCTCGGATGATCTTCACAGGGCTGGAATTTATGAAAGAAGTTCCATTTTCCAAAGTGATGATTCATGGTTTAGTCCTCGATGCTCAAGGACGGAAAATGAGTAAATCCTTAGGCAATGGGGTTGACCCGATCGAAGTCATTGAACAATATGGCGCAGATACGCTACGGTTCATGTTGATTACCGGGAATACTCCAGGTAATGACCTGCGTTTCCATCCGGAACGCCTTGATGCGACTCGGAACTTTACCAATAAAATTTGGAATGCTTCCCGCTTTGCCTTGCTAAACTTGACGGATTATCAGGAAGGGCCACGCGGGGAACTGCAGCTTTCTGATCGCTGGATTCTTTCTCGCTATGAAGCCACAGTGACTGCTGTGACTGAAGCACTGGAACGCTTTGACCTTGGAGATGCCGGACGGCTCCTTTATGAATTTATCTGGAGTGAATTCTGTGACTGGTATATTGAGCTGGCTAAAGCGCGGCTCTATGACAAGGAACATCAGGAAGTTCGCCATACGGTTCAGTCAATTCTCTTAGAAGTGCTTGGAGGAACGATACGCCTTTTGCATCCGTTCATGCCCTTCCTTACCGAGGAAATCTGGCATAACCTTTCGGTATCAGGTGATAGCATCATGATTCAATCTTGGCCAAAAGTCAGCGCTTATCGTGAGGAAAGAGTGGAGCAACGAATGACGTTGATCATGGATGTGATTAAAGCGATACGGAACATCCGAGCAGAAATGAATGTCCAACCCGGTAAAAAAGCGGAAATTATTCTTGTCGCTTCGGAGTTTGAAAATCGGAAGGTCTTGGAACTTGGACAAGAAGACATCCTCCATTTGGCAGGCGGATCGCACGTGGATATTGTTCCAGAATTAGAGGAAAAGCCAGCTCAGGCGGCAAGTGCAGTGCTTGATGGGGTGGAAGTTTATCTGCCACTTCGTGGACTTCTCGATCTGGATAAAGAAATTGCTCGGGTGGAAAAAGAGATTGCTCAAGCTCAGCAGGAATTGACACGCTTGGAAGGAAAGTTGGGTAATTCAGGTTTTCTTGCTAAGGCTCCAGAAAATGTTGTCGCCAAAGAACGGGAAAAACTCGAGGGAACAAAGGCTCGGATCAGTGCCTTGCAAATCCGTTTGCAGGAACTTCTTGAAGCTTAAAAAATGTGCAGGATAAGTTACGCTATAGCTTGAAAGAACATGGAAGAAAAACTCGATTGAAGTCAGATGGCGTGGAAAGAGGGTAAAAGTTTTGGAAAAAAAAGATGAGAAGGGGAAAAAAACCCAAGAGGAGCAAGCTTATCAGGCTGCCTTGGAGTACGTGGTTCATCTGACGAAGTTTGGGATAAATTTAGGCCTTGGCCGTATCCAAGCTCTCCTCCAAAGCGTAGGAAATCCAGAAAAAGAATTGCGCGTGATCCATATTGGAGGGACGAATGGCAAAGGTTCAACCAGTAAGATGGTTGCCAAGATTCTAGAAGAAGCGGGTTTCTGTGTTGGCATGTTCACTTCTCCTCACCTCAACGATTACCGAGAGCGGATGATGATCAATGGAGAAATGATTTCCAAGAAGGAGCTTACTCACTTAGTCGATACTTTGCGTCCTCATCTTGAGGAAATAGTCCAAAACGGAGTTGAGCATCCGACTGAATTTGAAGTAAGTACAGCCCTAGCCTTCATGTACTTCGCACAACAAAAAGTCGCTTATGCAGTGATTGAAGTCGGCCTAGGAGGAGCGATTGACTCCACGAATGTCGTTCAACCCCTCATTTCTGTGATCACAAATGTAGGAATGGATCATATGGATTACTTGGGAGAAACGCTCGGAGAGATTGCCACGGTTAAAGCAGGGATCCTCAAACCTAACTCGGTGGTAGTTACGGCTGCCGAGCGGCCTGAGGTACTACAGGTGATCCGGGAACGGGCGAAAGCTCTGAATATACCACTTTGGGTTGTCGGCGAAGACGTCCGTTGGGAAAGCCGCTGGAGTGGCGAACTGGAACAGGAGTTTGATCTTATTGGCTTACACGGCACTTATCCCAAAATACGTCTCCGTTTAATCGGAGCGCACCAGATTAAAAATGCAGCTACAGCCATCACGGTTTGTGAAGTTTTGCAGTCAGAGTATGGCGCCGAAATTACTAGGGAAGCAATCTATCATGGGCTGAAGGAAACCCTTTGGCCGGGGCGACTTGAAGTTTTGTCCTTGAAGCCAAAGGTCTTAATCGACGGTGCGCATAACGTAGATGGAGCAAATTCCTTAGCCGAGGCACTGCAACTCTTTACCCGCCAACGCCTGATTCTTTGTTTGGGGATGCTGGGGGATAAAGAGCGGGAAAAGGTGGCTGAGATTTTGCTTCCTCTAGCTGATGAGGTTATTATTACGAAACCGAACTCTCCACGAGCTGGAAATTGGCGATATTTGGCTGAATTAGTGACGAAAAAGGGTCTGCCAGTTACGACGATTGAGTCCCCAAGTGCTGCAGTTAGGGAAGGGTATCAACGATTACACCCGGAAGATATGCTTTGTGTGACTGGTTCTCTTTATATGATTTCAGAGGCTAGAGAAGCTTTGATCGGTATTACTGGCAAGAATCCATCAATCTAGGAAACGATGTTATACGAATTCTCCCCCAATTTTAGAGTAAGTTGAGTAAGTTAATCATCAAGATTAATCTACTCAACTTACTTCTGTAAATGGCAAGAAATGATTCTGGTCTGATCCTTTTTTCCCAAGCATAGATTGATTTAAAAGGAAGTTGTCCAACGAAAGCCATAGTGTTGAGTTGGGTTTTCTATTAGCGCAAGGCTTATAAGGGAGGATGGGTTATGAGATCCAGAGTTCATTGGAGAGTTTGGGGGCTAGTTTTGATTGGATCGTTTTTTTTGGTATGGATGACGGTGTATCTTGGCAATACTTATATTAAAATGCTGACTCAACCAAAAACGAGCCTTTCGCAATCTGCTACCGGCTCCGCTTCGGCAACGGAGATACTCGTTACACTCACTGAAATTGATTATTGGACGTGCCAAGTGGGTGTTTATGAAACAGAAGAAAACGCGAGATTAAGTAAAAGCCGTTTAGAAAAACTGGGTTGGGAGACGCAAATTGTGAAGCCAAGACCTTGGTCGGTAACGATTGGCTTTGCGCATGGACAAGAAGAATTGGCTACACTTCGGGACTTGCTCAAGGAAGGAGGCATAGAAAATGTAGTTAAACATTTTGTCGTACCGGGACAGGCTTACCGGATAACCGGAACTGGTACTGAGCAAACCGCTCAGATTCTTGTCGCCGTACAAAATTTCCTCAAGACGACACCGGGTCGACGAGGGGATACTTTGTCCGTATTAGAGAAAGAAATCTCAACTTCTTGGCCGCAAAAGTTGGATCAATTACACCAAGCAATAGACTATGTCTTAAAGGCCGAAAGAACCTTAGACTCTGATTCCCAGCGTTTAGCGGCTTTAAAACTTCTCGCAGAATATCAGAATACATTAAAAACAATTCAGGAGTAGAAAGAAATGTACGATAATCGGAAAATTAGTACATAAGTAATTTGCCTTTTTATTGCTTAGTGATATAATTAACTTACTCTATTTTCAAATTGGTTAGAAACGAGGGAGCTAGTTGAAGACATTAAAAATACCTGAAGCAACAATTATTCGCCTCTCGGTATATTCAAGATACTTGACGGAAGTTGACCGGAAAGGAATTATTACAATTTCTTCTGGTGAGGTAGCTGAGGGTGTCGGTGTAAGCCCAGCTCAGGTCCGGAAAGACTTGGCGTATTTCGGAGAATTTGGAACACGGGGTGTGGGTTACAATGTCAAAGACCTACATCGTCACATTTTGAAGATCTTAGGGCTTGCTCAAGATTGGAGTGTAACGCTCATCGGCTTAGGAAACTTAGGTTTGGCGTTAAACTCCTATAAGGGCTTTAGAGAACGTGGATTTATTATTACGAGTGTTTTTGATAATGATCCCCAAAAGGTTGGGACAATTGTCAATGGTGTCGAAGTCATGCCGATTGAACAGCTCGAAGAAATTGTCGCTGCCAATAAGACGCAAATCGGAATTATTGCTGTACCTTCAGCAGTGGCCCAGGATATTGCCGATAAGCTTGTCGTTTCGGGGGTGAAGGCTATTCTTAATTTTGCGCCAGGCGTTCTGAATGTTCCACCTGAAGTCGAACTCAGAAATGTAGATTTAGCTGTTAATCTCGAAGTGCTTACCTTTAACGTAGGAGCACAAAGATTCTAGACTTGGGTTAGGTCATAAGTTAAACTGGGTTGGAAAGCGAATTAAAAAATAGGCTAGTAAGATAAAAAAGTAAGGCAAGTGCCTTACTTTTTTCTTATTTTTAGCTAAAATTAACATTTGAAGTGGTCAGCTTCGAGCAACCAAAATGACTCCGAAAATAATAAAGAGTGTGCCAAGTATACGATAAATAGAAATGCTTTCTTTGAAAACAAGCCAGGATACAAGCATGATCAATACATAACCGATACTCACGAGGGGATAGGCGTAGCTTAATTCTAGTTTTGTCAGAACTTTAACCCAGAGAAGAAAGCTAATTCCATAGAAAAAGAGCCCGGACATGACGGGCAAATTCTTGAGAATGGAGAAAAGGCTGCCGAATAAATGAGTGCTCGAAAAATCCAGCTCTAAATGTATGGCTCCCAGCTTCACCAGGATTTGTCCGATTGCCCCTAGAAGTACGGATACGAGTGCCAATCCTAACATGTGCTTAATTCCTCTCTGTTCTTGATTTTCGAGCCAACCCAAGATTACAGAAGTAGATCAGGATGAAGATCACTGGAAAGGCGTAGCGGCTTTGTCCTTCGGTGATAAAGTAGATCCCCGTAAACATCCAGAATATCAATAGAAGAAAGAGGTTGGCAGCGTTTACTGCTTTTGGGGGGAGGGGCTTTTGGAGTGATTTGTTATTCATTCTGATAAGCGCTTTGAGAATTTGACGGGCATATTGAAAACTAGAGATGAGAATACCCAATAATCCGAGTACGAAAATTGGGGCTCGGATAAGTTCTGAGAGGATGACCAAAAATAGAGTTGTCAGTTTTGGGAGGGCGGCTCCGGCAAAACGGGAGTCGAAGTCATCGATAATGATATAGGTATTCGTGAGGCGCTGAAATCCTAAGTGGATGAAGGTTAGGGGATGCTCGCTAATCCACTGCTTTGCCGATTGGGTAAGCATTTTGTTTCTTTCTACAGGATTGGCTTGGAGATAGTCCGGATGCGTGACGATGGAATTTTCGACGTTCTCAGCGGGCATCCAGCGTCCATAATGATTCTGCGAATTATTGTTGATATAGAGAACAATCCCTCCATTATTGGAGACATAACTAAACTCCCCAAACATCTGGTAATTTCGGTAAAGCCAGGGTGTAAGGACGAAAACAGTCATCAAAAGGACAATCGCACTTTTTTTAATACTCTGCCCTAGACTTCGACTACGATAAAGCTCAGTTAAGAGAATGACCAGAAAGAAAGCGGGGAAGAAAGGCTTAATCATGGTATTCAATCCGGTTAAAAAGCCAATAATCAGATACTTATGACGGATCTCACTTAAGTAAAGATAGATAATGCCCAATAATACTGTGGCAAAAAGAATTTCGCTTCCCAGGATGCTGTTATAATAAATATTCATCGGAAAGAAAACAAAGAGGAGGAAGATCAGTTTCCGTGCTGATTCGGATAGGGTGAGTTTTCTCAAAATTTTTAATAAGATGAGGTTGCTTAGCGTACTGAGGGCAAGGTTCACAAGTTTCGCAACGATCACGAAGGGGCCAAAGATGTGATAAAAAAGCGCAAGGAAGATGGGATATCCGACTGTGGTATAGGTATCTCCCCACTGTCCGCCCCGGGCGATTTGCGCTGCAATTTCATGATAATATTGAAAATCAGAAACAGGTTCAGTTCTTACGAGAAAAATCCAGATCAAGCCTGTTAGAAACCCCAAACCGAGAACCCAGGCATAATAAGGAGTCCGCGGCCGAGTAGCCATCTCACTCATGCTCTATTTATTCCTTCCGTTTGATTCTATCCTCTTCACGTTAAGAGCCAAAAAACACTCGCTAACCAAAGGATAACCGAGAAGATGATATGACGATCTTCGAGGACAAGTTTTGTGGGATCTCCGCCTTTTCCAGTATGGATCAGATATAAATAGCGGAAAATGCCGTAGATCACTAGTGGAACAGTGTAAATCAGGTTAGAGGTATGATGAAGTGCAATCGTACCTGGATCTACGGTATAGAGGCTGTAAGCCATAATTACTCCTCCAGCCGTTATCCCAAGTAAATGATTAAGTAAATCTAAAGTATAGTTTTCTAAAACGGGACGGAAAGAGGCGGAATCATTGAGTTTAAGCTCTGCCAGCCTTTTACCGAAGCCTAGAAAAAGAGAAATCATAAGGCCACTTAATAACAGCCAGCGCGAGGGTCCAATCCCAATCCCCCAAGTTCCGGCTAAAATGCGGAGAATAAAACCAAAGGCAATCGAGAATACGTCTAGAATCACGATTTGCTTTAAAAGCTTGGAGTAAGCAATATTTTGGAGGACATAGACGAGGAGTATTCCGCCAAGAACCGAAGAAGTACTAAATCCAATGGCAAAGCCTGATGAAATGAGAACGAGGAGGATGCTGACAGCCGGACCAAGGGTGACAGCGCCTGAAGCGAGAGGACGCTTGCATTTGACGGGGTGGAGGCGATCCCTATCACGATCGATAAGGTCATTAAATATATAAACTGAGCTCGAAATGAAAGAAAATGCAAGCGCTGCAAGCACACTCCGTAAAAGAAGGCCCGGTTCAAGCCAACCTTTAGAAAAAAGGATACCGATAAAAACAAAGACGTTTTTGACCCATTGTTTGGGTCTAATCAGTTCTATGAGAGCCTTCGGACGATTCTTCTGGAGGGATGAGGTGTCCAGGTTGTTTGCCGGAAACTTAACGGGTAAATTCAATTATTCTCAGCCTTCCTTTTGCATTCCAAAATTATTCCAATTCTGGACATGGATAAGTATTCGACTTAATGAAGAATATTTCCTGCTTCTAGCGTTGTCTGTGTATTCGTCTGTGTAAATAAGATAGTAAGCCAAGAGAAATATAAAAGGTAACGGCGATGATCCCTCCGTTACCTCATAAATTCAACAGGATTACATTACACTAGTTTTAACTGCTTAAGGCTTTTTCCACAAAGTACGGATAACTATAATAACTTTATTATCAATCGCCCTTTGGCTAACTAATCTTGACACGTTTCATTACAGAATAAAGGGCTGCAAGTGCAAGGGTTGAGAATAAAACGCAGGCAAGCCATGCCAATAAAATAAACCTGCCAATCGTGTCGATTAACTTTTCTGGCTCGCTAAGGGAACGAGCGGCGATGATATATCCGCTGTTCGTTTTGATTGCGACCGTAGCAAAGCGTAATCCGGAGCGGGGTTGCCAAGTAACCCGTGCTTCACCGTTTTTGTCGACAGTATCGAAAACTTCGATAGGATAGGAGGGCTCAACGTTATCGAGAAGGCCTGAGGTGGCCTGTATTTTTTAAACAAATAATTGAGAAATGAGCAAGGCTTGTTGGGCACTGGAGCTAAGATGTGGTATATTATGCTGGGAGGTTGATAGTAAATGGAAAATCGTGTGATCCCTTTTTCACCACCAGATATTACAGAACAAGAGATTAACGCCGTTGTTGAAGTATTAAAATCAGGTTGGATCACAAGTGGCCCTAAGGCTGCATTATTTGAGGAAAAAATAAAAGAGTATTGCTCCGTTAAGAATGCGATGGCAGTGGCGAGTAATTCTCAAGGCATGGATTTGATTTTTAAGGTTTTGGAGGTCTCGCCTGATAGCGAGATCATAACAACACCTTATACGTATGTAGCCACCTCGAATACAACGCTCCATCGAGGGATTAAGCCCACTTTCGTCGATCTGAAGAAAGATAGTTTCTTTATGGACGAAGAAAAGTTATTTGAGGCGATTAACCCTAAAACTAAAGCGATTATTACTGTCGACGTCGGGGGGGTGCCCGTTGACTATGACGCCATAAAAGCTATTCTTAAAGCGAAAAACCGTGAGGATATTTTACTCGTATCCGATTCTGCGCATTCCTTTGGAGCAACATATAAAGGGAAACAAGTCGGAAATCAGTTTGATTTTCACATTTTCTCCTTCCATGCTGTGAAGAACTTAACCACTGCTGAAGGTGGCGCAATAACGTTTGATGGCGATCATGGACGCGAAGATCTGAAAAAGATCCTTAAATATACCTCACTCAATGGTCAATCAAAAGATGCTTTATCCAAGATGAAAGCCGGAGCCTGGAAATACGATGTTTTAACGGATGGGCTAAAATGCAACATGACCGATATCGCGGCTGCAATTGGTTTAGTTCAGCTCGAACGCTATGAAGAAATGCTTCTGCAGCGGAAGAAAATATCGAATCTTTACCAGCAGATGTTTGCTGATAAAGAGTGGGCTCTTTTACCGTTTTTAAAGGATGGAGACACGGAAAGTTCTTACCATCTTTATCCTCTACGAATAAAGGGTTTTACAGAAGAAAAACGGGACAAACTGATTGAAAATTTAGCGGAGATGGGAATTGCCACGAACGTTCATTATACCCCTATTCCGATGTTTACCTATTATAAACAAATTGGGTATTCAATTAAGGATTATCCGAATACCTTTGCCCAGTACGCAAACGAAATTACCTTACCGCTCTACTCCATCCTTTCATCAAGCGATGCCGAGTATGCAGCGGAGAATGTTATTCGTTGGGTAGAAAAGCTGAGATAATTAAAAAACGGAGTTCATGATAAGAGGCCTTAGAGATGGCAATTCTCCAAGGCCTCTGATAATCTTACGTTTTTGAACCAGGGGGCATGTCCCCTCGTTTCGTTCGTCACCCCGGTGAAAGACTTAAAGCGAGCAGTTCACCAAACTTAGGCAGTGGCGACTCTTGAAAGAGAAGGGTTGCGCATAGGACGTGCGCAACCGCCAACAGAGTAGCGATGGCACAGGACGTGCCAAGTGCAGAGTGCGCCAAGGAAACAAGTGCGATTGACCGGTCAAGGTCAATCGGGCATAGCAGTTCTGCAAGACGATTTTGGCGGGAACCCGTGACCCCAAATAAGGAGCCAGTGCCTAAGTTTGCTCTGACGACGATGAGCATGGAGGCTCAAGTGTCGCGGTGGACAGAACGTCCAAGGAGCGACTCGCCGACGACCTAAGAAGGGGTGCCATAGAAGCGTCTATAAAAGCGTCGACTTTTCCCATCAGCATTCTTGCACTTCGCCCCATAAGGTGCTAAACTTTATAGAGATTTGACAATCAGCCAGGAGCTTAGTATCCTGGCTGCATTTCTATTTGAAAGGGGGGTGAAATATGCCGGCAAGTCGCACTAACTCCGGAGCGGGCCGAACCGTTATCCTTATCTTAAGCGGAGCAGCTCTTGGAACCTTGATCGGTTTTGGACTCGAAAAATATGGGATTTTTACCCCGTTTCTCCGTCCAGCTGTTATTGACTTTCCGCCACACACCTATTTAGATTTTTTCTTCCTCTCCCTTTCATTTGGATTTCGCTTAAATATTAACTTTGCCACCATCTTGGGGGCACTGGTTGGGTATTATCTCTCAAGGAAGTGGTAAATTGTTGGTCCTGGCCTCGACTTCACCCCGACGCGCTATGCTTTTAGCAGAAGAGGGTTTTTCCTTCGTCACCCTGAAAGTAGATGTTACTGAAGAACTTCCATTGGAGATTAAACCTGAGGAGGGAGTCAAAGCGCTTGCTGTAGGTAAGGCCCTTGCTGGTCAGAAGGCGTGGATAGAGTCAGGAGGTTCTGCAGAAGATATTATTCTAGGAGCAGATACAATCGTGGCCTTAGATTCTCAGATTTTGGGAAAACCGGCTGACCCAGAGGAAGCTCAAGCTATGTTGCTGCAACTGAGTGGACGACAACACGACGTTTATACCGGAGTGGCGATAATGAATGGAACAGGCCATCAGGAAAATGCGGCTATTCGAACACGAGTTCACTTTCGTCCACTAACTTTGGAAGAAATTCAAACATATATTGCAACTGGGGAACCCATGGATAAGGCTGGAGCCTATGCCATCCAAGGGGGAGCGAAAAAATTCGTGAATCAGTTTGAAGGATCTTTGAGTAACGTCATTGGACTGCCCATGGAATATGTAAGCGAGAGACTGAGAGCGTGGGGGATTGAGCAGGTAAATATCACCTTACGCGAGGTGGATGATGGATTATCGCCGCTTGAAGGATCTACCCGAGGACCTATTACCCCGTGAGCGCTTGTTCCAGTTTGGCCCAGAAATGCTCACGAATAAAGAAATCTTGGCTATTCTTCTGCGCACAGGCTCAAAAGGGGAAAATGTTCTCGATTTCGCCGAAAGAGTGCTTATGGAGACTGGAGGCATGGCTGGCCTAGCCCGGATGAGTGTTCATGATTTAACTCGCCTTCACGGACTGGGAAGTGCCAAAGCTTCAGAATTGAAAGCGGCTTTGGAGCTCGGACGGCGTTCTGTTTCCGCGGATCCGATGACTCGTCCAGTTATAAATTCTCCACAGGATATCGCTCATCTGGTCATGGAAGAGATGCGTTATCTGGATCGAGAACATTTTCGGATTGTGAGTTTATCAACGAAAAATCATGTGTTGGCTATCAGCCCGATTTCTATTGGGTCGCTTAATTCCTCTCTGGTGCATCCAAGAGAATGTTTCAAAGAAGCGATTCGCCGGAATTCCAATGCCATCATTCTCTTGCATAACCATCCGAGTGGAGATCCCACACCTAGCCGTGAAGATCTCGATGTTACGCGTCGGTTAGCGGATGGCGGTCAGATCTTGGGAATTGAAGTTCTCGATCACGTGATTATTGGAGATAACCGGTACATAAGCCTTAAAGAAAGAGGTATATTATAAGGGACAGAAAAAGGAAATCCATTAATTGGACGATATCCAACCTACTGAATTAATAAACTTGTCACGTAAGAAATATTGTCCCCATATTGTTTTTAGATTTGAAGAAACGGAAGGAGCTTCTTAGATGATGATGTTTGGTAAAGACCTAGGAATTGATCTGGGAACGGCAAATACGCTGGTTTATATGCGCGGAAAGGGAGTTGTGGTTCGCGAACCCTCCGTTGTCGCGATGGATATCGAAAAGAAAACTCCGCTGGCTGTTGGGGATAAAGCGAAAGAGATGATTGGCCGAACTCCAAGTAATATCGTCGCAATTCGCCCCTTAAAAGATGGGGTTATATCCGATTTTAACGTTACCCAAAAAATGTTGAAATATTTCATTTCTCGAGCTTTGGGTACAGAATCTCCTTTTGGCCGACCGCGGGTCGTAATCTGTGTTCCTTCAGGGGTTACTCCCGTCGAAGAACGGGCTGTCAAAGAGGCCGCGCTGGTAGCGGGCGCAAAGGAACCTATCATCATGGAAGAACCCATGGCTGCTGCGATTGGGGCAGGGCTTCCGGTGGGTGAGCCTACCGGAAATATGATTGTCGACATCGGTGGAGGAACAACGGAAGTGGCTGTAATTTCCCTCGGAGGGATTGTTACCAGCCGTTCCATCCGAGTTGCGGGGGACGAAATGGACGATGCCATTGTCGCGCACATCAAGCGCCGGTACAATTTGATGATCGGGTATCGGACTGCCGAGGATATTAAGACGGAGATTGGGTCGGCCTATAAGGCAGAAGAAGGAATGACCTATACCGTTCGGGGTCGGGATCTTCTGACAGGTTTACCGAAGACAATTGAAGTGACTGCACTAGAAATACAAGATGCGTTACAAGAGACGGTTATGGCGATTGTCGAGGCGATCAAGTCTTGCTTGGAAAAAACGCCTCCTGAATTGGCGTCTGATATTATGGATCGTGGAATTATGATGGCAGGTGGAGGTTCACTTCTCCGAAATCTGGATATGCTGATCGCTGATGAGACAGGGATGCCGGTCCATCTGGCCGAGGATCCGCTCTCTTGTGTTGCTCTCGGCACAGGAAAGGTTTTAGAAAATGCTGAAATTCTCCGCAGAATAGCTGCTTTGCAAAAGGCATAGCGGGGAGGAAACCTCGGTGGGGAAAAGAAGAGTTTCGGCTACGGGAATTACGGTTCTCGTTTTCTTTCTAATTTTAGGCGTACTGGTTAGTATTCGTTTGACTGGGGTTGGAAATCATTTTCCCAACCCAGTGGGCGGAGCTTTGCAGCGTGTGTTAAGTCCTGTTGAAGGTGTAGTGTTACAAGTGGGAAATGGGATTCGGAATAATACGCGTGCGATCTGGAATTTCCGAACTGTAGAAGCGGAAAACCAGGCACTTAAGCAAAAAGTGGAACAACTCACAGGTGATAATATAGAATTAAAAGAACAGGTATTGGCTGGAATGAGGTTCAACGCGCTCGATCAGGGCTTTTTTAACAGCCCTACTTTGAGTAAATATACGAAGGCAGGCGCGAGTATCATCAATCGCAACCCAACAGCCTGGTATCAGACGATTACCTTAAACCGAGGGAGTCAGGACGGGGTTGCTGTTAATAATCCTATAATTGCTCAGTATGGATTAGTCGGTAAGGTAGTAGCAGTTACCCCCAGTACTAGTGAGGTGCTTCTGCTTACGGACGGAGAGGGGCAAGTGAGTGCGCTGATCCGTGGGAGCACAGGTACAGCTACGTTTGGTATTGTTCGTGGAACCTTTAAAAGAACCTCTCGGCTCGATGCAGACGGTAATTTACAGATGCTCTTTCGCCGTGAGGATAATGTTAATATCGGCGATCTCGTGCTTACTTCTGGATTCGGTGGAGTCTATCCGAAAGATGTCCCAATCGGTAAAGTCGAACAAATTCAACTTGAACCTTCCGGACTTCTGAAGACGGCCTATATCAAGCCCTTGGAGGATCTTGAATCACTTGAAGAGGTGTATATTGTGAAGAAGGCGGAGGGGCAATAAAATGCGTTATCTTTTAATGCTTAGCATGCTTCTTCTTAGCTTGATCTTACCGGGAACAGTTTTTTCTTTTTGGTCGTGGGATGGCATAAAACCGGACTTAATTATGCTTTTCACAATTTATATGGCCTTACACCACCGACCCCTGTATGGGGCGTTCTGGGGTCTGGGTGCTGGTATTCTGGAGGACTTTTACCTCGGTCGACACTTTGGCATGTACTCCTTAACCTTGACTGGAGTTGCCCTTTTGAGTAGTTGGCTCGCTCAGCGTTGGAATCGGGAAAATTTCCCGTTAATCACGTTACTCGTTTTTTTGGTGACGTTTGCTGGCCAGGTGTTTGTTGCCTTTTTGAGCCTAGGAGTAGGTGTCCAGTGGACGATTAATGATGCTTTGCGGTTAATAACTGGTGTTGCGCTATATAATGCGATTCTAGTTCCGGTTAGCTATCCATGGATTCACCATTCCTTTGGGAAGGGCTGGCTTAAATACCGCCCGAAGTATGAGAGGTAGAATAACGAATATCAACATATTTATTGAGAGGGTAACCAGGAGGAACTTTTGATATGGAAGAGAAAGAGCGCAAACCATATTTGCATCGGTTATGGGGTTTAAGTATCGTTGTGATACTGGTTTTTGCAATTCTCGGGTTTAATCTTTATCGTTTGCAGATTGCCCAATCGTCCTATTATGCAACAATGGCCGAAGGAAATGTTATGCAACTGGTGGCAGTACCAGCGACGCGTGGCGACATTAAGGATCGCAATGGTACAGTGATGGCTACGAGTGTCCCGGAATTTGCCTTAACCATTGATTGGCTAGATTTACAAAAAGCGAAGAATATGAATTGGAAGGATGTCGTGGGTCGCCTGGCAGGGTTTATTAAACCCTACTGGCCCAACCAAGCGGAATCTGTGGAAGCGATTACCGAGGATATCTTTGCGATGATTCAAAATCAGCAATGGGAAAGATACCGCCCGGTCAATGTCTTATCGAAGGTACCGGAAACACTTCAAGCTGTAATCGCTGAGCATCAAGATGAACTTCCCGGAGTAAGCATTGATGCCATACCTGTACGTTTTTATCCCCAAGAGACTTTAATGGGTCAAGTCCTGGGCTATGTTCGAGAAATCAGTCCTGATGAGATACCCCAATTAAGCCAACAACCTTTGGCTCAACAAAATGGCTTTACGTATGCTCAGGGAGATATTGTCGGTAAGATGGGGGTTGAGAAAAGCTATGATTATTGGTTGCGTGGCCGAGAAGGAACTCAGCAAGTTATTGTGGATAACAGCGCGCGACCGATCAGCAAGGAAGTCATCCAGCCTGCTCAACCAGGAAAAACGATTCAATTAACGCTTGATGCCCAGCTCCAACAGACTGTGCAGAGCAGTTTGGACGAGGTCATTGCTAAGGTGCAAAAGACTTACGCTGATGCCCAAACAGGGGCGGCGGTAGTGATCGATGTTAAAACCGGGAAGATTTTAGCGATGGCCTCTCGCCCTTACATGAATCCTAATGATTTGATTGGCACCATTTCTGATGATGTCGCCAAGAGATATTTTCAGGATAAAGATGCTGCGTCCAATAACTGGGCCCTTTCAGGCCTCTATCCTCCGGGTTCAACTTATAAGATGATCACAGCGATGGCGGCCTTGCAAGCAGGCGTTGTTACTCCTACTGACTCTTTTCTAGATGAGATGTCATCCCTTGGATCAGCAAGTGTTCAGAAGCAAGGGTTTGAGGAGTGGGGTGGAAGTAAATTCGGGATGGTCAATATGACGCGCGGGCTCGCGAATTCTTCAAATATCTACTTTCAAATTGTCGGACGTCGGGTCTTTGATGCTAACCCGGAACTGATGAAGCAGCTGTCCAACGAGTTTGGCTTAGGGGTTAAAAGCGGGATCGATCTACCGGGTGAAGCAATCGGGATAGCTCCTTCGGCTGAGTGGAAGAAAGCATATATTGGGAATATCAGGGACAATAAGTTAAAAACGATTGAAACGAATTATGCAACACAGATTGCTCAGGCACCGGATGATAAGACAAAGCAAAACCTTTTAAATAAAAAGAAAGCCGAAATACAAGCGGTCAATGATCAATATCAAGTCGACTGGAAGATTTATGATAGTTTCAATGCTGCTATTGGTCAAGGAGCTAATACTTACACTCCTGTCCAACTGGCGAATTATGTGGCGACTCTAGTCAACGGGGGAAAACACATGAAACCCTATGTCGTGGACAAAATTTTGGATCCGGTCAGTGGGAACGTTATTGAACAAAATCAACCCCAGGTTCTCAATAATGTATCCGTTTCTCCCCAAAATATGGAGATTGTGAAACAAGGAATGGCTGCTGTTACGAGTGGCGAGGGAACAGCCAATTGGCTATTCGCAGATGTTCCTCAATATTCAGGCGGGGGTAAAACCGGTACTGCTCAGATTGGTTCAAAAGATACAGTTGAGGGGAGCCTCTATAACGGAATGTATGTCGCTTTTGCGCCTTATGATGATCCGCAAATTGCCTTTGCAGGTGTAGTCGCCTACGGGGGCCATGGCGGTGATACAGCGGGGTATGTCGCTAAAGCTGCTTTTATGCAATATTTTGGCTGGAAATCAACGAGTGGTGGTTGATTTTGGCAATAAAGGTTCGAAATAGAGTTGAAAAACGAGGAAAATCATCCTCGTTTTTTTTTATGAGGATAAAGGGTATTTGACCTGTTTTGTAGAACTTATATGAACGTCTGAAACTGCAGAAAGATCAATAACTTCCTTCGAGCCGTTTGGACAAGCATCTTATTTAGGCGATGGGGGATTGGCATTGATAGAACACATAGCCTTAAAGGGAACTCGAGATGGACTGGTGTTATACCTGGACCCTGAGGAGGATTTCGCAGTTTTGATGGATGAACTTCAGGGGCTTTTAAGAGATTCAGAACAATTCCTTCAAGGAGCGGCTGTCCGCTGCTACGGAGGGGATAAGGTCTTCTCGGTAGAACAAAAAGAGCAATTGAGCCAAACCCTTACCCAACATGGACTCACCCCAGCCGGGTGGTTAAAGGCAGACCAAGTGTATACTCCAAGCCATAATTTAGTTTCAGTCAATCAGGAACCTGTGAAAGCGCGAATATGGGATGAGGGGACGGTTGAGGGTCCTTGTCTTTTTGTGGAACGGACTCTACGCTCGGGAGCTAGTATACAATTTGAAGGACACGTTGTGGTTCTCGGGGATGTCAATCCTGGAGCTGAGATAATAGCAACAGGAAATATTGCCGTTATGGGTTCACTCCGCGGGGTTGCCCATGCTGGAGCGACCGGGGAACGCAAAGCAACCGTTAGTGCCTATCATCTCGCGCCGACTCAATTACGGATCGCGGATGTAGTGGCTCGTTCACCGGAAGGAACGGATGATTGGCGGGGTCCTGAAATTGCTAAAATCAAAGAGAATCAGCTAATGGTTGAAGGAGTACAAATGACAGGGCTAAGAGGAAAAGGGAGATAGAACGACATATTTTGGGTAGAATACATGAGAATTATGGAAAGGTAGGTTTAAATATGGGAGACGTTATTGTCGTGACATCGGGAAAAGGAGGAGTTGGTAAAACGACCACCTCGGCCAACATTGGTACCGGCCTTGCTGCAGCAGGGCATAACGTGGTTTTGGTCGATACAGATATCGGCTTGCGAAATTTAGATGTGGTGATGGGCCTGGAGAACCGGATTGTTTATGATATTGTGGATGTGACCAGTGGGAATTGTCGCTTAAGGCAAGCATTGATTAAGGATAAACGCTACGAGAACCTTTATCTTCTACCTGCTGCTCAAACGAAAGACAAGACGGCAGTTAACCCCGAGCAAATGAAGGCTTTAGCCCTGGAACTGAAGAATGAATTTGACTATGCGATCATTGATTGTCCTGCAGGAATTGAACAAGGCTTTCGCAATGCGATCGCCGGTGCCGACCGCGCTATTGTGGTAACGACACCAGAGGTAAGTGCGGTCCGTGATGCCGACCGAATTATTGGGCTGTTAGAGGCCGCTGATCTTAAGAATCCACGCTTGATTATTAACCGGATTCGCCCCGCGATGGTAAAACGCGGCGACATGATGGATATTTCGGATATCATGGATATTCTAGCAATTGATCTGATCGGGGTTGTCCCTGATGATGAAAGCATCGTTATCTCAACAAACCGTGGGGAGCCTGCGGTATCAGATAATTCCTCCCATGCAGGAGAAGCTTATCGCCGCATTACCCGAAGAATCCAGGGAGAAGAGGTACCACTAATGAACCTTGAAGCTCCAGACGGTTTTATGGACAAGGTTAAGAAATTTTTCGGGATGCGCTAGTGCTTGGATACAGAGAGGAGGAAGAGAGCTTGTTAGAGTTTATTAGCCGGATGCTCGGTAAGGAAAGTTCGTCAAAAAATATTGCCAAAGAACGCTTGCGGCTTGTCCTCGTACATGACCGGTCTGACATTTCACCCCAGATGTTAAACTCCTTGAAAGAGGATTTGATCAAGGTAATTTCCAACTATATGGACATTGATGAATCAGCTCTAGAGGTTAATCTAAGTCAGGAAGATCGGGAAGTCGCTTTAGTAGCGAATATTCCCGTTATCCGGATGAGGAGAGATTACGCGTCAAAGGATAAGGTTCAACTTTGACAATATTTTTAACGCATTTTTAAAATTGAGGAAGGGTTGTTTCAGTTGGCAATCAAAACTGGGACAACCCTTTTTAAATTCGAAGTCCCTTATGTTATAATTAGAAACAAGAAGTGACAAAGGGGTATTTTTTATGCTTGATCGACGCACCTTTAAAAATCTAGATTTTCTTTTTATATTTATTCTTTCGCTCCTTTTGGGTGCTAGTCTATTGATCTTAAGTACAGCATCCTTAAATGTAATTAAATCTCAACCCTATTTTTATGTTAAGAACCAGGCGATGTGGATCGCGACGGGGATAGTGATTGCTGCTGTAGTTGCGTCGATTGATTATCAAAAGCTCAGACGGTATAGTTGGTGGATCTATGGATTTAACATTGCTTTATTAAGCGCCGTTTTTATCTTTGGCATTTCTGTCGGAGGGGCACAACGCTGGATTCCGGTGACATCAAGTTTTAATATTCAGCCTTCTGAATTTGCTAAGATTTTTATTATTTTAGCCCTGGCTGATTTTCTCGCCAAACGGCAAGGCAAATTGAATCGTTTCCGCGATTTTATTCCTCCGTTTTTATTTGTTGCTGTCCCGATGGCACTCATTTTTAAACAACCTGATTTAGGAACCACTTTAGTTCTGGCGGCGATTTTTATTGGGATGATGTTTGTCGCTGGGGCCAACCCCTGGAAATTCGGAGGACTTTTGCTGGGCGGCGCCTTAATCTTAGGAGTTGCCTTATGGTTGCACTTTGCTAAGGATCTGCCTGGCTTTCTGAAATTTGCTCAAGGTCTTCCTTTACCGATGCAGGATTATCAGCTGAAGCGTTTGACTATTTTTATGGACCCAATGTCGGATACCTCGGGGAACGGGTATCATATTATTCAATCCATTTGGGCCATTGGCTCAGGTGGCCTGTGGGGTAAGGGGTACCGGCAGGGGACACAAGGTCAGCTCAACTTTTTGCCGGAGCACCATACCGACTTTATCTTTTCGGTGGTCGGGGAAGAGTTCGGTTTTATTGGAACGATTACGCTGCTATTTTTATTTGCTATGTTCTTACTACGAGCGATCAACATCGCGATGAAATCGAGAGATGTATATGGAATGCTCGTGGGTAGTGGAGTTGTGAGCATGTTTGTTTTTCACCTCCTCGTTAATGTTGGGATGACTTCTGGAATCATGCCAGTTACAGGAATTCCGCTTCCTTTGATCAGTTACGGTGGAAGTACGATGTGGACTAATATGCTAGGGATCGGTCTATTGTTAAGTATTAACATCAGGCGACAGCGACTTATGTTTTAGCTCTAAAAATATTTTACTCCGACCGAAGACTGCCTTGGCGAGTGCAAGGCAGTTCTTTTTTTTCCCTCTTAGCATAAACATAAGTAAGTGTACGGGCTAAGGGGTTGATAGGCATGAATCCATTTGAACGTTGGGACGATTGGGAATGGGAAAGAGCGGCCCAAGAGGTAGGACGTGAGCGAGGAACAAAGTATGAGGATTGGCCAGTGAAACGGAATCCTCCAAAACGATCCAAACGAGAAATTCTCTACACTTGGACAGGGATACAAAAAAAATCAGCACTTGCGGTAGCATTTTTTCTAATGATTTTTTTTGCTTCAAAGGGGGAAGATATTCTCTCTCATTCGATCTATTCCGTTTATCAGGGAACGATTCAAAACGGGAATTTATACGCTTCGATGAATGATATGGTTAAAGAAGTGCTGGGGATGGGTCCTCTCGGAGTAAAATCAACTCCGGTCGATGCAACGATGCAAGGAAAGTTCGTTCCTCCTCTTTCTGGTCCAGTTACGGCGCCCTTTGGGTCGATGGATAGTCAAGGAAAGGGAAGTATGCACAATGGAATTGATATTGGAAGTGCTTTAGGTATCCCCGTTGTTTCTCCCTATCAAGGGGTCGTGACACAGGTAGGGGATGATCCCCAACTGGGTCGACTCGTCAAGCTGGATTTTGCCAATGGGTGGACGACAGTTCTCGCCAATCTCGGAGATGTTAATGTCCAAAAGGGTCAAGCCGTTCAGGCGGGCGATGTTATCGGTACTGTTGGGCTTTCGGCTCCGCTGAAAAAACCATGGCTCCATTTTGAATTGCGCAAAGATGGGCGACCCGTAAATCCGCTGCCTTATCTCACTCCGTCGGCGAAGTAACGCAGAAATTAATCAGAGGGATGAAGAAGTTTAGGTCATGTAGCTTGTGCTATTTTAGTTATTCTTAAAGGCCTTTGCAGAATATGTCCTAGCCGAGGAGGTTTCAGCGTGGAGGTTTTACGCGTTCAAGGACTTAGCATCAGAGTTCATCCCACATTTCTACTGGTATTGCTTGCTTATGGAGCCCTGGGGCTGATAACCCAGGCTCTTTTGATCTTCGCTCTCGTCATTGGGCATGAATTAGCACACTTGCTTACGGCCAAAGCCTATGGTTTCCAGGTCGTGGGGCTGGAAATTTTTCCGTTTGGCGGGGCAGCATACTGTGATGATCTTTTCGAAGGACGAAAAGTTGAAGAAACTATTCTGTCTCTAGCTGGACCTGCGTTTAACCTCGTTTTGTTGTTTGCTGCTCAGACGCTACGTTGGCAAGGCTATTGGCTAGGTCCAAGTGGGGAAGAGTTTGTGCGTATTAACTTTTGGCTTGCCACCTTTAATTTGCTACCTGTACTTCCCTTAGACGGAGGACGCATTGCACGGGCATTTTTGGCAGATACCTTTGGGTTTGTTCGGACCACTAAAGCACTTGCTCACTGCGGTCAAGCTCTCGGTGTCCTTTTAGCTATTCTAGGACTAACTTTACCGGGCAAAGAGAATTCCATCGAAGGTTTCACTACCCTGCTTATTCTAGCCGGCTTTTTTTGGCTTTCCGGAAACAAGGAGATAGCCTCAGCCCGAATAACCTTCCTTCGTCAGCTGACTCGTAAAAAAGAGGAACTCCTTGAAAAAGGTCTAATGAAAAGTAAAGTTCTAACGGCTTACAGTGAAACTCCTCTGGTCCGGATCGTGGAAGAACTCACTCCTGATCGCTATGCTTTAATTCATCTGCCGGGGAAGGATTTTCAGGTAGAGAAGATGTTGACCGAGACGCAGGTGGTTGAGGGAATGCTGGAACATGGGATTCACTATCCAGTGGGGAAGCTGTGATGAAAGAGTCTTTTGTTATCCATTCAGGCGTGGCGTTCGCCGACCAAACTAAGACTTAAACTTGAGGAGTATGCCAAGAGGATGGAGAAACTGAATAACTATTTTAATAAGCGTTAAATTCTCCAAAGCCATGATGCGCATTCTTCCTATGTTGTGACATAACATGACAATAGCACCAGGGCCTTATTGATAGAATGCTGGTGCTCTTTTCATAACCTTGGTTATCGGACCAAAAACCCAGAAGGTTCCACTTAGAGAGCGGACTGCGTTTCTTGGGGGGATTTCCGCGGGAAGACTTCGCACTATTACGTAGGAGTAAAAATGACAAAGATTACTCATATAAGCTGTTACAAACAGGCCGGTAATTTTCGATTTGACATATGTAGATTATCTATATATTATAGTATATAGATAATCTACATATGGAGGCATGAATATGGCAATCGATAAAAGCCTTTTAACAGGAAGCACCACCATGCTTATCTTAAAGCTACTTGACGAAACGAATATGTACGGCTACCAGATGATTGAAGAACTTAGAAAGAAATCAAACAATGCTTTTGAGTTAAAAGCAGGAACATTATATCCATTGCTCCACACCTTAGAGCAAAGGAATATGCTCACTTCTTATGAAGAGACCGCTGATAATGCGAGGGTACGGAAATACTATAGTATCACAAAAAATGGTCGCAAGCATTTGAAGGAGAAAAAGGAAGAATGGAAAGCATATACCGCTGCGGTAAATGATGTTTTAGGAGGTGCAAGTTTTGCAACAGCCTAACAAGATTGCCGAGTATTTGGAAGTTGTGCGCCAACAGATACGTTGGAAAAGGGCGCAGTCTCCTGTTTTAGAAGAAATAGAAAACCACATAATCGATCAAAAAGAAGCCTTTATGAGCGATGGACTTAATGAAGAAGCGGCAACTGCCAGGGCAATTGCCGAGATGGGTGATCCTGTTGTTGTCGGGGAGCAACTTGACCGTGCTCATAGACCTAGGCCGGATTGGCCGCTGCTTGTGATGACTGCCACTATGCTTCTTTTGGGGCTTGCTATTCAAATTTGGATTGGACCCAATCACCTTAATAACGGAGCAGAGATGTTTCAAAAACAGATTATACGGGCAGGTATTGCAATCCCTGTAATGTTTGCTGCATATTTTGTCGACTTCACAATCATAGGGAAGTACCCTAAAGTTGTATTTTTTACGCTCTGTGCAATAACGTTAGCTTCTTATTTGTTTACAGGGGGAAGTCGGGCGACATCTACGATTTATCTGCTTTTGCTGTTCCCTACCGCCTTTGCCGGATTTGTTTACAGGATGGGAAATAAAGGGTATGGCGGACTTATTCTTTGTGAAGTAGTATTTATTATTCCTGCATACTTTTCGATATACGCTCATAATGTAAGTGTTTTCTTTTTGCTTTGTACTACGTGCCTTATTATTCTAACGGCTGCTGTTGTAAATGGTTGGTTTGATGTAAGAAAACTTTTTGCAATGCTAATTATTTATGTCTCGACTGCCGTCGTTTTGTCTATACCGTTTTTAGTGATGAGCGGTGGAAGGTATATTTTAAATAGACTGCAATTAGTGTTAAATCCATCGCTTGACCCGACACGGGCTGGATATATTGGGACTATGATACAACGGTTTTTGTCCCATTCGCAGTTCATTGGTGAGGGCTTGCCGATAAGTGGTTATGGAGGATATTCGGCATCACAGCTTTTGCCTGCAGCCGATACCGATTTTCTTTTGACTTACATGATTTATAGACTCGGATGGATTGTGCTTATCGGAATAATTGCGATATTCACAGCTTTTATTATACGTGCTGTTCTTCTTTGTAAGAAGCAAAAAGGCGTACTGGGATTATTGGTTTCACTCGCGATTATCTCAACATTTGCAGTACAGTGTATGGTTTATATTGCATTCGACTTAGGCTTTTTGCTCTTTCCTCCGGTTTCGTTACCACTCATTTCTTACGGAGGGCGAGCCCTTGTTACAAATATGTGCCTTATCGGATTTTTGCTCTCAGTATTCCGCACAGGTAATTTGGTAACGGATAAAGCTGGGGTATCGGTGGCAAAGCCAAGCCGCTTTATTCAATACGATAATGGACAGATTATTATTAATCTAAAAACTAAATAAAATGAGGTCCTAAGAGGATACCACAAATTAGTCCTAGGCTTTAACGGCCTGGGATTTTGTTTTGTTAGCATAAGGTCTAGGTGGGATAAGAAGATACGGATATTTCGACTAGGCATTTTTTGAAAAAGTCTTGACAATAAACGCCTACAAACGTAAGCTATATTCATTAACAAGATTACAAATGTAGGCAGGTGAGAAAAATGCAAAACATTCCGCAAATATCCGATGCTGAATGGCGGGTAATGAAAGTACTATGGAATGAGTTTCCTCTCAGTTCCAGCGATGTCATTAATGAACTGAAGGGGATAACTGACTGGAAACCAAAAACGATTAAAACGTTGCTCAGTCGATTAGTTACCAAAAATGCCTTATCTTATGAAGTTGGAAGCCGAGGATATTTATATTATCCCTTAGTTACTGAAAACGAATGTGCCAAAGAAGAAGCAAGGTCATTCTTAGGTCGTGTATATAACGGTTCTCTTAATTTACTCGTTAAGAACTTTATCGAAAACAAAGAGCTATCGGGAGAAGAAATAGAAGAGCTTAAGAAACTCTTAGAAGATAAATGATCCGGACGGGGGTGATTTTATGGAATTAGAGTTAGTCTTCAATTGGGTTATTAAATCGTCTATTATGGCCAGTATTTTAGCTGTCCTGATTTTGCTGGTTAAATATGCACTTCGAAATAAACGAGATGCAAAATGGCAATATGCACTTTGGATGCTGCTTATTATTCGATTACTAATACCTTACGATATCCAAAGCCCTTGGAGCATTTACAGTTTATTACCCAATAAATCTGTAACAATTCCGATGGTCAATCAAGCAACTATTAGGATACCAGATATCAATACCCCAATCAGCAATATATCCGGAAAAATCCAGTTAATAAATGATCAATCGAGTATTAGCAAACAAAGCAATACCAATGCGGGCAGACCTATTTCTAAGGATTTGTCTAATGGCTGGATATTAGCAATTCTATGGTTAGCCGGAGTTTTGATTTTATCTACTCTGACAATTGCTACAAACCTCAGATTCTATTTATTAGTAAGGCGAGAACCTTCTGTAACAGACGCAGGGATGTCTAAACTCATGCAAGAATGTGCCAGCAAACTCGGTATTAGAAAAAGCCTTCCGATAATAATCACGAATCGTATAGACACACCTTGTCTTTACGGAATAATTAGTCCCAAGCTTCTTCTTCCTAAATCTCTAGTCAATCGGCTTAATGAAGAAAACATTAAAAATATTTTTATCCATGAACTAGCCCATTATAAAAGGAAAGATATACTTATTAATTGGCTGGCCGTTGCCGCCCAGATAGGCCATTGGTTTAACCCATTAATTTGGTACTCTTTTGCGAGAATGCGTGAAGACTGCGAGTTAGCTTGTGATGCCGATGCCTTAAGTATTTTAAGGCCAGAAGAGTATCAAAGCTACGGTTTTTCTATCATCAGTTTAGTAACCCCTGCTCAATCGCCATGGATCCCAGGAACAACGGGCTTCTTTGGGAACAAAAGCAATCATCAAATTAAGAGAAGAATCAAAATGATCAAGCTTTTCCAGAAACCCACTTTGAAATGGACTTGGACTGCTGTCGTTATATTCATTAGTTTAGGCTTGGTGGGTTTTACTAACTCCATATCAAACGGTACCCCTGCACCTGGAGCCAGCTCTCAGGAACAAACGACCCAGTTTGATCAATCTTCTTCGATAACGGATGGAAGTTTCGATTACCAAACGTATCTTTCATTCACTCCCTTACTCCCAAGTTACACCGCAGGATATCAGCTTACATATTCGCAAATCGGATGTAGCCAAGACACCCCTCCAGGCAATAATTCCAAGACTTACTCTGCTGCATATGGCAGCCACGCAGCATTTAGCATAAGAGAGGCACGACCCAACGAGATTCATCCTCCTGTTTCCGCGCAATTGACAAAAACTCAAATCCAAATTGATGATTTGCCAGCAACGTTAACTGAGAATAAAAAAATTGGCATTGCATATATTCAATTCACCAAGAATGATGTGGAGTACATTGCCAACAACATACCTGGCGGAGGTGTTTCGCTCGATGAGTTGAAGAAAATCTGCGAAAGTATAGTTGTTCCAGTGAATACTCCACCTACAGACATTCATATCTCGAAAGGCGGTGTTTCAGCTTCGGAGGGGTTGAGCTTTAAGACTCTCCAGCCTGATGATTTCGTCGTACCGCAGGGATATAAATTTCGAGACGCATCCTCCCATATTTATATTAAAGGGGATGAAAAATCAGAAGCCTTTTCTTTATCCTATACAACAGGAACATCAACACCCTTTGTGAATGTACTGATAAGCAAAGGAGGTCAACCGTATGGAGACCCTACGCCAGTGTTAACACCGGACTCTGATTTTGATACAAAACAAATTGACGGATCAGAAGTCAAACTGCGTAAAAACTACAATGAGAATTTGCCAGCTGCTAAGTTTTCAATCCCCAAGTATGGTTTGGAAGGTATGCTTTATTCGACGGTGCAGGAATCTGAAGTAGAGAAAGTGGTGACATCAATTTTGCAGGCTTATTCAAAGCTGTAACATGATACAAATATAGGCGGTTGTTTTTTCGAGTTGAGTAAATAAGTAAAACAAATTGATTCAGATCCGGTCGAATGTCAACGTTCGATCATAACTCAAGAAGGAGAACAAATTATATGGGGAAAAAGAGAACTATCAGGTTTAAAATGATTCTAGCCTTTATTGGCTTTAACCTCATTTTTTCGTCAATACTTGCTCCCTTTATAGTGTTCTGGGGGCCCTTCGAGTCCCTTAAAATAATGGCTGTTGGCGCGGTTGCCTCATCTCGACATCCCCAGGTTGTACAGGCTTTTCTATCCGATGTAGAAATAGAACGGATTAGGAACCTCAATGCTGATCAAGGGATAGGCGCAGGACAAGTTATTGGTCGCACCAAAGTAATTTCCGATGCGAGTACGGGAATCACGATTGAAGATATCAAAGGCCCAAGCTTCAAGGGGAAAGTGATGCTTATCACAGACCCGAAACGAATCAAAGTGGCTGTTACCAAAGAACTTGGTGTTACAGGAGAACGAGTCAGCGATCTGGCCAAGGATATGGAAGCCATTGCTGGAATCAATGCCGGAGGGTTCTATGACCCGGATGGTAAAGGAAACGGAGCTTTCCCAGATGGGTTAACTATGCATGATGGAAAATTAGTCCACAATAATATAAAAGACTCGGCTACCAATATTGCCGGATTTGATGACCAGGGGAAACTGGTCATCGGTAATATGACGGCCAATCAATTAGAAGAAAAACATATTCGTGAAGCTGTTTCCTTTCAGCCCAATCTTATTGTAGACGGGAGACCCATGATTAAGGGAGACGGAGGTCAGGGAGTTGCCCCGCTGACCGGTATTGGACAAATGGCAGATGGAACCGTTATTTTTGTAGTTATAGACGGACGTCAGCCCACGTGGAGTATTGGAGCGACTTTACGGGACCTCATGCATGTTTTTGAAGATTATCATGCAGTAAACGCTGTCAATCTCGATGGCGGGTCTTCCTCCGAACTCGTCTATAACGGCAAAGTCATGAATCGCCTTTGGGATATTTTTGGTGAACGCTATATTCCTACAGCCTTTGTAGTTACTCCATGAGATACCTTGCAATCTCTTTCAAAAAGGAGAAAACACGTATGAAGAAGAAAATGCGTATCATATTTGTCTGGGTCTTAGTTTCACTCATTCTGCAATTTGGAGGTTACTCTCTTTTGAACAACCAAGTTCAAAAAGTTATGGCGCCGGTAGTTAATGAACCGATCGCTATTCAGCTTAAAGCAACTATCCCAGGCTCGGATCTTAAAAATATCCAAATTTCTTATGCCAAAGATTATTTGGCATACTTGGAAAATGGTACACTTAAAGTTTTCAATCTTACAAAGGGGAAGGTTGTTTTTGAGAAGAAATCGCCCTCTGCGACTGATAAGACCTTAGGGGTTTTGACATACCAATGGCTGCCTGATCGAAATACCTTACTCTATTTTTATGCTAACACTACAGCGTGATTTAATTTTAACCAGTAAGACCCATATTTAATTTTTTCAAGCTATGGGACTTATACGCACAATAATTACGGCGGAGATAATAATTCACATTCCTCAAGGCCTTTTGTATCATCTTTTCGTCACCT
>NZ_DATLJA010000068.1:0-16874 GCF_035539115.1 Desulfitobacterium sp. | reverse complement strand
ACCAAGTCTTCTATATCGCAAAGCTCGGCGAAAGCCGGGTTTTCTTTATACTAACAGAAAGTATAAGTTTAGGGCAGATAGCATAAGTGCAACCAACGGCTTTCGTTCTCGCTATGCTCGGCGAAAGCCGGGTTTTCTTTAGAAATAATCCCCGAACGGTTGCTACCGTAAATTCCTATCTATGTTAAAATATAGACATAATGGATAAGAGATGAATTTACACCCTGCCAAAGAATAAATTTGAGGAGAACCCTGCTAAATATTGTTCATGATGCGAATTAATAATGAAACTTAAAATAACTGACTCGTTTGAAGGGGGAAGGAAGCGAGAATCAATGCAAACGGATAGGTTATTAAAGAAAATTGAAAACCAAAGAAACCTACTTTATGCCAAAGCCAAGGATCGCAGGTTAGTTGATCCTGAGGTGGTTCAGATGAGTCAGAAGCTTGATCGTTTACTCAATCAGTATCATTCTTTAGTCACACGAGATAAATCCTCCCGTTCTAAAACCTAGGCCTTCGAGCAAAGCTTGAAAGTGCCTGGTTTTTTAAATTTGTGGATTTGATAGAACTAGAGCTCTATAATTTGTATAATTGAAATTGTTCCTTTTCAGGAAGAAATGATAAACGATAGGATTTGAAATAAGGAGAAGCAATTTGGAGCAATCAATGCACGTTTGGCCGAAGTATCTTTTACAGTGGTTTTGGCAAGTCAAACGGGACTTGCCCTGGCGAAAGACGAATAATCCGTATGCGATCTGGGTATCTGAAATTATGCTGCAACAAACTCAGGTAAAGACGGTGATTCCTTATTATCAGACGTTTCTTGAGCGGTTTCCTACAGTTCAGAGTTTAGCGCAGGCTGAGCTTGAGGAAGTTCTGGAGATGTGGCGAGGACTAGGATATTATTCGCGCGCCCAGCATCTGTGGGAGGGAGCGCGTTTTGTTCTGGAAGATTGGGAGGGCAAGCTTCCGGCAAGTTATGATAGCTTGTTAAAAATTCCGGGTGTTGGTGAGTACACAGCTGGGGCGATTGCCAGTATCGCCTTTCAGGAACGTGTACCAGCAATTGATGGGAATGTTAACCGGGTACTCGCAAGACTGTTGGCTTGGGAGGAACCACCCGGTAAGGTTAAGAGTCGTCGCGCATTTCGCGAGGTTTTGGGAAAGTGTCAGCCCGATGATCATCCGGGAGATTTTAATCAAGCGTTGATGGAATTAGGGGCTATTTTGTGTACCCCAAAATTCGTCAATTGCGCGGAATGTCCTCTTACAGAAGAGTGCGCAGCACATAAATTAGGGCAAGAATTAGCTTTCCCGGTGAAGCAAGGGCAGCATCGGGTGACTGAGGCCTTGCGTTTAACACTGCTGATCAAAAAGGAAGATAATTTCCTTATTAAGAAACGTCCGGCGCAGGGTCTGCTAGCGAATCTTTGGGAATTTCCGGGAGAAGAAATTTTCCTGCAGAATGTTGAATCTCTGAAGGAGAAGATTTGGTCTGAAGCTGTAGCGGAGTCGAAAGAAGGTTTAAGTCGGGTAGTCCTGAATCGGGAGGTTTGGTATGAGCTCTATCGACGGGTCGTACCAGATCGTTCACAGGATCAGGAGGTTTGGCGTAAGTTGGAACAAAGTTTAGAAGTCATGGGTCCTATAGGGCATGTCTTTAGCCATCGACGCTGGGAAATGTATTGGATTGTTTTAGAGTGCTCGGGTGAGTTGATGGCTAAAGATAGGCGTAATCAAGATATGCGCTGGGTAAGTAGGGAAGAGCTCGAGAGAATAGCCTTACCGGTGGCGTTCCAGAAGCTTCTTGAACCATCGGAAGTGGAAAATAGAATTAATAAGAGGAATACTTGACAAAAATGTAATAAATTGTTTGAAAAAATAACTTTTTTGTTATAAAATATAAATAAGTATTTTTTTTAAAACGATGTTTTGCAATTCGGTGAAATGAGGGTTTATTATGAACAACAGGTATCTATTAGTTGCTGATAATAACATTTCGACGCGATCGTTTCTCCAGGAAACGTTGCAGAAAGCTGGGTATGAAACAAAATCGGTGGCTTCAGGGGATGAGTGCCTAAGGTTGTCTTTTTCCAACGAAAGGCCTTCACTCATTATTCTCGGGTGGCAAATGCCGGTATTAACGGGTCTTGAGATTCTTACCCTTTTGAAAGTGGATGAGCGGTCAAAGTCTATTCCTGTGATTATGGTTAGCACGGAACAGGGTGATGAAGAACAAGCTTTAAACACGGGGGCATATGTACTTTTAACTAAACCTTTAGCAATCGACTCTCTGTTGCTCCACGTCCAAGGTGCTTTGAGGCTAGAAGAGCCAAGGCTTTAAAGGGCGTTACCTCAGGTTAGTTTCCCATATTCCTCTCGATTTGCTGTGTATATGACAGGAATCAGGTGACTGATGTCGAATCAAGCAAATTAAGAGAGGATGGGGAAAAGTAGATGTTTAGACGTACTTTTAAAATCAAGACCATAACAGCTTTAGCGTTAGCGGTTAGTTTACTTCTTTCAACTCCGGTATTGGCAGCAGAAGATACGCTCCCGGAAGTAAAGGCGCTTTTGCAGAATCAATATGTTGACCCAGTAGCAAGTGAGGTTTTGCAGGCGCCGAGTATTGAAGAGATGTTGCAAAAGCTCGGGGATCCACATACAATCTATTTTACAGCTAAGCAATATCAGGATTTCATCAACTCAATGGACATGACATTTTCCGGGATCGGAGTCTATATCGAGCTCGCTCCGGCAGGAATTCGGATCACTTCGGTGATCGAGGGATCTCCCGCCGCAGAGGTTGGACTCAAGGCGGGTGACCTTATTACTGAAGTTGCTGGACAATCCTTAGCGGGACTCCCACAGGAGACAGCAGTAGGATTTTTGCGGGGGCTAGATGGGAGTTCAGTCCAGATCACCGTGCAACGCGGGGGGACGACTTTTAATTTAGCGGTACCCCGGCGTGCGATTGAAATCCCGACCGTTGACGGAAAGCTCATCAATGGGGAAATAGGGTATATCGCTATTCATACGTTTGGCGCAACGACCCCGGCTGGATTTGATCAGATCGTCAAGGAACTAAAAGGAAACGGAGCGAAAGCCTGGATTATCGACTTACGGGATAATCCAGGAGGGTATTTGAGCTCAGCCTTAAGTATGGCAGGGTATTTTATCGGGGATCAGACGGCTCTACAAACGAAGGATCGAAGCGGAAAATATGTTCCTTATCCCGGGGTGAAACAAGCTGTCACCTTGAACGAACCAACGATGTTTTTGACCAATGAAAATAGTGCCAGCGCCTCTGAAATTTTGACGAGTGTGGTTAAGGATTACCATAAGGCGACAATCGTCGGGAATCGGACCTATGGCAAAGGCTCAGTTCAGAGTATGTTTCCTCTCACTGATGGAAGTGTACTGAAAATGACGATTGCCAAGTTCTTTTCCCCGTTCGGCAACGAAATTAACAAAGTTGGGATTAACCCGGATGTCAAGATCCTGAGCTCGGATTCGGAAAAAGTAGCTGAGCTTCTTCTTGAGGGTGCGTTGCAACCGGTGAAGACTACGAGTCAAACAACGATCGGAGAAGGCAAAACCTCGGATCCCGAAGGTTCGGTTCAGGTCTATGCTAACAGTAAGTTCTGGAAGATTTCTTTAGAACAGGCTAGGACTCCGGAATTTTGGCAATCTTATGGCGAATTGGTTTCCACCCTTAGCCCTGGAAATGTCCAAAAATGGGAAGGACAAAGTTGGCTTCAGTTTAGTGATCAAGAAAAGGTGAAAAGATGGCCCCTCTTTTACCCTGACTATCGAGAACTCACGGGGTTGCAAGGAGTTCCACTGGATAAGAAGTTCACGGTTACGTTCAATAGCTCCATGAATTGGCAAACGGTGACGGCGGAAAGCTTAGAAATTATTGAAAGCGAGAGCGGAGAACGTGTGATGCTCGAATTTACGCCGTTAAGTGATCATGAGCTTCAGGTTATCCCAAAGGATCTCCTGCAGTCCGGGAAAACCTACTGGCTGGTGACTCATCCGACGATTCAGGGTAAGGATGGTGTGGCTTTAGCTGATGGGGCATTAGCCGTGATTCAAACCGTTACTTCGGGGAGTGCGCCGGTCAAAGTCCAATCGAGTCGTCCCGCTAGACCGCAAGGGGAGCTTCTTCCCTTACCAGATTACGGACAAGCACTTCTAGATGTCAATGTAAATTCTTTGAGTAAATAGGAAAGACATTCATACTGCTACGCAGCACCTGCAAAGAATAAAGAAAACTTAGCTGGCGCCAAATCCCAGCGCAGGTGGCTGCTTAGTTGCCTTATCCTGCCGGACATAAACACTTGCATCGTAGGATGAAAAAGCTTGGGTCGAGTAGCTTCTCGCACATCCGAGCGTCTGTAACGTAACTCTGCTCGCAAGAATTTCACAACCTATTTGACCTGAGCAGATCTAAGGTTTTTTCAGAATAGAAATGGGTAGATTAATAGAGTAATGAAGAGAGGTTTTTGGAGTGGAAGAACTTCGTCGTTCGAAAACGGTGACATTGCCACGGCTTAACCGGCTCAGTCCATCGTTGGAGAGCACAGCCTTGAAAATCATGGAGGAGTCGGGGGAACTGGCTCAGGCCATAGGGAAATTCCGAGGATTGAGTGGGGAACGTTTGCGGGTGGAAGAAGCGGAAGCCATGCAAATGGTCGCTCAGGAACTCGTCGACGTCGCCCAAACTGCGGTCACGATGATGTTCGTTTTGGAGGAACAATATGGGATTCACCTGGATGAAATTCTTGAAGAGCACGTAAATAAGTTACGAAAAAAAGGGTATTGCGATTAAAAATCAGGTATAAAATTCACGGCTTTCTATCTTTAAAACTTTCGGCAGTTATAAAAATCACTGTCTTTGGGAAAGAATAGAAATAATTCTTTCTGAAGAGGTGATTTTTTTTGCCACACCGACGATGCCGGAAATCCTCGGCAATGTTCCTGTGCGGGGTGCTCATCCTATTTTTCTGGCAAAGCACGATTTACCCTGTACGTGGACAAACTGGCGGTGAACCCATTAATGGGTCAACTGCTAAGGTAGAGAAAATGCAAATTGTTATCCAAAAAGGAGACACACTATGGAGTCTGGCGCAGAAGTACCAGCTGTCCCTCGAACAATTAACGCAGATCAATCACATTGCCTATCCTGACCACATTCGCGCCGGTCAAAAACTTTGGATCGTTACCCCCGATTTAAGCCAAGAACACGTACAACAGGAAATACAGACTCTAATACAGCCTCAAGTGTCAATTCGTGCTCGTTCTCAAATTCAGACACAGGCTCAAGCTCAAGCTGTCCAAGTTCAAAACATGGAGAAAGTCAAGACTGTTGAGATCATTATGGGGCAAGGCGAAGAACAGGAAATAGTCGTTCAAACCGAGGCTCAAGAGACGAGGGTATCACAGCCTTCGGTTGCGCAGGAAACGGCTCCTGTAGCTTCACGAGGGCAGCAGGTACAAGCGACGGTTAAGGATCAGGCTACAAAAGCTGACCTCGATCTGTTAGCCAGGGTAATCTATGCTGAAGCGCGAGGAGAGGATTTTGAAGGACAAGTCGCTGTGGGCGCTGTCGTTCTCAATCGCCTCAAGGACTCAAGTTTCCCCAAGACAATTCGTGACGTGGTTTATCAGACGGGAGCGTTTACGGCAGTTAGTGATAAGCAAATTCATCTCACTCCGGATGAAGAAGCTTATCGGGCGGCAGAGACAGCCTTAACAGGTCAAGACCCGACCGGAGGTGCACTCTACTATTTTAACCCTAAGACAGCAACAGATCGCTGGATCAAGAGTCGTTCGGTGATCAAACAGATAGGAAACCATACGTTTAGTATTTAAAAAGCAAATTGGCTACAAAAGAAGCTCCGCACCACGATTCAAAAGGTCAAGTGGTGCGGAGTTCCCTTTTATAAACTGTAGACAAATAGAGATTATTGTCGCTTTTTATAGACACTGCTAAGAAATGAAAAAGAGTCGACAGGATCAGCCTATATCAGCCAATTCAGATGATTCCGAAATTCGGCTGTAGCAAATTGGCGACAGTCCGCGAAATAGTACTTTTTTTAACAAATTTTTATTAATTAGTATATTTATTTTTTATCAGCTCAGAATTCCTTACTTAAAGGGATTCTTGAGATGTGGCTAGACCGCAGACAAAATTTTCGGAAAATTGGCATATATCTTGCAATAAAGAGAAGGGATAGAAATGAGGTAGGTTGTTGCCTCGATCTAAAATCTAGAGATAAAGAAATGAAGATTTTCGAGGAGGATGGGCTAAATGAGTTTGAACGCCGAATATGAAAAGAAATTAGTAACCCCTGAGCAAGCGGTCCGTGTTGTTAAATCCGGGGATTGGGTCGATTATGGAGCCTTTGCTGGTCAAGTTGTGGCGCTGGACAAAGCGTTAGCAGCACGTAAGGAAGAACTTCATGATGTAAAAATCCGTACAGTCACCTCGCTGCGTATGCCTGAAGTTGTGAAGGCTGATCCCGAGGCCAAGCATTTTACGTTTAATAACTGGCATTTTAGTGGTATTGACCGTAAACTCCATGATCAAGGGGCTTGCTGGTATATTCCAATGCTTTATCATGAGCTTCCAGGTATGTATCGTAGATTCCTGGATGTGGATGTAGCGATGATTCCGGTTACGCCGATCGACGAGCATGGGTATTTTAACTTTGGACCTCAAGTATCTCATACCCATGCCATTTGTGAAAAGGCTAAAATCGTCATTTTAGAAGTCAATCATAGTATGCCGCACTGCCTCGGGGGAAGGGAAGAAAGCATTCATATTTCCGAAGTGGATTATATTGTGGAAGCAGACTGGCAGTTGGCGCAGGTTCCGAGCAGCGAACCGAAAGAAATCGAAGAAAAAATCGCTTCGTTTATTATGCCTGAACTCGAAGACGGAAGCTGTATTCAACTGGGTATCGGTGGTATGCCGAATGCAATGGGCAAGATGATTGCTCAATCTGATTTGAAGGATTTGGGGCTTCATACTGAGATGTTCACCGAGTCAATGGTTGAGATGGTGGAGTCAGGACGTGTAACAGGGGCGAAAAAGACGCTGGATAAGTATAAAGTTACTTATACTTTCGGCTTCGGTACCCAGAAGACGTATGACTTTTTAAACAATAACCCAATGTGTGCAGCCTATCCTGTTGATTATGTCAATGATCCGTTCATTATTGCCCAAAATGATAAAGTTGTTTCCATTAACAACTGCATTGAGATCGATTTGACGGGTCAAGTTTGCTCAGAATCGTCAGGTACGCGTCAAATCAGTGGGACGGGTGGACAGTTTGATTTTGCCTTTGGTTCGTATCATTCAAAAGGCGGGAAATCCTTTATGGCTATGGAATCGACCTTCCATAAGAAGGGAGAACTTCATTCAAGGATTAATCCGATCATAACTCCAGGAGGAGTTGTTACCACTCCGCGTGCTCTTGTCGAATACATGGTCACCGAATATGGGATTGTAAATTTGAAGGGGAAATCGACATGGGAACGGGCTGAAGCTTTAATTTCAATCGCTCATCCTGACTTCCGTGAAGAATTGATCAAAGAGGCCGAGAAGATCGGGATCTGGCGTAATAGTAATAAACGCTAAGAAAATGCTCTAAATTGATAATGGGATAAATGAAGAAGCTTTCAGATAAGGTTTTGTTGAGTAAACGAAACTTTGTTCTGGAAGCTTCTTCATATTTTAGGGCAGTTGTGTCCTACTACTCCGTCCGGTGAACTGGCTCAGCTTGACCCTTGTGTAAGGTGAAAATCGCAATTTCTGGGGGAACGTTTAAGCGCAAGGGAATTCCACTTTCGCCAATGCCACGGTTTATGTAAAGGGGAACACCCTCTATCACGTGATACCCCTCATAGATTCCGTTATCGCCAAGGTAGGTGTTCGTAATTAGTGGTTTCATACCAGGAAGTCGGATTTGACCACCATGGGTATGTCCAGTCAAAAGAAGTTCAGCGCCATACTTGGCGATGTCATCAAGAGAATCGGTAGAATGGGAGAGGACGAGGCGAAAGGGGAGTTCTGAGGAAGATGTTTGAGATAGCTTAGCATAAGATTTGGCAACATCATCATGGGCGGTAGCAGGGTCATCCACCCCTATAATCCAAAGGTTCAGATCCTTGATCCGTTCGGCATCATTAATGAGCGGAATCCAGCCGATTCCCAGAAGAAGTTCCATATAACGGTTAAAAAGAGATCGTGAGAAATGCCAATAATCGTTATTACCCATAACCATATACTTACCAAAACGCGCCGTGAGCGGTTGCAGATATTCCACTACTTTATCTAGGTCCGTACGGTCGGAAATGAGATCCCCGGTCAGCACGAGAAGATCAGATTTTTGGGCATTGACCTGGCTTTGAAGGGAGGATGAGCTGAAGCGAAGTTGCTCGAGGTGAAGGTCGGAAAGCTGAACAATGCGCTTGCCCTCGAGTGCGGCGGGGAGAGCTGGATAGGATAAGTCCCAAAACTCTTTTTCTAGGGTGAGTGTGTCATGTTCGGCCAAGGCCAAAATTCCCGCTCCACCGATAGCCGTGCTGGAAAGAGCCCAATGGCTAGCGAGTAGTCCGCCTACTCCTCGTAAAAAACCACGACGGGTTAATGTCTTTAGAGATTTTTCCATCAACAAAACTCCTCATTTAAGTAAGGTATAAATCAGTCTTTGCCTATGATGTTATCACACCAGAACTGGGTATGCCAAACCAAAGAACCAAATCCCTGGATTCGACATATCATGTTGTGAAAGAGGTTCAGAGATGGGGGGGAGAAAATGTGAGGTTCGGTGGAGATATGGGGAGGTCACAGGGTTTTGGACAGGCTAATCCGCAAGGACCACCTGTTCCTCAACTGGGACAGGGACCAGGGATGCCCCAAGGCGGAGGAATGTATCCGAATAGTATGCCCCCGGGCCCTGGAATACCTCCGGGCTATGGGATGTATCCGGGAGGTGGGATGTTACCTGGGCAAGGAATCACCCCTGGGGGAGGATCCATACGAAATACCCTGGGGTCTGGATTGAAAAGTAGGGGAGTCTTTCAAAAGGACGGAAAAATAACCAATAGTCGTGGTGGATTTATTGGACCGAAGCAAGGAGGTGGACCGATGGGAAGTGGTCCGTTTTCATTTCTTGGGCAGGGGGGAGGCGGGCCGGTGATGAACCAGCCGCGCCAGCTAATTTTAGAAGCAGCCCAGGCGGGGATAGCTGCTAATGGTATCGCGACAATTTCTCCGGATAATGTTTTTAGCTGTGTCGCCAATTTACCCTTGCCCAATACCTTAGTAGGGCAGGGCTACGGAACGTATGCTGCTTATTTGGTGGATCAAAAAGGAACTACCGGGTTTTTAGCTGGAGTTTTAAGGCCAATTGGGAGCGGAGTTTACCAAACTCAGTTTCGAAGTCAAGTTCCTCTTCTGTATTACAGCCGGGTTCTAATTACGGTGGAAAATCCTCAGGACTTAGGGCAGGCTCCCAAAGGGCCAATCATCCTCCAAGTAAGGCAACCCATGGGGCCTTCTCGATTTCTAAGTCCTGTCAAAAAAGCGGGAGGGTCAGTCTGGCAAAAGATCTACGGATTTGTTCGAGGAAGAGGAAATCCCTCGACCGTCCCCCTTGCCCCATCTGCCTTAGGTGAAGGCGTTCTCGCACCAGAAGTTTTGCCATCGGTGGATCCATCAATTTCTCCACTCCCGCCAACAAATTAGAGAAGCGTTGAGTGTGGTAATTGCAAAGGAAGATTTACTGCAGGTGGAGTTTTAGAAACTCTATCTGCAGTTTAATATATATAAAAGCACTCCCGCCTTTAATGGGGAAAGTGCTAAAGAGAAAATATAATGAGAAGAACCAGACCTATGAAGGCTAAAACGCTGAGGGTAACAATAATTCCTAAGGTAGCGATCGTCGCCGAAGTAAAGAGAGCGTTGGTAATGAAAACAATTAAGAAGAAAACGGTTAAGGCAATAAAGCTTGCTCCTACAGCGGGAGACTGAAGAAAGGTAATGGTCTTACGAAAGCCTGAGTCGCTATAATCTGGCCCCCCGGGGGGGAATGGAGTTCCATAATGATTCATGGAATTTGTCCTCCTTATTGAGAAGCTGGAGTCGGTTCGCAACCTGGGGTTCCAAGACCGGTACGTTCGATTAAGAACTGAGAGAGAAACATGGCCAAAGCCAAAATGAGATTTCCGGGAACGCCGGGAATTTCAAAGAGGGGAACGTTAAAAGTGGTATCCGGACTCCCATCAAAGCTGGCAAAAGGAGCACTTACGGTCAGGGAAAAGCTTAAGTTGTCTGGGAAAAGGGGTTCATCCTCGCCAACGGGCCCAAAACCCTGTCCGGTTGGCGAACCGTTAGGTAGAGTAAGGGCACCGTTAGCTGCACTTTGTAAGAGGTTCATAAGTTCGGGGAGTGTCAGAGTTACCGGGTACAAATCGGGTTGAACATGATGGAGATTGGGGGATTGAACAAGAGAACGCTTCGTGAGAAAGTTCATTAGAATATCGAGTCCAGCTACGATTAAGGAGGCGAAGGGGAGCTCAGCTGTTGCAAAGGGGAAAATCATGGCGCTAACTGGGCTAAAGGGTAGATTACAGCGGATAGGGCTAGTGACTAAGAGCGAAAAAGAGAAGGGAGCGACAGGCGGGGATGGAGAACAAGAGGGTAATGTTGCCATGTCGCAGGCACCTCCTTCTTTAAGGCTTTAACCTTCTTTCTCCTAAAACCAGGTTTGAATAATTAACCATCCCCCTAAAAAGAGGACGATCAGGAAAGCAATGAGCGTAATGGGGTGGGTAATATCATTTTTAAGAAGGGGGCGAGAATAAAGAGCTGGGGGCATGCTGAAAACCTCTTATTCCGACATTCCCGGGAATTTAAAATCGGCAGGGAGCTTCATTCCTCCGGGAAGTTTAAAGTCTTTGGGAATCTCCAGTGATTTCATCGAGTTACCTCCACCGATTGAATCAAAGATCTTTTGCGCCATATTTTTAATTTCATCTGGCAGAGGAAGTTGATCAGCGCTTGGCATACCGTGAATGGTTGTTGTAATCGTGAGATTGACCATGGCCATAACCCGCTCAAACTTTTGCTGTTGGAGGAAATAGGTCTTAATGAGAGGATGCTTGTTCATAATACGAATTCTCAAGTCGATCAGAGCCAACGCTTCCTTTTCAGGAACGACTTTGCTAATCATTTGAGTTGTAACGATTTGCTGTTCTTTTTCTTGATAGTTCATAAAGGATTCACTAGCTTCCGCGTCAGCATTGATTGCGGCTTCGGCGGCAATCAATGCTTGCACTTCAGGGGTTTGGACCAAAGCCTCCCCAAGTTCTCTGGCCTTATCGATGTAGCTCATTTTATGGGGCACCTCCTTCGATTCTTGATACTAAAGTATGCGAGAAGTCTTCAGGACGTGAGAGCAGGAATGGACAGAGAAATGTAGAATCATTTAAGAAGAGATTAGACGGTGCTAGGTAATGTTTTTTACGTGTACGGAGGGATATAATGAGGACTTATCGTTTGGAAATTCGGCTGATTCAAGTAGCGATTGTGCTCAGTATTTTTGTGGTGATTGCCGGATTTTTAGGGGCTTGGGGAAGCTCAAAAGGGCAAAGGGCAGACTCATCACTACCAGATGTCAGCAAAACGGCTCAGACGCAAACGTTGGAGAACACAAAAATCGTCGCCTTGGGGGATTCCTTCACGTATGGATACCCTAGAGATCGGGAGCATTCCTGGGTGGCGGTCCTCGAAAAGAGCCTGAATACTTCGGTTGTGAATAAAGGGAAGGGTTATCAAACGTCAAAGGATCTGCTTTCCCGTTTCGATGCGGATGTCGTCACGGAAAAGCCTGGTCGTGTGATTTTATTTGGAGGAAATGGAGATGCCCTGAGATCGGTTTCTCTAGAGGAGTACCAAAGCAATATGAAAGCACTGGTTGATAAGTCTCGTTCCAATAACATTATTCCGCTACTCGCTCTGCCGATGCCTTATCCTGGAGCCCAAAAAATGATTGGAGATATGCGAACCTGGATGCAGGATTATGCAAAAACAGAGAGGATCCTTGTTCTTGATTTCGCCTCGGCTGTGATGGATGCAGACGGCAAATATCTTGAGGGGTTTTCCGATGACAAGAAATACCCAACGTCTAAAGGGTATCAGGCGATGGGGGAATACGCGGCTCGCGTACTCAAATAGTCGGGCTTAGTGAAACGAGGGCAGGACAGCGGCGTCGCTTTGGCCACGGTCGCTTGGGGCGCTCGCAGACCGAACTAGAGCTCAGAATTCGGGCTGCGGTGGGGTACCTGGCAAATTCGCCGTCCTTGGCTCACTGCCAGCCGCGCACGTCGTGTGCGTGGCCCCGCCTCCGCCCGATTTCTTCGCTAAGTTCGGTTAGCTGCTCACTTTATGCCGCTCCCTTAGGCCAAAGCGGTTAACCCTAACTCACTCTGTAGAATTGGTTAGGCATAGACCTGAAAGCGTAGCTTTTCCCCTTCGAGGATAAGTCGACTAAGGCTTGAGTTTCGTACCTCAACTCTAAGCCAGTCTCCTATATCGCGCAGGAGTGAACGATTTGCGATGGAAGGGCGTTCAGGCGAACGAAGCTTCCGAGGGTTAGCGGCGCCACTGGTTCACATGCAGAAAGCAGAAGGGTTTGGCAGAGCTCCCTCGGAGGCAAGAGAGCCAGCCATGGAGACGCTAAGTACGTGAGTCTCCGGTGGAGATTCACGCCCGAAGGTCCGGATGCACGAAAAGCCCGCTTTCAAATTCTTTTAGGCCAGGATACGGTCGCATGGTGCCTAGATTACAAAAGATGCTGGAGGAAGCTGAGCAACGCGAAGAAGACGTAGCCGATGACTCCTCCCAGCAAGGCATAGTGAGGATGACGTTCTCTCGAGAGGGGCCAGAGTTCAGCGAAAACTAAAAAGGCCATGGCACCTCCGGCGAGAGCGAGAAAAAAGGCGAGCGAATCCTTCACTCCTTCGATCACGATAATTCCTAAGAGAGCACCAAGTGGGGTGAAAAAGGCGATCCCCACATTGAGAAGGAGAATTTTCCACCTTCGGATGTCAGCCATTTTTAAGGGCGCGGATGTGGCCATTCCTTCGGGAAGATTATGAAGGGTGATAGCCAGCGCAATAAGGAAGCCAAGTCCCTCTGTTGCTTCTTGTCCGACAGCGATAGCCATGCCTTCGGGAATATCATGCAAGGCAATACCGGAGGCCACGAGCAGTCCGACGCGTTTCAGGCGTTGACGGCGTGACAAAGGGAGAGTGGGGGAAGAGGAGTTAAGCTGATGATCAGCCACTCCCATAAAGAGTAGACCAAGGATGAGGCCAAGGAAGACCTGAAGGGGTGGCCCAATTTGCCAAGCCGTGGGTAGAAGATCCAAACTGACGACGGCTAACATCACTCCACCGGCTCCAGCGAGCAGGGCCGCAAGCACCCGTTCTTGGGGACGCCCGAAAATGAGAACGAGGATGCTGCCTAAGGTTGTCGCAAAACCGGCAATTGTACTAATCCAGAGAATTTCAAGCGTAGGCGTCATCGGAAATTCCCCCTTATTAAAAAAGCCCTATTAAGGATGTATGCTTGAAAACCACCATTATACAAATAAAAAAGTTTAATTTTTCACAAATAAAAGTCTAAAACCCCTTTTCATCTGGACATACTGAATGTAGGAGATGATTCAGTATCGAGTGCATCCAGAGAAGAGGGGTTTAACGTTAAATGAGGGAGCTATTATTCAGTTCAGGCTTAAAATCGAAAAATTACTGCTGGTTGAGTATTTTCCTTATCTTGCTTGTGACTATAGGAAATTTAGGGCAAGGTTTTGGACTTAGTCAAAGTTTGCCTATACTAGCTCGAGACTCGGTTCCGAAGGGCGGAGAATCACAGTTGACCGTTCAGCCGGATGAGCTGATTCGTTTTCATGTTCTCGCAAATTCGGATAGTGAAGAGGATCAGGCGATTAAACGGGCAGTTCGAGATGCCGTTTTAGAAGAAGTTTCTCCTCGGCTGGCTGAATCGCACTCCCTTGAGGAGTCACGGCAAATCCTCACAGGACTGCGTCCGAAAATTGAGCAAATCGGGAAAGCGGTCGTTCTCGCATCGGGGAAAACGTATGAAGTTAAAACGGATTATGGGTATTTTACCTTTCCTACCAAATCCTATGGTTCACTCGTTTTGCCAGCAGGGGAGTATGAGGCAGTAAGGATTCTGATCGGTAAAGCTGAAGGCTCAAATTGGTGGTGTGTCCTGTTTCCCCCCTTATGTTTCGTGAATATTGAGCATTCAACAGCCGTTCAGGTTGATGGAAAGCCTGGGATACCCATTCAAAAAGGAACTCAGGCAAAACCGGAGGTCAAGTTTTGGTTTTGGGAGAAGTTGAAGAATTTATGGCAGAAATTATAACCCTAAAATCTCTTTTAACTTTCTGGCTTGAGTGCGGCTTACGGGTACCTCGCTTCTTTCTTGGTCATCGACGACGACCGTATAAATTCCATTGAAATAGGGGATGAGTTCACGCATCCGCTTGATGTTAACCAGATAACAACGGTGGGTGCGGAAAAAAAGGCTTGAGCTTAAGCGAGACTCTAATTCGCGGAGTGTAAAGCGTGCGAGATAAGATTCCTTCTGGGTTTTGACAAAAACGTTATCTTTATCCGTATAAATATAGATGATCTCTTCTGGACGCAGGAGAATGGTTTTGCCTCGTTGTTCGACGGGAATGACTTCTAGGGGCCGAACTGGGGCGGCTGTTGGTGGAGAATGAGATTCTAGTGGAGATGTAGATAGAGAGGCTTGGTAGGCAATGACCTTTTGCAGGGATTGTTCGAGCCGTTCTGGATTGATAGGTTTCAAGAGATAATCCAAAGCATTCACGGAGAATGCCTCAACCGCAAATTCCTCGTGCGCTGTTGTGAAAATAACTGCAGGGGAATTTCCCTTCTCGCGGAGTTTTTTCGCTAATTCGATTCCTTGCATTCCTGGCATATCGATGTCGAGGAAGACGACAGAGTACTCAAGATTATTGATAAGCTCCAAAGCCTCTAAGGCATTCTCTGCTTCACCGACAATCTGAATTTCGGAAAACGGTTGGAGCAGATAACGTAACTCTTTGCGTGCTGGAGATTCGTCATCCACTAATAAAGCGCGAAGTTTCAAGGCTTCTCCTTCTTTCCCACTGTAATATATAATAATATATTTTCATACTATTTTGACAATATCGTAAAAAATCCTTCCTCCTGCCGAAATTTTCTATGATGAACCTGTACTATTTTTCTGGACAAAGCATAGCATGTAACACAAAGCTTTTGAACGGATTAAGGTTAGGGGGAAGAAGGATGGAAAAGAGGACACAGGGTATTGCGAAACGAATTCACTGGAAAAAGCTCTGCGCATATTTCGGGGTGATGCTGATGGGGGTTCTGCTTGCAGGATGTGGAACCTTGCAAACACTGGTCCAGAAAGATGGGGGAACTTCTCCGTTATCCCAGTGGATTGGGGGGAGTGAACAAACCGTTCCAGCGACAACAAATCTTGGGGACGGGAAAGCGGTCAAGCTCTATTTCCCAGATAGTACCGGAAAGTCCTTGATAAAAGAAGAAAGAACCTTGCCAAAGACGTTAAGTGTAGCACGGGAAGCGATTAACCAGTGGCTAAAGGGCCCAGTCCAGGGAAAAGGGCAGGCAGCTGTAGCGCCAGCAACGACTCTCTTGGATATTGCGGTCAAAGATGGAGTGGCTACAGTTGACCTAAGCAAGGAGTTTACTCAACCGTTCGGCAAAGTGTCCCAAGAAGTCGCAGTTTATGGTCTTGTTAATACCCTGACTCAGTTTCCAACGGTACATGAAGTCAAGCTTAAGATTGAAGGGAAAGCCTTGACCAAGCTCGGAAATTTGGATTTAAGTAAACTATCTTATAAAGAAGGGTTTGTCAAAGATATATTACCTGATAAAAGTTCCGGAACGGGAAGCGTTAATACTCCTTCGGCTCCGGCAGGGGCTGTAGGTACTCCAGGTGCTTCAGGTACATCGAGCGATAACGTAAAATCTAAGCCGGATTCGCCAAGTACGCTTAATCTATTCTCCGTCCCTACGAGTACAACTTAGAAGATATGAGTTGGTCAGAAGTTTCAAGGTGAAATATATATTCTTGTTAAGAGGGGTTATCCCCTCTTTTTCTTATTGACGGGCAATGTGCTAAAATATAAAGAATACACAGTATTACAGGAAACGATGGGAATCCGCGAAGAGAGGATAGAAAATCAGATAAGCTTTGCCTGCGGATTAAAATCGCATAATGGTTAAAAACTAAGGCGGGTCTCCTGCCTTTTTCATACTAACAGAAAGTATAGGTTTTGGGCAGATAGTATAAGTGCAACTAAGGCTTCCGCCTACGCTAGAGGCTTGGCGCAAGCCAAGTTTTCTTTATACTAACAGAAAGTACAAGTTTTGGGCAGATAGCATAAGTGCAACTAAGGCTTCCGCCTACGCTAGAGGCTTGGCGCAAGCCAAGTTTTCTTTATACTAACAGAAAGTATAAAATTTTTGGCAGATAGCATAAGTGCAACCAGCGGTTTTCGCTTTCCTACGATGCAAGTAGCTAAGTCCGGCAGGATAAGGCGACTAAGGCCAGCGCTTTGGCGCTTGGCCAAGTCTTCTTTATCCTACAATGCAAGTAGTTAAGTCCGGCAGGATAAGGCGACTAAGGCCATCGCTTTGGCGCTGGCCAAGTCTTCTTTATCCTACGATGCAAGTAGCTAAGTCCGGCAGGATAAGGCGACTAAGGCCAGCGCTTTGGCGCTTGGCCAAGT
>NZ_DATLJA010000067.1:0-14848 GCF_035539115.1 Desulfitobacterium sp. | reverse complement strand
TAACCACTTGCATCGTAGGATAAAGAAGACTTAGCCGGCGCCAAAGCGATGGCTCTAGTCGCCTTATCCTGCCGGACATAAATACATGCATCGTAGGAGAATGAAAGCCGCTGGTTGCACTTATACTATCTGCCCCCCAATTTATACTTTCTGTTAGTACAAAAAAGGGGCTTTCCAAAAGTTTAGCCAACTCATGAAAAGCCTCTAATTCTATAACGTTACCCTTTTGTTACCTCGAGGGTAATTATGGGGTTTTAGACCACTGAAACCATTGAAACAGGCAAGTTTCGGGCTTTACCTTACATCATGCCGCCCATACCGCCCATGCCACCCATTCCAGCAGCTGCAGCAGCGCCGTTATCCTTGGCAGGAAGGTCAGCAATTAAGCATTCTGTGGTTAAGAGCATCGCTGCGATCGAAGCCGCATTTTGTAGGGCAGAACGAGTCACTTTTGCTGGGTCAACGATACCTGCAGCAATCATATCCTCATATTTCTCAGTGACAGCGTTAAAGCCTACGCCACGACCTGCTGACCGAACCTTTTCAATAACAACGGAGCCTTCTTGACCTGCATTATTGGCGATTTGACGAAGAGGTTCTTCCAAGGCGCGACGGATAATCACTAAGCCTGTCTTTTCGTCTCCAGTCAATTTCAGCTTATCCAGCGCTTGAACTGCATCAATCAGAGTCGTACCACCGCCAGCGACGATACCTTCTTCAACAGCAGCACGAGTTGCAGCTAAAGCGTCTTCAATCCGAAGTTTTTTCTCCTTCATTTCGGTTTCGGTGGCAGCACCAACTTGAATAACGGCTACGCCGCCGGCAAGTTTAGCTAGACGTTCTTGGAGTTTTTCCCGATCAAAATCAGAAGTTGTTTCTTCGATTTGCTTTTTGAGCGCTTCTACCCGTTTTTGAATTTCGTCCGAACTTCCGGAACCTTCCACGATCGTGGTTTCTTCCTTGGTTACGCGCACTTGACGAGCACGTCCAAGCATATCAATTGTGGTATTTTCCAGTTTGAGACCAAGTTCCTCGGTAACTACTGTACCACCGGTGAGAACGGCAATATCTTCAAGCATTGCCTTACGACGATCGCCGAAACCAGGAGCTTTAACTCCTACGCAAGTGAAGGTTCCCCTTAGTTTGTTCACAACTAAGGTTGCCATTGCTTCTCCTTCAATGTCTTCAGCAATGATCAAGAGTTGGCGTCCAGCTTGGACAACTTTTTCAAGTACAGGAAGAATGTCAGCAATTGCGCCAATCTTCTTGTCCGTAATCAAGATGTAAGGGTCGTTTAACACGGCTTCCATCTTGTCTGTATCTGTAATCATGTAAGCAGAGATATAACCGCGATCGAACTGCATTCCTTCAACGACTTCAAGTTCAGTTGTCATTCCTTTAGCTTCTTCAACCGTGATGACGCCGTCTTTACCGACTTTTTCCATAGCTTCGGCGATCAGATTCCCGATCGTTTGGTCCCCAGCAGAAATGGAAGCGACTTGGGCAATGGCCTCTTTGCTTTCAATCGGCTTAGCATTGGTTTTAATATCCGCGACAACTACTTCAACAGCTTGTTCAATCCCCCGTTTAATTTCCATGGGGTTAGCACCAGCAGCTACGTTTTTTAAGCCTTCACGAATAATCGCTTGAGCGAGAACGGTTGCTGTAGTTGTCCCGTCGCCAGCTACGTCATTGGTTTTGGTTGCAACTTCTTTTACGAGTTGAGCTCCCATGTTTTCAAAAGGGTCTTCCAGCTCAATATCACGAGCGATTGTTACACCGTCATTAGTAATGAGCGGGGAACCAAATTTTTTGTCTAAAACGACATTACGGCCTTTCGGTCCTAACGTTACCCGAACCGCCTCAGCAAGAGCATTTACGCCACGTTCCAGCGAGTGGCGGGCTTCTTCATTAAAAATAATCTGTTTAGCCACTTTTAATATCCTCCTTAAAAATTATAATTAAGTAATTAACCTAGAATTGCTAAAATATCGCTCTCTTTGAGGATCAGATATTCTTCACCATCATATTTAACTTCAGTGCCAGCATATTTGGAATAGATCACACGATCACCTGCTTTAACATCGAGAACGATTCGCTCACCTTTTTCCATTTTTCCAGGCCCAACGGCTACAATTTCGCCTTCTTGTGGCTTTTCTTTAGCCGTATCCGGCATGATAATTCCACTCTTGGTCTTTTCCTCCAACGGAAGTGCTTTAATAACCACTCGATCGCCCAAAGGTTTAATGTTCATCGAGAAATTCCCTCCTTAATATTATTTGTTGTTAGCACTCACTTGATTCGAGTGCTAACATCTAGATATAATAATATGCAAGGGCGGAGATGAAATCAAACATTGCCAAACGTTAATACGGACGATTATAAGAAGATATCATTTCATATCTTCTATAATCTCACTATTACTTCGTTATTCATATAATGTCCGATTTCAAGGCCTCCCCTGCCTGCTCTAACTTCTATATTGGCCAAACGGGTCGATTTTTATTCATAAAATATTATCCGATTTTGTCCTTCAAATCCTTAACTTCTCCATTTTTCGAACATACACTAAATTAGAAATAGAAAACTTTGGTTAGCAAATGTGATTCCTTGAGGCAAGGCTTTTGATCTTCTCCGCTCTCATCTTCTGGAGGTCGTTTCGACGACCAATCCAAAGAAAAAGGAGAATGTTTATGAGCTTCGGAGGATTTGGGACATTCAACTGCAGACCATTTATTCTCGGTTTATTTGACACGTTTCCCATTGGTGCGCAACTGAGAGTCGGTATGGACTCAGCGTTCTGGATTGGAAACTTTGGCGGGTTGCAAGACGGGGTAGCTCTCTTGACCAATGCTCAACTGTTCTCCAATGTCGGAAGTCCAATCGATGGTCTTCGCCCGGTTGTACGGATTCCTCTACGTCAAATCACCTTTGTTAGCCAATAACCTCTTGCCGGTTAGGAGGATCTCCTAACCGGCTTTTTACATATTCAACCGAGTGCTCAAATAGAAGTCAGGGAGGGACAATTGTGACTCGTCCCTCCTCTCAACATATCTTTATCTTCCCATCTTTACATAACGAGCCCGTATTTCTCCGACAGTATCTCCCAAAACGCTCTTAACTCGTTCATGTTCAAGATTAAGCAGATAAATCTTTGTTTTCCCGATTTTCAAACTCGCATCTGGAAATTCCTGCTCGAGGAAAACTTTTTCCCTTAAAGCATACCGAATCAGCTCTTTCACTTGTGACGTTGTCCGATGCAGCTGTTCACCTAACGCTGATCGGGCCCTCGTCGAGGCAACATAGGCCATACTTATCTGAAGCTGAGCAAGAATTCGTATTCCGCGTTCCAGATCTTGATCCGGCTTATACCCGAATTCCTGATTCAGGAATTCTTTGAAAAAGCTCTGATCACCAAACGCTTGCAAACTATGATGTGTGCTTCCCTCGACACCCATCACCCGAACTTCCTTACCCCAGGCCCGGATTTTACGAGCTAGGGGCAAAAAGTCACCATCACCTGTAAACAATAAAAATGTATCAAACGTCGAAGTCCTGGTAATTAGGATTTCTTGCGCTTCCAGAATAAGCTCGACATCTGCTGCATTCTTTCTTAACTCTGTCTTGGCATAGTTGTTTTTGCCAAACACATGACGTGTAAAAACATTAATCTTCTCGAACGATGTCTGTGTTCTCCAGAATTCTTCGCGGTCAAAGTTAGCGTAAAGGTAAATCCCCGTAATGATTAGGTCATTCCGTTCCGCATAGGTTTGGATCGCTTGCATCAAAATTTCCGGGGTTAACTCGTACCCCCTTTCTAATAAACCCGTCCATATATTTTCATAATCTACAAAAGCGATTGCCTTCAAAACAAAATCACCCCGTTTCCTGTACGCCTACTATAATGTATGCGCAAACCGGACAGGGGTGACAAGCATTTTTACGCGTTCATCGGGGTAGCACACTCACTAGCTTCCCCTTTGAGAATTTGAATTCCATGCGGTAAAGCGGGCATGATCGCCTGCCAACATTCCTTAACCGCCTTCGGCGAACCTGGCATATTAATGATTAAGGTGCTCTTTCGCAAAACGGAAACAGCCCGGCTCAGCATGGCTTTGGGAGTGACCTTTAAACTTTCATAGCGCATTACCTCAGCAATCCCGGGGACCATGCGATCAGCGACGTCCTTGGTTGCCTCTGGCGTCACATCACGCAAGGAAAAACCGGTTCCTCCGGTGGTTAGGATCAGGTCTAAACCCAGATCATCAGCCCATTCCCTCATCTTCTGGGCTAAAAGCTGTTGTTCATCTGGTAAAACAACATAGGCGACAACTTCCCCTTCAATCTCTTTGACCAATTCCTTTAAAAGCGCACCTGAAAGATCCTCTCTTTCTCCTCGAGAGCCCTTATCACTGGCCGTGATCACACCCACGTTTAACATTATTCGACCACCTCAATCCCATCTCCGACCTTAACCGGACCCCCTTCAAGGACCTTAATAAAGATCCCTTCCTTAGGCATGATACATTCTCCCGCTTGTTCAAAAATAGCACACTTCGCATGGCATTCCTTGCCAATTTGAGTCACTTCACCTATACCTTGGTCACCTATTTTAAGTTTGGTGCCTATCGGTAAGTTTACGAGATCGATTCCCTCAGTGGTTAGATTCTCGGCAAAATCGCCAGGACCTACATCCAGTCCTTTATCCTGCATCTTTTGGATGCTTTCCATCGCGAGTAAACTCACTTGACGATGCCAATCTCCACCGTGGGCATCCCCCTCGATCCCGAATTTCACTTTTAAAATCCCTTCGCCTACGTTTTTCTTGCGCATTCCTTTTCGTTCACTGGTACACACTGCGATAATTTTTGCCATTTTTAAATCCCCTTTATTCTAAATTTCTAGCGTACAAAATGCCCACTCTTCCCGCCCATTTTCTCCATGAGACGGATTTCACTGATCATCATCCTTTTGTCGATCGCTTTGCACATATCATAAATTGTTAAAGCGGCGACACTGACTGCCGTTAACGCCTCCATTTCAACCCCGGTTTTGCCCGTAACTTTAACTGTGGCTTCAATTTCGATCTTCCCTGGCGGAACAATTTCAAAGTTCAGTTCTGCGCCTGTAATTCCTAAGGGATGACACATCGGTATCAAGGTCGACGTCTGTTTAGCCGCCATGATACCCGCCACTTGGGCAACGGCTAAAACATCTCCCTTCGCGATTTGACCCTGACGGATCCGCTCAAGGGTTTCCGGTTGCATCTCTATTTTTCCCCGTGCAACGGCTACTCGACTCGTTTCCCCCTTATCACTAACATCGACCATCCTGGCCCGGCCTTGCTCATCAAAATGGGTAAGTTCCATTTTATCCTCCGATCTGTGACATCATTCGACTTCCCTGCCAAGCTTCATCGTTCATATGGTGTTCAGCAGGTTTATTAAAAACAGTTTGAGCAAATAGATCTGCAACCTCATCATCTGAACTACCGTTTCTTAAAGCCTCGCGGAGGTTGATTTCCTTCGGGCTGTGTAAACACGGCCGTAATTTCCCGTCGGCTGTCAAACGGATACGATTACAGGTATTACAGAAATGTCGACTTAAGGCACTAATGAAGCCAATATTACCCAGAAAACCTTCTGTTTCAATATATTCCGCAGGTCCGCTTCCTAGTCCGATCTTCTGGGGTTCTAAGTCTTGTAAGCCCATGATTTCTTTCATCTCGGCAATCGGAACAAATTCTTCACGATGATCGGAACTAATCCCAATCGGCATAAGCTCGATGAAACGAACATCGATTGGATAGTTTCGGGCGAGTTCAAGAAACTTTGGTAACTCGAGCAAATTGTAACTTCGATCAACCACGACGTTTATTTTGACCGGATTCAACCCCGCTTCTAAAGAACGGAAAATACCTTGAAGCACTTTATCCACATCTCCGCCGCGAGTAATTTCGCGGAATCGGTCTGGGTCAAAGGTATCTAAACTGATATTGACCCGATTTAAACCCGCAGCTTTCAACTCAAAAGCCATTTCCGGTAGAAATATCCCATTCGTGGTTAGCATTAGATCCTCCACGTCGGGGATTCGCGAAACTCGACCGATAAAGTCGACAATTCCTTTGCGAACAAGAGGCTCTCCTCCAGTGAGGCGAAAACGTTTAAAGCCCAGGGAGGTACTAATTTTGACAAGACGTTCAATTTCCTCAAAGCTGAGGATTTCTTCGTGAGGGAGCCATTTCACACCCGATGCTGGCATGCAATACTGGCACCGAAGGTTACAGCGATCGGTTATGGAAATACGTAGGTATTCAATTCGCCGTTCAAATTGGTCTTGCATTTAAATTCCTCTTTTCAGTCAAGGCGCTCGTAGGATCAAGAAAAATAAAGAAACTCCGCGGTCTGTTTAAAACCGCGGAGTTATCCCGCATCGCCTTAACAGACTCCTTTCCAATAGGAGATATTATCGTTTCCAATAATACCCGAGTGTATGAACACTAGCCTAGTCACCATCGCCTCAAAAGCCTTAGGTTACCTAGTTTCGGAGCAAGTTATTCAGTTGTAGTTATCTATTTTATTATCTCTTCTTTTTATAATTATGACATACGAGATTATTCGCTATAAGAATATAAACTCCTGCTTATTGAGCATAATTTTTTATTTGATAGGAATATTCATTCAACTCGAACATGAATCATGCTATCATAGATCCTAACAAGGAGGTTAGTTATGTCTACAGAAACAGTGCAATATTCAATCCTAAAAGCACAGGGGAATTTCATCGTTAAAACAGAGGATGTCGTTGTTCAGGAGATCCCTTTAACTCTCTTTTTCAACGAAGAAGAGATTGCCACTTTGCTTTGTTCCCCTTCACAGCTTGAAGAATTGGCTTATGGCTTTCTTTATGTTGAAGGTTTCATTCATTCTGCCTCTGATATTCACTGGATTCGCTACGATCCTAAGCTTAACGTCGTTTGGGCAGAAGGTACTTCCCATCTTGCTGCTAGTGAACTTCTGAATAAACGAACGTTCTCTGCTTGTTGTGGCAAAAGCCGGGTCGCCCTCAATTTTGCTAATGATGAGAATCGAGTCGTTCGTCAAACCTCCGATTTACGGATTTCTCTTGATGAAGCCTACGGCTATATTAAATACCTTCAGGAGCATTTACCTCTCTTTCAATCCACAGGCGGGATCCATAGTGGAGGAGTCGGCTATCAAGGACACGTCTTGCTCACGAGCTACGATATCGGCCGGCATAATGTATTTGATAAATTAGCAGGAAGCGCTGTCCGTGCTGGGATTGAGCTTAAAGACCATGTTCTTTTCTTTAGCGGTCGTATTTCTTCCGAAATCTTGCTTAAACTGGCGAAGATGAATATCCCGATCTTGATTGCACGCTCTGCGCCCACAGATCTCGCCTTAAAGCTCGCCCAGGATCTGAACATAACCGTCATTGGCTTTGCTCGGGAAAATCGGCTGAACATCTATACCTGTCCGGAGCGAATTCTTACCCCTTCACCAATTTCTTCTGAAACCTGATCCACTCTTCAGGTGTATTAACATTGCACAAAAGCAAACGTGGATCACCAAATCGGGCGAGTTCTTTTTCTTGGACATACCGGACTGACAGTTGCGGAATGAGATCAATGACTTTAAAATGACCTGCTTGAAGAAACTCTTCTATTCTCAGGAGACAAGATTTATTGTAAAAGGCAAAGAGGGGATGAAGCCCATCCTCTGTTTGTGGAACGACACACTCATACGCTTCAGTCAAGGAGGCCATAAAGCGAATAAGTTCAGGGTCCAGCATAGGAATATCGCAGGCGACAAAAAACGCATACTCGGTACGCACTTCCTCCAAGCAGGCATGAAGCCCCCCAAGCGGGCCACTCCCAGGATATCGGTCTTGAACCACTTTTTCTCGATAACAGTTGTAAAGCTCAGGGGTGTTACTACTGATAAATACCTCTGTAAAAATCGATTTGAGTAGTTCTAGATTCCTTTCAATTAAGGGCTTCCCGTTCACTTCTAAGAACGCCTTATTCTTCCCCATTCGGGAGCTCTTACCCCCCGCAAGCAGAATTCCCGTCATCTCTAAAATCTTGAAAGCCCCCTCTGAAGAATGATCTTCTGGTAAAATGATATACTCTATCTTTACTGAAAGCAACCGTTCATAGGAGCTCACAAAAAGAGCACTGGCTTATTCCTATAATGGGTTTATTTCTTAGTTAGAAGGTACAACTCACCATAGCACCTCTTCTTGACCTGAACTGCGCATAATAAGAATGTGCAGTAATCACAACCACCTATTTTGCTTATAATCTTTGTTTCTTTCCAAAAGCCATTGGGCATATTGTTCTACATCTGTTACAATTTACAACATCAAATCCTCTATCATTACTTGTGTAAGCACACTTTCTGCAAAGCTTTTGATTTACGCTATACTCATTTATTGCATTAACTGGGCAATTATCAATACATAAGGTACATTTTTTTATACAAATACTCTCTGAGGGCGTATCTGATGGCAAATTTAAATTAGTTAAAACAGCACCAATATTAAGCATATTTCCATATTGACTATTTAGCAACAAAGTGCTTTTCCCAAGAGTTCCTATACCAGCCAATACAGCCGCATGTTTCATAGAAATTATACCTCGACCCTCCATATTTTTCTCATCCCAATAATCATATGGTCCGTCAGAAGGAATTGGTACGGCGATTCCGTTATGTATTTTTTCAATTTCATTAGAGGCTAAATATGCAATTCTATCTAATTCTACAGGGCTGATGCTATTAAAATGTTGATAAATAATCCTCGGACTTACATATGCTAATCCCATTGGAATTTTCTTAGCAAAAACAATAACTGATTTACAACCAGGATAAATGTCCGTAGGATGAAAGCCTTTTGGTACATCAATAAATAAATCAATATTGGCAACGCCGTAAACTTCCGCACCAAGATTTATGAAAATTTCTTTGATTTCTTCTTTCATATACCCAACTCCTTGTCTAAAACTCATATAAATAATCTCTACCCCGCATTTTCCTACAATTGTGTATCATAGCATAGTTGAACTTATACTCCATATTAAAACATCCATTTCAAAAATGAATTAATTGATAACTTCTTAGCTGTTTAGATACTGCTAATAGAGGCTATTGGGGTTAACCTCCAATAGCCTCTATTTTGAATTGAGATTCTGGGCGTGAAAAATTCTACTGCGATTTTCACTAAGTTTTGGGTTTTGCACCTCAAAATTTCAATCGCTTATTTAACCTACACGCTCAACCTTGACTCCGCAAACTTTATACTCATAAGTCTTGGTTACTTTATCATAAGCGCCATTGGTTAAAACATTGGCTGGGGACTCTTTATAGTGAAAGGTCATAAAGATCATACCCTGTGGAACACGATCGGTAACCCTAACTTTAGTTTCCAGCTCACCCCGACGTGAGGCTACCTTGACTTTTTCACCATCTTCGATCTTAAGCTGCTTCGCATCCTTAGGATTAAGTTCCGCATATTCCTCAGGTGAGTATGATTCAAGCGCTTTAGAATTACGAGTCGTGATATTGTAATGAGAAAGTTTGCGACCCGTACTCAACAGGAAGGGATATTCTTCATCTGGAATTTCGTCCGGCAACTGATATTCTATTGACATAAATAGACCTTTACCCCGTGAGAATTTTCCTTCATGCAAGAATTTCGTTCCCGGATGTTCGGCATTAGGTACCGGCCATTGTAATCCTTTTTTCCCAAGTCGGCCATGGGAGATTCCTGCGTAGGAAGGAGTTAACGCAGCAACTTCCTGCATCACTTCTGCGGTGGATGAGTAAGAGAAAGGATAACCCATCCGAGTTGCAATCTCACAAATAATCTTCCAATCCGCTTTGGTGTTACCGATCGGTTCAATCGCTTGGTTGACCATTTGCACTCGACGCTCAGTATTGGTAAAAGTCCCCGTCTTCTCTGCATAGCTCGTGCCAGGTAAGATCACATCCGCTAATTTGGCTGTCTCTGACATGAAGATATCTTGGACAACGAGGAAATCGAGCGCTTGCAGGCCCTTAAGGACGTGATTCGCATCAGCATCTGTGAGAATAGGGTCTTCTCCGAAAATATACATCGCTCTTAAATCTTTCTCGATTGCTGCTTCAAACATATCCGGAATCATAAAGCCGGGTTTCGAACTCAGAGGAACACCCCAGGCCTCTTCAAACTTAGCGCGCACCGCTGGGCTCACTACTTTTTGATAGCCTGGATAATCCGTCGGCAAAGCGCCCATGTCACAGGCCCCTTGAACATTATTTTGCCCGCGTAAGGGATTCACTCCGGAACTTTCTTTCCCGATATTACCGGTTAAGAGTGCAAGATTAGCAGTGCTCATAACATTGTCTGTACCACAGGTATGCTCTGTAATTCCGAGCGTATAGAAGATTTGGGCCCGCTCAGCCGTAGCGTACATCTGAGCGGCTTCGACCATTTGTTCGATGGGTACACCTGTTATTTTGCTGACAGCCTCAGGCGGGAATTTCTTCAGGTTTTCCCTGAAGGCCTCAAAACCTTCGGTCCGCTCTTCGATGAATTTTTTATCAGCCCAGCCCTTTTCGAGAATGATATTCATGATCCCGTTGAGGAGGGCTATATCCGTTCCTGGTTGCAGACGCATCCAGATATCCGCTTTTTCGGCGAGTTCGATGCGGCGTGGGTCGACAACAATGAGCTTAGCCCCCCGGAGTAACGCCTGTTTCATCTTCGTTCCAATGACAGGATGCGCTTCCGTGGTATTTGAACCAATTACAAACATAACTTGGGCATTGGGTATTTCGTTAATCGAGTTCGTCATCGCTCCCGATCCAAATGAAGTAGCCAGACCGGCTACCGTGGGAGCGTGTCAGGTCCGGGCGCAGTGGTCGATGTTATTGGTTCCGACCACCGCGCGCATGAATTTTTGCATCAAGAAGTTTTCTTCGTTAGTACAGCGTGCTGAACTCAGGGCTGCGACAGAATCTGACCCAAACTGAGTTTTAATTTCACCCAGTTTAGAGGCTACGAGGTCAAGGGCTTCGTCCCAACTGGCCGGGACGAACTCCCCATCTTTTTTGATTAAAGGAGTGGTTAAGCGATTCGGACTATGAACGATATCATAACCAAAGCGGCCCTTAACGCAGAGCGCTTTGCCATTGACTGGGGCTTCTGGGTTGGAAGTGACACCGATAACTTTTCCGTCCTTAACATTGAGGTCAAAATTACACCCTGTTCCGCAGAAGGGGCAAGTCGTTTGGACCTTCTCCACTTCCCAAGAACGACCTTTCCCGATCATCTGCTTCTCGGTGAGAGCTCCGACCGGACAAACGGCAACGCAGTTACCACAAAATACACATTCCGATTCATTGTAAGGAACGTCAAAAGCCGGCCCGACTTGGGAGTTAAACCCTCTTTTGAAGAAGTCTAGAACATTCTGCCCCTGGATTTCTTCACATGCACGAACGCATTTTCCACAAAGAATGCATTTATTCGGATCTCTCAGGATAAACGGATTACTATCATCAAGGGGTAACTCTCTCTTCGATCCCGCGTATTTCTCCCCAGTTGCACCATATTCATAGGCATACTTGGCAAGTGAACAATTCCCCATCTTTTGGCAAGTCATGCAGTCCAACGGGTGGTTCGCCACTAAAAGCTCAAGAATGGTCTTACGGGCACCTCTTACTTTGTCGGTTTGCGTTCTGACGGTCATCCCTTGAGTCACTTGGGTCACACAGGAAGGGGGAAGATTCCGCATCCCATCAATCTCAACGACACATAAGCGACACGCTCCAACATTCGTAAGTTCCGGGTCTTGACACAGCGTTGGAATCTGGATGTTATTTAAGCGGCAGGCCTCTAAGACCGTGCTTCCTTTAGGTACGTTATACTCATTCCCATCAATCGATAAGGTAAGCCATTCCACTGCTTCCACTGAATTCACTCCTCTCTCTATGCTCGGATAACAGCGCCAAATTTACATTTATCCATGCACGTTCCGCAACGAATACATGCGTCTTCATCAATCGCATAGGGGGTATTTTTATCTCCGGTAATACATTTAGCGGGGCAATTCTTAGCACAAAGTCCACATTTCTTACATTTTTCAGGATCAATCGAATAACTTAAGAGATCCTTACACGCGTGTGCTGGACACTTTTTATCCCGGATATGTGCTTCAAATTCCGGACGGAAATATTTCAACGTCGCCAAGATCGGATTCGGAGCATTTTGCCCTAAACCGCAAAGTGAAGTTTCCTTTACCGTCAAGGCTAGTTGCTCAATCGTATCTAAGTCTTCTTCTTTACCTTCACCCTTGCAAATCCGATCCAGGATTTCCCACATGCGTTTATTTCCCTCACGGCAAGGTGTACATTTGCCACAAGACTCACTTTGGGAAAAGTTAAGGAAGAACCGCGCAATATCCACCATACAGGTGGTCTCATCCATAACGACTAAACCGCCCGAGCCGACCATGGCTCCAGCCTTCGTCAACGTGTCGTAATCGACGGGCAAATCAAGCATTTCCTCAGGCAGACATCCTCCTGAAGGTCCTCCGATCTGAACCGCCTTAAATTTCTTGCCATCGCGAACACCGCCGCCAATATCAAAGATGATTTCCCGAAGGGTCATTCCCATGGGGACTTCGACAAGTCCGGTATTCTTGACTTTTCCAGTCAAGGCAAAGATTTTAGTGCCTTTGCTCTTTTCTGTCCCAAACTGGGCATACCATTTTGCGCCATGTCTTAAAATATGAGGGATATTCGACCAGGTTTCGACGTTGTTGATGTTCGTCGGTTTTCCCCATAAACCACTTACTGCTGGGAAAGGAGGTCTGACACGAGGCATCCCTCGTTTTCCTTCGATCGAAGCCATCAGTGCAGTTTCTTCGCCGCACACAAAGGCGCCCGCACCGGGTTGAATCTTCAAGTGAAAATTAAAGCCGGTGTTTAGAATATTATCCCCGAGGTAGCCTGCAGCTTCTGCCTGCTTAATCGCAATTTCAAGATGTTTGATCGCGAGTGGGTATTCCGCACGACAGTAGACATACCCTTCATCCGCACCAATGGCGTAAGCTCCGATTAGCATTCCCTCGATGACCGAGTGGGGATCTCCCTCTAAAACACTGCGATCCATGAAGGCGCCGGGATCTCCCTCGTCCGCGTTACAGATAATATATTTTTTAGCTCCGGGTGAAGCCTTACAGAAGCTCCATTTTAAACCGGTCGGGAAACCTGCCCCGCCACGGCCTCTTAAACCTGCTTCTTTAACCTCCTCAATAACCTGATCAGGCGTCATATCCTGCAGAACATGTTTCAGTCCTTGATAGCCGTCATTCGCTAAATAATCCTCAATTTTGGTAGGGTCAATTAGACCACAATTTTTAAGAACGATGCGGTGTTGTTTGGCAAAGAATTGAGTTGTCGTATAATCTTTTGCGGGTTGACCTGTTAAAGGATCAACATAGAGTAACCGCTCAACACGTTCTCCCTCCCCGAATTCCTTGTGCACAATCTCGGAAATATCTTCCGGCTTAACCAACGTATATAACGTCTGTTCCGGTTCAATTACTAAAGTCGGACCTTGCTCACAGAATCCCTGACACCCTGTAGCAACAATCTCGACCCGATCCATTAATCCTTGCTGAAGGATCTCCTGATTAAGCCGATCCAGAATCTTGTGTGCCCCGGAAGAAGTACATCCGGTTCCAGCACAAACTAAGACTTTCTTCTTACTCGTCATTCCTTAACCCCCTACTCATACTGCGCCAGGATTCCTGGAATTTGCTCCGGGGTTAAACGCCCATGAACTTCTCCATTCACTGAGATAACGGGTGCTAAACCGCATGCCCCGATGCAGTTAACGATTTCCAACGAATACCGCCCGTCCTCAGTGGTCTCCCCATCTTTGACTTTTAGCTCATTTTCGATCGTATCCAGAACTTTAGCTCCCCCGCGCACATGACAAGCCGTGCCCAGACAAGTACTGATCACATTACGTCCCATAGGGGTTAACCGGAATTGCGCATAAAAAGTAACTACCCCGTATACCTTGGCAATCGGGATTTTCATCTCTTTACTGATGTGTCTTAGGACCTGTTCCGGCAGATATCCGTAAATTTCCTGAGCTTGTTGGAGAACGGGAATCATTGCCCCTTTTTGCGATTTGTAGCGAGCAATCAGCTCGTCCAATTTCTCCTCCTTGGGATCAACGAGATCTTTACACTCCACACACATTCATTTCCCTCCCTTATACTGTTACGAATTTTTATCTAAGTTTGACAAAGATGGTTTAAACCAGAGAATTCCTTCCTCCGTAACGAGAGCATCCATCCTCAGATCGTACGGATCAACAGGAATTTCCGGTAAAATTTGGCACGCAAAAGCCAGCGCAATTTTAGGAACCTCAGAACGCAACCGGGTTAAGAAGCGGTCATAATATCCGCCGCCATAGCCCAAACGATTGCCTTGACGATCAAAGGCAGCCCCCGGGATGATAATGAGGTCTATATCCTCCGGATTAGCCAAGATTAAGCCCTCTTTTTTCGGCTCCCGGATTCCCCATTTTCCGGGTTCGATATTCTCCTTAAGATCACGAATTTCTGCAGGTATCAAAACCCCGTGTGGAGCGCAACGCGGCAAAATTAAACGCTTGCTGGAAGCCAAAATCTTCTCGGCAAGCAGGGTTGTATTGACTTCATCCCTAAAATTTAAAAAAACCATAATCGTCTTTGCCTGTTGAAATTTCGGCAACGCGCTTATCAACTCGAGAATCTTTCGACTCTTTAGTCTGCGTTCTTCCTCCGTTAGCG
>NZ_DATLJA010000066.1:0-6445 GCF_035539115.1 Desulfitobacterium sp. | reverse complement strand
GAAAATAACCAAGTTTCAAATGATCAAACGAAGTTTAATCTAATGGGTCGTTTAGGGGAACAAGTTGGGCTTGAGTGGGGTGGCAGGTTTAAATCAATTGTTGATTTCCCACATTTTCAATATACCTTTGGATTAACCACTGAGGATCTTCAAAATGGGAAAAGACCTCCGAGGTAAAAGTCCATCTTACCCCTCGCCACCGGACCGTGCTCGATGTATATGGAACTTCTTAAGCAACCGTCGGTGAAGTAGAGGGGACCATTTTAGACATCTTAATTGATCATTATTTTTCACGGTGAGCCTTTTTTGTTCTTTTGTGAGCTCTAATATTTAGAGCTCTCTCCGCAATTCAGTTAAAGTTAATTCTCTGAAAATGATAAAAGAGTATTGATAATCCCTAGTTAGGTGAATACACTATAAATGCAATAATGATTACAAATTTAACAAGGGTCAATAGAGAAGGTGAATTCATGCGGGTTAAGAATCGAAAAACTATCAACATTCTTACATCGATTTTGGTTTTTACGCTTGTCATGATTTTTCCTGCTAATGCCAATATCTATAAAATACCCAGTCAACAGGTTGAGCTGCCGCCGCTGGAGCCGGCTCCTGATCTCAAACTGAATATCAGAAAGTTTCCGTTCCCTTATACCGGAATGTTGGCGATCTCCTCAGATATTGATGCCACCTCAGTGGCAGAATTTGAGGATTATCATCGTTTCCTAAATACCCATGAATTAACCCCTTACGGGCAGGGTTTGGGGTTAGATATCGCGGACTCGGCTTGGATGTATCAGGTCAGTAATTATAGTGATCTCATCGATAGCGAAGGCCATTCCTTAGCATATTCCATGGCATATTTTCAAGGTGTGGATACACAAGTATTCAAGGATGCGGATAAAATTAAACATTACTTTAATGTGGGTTGGATCGATTCCTTACATACGTTCGGAGATTTTAGCCGCAAAGATAAGAATTTGCTATGTACGCGTGATTTAGCGGATAAGGCCTGGACGGAGATGAAAAAGAATGGTTTTATGCCTAAGGTATGGATCAATCATGGAACCGAAACAAATGCGCAAAATTTCGGAGCCTACCTTCCCCAAACTTTGTACGCCTATCAGCAGGGGGATAATTCACAATCTCCTTATTACCATACGGATTTGACTCTAAATAATGGGATTCGCTTTGTCTGGAATTCAACGGGGGGAGTCCAATATAGCTTTGAAGATCCCCTCTATCCACTCACCTTACGGGATGGTCGACAGATTTGGGGCTTTCAGCGCTATTCCTATGATGAGGTGAAAGGAAAAAGAGTTTGGACCTGGGAACCGCATGAAATTCCTCGTCAACTGACAAAGCCGCATTTAGATGAGCTATATCAAGCTGAGAAATATACCATTCTGGCCCAACATCTGGGTAAGGGCAATGCAGCACAGGTTTTTAACTCCAATGATGCGCAAGCCCTGCGACTCTTAAAAAATTATCAAGATGAAGGGAAAATTCTCGTTGCAGGGACGGAACGTCTTCTTAATTATGCACGTGTTCATCATTATATTCGCTATGAAGTGCTCCAAGCCGACGGAAAGTACTATATCAATCTTGAGAAAATCGCAGATCCTGTACTGGGCGAGTCTGTACCGACACTGGAGGATATCCGGGGCTTGACGTTTTATGTCAACGAGCCGGAGAAGTACACCTTATTGTTGGATTTAAAGCTCATTCCTGACGAAGAAATCAAAAGCAATAAAGCGGATAAGAGTGGAAATAAGAGTATTGGAATCAAATGGTTTACTCCGGATTATACGGATTACACAAAATGATGCATTGCTCGGGTTGGGGAAGACTACTATTATTGATTATCAAGGAATTACGGTGATTTTATTTGAAAACAAAAGAACCTTTCTAGAAGGAATACATATTACTGAATAACCCATTCATGATATAGTATTTATGTGTAAACTATCATGCCCCTTATCTCCTAACAAATCTTAAATTTTTAGATTCCGAGGTTTTTATCTCGTTTAAAATCAAATATTTATGAAAAGGATAAATATTTGATGAAGTCTATCCAAGAAATTAAATGGGAATAATCATAAAGTTAGTAGATTTTGTTTAACTATAATAGTATAAATAAATAGATAAAGGGGAATGAAATATGGGTTCTAATTCAAGATCATCAAGCGGAAACCATTATAAAAGAGGAACACATGGAAGCGGGCATTATCAAAAGAAAGGTTTTTTAGGGAACTTATTAAACATAATGGATTCGAGAAGTGGGGCAGGGGGTAATTATAATAACTATGGAAATAACCACAATCAGTCTGCACCTATGCAAAACCAGCCAATAGAAAACCGAAACTCAATAAATTGCGGTAAATGCAATTCTAGTATTCCTGCTGGTTCAAAATTTTGTTTACAATGTGGTGAAAAGGTTGCAGATGCTTTGTTTTGTACAGATTGTGGGGAAAAAGTGCCTTTTGATGCAAAGTTTTGTTTCAAATGCGGCACAAAACTGAACGGGTAGTCCTATGAGGTTTTACAGGACTCTCAAATATGCGGGTAAGAAGTTCAGCCAATATACGATTGATAGACTTCTTGGTGAAGGCAGATATGGATTGTGTTTTTTGGCCAGGTCCGAAAGCGGCAATAAAGTTGTAATTAAGAAGTATAAAACAAGTTTAGGACAAAAAGAATTACCAAATTGCATCGATGAAGCAGTAATCCTTTCAAAGCTTAAGGATAAACGAATCCCTGCGTTTTTAGGGGTTGTCAATGAAAAAAGGTTTTATGGGTTTGTTTTGGAGTATAAAAATGGCTGTACCGTAAAGGAGCTGCTTTTTAAGCATAACTATAAATTTACGAGGAGAGAAGTATTTCACACAGGACTTCAGCTTATCAATATTATTCAATATCTTCATGAGAACGGTGTTGTCCATCGAGATATAAGAATACCAAATGTTCTGATGTATCAAGGAAAGGTATGCCTTATTGATTTTGGGCTGGCGAGATGGGCGGATAAAACATATAGATATGATTTGGATTTCTCTTATTTAGGGGATTTTTTGCTGTATTTAATTTACTCTTCTTATGAAAAAAAAGAAAAGAATAAACAACTGCCATGGCCTAAAAAATTACCATGGTACGAAGAATTATCGTTGACATCGGAACAGCAACTATTTTTAAGAAAGTTGCTTGGCCTGGAATTTGTCTATGAAAATATAAATGATATTAAAACGGACTTTATTAGGGCTTTTAGCATAAGTAGGTATTAGATATTTCTGGGAGGGTGCTGCTTATCTAAACAGAATATGCCCATAAAAAAAGTTCGCAAGGATTACCCTAGACTGCATAAATTTTATGAGGCTGCTCAAGGATCTAGGCATTGGAGCCCGCTGAATCTTCAGTCATATATCTTAAAAATGAGATTGAGAAAATATGATGAAAAATACGGGGTAGTTTAGCCTTTAATAAGAAATATAGGACGATGAAATTATTTTGGAGGTCTAGGATGAACGTAGTAATCTTTGGTGGGACAGGCTTTATTGGACGAAATCTTACAAATGAATTACTGATAAATGGATATCATGTGAGTGTCATAACGAGAAATAGCGTGAAATCTATTGCTAATGCAGAAAATAAAGTCCAGATGATTAGATGGCAAAATGAGTCACCTTTATCATCTATCAGTGAGTTGAAAGATGTTGACGTAATTGTGAACCTAGCGGGTGAATCTATCGGGAATCATCGTTGGACGGATGCGGTTAAGAGAGAGATTTTGAATAGTAGGATTAGAACTACTAAAGCAATTGTCGCTTCCATAAATAGCCATGCTATTCTACCAAAAGTTCTAATTAACGCCTCTGCAGTAGGGTATTATGGTCCTCATAAAGATGAGGAAATAACTGAAGTTGAAGAGGCAGGACAAGATTTTTTGGACCAAGTATGTAGAGATTGGGAGAAAGAAGCGTATAGAGTTCGAAATGATTTGACCAGGGTTGCAACTATAAGGATTGGTGTTGTATTGGGAACCGAAGGGGCACTGAACAGAATGGTAATGCCCTTCAGGTTCTATATTGGTGGCCCATTGGGTACAGGGAATCAATGGCTATCGTGGATACATATTCAGGATTTAACGAGTATAATTAGGTTCGTAATTGAGCACCCGGAACTGACCGGTCCTATCAATGCAACTGCTCCAGAGTCCGTAAGAATGAGAGATTTCTGTAAGGTGCTAGGCAAAGTTATGAATAGACCATCTTGGTTACCGGTTCCCGAAACTTTATTGAAATTGGCATTAGGACAAATGGCAGAAATGTTAATACACGGTCAACGGGTTGTGCCGAAAAAAGCTATTGATGCTGGTTATGAGTTTCGGTTTCTTAAGTTAGAATCTGCATTAATAGATGTTTTGAAGAAAACGGACGATGTTTAAACCAGCATATTGGGCGGTATTCGTACCATGTTTTGTTTACGAAGTCTAGGAGGAGTTAACATGTTGGCGAAAGTTGGTAAGGTTCTTGGGATGATTACTCCGTTAATTTCAGCAATATCTGCATATCAAATGTTGTTTGGAATGAAGTATACTGGTGCAACATCGGAATCAAGCGCGCCCTAAATAAGCACAACCATAAAAGTTACGGCATTGGAATTTGCATTTAAACATGGTTCAAAAGTAGTAATATTTTGGACGATATTTTGGCCGGTGGCCGTATTTTTCCTTTCATGTATTGGAGCGATTGCGGTATGGAAAAGAATTACTATTCTGGTTTGGGTAATTGCTTGTGTCTTATTAATGGTTTCCATTCTAGGAATAATGATCATTGGCAGATTCGTTGCACCCATAGCAATTTTATTATTAGCTAGTGCAATTATATACTTTCAATAAAAAATGGAAAGGAACTGACTTAACAATTCGAAGCATCACCAAAATTCTCCTAGGGACATAGTTGAAAGTTGCCTGACCGGAAATTTGCCCATGCATATAACCGTAAATTTGTCAACTATTTTCTCAACCGACTTTGTTCAGCCTTAATGTGTTTTCTATCGAGACACTTTACGACATTGCTAAGCGTCCACGCACGTTGAGACCGTGGTAAGTCTTGTAAAGAAGCACAGCTAGAATCCTTTTGTAGAAAGGGTTTGCGGGTTTAAACGTAAATCGTGTAACGATTTAATAGGACTAGCTACGCTCACGGAACATGCTGTCAGTATGTAAATGTTGCCAATGTTGTTGGTAATTTTTGCTGTAGAGGAATGAACTCCATAGAAAGGGAGCCATGAACAAGTAAATAATGAAGATGAATGGTCAGATCGTTTTTTGGACGTTCTGACCTTTTTGCTTTTAATTGGAATATTTCCGCAATCTTGGGAGGAATTGAAGGAAAGGTGTGGAAGGTACTTCTTGAAGCGAATTATCTGGGGATTTCGAGAACTCCTCTCACGATACGTGGGTCTTGGGGTGAGCGGCATCTCTGAAGTAACACTAAAGATGTCGCGTAAATTTAACTAGAAACGATAAGGGTGGTAGAAAAAATGAAAGAGATGAACAATACTGGATTAGTCATTATCGACGTCCAAGTCGCGATGTTTTCAGCCCCAGATTTACCTTTGCACAATGGAGACAAGTTGATAGAAAATATTAGCTACTTATTAGATAGGGCTAGGTCTACAAAAACTCCTGTATTCTTTGTTCAACATATTGGATCTGATGAAGGGTTATTCGGCAAGGGGAAGCCTACCTGGGAAATTGACCCCAGAATAAAACCATTGGGAAATGAAGTAGTAGTATTTAAACGAACTCCAGATTCCTTCCATCAAACTTTATTACATGAAGAGCTTCAGAAAAAATTCATAAGCAAGTTGGTTATTGTAGGATGCCAGACCGAATTCTGTGTTGATACAACATGTAGACGGGCATTTAGCATGGGCTACGATTCGATTCTTGTAGAGGATGCCCATAGCACATTCGATAATGAAATACTTACCGCTCCACAAATCGTCAAACATCACAATGGAATATTGGGGGGACGGTTTGTTCAGTTAAAACAAACAAGTGAGATCAATTTTGAGTAAACCTAATTTTCAGTGTGTTTTGAGATACCATCCTACGCAAAAGATAGTATTTCCACAGTCCATCCTGCTAGCTCGCCACATTCTATCCCCGCTTCAACTTCCCGCACGCACTTATATCGTTATCCACAAGTCTAGAAATTATATACTTTCCTGTATAACAAAAAGCTGTGCATTCATGCACTAATTTTCTGGGGACATGTTTTTTAAAAAGCGTTACCCAAGCTATCCCGTCTTAAAACGAAAACCGATCTTTCCACTATAAAAGAACGAAAGGTTAAGGAAAAGATCCTTTCAACCACAAGGGCGATTGAAGTGTTTACCTTTTTAAGTTGCATTGCCATGGGAATCTTGACGATCGTTTCACTAAAAT
>NZ_DATLJA010000065.1:0-5728 GCF_035539115.1 Desulfitobacterium sp. | reverse complement strand
ATTTATCATATATTAATATGAACACCTTGCTTTCTAGAACTAAACAAATTGCAGATCGTAATAATTAACGTTCCTCGTCCTTTCAAATCTAAAGAATCAGCTGAGCTTTGTATTCTCGCGATATTCCTCGCTCACATGGGTATAAATCTCAATAGTTTAAGAACTCCTCGGATATAGGAGTTCTTAAATTAATATTTTGTACGGATTTAAGGATTAAGTTAAATCTATCAAAACATAAAATTTAACATTCCGCATTTGAAATTATATCATATTCTTCTTTACTTACATTTGTAATTGCGATTTGGTTATCGGCACTTTCCTTCGCTGATGTAGGTAAAGGCAAAATGTTATTTTGGGTTCCACATCCTGTTATTGGCATGACAAGGGTAACCAGCACCACAGCGCTTAGATACTTCATACGACTTGCAAATGAAAACGTCGCTTTCATTTTACCCTCCCTGTTATAAGGTGCCCCTCTCATTTATAGCGCTTAAACAATTTCCAATACTCCTGCGCACGATGAAATCTGAGTATAAGTTGAATTAATCATTCTCTTCCTCAAGTTTTCCGTCATCTCATCAGCTGTCATATAAATCTCGTCTTCATCCCATCCTTTGGTATTCTCTCTATAATGTTTCATCTCGTCCTTTGTTCGGAACGCAATATCCGCTATAATAATTTTCCCATTGTCCTCCAAACTATCTTTAAGCTCCGCAATGAAAGATAGTTTCTTATCATTATCGAGATGATGGATCGCATAGGACGAAATTATATAATTAAATTTAATGGGTTTAATTTCGACTGGCAATCCGTTTACAAAATCATGGCAGAAGAATTTTCCATTGGGCATACAATGCTTTGCCAATTCTAACATTTTAGGCGAAAAATCAATTCCATAGATTTCTGCACCCTGCTGATACAACTCTTTCGTGAGCAGACCCGTTCCAATACCAATATCCAAAACCCGAATTCCATTGGACAAATCAGCACATTGATTCACGAAAGAAAGTACTTCATAATAGCCTTCGAATGGATAGCCTTCACATAATTTTGAGATCGATTCATCATATGCTCCAGACCAATCGTCAAACCCAGTACAACTTAACATTTTATGCCTCCTTAAATCAATCATCTTTTTCATTCGAATACAGGAGAGAGATTATTATAAATGCTTCTAATGACAGCATATAACCACATCCTTTTGTTTGACACTTCTAACCCTCAGGGTCCGCTCGATTTGGAATAATCTGTAGAATACTTCGCTATAGTTAAGCTTATTACCTGTTATTAACTCAAAAAAAGAGGAGCGCAACTCAAGTGAGCCTGCGTTCCTCTTTTTCATGAAAACATTACGGACGATTTGCTGCTGCATATGCATGGACTAACGCATAAGCCGCTTCGGCTCTTGTAACCGATTTTTGAGGTGCAAAAGTGGAGTCGTCAACTTTCAAAATGCCCAATCCCCAGGATAAAGCAATATAGCCCAGAGAGTCACTTGAGATCGAATTTGCATCTGCAAAGGGAACCGCGAAGATTCCTTTTGCTTGAGCAGCGATCTCCATCCCCAGTAAGCGAATAACGATTTTCGCTAAATACTCCCTATTAAGTTCATAAGGTATAGAAGTATCGCCCTTAGTCCAGCCGCGATCTTTTGCTAATTTTAATACTTCATCATCGGATAATACATGATCTCGGCCATTCCCCTCAGCCACGGCCATAGCTCTCAGTAATCCAAGCACGGTGACCGTCTCATCCGGATTAAACTTATCTCCATATTCACCAAAGGCTCCGGTAAGACCCATCAGGCCTATTTCTTTCTCCGCAAAGTTCCCCTGAATATCATTGAAATAAAGAGGTTTCACCCATTGAGATTTAGACTTACCATACCAATCAAGAGGTTCGCCTGTTTTTGCGTCAATCATTTGAGATGTCGAAGGACTAAAGTTGATTTGTGGTTGATACACTAGGCGTACATCTTTTTGCTCTGTTTGTTGGTAAAGCAGGGTATAGCCTAGGGTGAGTGGACGTTCTTTCAAGAAAAACTCTGTGGCTTGGTTGGGAGTAATCAGATTATCTAGACTTGGAAATTCAACATTTGACCAGTTCATGTTATATTGAAGGACACCTTTTCCAACGGTATCCACGGTGATGTTCAGCGAATTGTTAGAAACCGGAATTCCGTTGACTTGCCTTACGTAGTTAAAGGACTGAGAGTTAGGCATCTTCCCTCCGTATTGGAAGGATGTTTGAATTCTGGTTTCAGTAAAACGTTGAGGTTGTACCCGTTTAAGGAATTCCTCAGCAATTTTTTGGGCATTTTCTCTGCTAAGGGGTTCGGTTGTATCTTTTGTGCTGATAGAGCTGGGCATATTCAATCCGATCAAATCCCCTGTACTAGCATTTACTCGAGCGCTCAAATAGCGATTATCTCTAGAGGCGGAGGGTTGATTTCTCCAGTCCAATTGCCACACTTGTGTGTTAGGATTTTGCCAATCTGGATTTAAACTCGAATTAAGAAGGGTTAGTTCTTTGGGGATATCAATAAATTTCTTAACTATTTCTACCGCTTCATCTCTGCCAATTTGCGGAGCATCAGCTTTAATGTCTTGCTTTACATCAGTTGTGGATGATGATTGAGTGGATTGTGTAATGGACCCTAAAACGCCATTTACCGAACCAAAGGATTTATATAAACTTGCTTGTGAATCTAAGGTTACGGGTTTTCCACTCAGCGCATCAATTGCGCCATTAAAATATTGGCTTGATAAATTATAAACAGGTAAAACGCGTTGGGGTTTTTGATCTTTAGGATTCATGACTGGGGGTAAGTAATACTGTAACTCAAGCAACGGGGTATCCGTAAAAACTTGGGTGGCATTTTCCAGTGAAATAACTTTAGAGGCATCGGGAAATACCAGATCTTTAGTCCAATTGAAATTATAGTTTTTGACCTGTCCATCTTCACCGCTTACACTAATATTTATCGCATTCTCCGGGAAAGGAATACCATTTACTACACGCACCCAACGGAAGTTATACATAAAAGGCTGGTAGTTATTTAAGGTGACAACTTGCCCTTCATCTTTAACTAATTTTAAATCTGTTAGATATTTTCCGGCAAGTTTTGTCACAAGATCTAAGGCTGTTTTTTCAGCCTCTGACGCTGAAATAGTGGGAATCTTAAAACTGGGTTTTCCGGGTTGATCCCAATTATACATATTCAGGATTTCGCCTGTGTTTGCATCGACTCCAACCTGGAAATTCCCACCCGGAGGCTCAGGAGAATTCCAATTCAGTGAATAGGATCTACGATTATTGTTGTCGTTGAAACTGGTGAATAACTGGGTATATTTTTCCGGGATTTTGAAGTTGCTCTTAGCAATTTGTACTGCTTGATCTGCAGAAATGCTTGTTTTTCCGGATGAAGAAGTTAGCGTTGGAACTGTTTGATCTGCTCCTTTGGCATATCCCGGATAGACAGTGAATTGCAGAAGAAGCAAGCAAGCCACCAAGATATTGAAAAAGCGTTTATGTCTCAAATTCGATCCCTTCCCTTCTAATAAATTACAATTTTATTAGCGTACTCAGTTTAAAACATCAATTTTACCTCCTTCTCAAATACTTCTTTCTTTTGATTAAATACTTAATTAAATTATTTCAGCTAAGTCTAAAGAATTTTTTATTACCTTTACTTCGAAACATAGGCTTTGAGACAATGTAATGGATATAATTTCTCAACAATCTATTCTCTCATAAACTTCTATCGAACTTTGCCGAAGTAAGGATGTCGAATTTGGAATATAATTGGTTAATTAATGTAAAGGACATAGAAAAAACACCCTCTAAGAGAAAAGAGGATGCTTATACAAGCTTATCATTCTGTTTCAAATAACGTATATGTTCTCTGTTATATACCCCAGGAGTTTTCATCGATATTGTCATCAACAAATATATAATCGATAGAAATAGTATGACTGTTAAGATCTTTTAACGACTTTAAAAACGCCTCCAATATTTCCGGTTTTCGATATACTGGACTGCCAACTAATACTCTTTTTATCATTCTATTACGTTAACTCCTTCATAAATCTATACTCAATCATGGTGCAAAATTTTCGCTCACGTTTCAGTTGCAATTGTCGGTTATCTTTCATGACATTCTTTAATATAACTCAAAATCCCATAACGGTGCGGGTTTAGCCGTTACAGGATGTTAGCTAACGTCAACACTATCTGTAAAAACTTGCAATAACCTCGGTGGCCGGCAAAAATAACACCTGGCCCAATAACGTACCCATCAATTTTGTCCCAATTAGTAGAACGACCAAAGCCTTCACATCACCATAAGGCCTCTTTCCTCTTAATGCCTGGTCAGTAATTATTGCTGATTTTGGGTCTATAAATAAGGTTAGTAAGATGCTCGCCATTCCATTAATCATTCCAGACGAAGACGCTGCCGCTAGTCTTGCTTGCTCCGGAACCAGAAGTGCCGAATAGTTTGCAGCAAGAACACCTACTGTGTAAATCCCCGTAACTAAAGTATTCAAAATCAGTAATCTTTTCGGGATCTCTCGGAATCTTAGTTTCTCTAACATAGTTTTTGAAGGACGAGTGGCACTCCTTACAATTCTTTTAATATTATTTGCTTGTAGTGCCTCTACGACAAGGGACGGAACAGAACCGGTTAGTTCTAATCGCCTAATAGCCGCTTCGAAGATCCTTAAGAAGGTCGGTATCAATATAATACCTAATATTGTGCCTACAGTTGAAGCAAAGATAACTATTCGCATATCGTTTACTGGATATAAACCTCTAGTAATGCTTAATCCAATGATACTTCCAATTAACGGTCCTTGAAACAGGTTAGCAGTCCTAGAGAGAAGAACAAACATATTAAAAAGGGAAAACGACAAGGCCACTTGTCCGCTTTTTACTGAATTTAATCGTACCGAGTAAGCTAGGGTATCGACTGTGTGAATAATAATCGTCAGTATAAATAATTCAAGTAACGTTCTTTCCAATACCCACATTCCTTTCCCCGGTATGATCTTAAATCAAGACTCTAATCATAACCAAAAGCGACTATTTCTTTTTCGTCCATAGCTAGTAATGTTACTTGCAAATCCCAACACCAATCCAAAACTTATTGCATAATAAAAATTACTTCTGTGTGACGGGAAGAAAGAATCTATCGTCATAAATATGATCAATATTCCTACAGCATTGAATGAACCAACTTTAAATTCCTTTCCCAATGGTATCCAACGTCGAAATTTCCAACCTAAAAAGTATGCTAGTACGAAAACGATTAGCAAACCAATTAAATTCATTTCAAAAGGCAACTTTCATCCCCCCCTTATTGGCCAGTCTTAACCACAAAGGTTTCAATTTAGCCTCTAACTAAGATTAGAAAGCACCTATCTTAAAACCAACAACAATTGTATTTATCATACCCAAGTTTGGCGACATATTTTACCAAACCCTGATGTGCCATGACTTTTAGGCGACTAACCCTGATATTGTAGTCCTAGATATTTGATGGAAAATACCCATTATTACTTTGAAATCATCACTTTATGTGCTATATTTAGGGTAGTCCTAATACTTTTGACTGGAGGGCTACCATGTTTCTCAAAAAAGTTACCCTTAAGCAAGAAGGTAAAACCTACAATTACTATAAAATCGTCGCTTCTTATAGGGATAAAGACGGAAAACCCAAGCACCGCCT
>NZ_DATLJA010000064.1:0-26325 GCF_035539115.1 Desulfitobacterium sp. | reverse complement strand
TTGTCGTAATTTAGGTTATTCTCGGGATGAATTATTATCGATGAGTGTTGCTGATATCGATCAGCCATGCTCACATAATCCCAAATTTGTTGAAATACTTTTTGCCAAGGGTTATATGGTTGGAGAAGTTGTCCACCGGCGCAAAGACGGGAGTTTAATTCCCGTGGAATTAAGCACACGATTAATTGATATAAATAATAAGAGGATGATCTTGTCTATAGCGCGCGATATTCGAGAAAGAAAAAAGGCAGAAGAAAATGAGAAGCATTATTTAGAGGAATTGGAGAGCCTATACCGAGAAGCAAAAGAAAATTCGATGAAAATGGAAGCAATAAATAATATTATTCGAGTGATTAACGCTAGCTTGGATTTCAAAAAAGTAGTCAACACTTTTGCGGAAGAGACTTGTAAATTATTCGAGTTTAAAGAGATGGTTATCTCGCTCAGGGAAGAGAAAGAAGTAACGCTTTTGGAAAAACATCGAATTATTTGCAATGGGGCTCAACCGATTGAAAAAGAGCCGTCGCATAAAATTCATATCAATACAGAACCCTATGCGACAATTTATCGAACAGGACAACCGTTGATTAACCCTGCGAAGAGAGAAATCGAAGGTATGAACTCCTGTATTATCATACCTATTAACTATGAAGGATATATCGTTGGAACGTATTCTTTAAATTCGATTGAGAAGAACAAATATGCAAAAGTAGATTTAAGTTTTCTCTTAAGTTTAGCTGAACATTTGGGAGTCGCCTTACAAAACGCACGACTCTATAAAAAGGTTCAAGATCTGGCCGTAGTCATGGAAAGAAATCGACTAGCACAAGAAATCCATGATAGTACGCTTCAAATCCTCGGTTATTTTCGGGCAAAAGGAGAATTGCTTGAAAAGATGCTTGAAAAAAATTCGTACCAAGCGTGCTTGAATATTAGCAAGGAAATTCAAGAAGTTGCGGTCGAGGCCTACAACGATACGCGTGAAGCCATTCATGCTTTGAGTGAGCAAATAGATAACAGGCAACGCTTTGAAGATGTAATTTCTGATTATGTTAGGAAATTCGGTCAACGTTGGAAGATGAAAATGAATTTTGAGATTCTTAGCCCATTACCGGATTTTGAGCGAGATATCGAGCTCCAATTGTTGCGTGTTGTTCAAGAAGCATTGGTCAATGTTCGAAAACATTCAGGAGCATTACTGATCCATATCCTTATGCATCAGGTGGAGGCGGGCTATGCCATCGATATTGAAGACAATGGTATAGGTTTTGATTTTAAGGAGATTTCACGTAATTCTTTTGGTTTGAAAGTCATGAATGAGAGAATGACAAGTATTGGCGGTCACTTAGAACTAACGTCTGAAAAGGGAAAGGGTACCATGGTTAGGGCGTGGGTTCCTTTAAGGAGGTAAATATGAAACCGATAAAAGTACTTTTGGTTGATGATCATAAATTGTTTCGTGAAGGAATCAAAGCACTTTTAGAGCTTAGAGATGATATTGAGATTATCGGTGAAGCAAGCAATGGTGAAGAAGCAATTGTTCAAGCTAGACGTTTCCAACCAGAGATGATCTTAATGGATATTCGCATGCCTGTAATGGGGGGAGTAGATGCCATTAAGGCCATTAAGCTAGAGCTGCCTTGGATTCAGATTGTCGCTTTAACCGTATCGGATGAGGACTCTGATTTGATTGGGGCAATTAAAGCAGGCGCTCAAGGTTATATTTTGAAAAATACGTCATCAGATGATTTAGTACGGCAACTTAAGGGAGTCAGGGCAGGGGAATCTGCATTGTCAGGGTTAATGGCTACGAAAATTTTGGCTGAGTTTAACAACGCTCTCATTACCCCTAAAGTTTTGGAAAGAGTCGAACGTGATCAAGCTTTACTGATCGTGAAGTGGAAGTATTGCAATTAATAGGAAAAGGGTATGCCAATAAAGAGATCGCCTTAAGCTTATATATTACGGAAAGTACGGTGAAGAAACATGTCCGTAATATATTTGATAAGCTTCATCTGAGAAATCGGGTTGAGGTTGCTATCTATGCAAAGAATCAAGAGCTTTAAAAAAGTTGTCATTTTTCTTGGCTAAGATTAAAAAGGTGACCTTTAGTTCTATATTTCACGAATTAAGGAGTAAACTTTCGATACTGATGGATGGTACTCTAGTAGGTTGGTTCAGCCAATTTTCTACATTATAATTTATATTGTGAACAAATTATCAAGATATCGTGAAACTCATCACCAGTTATCCCCTATTTCGCGGGAAATCATAATAATTTATTAGGGAGGCTCAAGTATGCCCGAAAATCTTACGCGTAGACAACTCTTGAAAGCTCTTGCTTCACAGGCGCAGGACTTACGTTGGGGGCTGCGGGGATCTTAGGAAATCCTTTTGCCAGCAGTGCCGCCGAAAAAGAAGTGGAAAGTATTGCGAAACCGATTCCGACCCGTTATTGGTGGGTTAAAAACGTGGATAAACCAACGATGGAGGTTGACTGGAAGAATGTACAACGCTTTAGCGAATGGAAAACCACGCGGGGAAGTTTGCGTACCTATCGGGGCGCAGAATTAGATGATAAGCTTAACAAAGTACAAAAGGACAATTTAAAACAATGGGAAAACGAGGGTAAACCAGGATATACGACAAAAGATATGGCGTTATCCAATGCCGTTTCGTTTGGTAAACCAGACTTTAAATTTTTAGGACCGCAGACCGCTTCGACACCACAACAGAGAGGAGTTCCCCGCTATGAAGGGACTCCGGAAGACAATGCCCGCATTATTCGTGTTGCCATGAGACATATGGGTGCTGCAACCGTGGGTTTTGTTGAACTCAATCCTGAAACGACCCGCAAACTAGTTTATGCCGAAGAACCAGCACCCAGCAAAACACCAATCGTCTTTGAAAACGTAGATGTAGGATATGCCACGAAGGAGAAATTGGTTATTCCCGATAAGGCACGCTGGGCAATTACCTATACTATACAAATGTCGACTGAAACCATGAAATATGGCCCGACAATGCTAGGTTCGTTGACGACAAGTTTGAGCTATACAAGATTATATACAATTTATGCTCAACTCCATGAGTTTATCAGAAGCTTAGGCTATAATTCCTATGGTGCAACAGCTGTGAACGGATTGGGAATTGCACCAGCTATGGCAGCCATGGGTGGTTTGGGTGAAATGTCCAGATTGAATCGGATAATCACACCTGAGTATGGACCAATGGTACGTACTGCCTTTTTAATTACGGACTTGCCTCTTGCTCCAACTAAACCCATCAATTTCGGTGTTATGGCCTTTTGCAAGGATTGTAAAACTTGTGCTACGATGTGTCCCAGCCAGGCGCTGAGTCAAGAACGAGACCCAAGTTGGAAAGTCCAAGGCCCTTGGGGTAATCCGGGACATCGTGCCTATTTCGAGGATTCAGTGAAGTGCCGTAATTATTGGAACCAAGTTGGAACCAACTGTGGTATCTGTTTTTCAGTATGCCCTTATGCTGTGGGTGATGATGCAAGCTTGCACCGGATTATCAAAGGAACGATTGCGAATACTACGGCCTTTAATGGGGTGTTGGTTGCAGCTGATCGGGCGGCCTTCCCGGCAACTCCTGAACAACCCCTGAACAACCCCTGAAACAACCAGAGGATTGGTGGCATAACGAAAACCTTGCAGAGCTTGGTATCGATACACGCCGAGGGGGTCGGAACATTTAGCCAACATTGCGAGAGGTAAAATGAAACAGGAGGGATAAGAATGATCTGGCTAATTTTAGGGATCATCATCGGAGCTTCGTTGTTATATCTCATCATGGGTGTGCGTAATAAGAAATTTAAAATTGCTTGGTACCAATGGGCGTTAGGTGTTATTTCTGTTAGCATGCTTTTGTTTACAATCCAAAACTATTTTGGTCTTCGAAGAGAAATCGAAGATTCGGCTGCCAATTTTATCTTAATGTCAGTAGGCTTACCTGCCTTGGTGTTAGGCGCTCTGATCTGGATTATTCCTATGATCATTAAATCAATGAAGCGTAAAGACAGCCATAAAGGGATTCCTACCTAAAGAAAACTTACTCCTTCTGTGGTCTTGTTCACTTATGAGTGCGGTCAGCTATGGGATAAATTATTAAATAGCTATAGAATATGTGTTTCAATTGGTTTGAGGGGATTGACTTCAAACCAATTGTTTGCTTTGAACGGAGTAAATACGGAAATGAAAAAATTAGCGATATTATCTATCCTGTTCGTTGGGGTTATCCTGGGAATTGTGGGTTGCTCGAACAGCGGGAGTACTGATCAGGAAAGTAAAATGCCAGCATCGGCAATATCGGAAAACCAAAAAGTTGTTGAGGCTCAAGCGAGTGGGGCATCATCGACGCCGTCGACAACACCTACTGATCAGGGAAACTCAGGAGTTACAATTGCTCAAGTCAGGTCAACAATAACGACATCTGTCCATCTTGATGGTACGCATTTCCGCAAAGGAATTACCTGTGATCAGTGCCACGGTAAAATCGATGAAGGGCAACAGGTTAAACCTCCAAAGGATGAAGTTTGTTTAAGTTGTCATGGAGGAAGTTATGACAAGCTAGTAGTTCTGTTGAAGGATAAACCGGAATATCAGAATTATAACCCTCATAATCCAGGACATGAGAGGGCTGAGTGTTATTCCTGTCATAAATCTCACGAACCGTTTGAATTAACGTGTACGAGTTGTCATTCAATACAGATTCCTCAACGTTTCAAGTAAATGGACAAGGCTGAGAAGTACGATAGAGGAACAGACCTTTTGATGGTTGGTTTAGTTTTGAACATAGCTAATAGCTGTAAGTTATGTTATACTTTTTGTAAATTAAACCATTTGCTTTTATCAACGTCAGAAGGGATTAAATGGGAGAAGAAAAGAACTTTTTCAAGATAGGGGAATTAGCTGAACTGGCTGGAGTTACTGTGCGTACCTTGCGGTATTACGAAGAATTGGGGTTATTATCTCCAACGGAATTGACCTCAGGAGGATTTCGTTTATACACGGATCATGATTTAAACCGGTTAGTTGTGATTAAGCGTTTTAAAGATCTGGGCTTCTCGCTTGAGGAAATTGGCGAGCTGTTTAAAGGTACAAAAATAGGCGAAAGCAAAAAGCAAAAGATAGACGCAAGTTACTTTTTATTGCAAAAACAATTAGAACAGATTAATAATAAGATTACGGAACTGAAAAATTCCCAAGATAGTATTTTAACAGCCATGGGGGCTCTGGAAACTTGCAAGAATTGTTCGCAAGAAATCTGTCCAGCGACATGCTCTAATCGCAAAGCTCTATTATAGTACTTAAAAAAGAACCAAGGACTTGCCTCGGTTCTTTTTTGAATTAATCAGAAAGTATAAGTGTTGGGGGTTCGGGTTAAGAATCATATGTTAAAGGTACGCCAGCCGCCTGGCAGGAGACGAGGGGAACTTTATTGCAAATGGCCGACAAGCGATAACAAAGTTAGGGAGCCAAAAGATGGGTAAGTAGTCGGATTACTGCATACTACTGATGAAAGCGGAGTAATGCTCGTGGAGGGAAGGCGGTAACATCCTATCGTCCTTGAAAAGGCGGATTATCTCGCCTTAGACCCGATCTATCCGACTATAAGCAAGGAGGATGCGACAGACGTAAACGAATTGGAGCTTATCCAAACGTTTCGTGAAAGTGGATTCTGGTACCGTTTGTCGGGATTGGGGGAATTACATCGGGTAATGCTCATTTGGTTAGTGTAAAATGGCTTAAAACAGAAGTAACTCTTGGTTAATTAACATAAATATAAAGGAGTATCAGAGGCTAAGGAAAGTCTCTGATACTCCCTTTATACTATTTTCTTTGCTCTAGGGCCTTAACAAGCTGATCGGCACAGGATGTATGGAAATATAATAGGGGGTCTAAGTGTCATTATAGGCAACTTGGTCGGGGGGATTTGTCTCTGATCGAAAAGGAAGAATAAAAAGTATACTTGTCTTCTTAGTGGGGAGTATTTATTGTTCGTTTACCATTGGATGGATGGGTGAATGGTCAATTTATGCGGTTTCAGCGATGGCCATTTTGTATGGTTTCTTCGTTATCGGGGATAGTCCTATTTTTTCAACAGCAATAACAGAACTTATGGATTCAGAGGTTGCAGGACTGGCTTTAGGAGTCCAGTCTGTCATGGGCTTTGGAGTTACAATAATATCTCCCGGTGTTTTTGGGTATTTAGTAGATAAAACACAGTCTTGGGGTATTGCCTTTGCTTCTTTGGGGATCGGTGCACTTATCGGCCCATTGGCACTTCTAAAATTAAGGAAACTTCCGGAGAGCTATAGGATGGCGGGTGGAAAACAGTAAGTTATAGTCAAAAAATCATGTCATTTGGAACCATTGAAAAAATACATAGTTTGTAATGAGCTAAGTCTAAAGATAGTTGTTATCTCCATTGTATAAGTGCGAGACCAACAAGTCCATAGGTGCTCGACGACTTGCGGAGCAGGCGATTTACGACCGTAAGATGATACTCCTTCGAGCAGCATAAAAGTAGCAAAAACATCATTGGAAGTAATTACCTAAATCCACATTGTGGGACCAAGGGATGTTTATACCCTTTTTTAAGGAGTCTTTCTCAACATCTCCATTTCTTCTCTAAGACACATTCCGCGAGGGGTTCTGAGGCTATTAAAACGTCAGAATTGCAGTACGTCTGTTTGCCAGTTTAATATTTTTCGTTATTTTGTAACAACCTCTATTAAAAAAATTTTTTCTCTTATCTGAATCATAATGTTAATTGGTCCTTTATATTAACATTTTTTGTTAAATATAATTCAGTAATTCGATGCAATATGTCCATATTAACACATTTGGGAATTTGCTCATTATAAGTTGTTGTTTACTTGTCAGTAGCCAGTCTGACCTCCTCCTAAACAAGCTTAAACAACTGAATATGGGGAATTTATGCCATGTTGAGGGGTATTGGTTAATTTTGCTATTTTGGTACGCCCAAAGGTAAGCTTTTTGAGATCCTTTTCTAGTTCACTGATGTATTGAGTAATGTAAGGATTGGAATTGGGTAAGGCATTAAGGCATTTTCTTCTTTAGCTATTATAAATAAAATAGATAAAAAATAACATAAAGTAAATAAATAGCAGAAATGGATAAATAATGTCGTATATATTGATTTATGTAGCTAGTACTAATAACATTGTATTAAACGATAAAATAATTTACTGAAAGTGGTGGAAAATATTTGATAAGGAGGTGGATAATGTATATATCTCTAAAAAATAATTATTAAGGAGGAATATTAGGTTGAAAAAAGTCCTTGTATTGATGTTAACCCTTTTATTGACACTAACAAGTGCTGTAAATGTATTAGCTGTAACAAATATTAATACCAGTTCAATTGTAAGTACTTCATCAACTACCGGAGGCCAATCTCCTGAATCGGTAATAGCGGAAGATATAAAAGCACAAAATGACAATGATAATACTACTTACCTAAATATTAGATCGGAAAAAGAAGTAGCTCCAGAATGTCAATCAATTATTAAATCTATTAACCAAAATCAGCCGAACCTTGATGTAATGAAAGATGTTACAAGTGCGAAATTAGTTAGTGTAAAAGAGTTGCCTTCTGATTTGGCAGCCAACCTGACAAATATTAACCTGTATAAACAAACCTGGTCTGAGGTTAAAACATACTATGTAGCAATTGATTACAAAGTAAAAAAAGAGAGTCGATGGTTTTATAACGGCTTAAACTACAGATTAATGGTACTCGCATTAGAAAATAATCGTTGGGTAATAGCTGAAGAATCCATGGCTCCAGTTCCAAACATAGTTGAAGCCGGTCAAGGGTTTGGTACTAAAGAAGAAAGTATAGTTAAAGACCTTTTAACTAATAGGGCAAAAACCGCGAAATTTTACGACTTGCAAGGTCAATTAATAGAAGATAATGCTGATAAACCAGATCAAATTACCAAAGAATTAAGAAGTAATAATGCAAAAGCAGTTAATGCAGCCCTAACAGCTCAAATTGCTAATAATAGCATAAGTGGTATCACCGTTCAACCCAATACCACCTTTACGCCCCCTTCAACGATTCGTGTATATCGAACATCAACTGGCACTGTCGATTATGTATCTTTTGACTATTACGTGAAACATGTATTACCATATGAATGGCTAGATTCTTGGCCTGCTGTATCTTTACAATCAGGTGCTATGGCTGTTAAAATGTATGGCTGGTATTTTACGCTACATCCTCATAGCAGCAGTTATGATGTAAAAGATGATACTACTGATCAAAAATATGTCCCTGGTGATATCTCACAATTTGGCAATTGCACCGCTGCTGTTGATGCTACAAATGGAACCCTAATAACAAATTCCGATGCAGTTATTTTCATTACCCATTATTGGGCAGGTTATTATGCTGCAGGTAGATATGGCCCGCCATCATGCCCTACAGACGGGTGGTTATGGCAAAATGGTAGTGATTACTGGGCTAATAATGGAGCAACTGCTTGGTTATGGATAGTTAATTATGCCTACAATAATTCTGATACAGATGGTTATTTACCGTTGAGTATGTATTTCTATTAAGCTATTAAAAAAAGTATGGGTTTTTAACAAAACAAAGCAAAATCGCCTAATACTAATGTTTTTAGGCGATTTTCTTAATATAATATACAATAGTGATATAATATAGAGGAAAGTAATAATCCACATATTACATGGTTTATTCCCAACAGAACACATTAATGCTTTTTTCATGGAAATCATGAGACTATTACCAATTCCTGAAATATTATAAAAAACAAAATGACGATAGAGGTAGTAGATGTTAAAAAAATTTTGGACAATTACAATCTTAATATTTATACTGGTAAGTCTAGTGGGTTGCTCCAACGTTAATATTTCTAAAAATGATCAAACTGACTTTAAACAATTGTATGAAAAATCAATTCAAGACCAAGCACCATTGATAAAAGATATAAAATTTGATGGTAAAGTTATTAATAATAATGAATGGTGTGAAGTCGGCAATAAAGTTCACATAACCATTACTTTGGAAGGTGCTTGCCAAGAAGTTGATTTGTTCATAACACCTACTGGATCTGGAGTATATAAAGAACAAAAATTAATTGAAGTAGTTACTCCTAACAAAAATATTGCAGAATATGTTTGGGAAGTTCCACAAGATACAATGGTGGCCTTTAATATTATTGCATATAATAAAAATGTTGGTCGTAGGTCAGATTTGTATAATGTTATTTCAAAAAATAGTACCAATAATTAAAAAAGCATGTCCATGCCGAATAGAGTAGGCCGAGATGGACATATTAAATTCCAAGTACAAAGACAAAATTAATAAAAATTGAAAGAGTTTAGAGAGAGTCTTTTGGGGCTCTTTTTAATTGGACTGAATTAAACATAAGCGGGATAGAGAGGTGGGACAAATGGAAATTGATGGACAAAAACAGTTAGCGATTGATTTGTTAATTCAGGGTGAAAAGAAAACTGATATAGCTAGACAAATAGGCATACAAAGAACTTTACTTTATGATTGGATGAAACATCCTGAATTTAAAGATAGAATGGAAGCACAGATGTTTGCGCTAGATGAACCCTTTTACGGTTATGCAGATCCTGTGTCTGGTGCTCCTTCACGAAATGGCGGTCGATTTAAAGTGGAGCGTGTGAAAGAATGATAAACGAGTTAAACCTAAATCTGGGCCAGGGTATCCAAGAAGATCCTGAAGATAGCTTGACAGGGGGAGCAGGAAAACGGTCGAACCTGTACGAGTTGTTGGCGTCATGCTTCTTGCAAGAACCTGATAAGGACAGAGTGAACTCGGTTAAAAACGTTTTGAATCACTTAGAAGGAAATTTTTCAGTAAGCGAGATTCAGCTCTCGCTGGAAAACCTCAAGCAGTCGTATTATGACCGTTTCTTTGTACATGTTTTCCGTTAAATATGTTCCCCCCATTGAATCGTCAATTCGTGGGGGGGATCCCGATGACCGTAAACAACCCTTTGGCCCGCTCGATGGGGCAAACAGTCTAAATGTCGGTTCATGTTATGAAGCAGTGGGGTTTGATCCGTATGCTTTAACTATCTATGAACCGTTAAAAGGGTGTCATGCCTGTACGGCTGCTTGTAAAGTCGAAAATGGCGTACCGAATGGAAACTTTAGAATTTGGGTAGAGGAAGGGGAAAAGGAAATCGTCCCGAACCAAATGGCAAGTTTAAAATTGCCACGTCAGTGTAATCAATTCCGTAAAGCGCCTTGTGAACGAGTCTGCCCGGTAGGGGCAACGTACTACTCGGAAGACGGAGTTGTTCTTATTGACTCTAAACGGTGTATCGGGTGCAGTTTCTGTGTTGCGGCTTGTCCGTATGATGCGCGCTTTATTAATCCCAAAACGCATTCTGCAGAAAAGTGTACGTTCTGTTATCATCGTTTGGAAGTCGGGCTACTGCCGGCCTGTGTTAGCACTTGTGTAGGAAATGCCCGGATTTTCGGGGACCTGAATGACCCTACAAGTGAAGTAAGTAAAGTTCTTAGCGAATTCTCAACCGATGTGCTGAAACCAGAAATGGGAACAGGGCCTCATGTTTACTATATTGGTCTTGACAACACCTTATCGGTCACAGACTACAATAAACTGAGTAAGAAAAAGGGGTGAGGGTAAAATGGATTATGTGAATGGAATGGCACAGCTAGCTCATTCAATTCCCTTCGGAATATTGGTTGTTCTTGATTTCTTCCTTGTTGCAACCAGTGTGGGTCTAGTGTTAATCTCTGCTTTAAGCCTGTCCTTAGGTGGAGAAAAAGTAAAAGGTCTTACAAAACCAGCAGCGTATCTTGCCCTTGCGACAGTTATTGCCGGTCCTATTGCCCTGCTGGCTGATTTGGGTCATCCTTTACGATTTTTAAACCTTTTCCTGCATTTTAACGTTCGTTCCGCGATGTCATGGGGAAGTTATATCCTTGTGTTTTATACACTGGCTGTATTGATCTATGCCTGGATGCTAACCAAGAACCCGGTGAAAGCTAAGCGTTGGGGAGTCATTTCTGCAATTTTCGGAGTTGCCTTAGGAACTTATACCGGCATGCTCCTGGTGGAGGCGAATAGTCGTTTCTTATGGAATTCTGCCCTGATCCCCGTTTTGTTTATCCTTTCCGGTTGGTTGTCGGCGTGGGCCTTGCTGGCTGTGTACAGTCATTGGTTTGCTGTTGCTACCCGGCTTAAGGGGTTAAGCTTAGAACGGGTTTTCCGTCCCACGCTTCTTAGTTTACTCATTGTAGAGATTGTATTTGTAATCGCTCAACTTCTTGTTCTGGCGACAAACGGAGCGCAAGGGGCGGCGATGCTCGGTGACCTGTTTGGCATGCATCAATTTACGTTCTTATGGTTGCAGCTTATCATCGGTATGATCTTACCGACAGTTATGCTAATGGTCAGCACAAAACCAAACACCGTAGCTTTTTCAGGAGTTTTATCGTTAGTTGGCGTATTTTTCTTACGGTATAACTTAGTTACAGCGGGTCAGGAAATGCCGTTAACAGGCAGAGTTTTTGGTTATGCTGAACAGGAACCCTTGATGTGGGGAGCCTTTGTTCTCGCTTTGGGTGTTGTAGTGCTATTAACCATCATCGTTCCAAAATTTATGGAATCTCTTGCTCAGAGAATAAGCGCCTAGAAAACTACGGTATGGAAATAGTTCGCTTCTGCAAATGTTGAATTAACTTGGGTACGGTGCAGGCAAAAAGATTTTGGTCGTTATCAGCTTTTTGCTGGTGCCCACGATCACTGGGAGCGAAAATGTAGCCTTTGGTCTGCCTTCAACCTGCGGTTCTAGAGACGCTAGCCATTTAACCTTGATTAGCCTCCAGCGGTGTTAACCCCCCTGGAGGCAGGGGAACTAATTACCTTGCTGCGGCAGATGACCGGTCAAGGGACAATAATCATTCTCATTAGCCATAAACTAAATGGGGTGATGACGGAATATGTTCATGTCCACTTGCAGGATGCGTGTCGGCACGGCATCGGGAAATCGAATAAAGGCATTATATAACTAATTATGGAACGGGGGAGGTTATTGACAACCTAATTTAAAGGGAAAGTTTAACGTTTGCCAAAGCTTTCGAAAGTCCGGCGAATCATTTCGCCACCCACTGAGCCATTTTGACGAGCGGTTTTGTCTCCACCTAATTGAACACCCAGTTCACCTGCAATTGAGTTTTTGTCCGTTATCCAAAATAACGTAGGGCGTTCTCTTCTGAGGACGCCCTACGTTTCATGAAATTGTAATGAGTTATTGCCTTGTTTAAATTAAGGCTTCAATTTTCTCAGCTTTGAATAACACAGCTTGGCCTTCAATACAGGCTTTGCCAGATAAGCGATACCCTTTAGGTCCGTCGGTTTTCGATACTAAGGCAACTTGCATGACTTCGGTTTCTTTTATGTTTTGCTGCGTTTTTTCCATTTTAAATATACCGAAAACCAGGATGTCGTCTTCTTTAACTTCTTTAACCTTGCCGACAACAATTAAATGAGGCTCACCTGTTGCGGAAACTGTGACAATGGGTACAATTGGTGCTTCGGAAATTACTTTTTTAATATCGTTTGTGATTAACATTAATTTTTCCTCCTAATATCTGAAATCCGGTTCGAGAATAGTCCCTGGTTTGTCAATCGTTTCAAGAGCCTGTAAGGCTGTTTCGAGAACAAGTGTCTGTTTTTCAACGTCATTAGGCCGCCCTGTAGGACTGCCAAAGGGAAATTTGAGGTAAACGCTCCGCGGCGGTTTCACAGCAGCGGCTACATCTTTCATCAGGGTGAGGGTAACGGTTGGGATACCGCTTTCTTCCAGTACGCGTGCGACCAAACTGGCCGTTTGTTGGCAAACGGGTCAAACTGGAACTAAAACAGCAAAATCGACATTCTCACGATGCATTTTTCGAGCGACTTCCGGTGCCGTTATGGTTTTCAAGGGATGAGTAACGGTCAGGTAACCCATGAAGCTATAAAAGGTTTCAGCCAAAGAACCAATCACGCCACTGGATTGTAATTGACGCATACGTTCGATAGGGAAGACGCAATTAATGTCTTTCATAGCGTTGGTATGATCATAATGCTCATGGTAGCGTGACAACTTATTGATAGAAATGTCACTGGGTATTTCGCGGTAAGAGGGGTCGCCAATACCGTAATTATCATTAAATGGGGGATAGGTTTTAACGAAAATGCCGCCTGTACTGATTAGAGCCCCTTTTGCTTCGTGAATTTTTTTAGTCAATTGAACGAAGGGCGTAGTCTCGTTATGCTCAAAACGAAAATCCGGATTGGCATTTGTACGCACCTTTTGTTCAACTGATTCCAAAGTGACGCTCATTCATATTCCTCCTTTCTTTAATATAAGTGACTTGGTTAAAAATATATAACGCTTACGTTAGGGTACTACCTTATTATAATTCTTTAGTTTTCGAAAATCAAGAAGGTAAACGAAATAAGAAGTGAGATAGTCGATGAGTCGATGAGTTAAATGTAAGAATAATTGGCTAGTACATGAAGAATTTATTTTAGTAAGGAATGCTGAGCCTTTTTAAGGAAATACCCAATTCCATTATTAAGCCTATTGGGAAAAGCTAAGAGTTTCTAGGTGTATAAATTTAGAGATCCTTAGTTTTTTCTTATTATTATGTAGCAATTCTACAATTTCTAAAGATTTGTTAACTTTCTTACAGACAGAAAAAAGATTAAACGTTAGAATTCGAATGTAGCCTTTAAAACATTAATTATTTAGGAGGAAAATAAGAAATGAAAAAATTTGCTTTTATTATCCAAGCTTCCAACAATGAACTAGCTAGAGCCTTACATGGATTATTGTACGCCCAAGAGTTGAATGAAGCAGGTCATGAAGTCACTATAATTTTCGACGGTGCGGGGACAACCTGGGTGAAGGAATTTGAAGATCCGTCCAATCCTTATAACCCAATTTATAAGGCAGTAAAAAAGTTGGGGATTATTGCCGGAGCTTGTGAATATTGCCCAAGTGCATATGGAGTAGCTGATGAAGTGAAAAAAGCAGGCCCTACTTTAGGTGAAAGAAACGGACACCCTAGCGTAGCTCAATTGGTTGCCGATGATTTCCAACTTATTATTCTTTGATTAGGGCGAAGAAACTAAATTATAATCTCTGAGTTACCATTAAAATTTGAACAATTTCATTAAACAAAAAGTGGGTTTCGGGAAACAGTCTCTGTCTTCAAATATTAGGACTGAAGTTACCAAACCCATTTTCATCGATATGGTTATTTGACATAAGGTTAAATCCAGGCCTATATTTAATTTAACTTTCCTATTTGGGTAGGTGACCTCAGGTGCGAGTAAAAGTATTTTTAAGTAAACATTGTGTTTCATGCCGGGAGGCAGTACTGTTTTTTGAGGAAAAGGGGATAAATTTTGAAAAGATTGATGTAACCCATGACCGGGCAGGTTTTGAAGAGATGCTTAAATTGGGTGGCATAGCGACTCCGGTTATTGTAATCGGGGACACGGTAATGTATACCTTTGAGCGGAGCAGAATCGCGCAGATGTTGGAGGTTTTGAACCCATGAATAAGTTGTGGTATTTATCTCAAATCTCAATGTTTGAAGCGTTACCACAGGAAGAATTACTTAAAATTGAGGAAGTTATTCCAATGGCTACAATACGTAAAAATACGTTGATTCAAACGCCGGAAACCTTTCGTGAAGGGTTATATTTTCTCAAAGAAGGCAAGTTGCGCTTGTATAAGAGTAATTCAAATGGCAAGCAATTTACCCAAGGTATCTTAGGTAAAGGAAATGTCTTTGGAGAATTGGACTCATTTTCTCTCGGAACGAAGGATGTTTTTATTGAAGCTATGGAAGATGTGCTCTTGTGTTCAATGGGCAAAGAACAATTTGAACAGTTTTTGGCGGAACATCCTCAATTAGCTTTGAAATTGTTACGTGTACTCAGTGAACGATTAAACGAACAAAATGCTATGTTGGAGCAGCTTGCCTTGGGAAGTATTCGTGAACGTATACTTTTCTTATTAGTCAAATTATCTGAACAATTCGGAGTTGCAGAGGGTGAGTATCACAAGATTGATTTGAAATTGACCCATCAGGAACTGGGCAATATGATTGGCGCTACGCGTGAATCAGTTACGGTAGTTTTAAATGAGCTTATTAAAGAAGGTGTGATACAAACTGGGCGTTTGTCAATCCGAATACGCAAGGAAAGAGCTTCTCGGTATCTTAATCTATAAACTCTTAAAAATCTTTGTGAATATCTCTCTTTGGCTTAAATAGATATGAATTTCTATGGAATTTTATCTAAAGAAATAAGTTCGAAAAGGAGAAATTTGCAGTCAAGCATAAAATGAACTATTTATTATTTGTAGATGATGATGAGTACCCCTTAGCAGTATACGAACATAATGATGATATCTTCTGGCAGAGACAGGATATTTTAGGAACTCACTTAAATTATCTGGATCAAGCTGATATTACGCATGGACATCATTGTGGTTATATTTCCCCAATTCCGGTTTTTGACGTTAATGATAGCGAGACTAAAGACGGTATGAACAATTTCCTTCGAGCGGTTAGCAATGATATCGTGAGTGTCGAGGCTGTTGCTGGGCGACAGGAGAGGGGAGGAGTGGATTATGCTAGCATCGAGACAGCTTCAGCTAGTTCATATCCTGTCGAAGAAAAAAAAGGCCTTAAATTTATATCAGGTTCAAATCTAGGTTTGAACTTAAAGACCTTTTATCAAAATAAACCGTTGCCTCCGTTTTATAACCCGGAAGGAGCAAGAGGAGAAGATACCTTTTTGAGTGCTTGTTTATCTGATTATAAAGTGCTTAAAGTTCCCTGTTATGCCTTTCATGACGGCTTTTTAAAATATGATGAAATATTGCAGGGCGTTTTGCCTATTCAATTGCAAGCCGTAAAACCCAATAATAGTGTGATTATCAAACGGTTTTATAAGGCCTGTCTGGGTTGGATAAGATATAAACCGCTTTTGCTTTATATTACTGATCGAGAAAACTTTGAAACGAATGTGGAAAAGGTCCGCTCAGATTTGGAGAATTCGGTTCAGGTGATGAGCAGGGAATTGCAGTATAATTTCTTCCCTTTGATTGATGAATTTAATGGCTATGTAAGTAAGGTAACTACTCATTATCAGGATTTTCAGCACTGTCAGGAAATCTGGAATACGATCAGCCGGTATGCCGCCTCAGCTAAACTGCCGAGAAACAAACTGGTGAGAAATCAGGAGAGCTGCGAGCTTAGTAGCTAATAGACTTCTGTGCGGATGGATTTGGATAAAATAAGAAGGCGTTGTGAATCATTTTTGATTCATAGCGCCTTCTTGGATTTTCCAACAGATAAGGGCGAAGGAGAGCTAATTATTCTTGGCTCCGTCCTGAATCCAGTTTTTAATGGTTTGAATCTGATCATTCGATAAAGGCTCCAGACCCATAGGCATTTGCGGTTTTTGTGTACCATCAATTCGGGTCATTAATTTTGAACCTGCTGGGTTTCCAGGTACGACATTCTTAATGGTGGAATCATAGTTCTGTACCGAATAATTACCGCTTTTGCCATGGCAAGTTACGCATTTACTTTGGAATATCGGATCAATGTTCTTAGCATAACTCGGATGGTCAACAACACCTGTTGTCGCGATTGCTTTAGGAACAGAGCTCATGCCTTGGTAGGTCAGAAAAACCATACCGACGACTAAGATTCCGGCAACGCTTAAAGCAACAGGACGCTTGCGAGGTGATTTATTCGGATTATGATCGAACCAGGGTAAACCAAAAAGAACAATCATCGCGATTAATGGAAGGCCAATCATAGCCAGTGCGTCAAGATTACCGGGGAAATACTTCAGCATTTGATAAATACCAAAGAAATACCATGCCGGTTCAGGGATAAATTTGTTCTTATTGAGAGCGTCGGCCGGATCTCCTAACCCTACAGGGTAGAGACCCGCTAAAGCCCAGAGAGCGATAGCAATAACTAAGACGACCAAAATCATCCAGAGAGCCACATTGGGCCAAAAGGGAATGGATTTACTCTCGACATCTTCACCGCGTTCTTTGGCCTGAGTCAGTTTATCCGTGACAGCCATGCCCTGCCTGAGTACGAAAAAGATGTGGGGTAAGAAGGCGAGAAGAATAATTACAGGCAAAACTAACATATGCATGGAGTAAAAGCGAGTCAAAGTGGCTCCGCTGACTTGAACTCCGTCACGCATGACACGCAATAGGAAATTCCCAATGCCCGGAACATAGGCGGCCATAGCGGTTCCCACGGTCGTTGCCCAGTATCCGACTTGGTCCCAGGGCAAGAGATAGCCTGTAAAGGCCAGACCTATAGTACCGATGAGAAGTACTCCACCCATAACCCATGTGAGTTCTCGCGGTTTCTTATAGGATCCTTCGTAGAAAACGCGCAAGAGATGGAGAACAATCAACACGACCATAAAGTTAGCACCCCAAGAGTGAAGGGAACGAACATATTCACCGGTGACGGATCCTTGAATGGCTTTGATACTCGCATAAGCCTCGGCCGCCGACGGTTTATAGACTGTAGCGAGCAAAATACCGGTGAGAGCTTGATTGATAAACACAAATAAAGTTGCAAAACCGAGGTAGTCTAAGAGATTACTGTTTTTGGGCACGGGATGGTCAAATAGAGAATCCATCAGCTTACTGACGTGTAAGCGTTCGTCTAGCCATTTCATCATGCCGTTATGCCCCCAACCTGTACGGAATTGTCCTCTACCTTGATCACTCGCCGTGGCAACGGTTTTGGCGGTGGACCGTCAAGAACGTTACCTTTAATGTCATAGACTCCACCATGACAGGGACAGATAAATTGCTGGGTCGCGGGTACCCAGTTAACTGCACATTGCAAATGGGTACAGTGAAAGTCAAGAGCTAGCCATCCCTCTGAACCTTGGTTGATGACATAAAGTCCTTCTTCAACTCCACTCCCTTTATAGGATACGAATTTGGGTTCACCCACTTTGAAGTCGGCTACTTTGCCAACCTCTTGTAAGGTTTGGGCGTTTGCTTCTGGCGGCATTAAAAAGTCCCCGAGCAAGCTCACATAGGTTAAGCCAAAAACTGCACCGATGCTTCCAACTCCCAGTTTTAAAAACTTTCTTCGGGGCATATTATTGTTTTGATCTTCTGTCATAGTTATTACCTCCCTGGGACTACTTAGTGGATTTTCTGCCCATCGAAAAAGCACCAAAACCGATCAAGACTAAGACGACTAAGGCTGCTCCGATTAAAGCAGGCATCGGGAAGTTACCTGTTTTGATGGCGTTGGCAGATGCTTTAGGATTATAACTTGCGGAAGCTACAGTATATTGAGCCCCTTTTGTTCCGTCCAAAGCAACTTCTGCTACGGGTTTATCTCCATCAGCAAAACCCTTAATGCCTTTAACACTTACGTTCGCGTAATTAGCCGTAACTATAGCCTCTTGGTCAGTAGGAAGTTTGGCATTGGCTAAAGTAATTTTACCATTGTCATCTGCGGTAACAGTGCCTTCCATAGCTGTGCCGTTTTGGTACAACTGAACGGTAGATCCTGGAACAAAATCGGCGCCATTGATTGTCGTACCTTCCAAAGTTAAGGCTGGCCATTTTACTTTGCTATTGCTCATGATCCAAGCTTCGAGATCGGCGATTTGACTTTGAGTTAAAGTCCCTTTATCTCCCCAAGCTGGCATTTCTATTGGGGCAGCCTCAGGAGGTTTAGAACCATGCTGGAGCATGGGGTCAAGATTACGGGCAAAAATTGCGGGGTTGATATCATAGAGACCTGCATCAACGGCTGCTTCATTAGCTGGAGAACCGGGGTCTGCAACGTTACCAATACCTTTTGGAGTTGTTGCCGGGCCGTGACAAGATTGGCAATTGGCATTATAGAGTTCTAGACCCTTTTGGGCATTGCCGTACATTGTTATGCTGGCAGGGCCAGGGATCATACCGGTGGTAGGAACATTGGTTGCAGAAGGGTAAATACCGTTGTACCCTAAAGCTACTGAACTCATACCTAATACTAATGACAAGGTCAAAGTACTTAATAAAGCTAAGTTTTTCTTTTTCATAGTTTGACAACTCCCCTTACTATTATTCTTTGTTTGGCATTCCTAAAAGATAAGTAATTTCTCTTCCCTTAAGCACAGTCCATACCTTATTCTTGTGAGGTAGTTTCCTAATTTAACATCGCATACCTCCTCTTTTAATAGGTCTCGAAAGTTCTTGCTTCGTGATTAGTTTCGCAATAACTTCTGAGATGCTACCTTGCCCACAGACATTATCTAAATTATGACATTATTCTTTATTTGTTTTAAGATTAAAGTGACATATGTTTATAGGTACAAATAACCCCAAAAAGTAGTGACGTTTTAATCAAATTTCATATATAATATACAATATGGAATAAAATATTAATAATGGAATTAACTTGGATTTTGAGAAGGAGAATAGGAATAGAATAGAGGAGGAACTGGTATGCTTGATCGAAGAAAAACGGCCTGGTTCATTTTCGACGTATTCCAAGTATTGGTTTTCGCATCTGCTTTTTCCTTAGGAATACGAGCGGCAGTGGCTGATGCTAGAGTTGTGCCAACAGGTTCCATGCTTCCTACAATCCAACTCCAAGATAGATTGGTGGTTGACAAGATATCCTACAAGTTTTCTAAGGTTAAGAGAGGGGATGTTATTGTATTTCTTCCTCCAGCAGATGAAGAGCAAAGTGGAACGGATTGGGTTAAGCGGGTTATTGGACTTCCCGGTGAAACAGTTGAGGTCAGGGACGGGAAAGTCTTTATTAATAAGAAGGAACTCATTGAATCTTATGAATTGGAGAAACCAAACTATAAGTACGGCCCCAGTGTAGTGCCGGATGGCTCATATTTTGTTTTGGGAGATAATCGGAATAACAGCAGGGACAGCCACTACTGGGGTGAGTTACCCAGTCAGAATATTGTGGGTAAGGTGTTTGTTAGATATTGGCCATTTGACCGTTTTGGAACTTTAGCAAAATAACTTGATGAAAGTTAAAAATAACCACGACTTGATCAATCCAAGACGTGGTTATTTTTACGATTAGAAGTTATATTTCTGATTCATATTTTTTTCTTTTTGGTGTTTATCTTCCAAAATATAAGCTGTAAGCTGAGAACGGTTTTTGAACCCTAATTTATGCAAAATACCAGAGACATAATTACGAATCGTATACTCACTTAGATAAGTTTCAAACGCTATTTCTTTGTTTGTCATCCCACGGGCAATAAACGTTAGAATTCCTTTTTCTCTTTTACTAAGTCGTTTTTCCAGCTCAGAATTTTCATCCATATGTTTCATTTTTTCTAAGGCGTGTCGGGTTAGGTTACCATCCATAATGACTCCCCCTGATACTACCGTAGTGATGGCCTGCCGAATAGCCTCACTTCCTATTTCTTTCATGACGAATCCGCTTGCCCCAGCCATGACCGAGGCGATAACTGCATCTTCATCCGCATAAGAAGTCAGCATAATGACTTTTGTTTGCGGGCATTGAGAAAGAATTTCACGACAGGCTTCGATTCCTGTTCCATCAGGTAAGCGAACATCCATAATAATGACATCCGGTTTCAAAATGAAAGCTTGGGAAACCGCTTCAGCCATCGTTCCCGCATTTCCGACCACTTGAAATTCATCCGTATATCCCAAAGCAGTTTCTAAACCCATGCGTACAATTTCATGATCATCAACCAATAACAATCGAATCGCCATAGTCTACCTCCTTAGGTATTTCCATTTTCACCTGTGTGCCGCCTCGTTCAGGACGAGAAAAAATTATTTTCCCTTGCAAGGCCGAGATACGTTCATGAATATGCTTCAAGCCCATACCTGGTTGGTAAGAATTTTTAGACGGATCATATGGGAAACCCTTGCCATCATCTGAGAAAGTCAAGAGAAGTTTTTCGCCCTTTTGTTGAATGTGTATTTTGACGTGGTTCGCGTTGGCATGTTTGGCAACATTATTAAACAATTCCATAAATACATGATAGAGATGTTTTTGACGGCTGGGAGTCAACTTTAGTTCGTGGTCAGCTTCATAAAGATAACTTACGCTGATTTGGTAATTTCGTTCAAAATCCTTAATAAGGTCCTCTAATGTCGTTTCTAATGCTGAACTCGTAACCGACTCATCGTCAAAACCGGTAATATAATTTCTTAAATCGGTCATCGAAGTATTGAGAAACTTCATGCTGGCTTTTAATTGAGTACTTAAAGGTGATTCGGGTTTAAGTTGACGAAGAATGGATTCGAGCATTAGCCCTGTCGCGTATAAGGTCTGAATGACACCGTCATGAAGATCCTGAGCGATACGCTCTCTTTCCGCAAGGCGTAGTTTTTCCTGCCTCGCCTCCTGAAGTATATTGGCAGCCTCTTTATTTAGTCCGAAGAGAAGTTTTAAGGTATAGACCATCATAAAAATTCCACAAAGTGCCCGCATAAGTTTCACGGATATATGGGTGAGTTGATAAAAACGTTCAGAATTTACAACTGATGCGGGGAGAAATGGCTCAGGCCCAATTATGACTCCAGAGAAAATACTATAGAAAGTAAAAATAATTGCTAAAATAAGGATTGTTTTTTTGATTTCTGCAAAATACGGTGTTTGTTGGGAGTTATGGCTTTGGTGATATAAACCTAAAGCTGTAACGATGCTCGCCGGAGTATACATCATGTAACGGGAGAGATCGCTAATATACGTGATGGTGTTAGGTTTTCCTTGAACAATTACAGTAATTGAGATAATTAACCACGGAATATAAAATAAGAAGGGAATAATATGATGAAGTATCGTCTGTTCTGGAAGGAGCAAGCGCAATCCGAAGGAAAATAAGATTACGAATGCAAAGGCTGCAAAGGCCATAAGACAAACTGACAAATAGAAGATTACTTCCGAATCTAAATAACTCGATTGTAGTGGAATAAACATGTCTAACCATTCTGATAGCCCATGCATAAAGGCAAATAAACCCAACAGCCTCAGTTCTTTGCTAAATGAATAAGAATTTTCATGTTGGTATTGAACCAAGATTCCAATACCGCTTACAAAAAAAACTAAACCATAAAGAAAGCGGGAGGTCGGTTCATTTGCAGAAATAAATTTTGTGAGAAAAACCGACCATGTCACGCGACCCAACTCCATTTCAGTGCTATCAATTATTGCAACATTTTCTATTATAACTCATTTTGCAAGAGAGTGGAGAAGAGTGGAAAAGCAGTCCATTCTGAGGATATTCGAATCTTTTATAAAAATAGGGGAATATTAGATGAGTTAAAAATAGGAGGTGAGCTAAATTTGAGTACCGAAATTCAGATTTTTGATAACGGGCCTATTCATGTAAAAGGGGATTTTGATTTAAAAGATGGTCAAGGAAAAAGCTTTCCTAAAAAAGAGGAAGCCTATTTGTGCCGCTGTAACTTATCGAGTAACAAACCTTTTTGTGATGGACAACATGAGGGGAATCTCAGTCACTGCGCAAGGGTAGAAAACGCATAACCATTAAATTAATACGCTATTTCTAAATTCACCATTAAAAATACAACAGACCATATTGACCTTTCAATATGGTCTGTTGTATTTTTAATGTATGGGTGTTCAAACGAGGTTTTATTTAGAAGAAGATAAAAGATAAGGTTAGAAGGGGAAAAAAGAGAATGGTAGAGTTAAACCAATTTGATTTAAGTGAATCACTACGGTTATTGCGGCTCAATGAGAGCGAATTAGTCCTGCTTCGTGAGTTCCGACCGGTAATGGAGCAGGAAGTGGATCAAATCGTTACTAATTATTTTGCTTACATAACACAAATTCCAGGAATGAGTGCGATTTTTGAAAAATTCTCGGCACTGGAACGACATAAGGTTATTATGAAGAAATATTTACTTTCCTTGTTTCCACAACGTGTGGATGAAGAGTATCTGCAAAGGCGTATTCCCATTGGAAAAAAGCATCGGGATGTAGGATTGCCTCCTTTTTACTACATAGGGGCTTATCAAGTACTGGATGATGAAGTGCTATCGCGTATCTTCAAGTTTTATCGTAAGAAATCTGAGCAGGCTTTGCGCGTGGCAAAGGTTTTTTTGCGGATTACATCCTTTGATCAGCAGGTGGTCATGGCGAGCTACATTCAATCGTATATGGAGGATATCGACAAGAAGGAAGAGCTAGAAACGGCACTCCAAGATATTGATTGCTTGCAAAAGCGGGTGAATGAAGCTAGCCAAGCTTTGGCAGCTTCCTCAGAACAGACTGCGGCCTCGGCAGCGCAGATGAATGAAAGTACCGAGCAGATCTCACGCAATGCCTCGGAGGCGGCTCAATTCTCACGCCAGGTGGACGCTTTAGCCCAAGAAGGATCTCGAAAGATCATGGAGATATCGGATACCATCTTAAAGTTGGCCAAGATGACAGAAAAAATGCAGGAAAAAATGAATGAATTAGATCAGAGTTCGACTAAGATTGCCTCTGTGACCGATGTGATCAAAGAAATTGCATCCCAGACGAACTTGCTGGCTCTCAATGCAGCAATCGAAGCGGCCCGCGCCGGGGATAGTGGTCGGGGTTTTGGAGTGGTGGCAGAAGAAGTTAAGAAGCTAGCTAGCCATTCGGAAGAATCTGTGCGCGAGATCAGCACGATGATCACAGTGACGAAGCAGAACACGATAGCTGTTAAACAATCGATTGCCGATACGACTCAGGCGATGCAGGGAGCAGCAGATGAAACGAGTCAAGTGGTGAGCCAGTTTAAAGATATTATGGATGCCATTAACTCTAGCATTCAACAGGTCGAGAAAATAGCCACCGAGATCGACGCCTTGACCCAGACGACGGCACAGATCGGGTCTGCCTCCGAAGATGTGGCTAATTCTGCTACGTCTTTAGCCCAAATGGGGTTAGGAGAGTAAAAACTCATGGATTGTCATGTGACTCAATATGAGGTACAGTAATGTTTACGATGACCAACGGTATTGGAGCTATAAAGGAGAGGAAGTTTATGCAGTCGATAAACATAACGTCCAAAGCAAAAGAATATATTTTAAAGTCTGGAGATACAATTACCCTTGAGCCTATTCATGCACGCTTATGCTGAGGTGGTGTTAATTTACCTCCGTCCGTGCGGCGGGGAAAGCCAGTTATAAAACCCAAAGAATATATATCCGAGAATGTTTCGGGTATTACAGTGTACTATGAGCGTTATCTTCATGTGCAAAAACCTTTGGTTATTGATATTAGAAAGTTTCTGGGCATATCCTCCTTGGTTTTAGATGGATGGAAAGTAGTATAAGATTTTCAAAAGTGTTGGCTGCTAGGCTAACACTTTTTATTTATAGTAATTTGCGCAATATTATTTTCAAATAAAAGTCCTTGCGAATATTTTCTATTTTCACTATCCAAATTGCTTTTAATCCGTCTAATCATTGAAACGGTGGCGCCACCGTATTCATTGAAAGAAAATTGAGGAGGATCCTAATGATAAAGAAATTATTGAATCCCTCTACGGACAGAGCGGATCTTATTCTTCGAATTGCCCTCGGAATCGTCTTTTTTGCCCATGGTTCACAAAAGATTTTTGGATGGTTTGGTGGATTTGGTTGGACCGGTACCCTTGGATTCTTCCAGCAGGCTATGGGAATTCCCCCCTTCTTAGCAGGACTTTCGTTTTTAGCTGAGTTCGTTGGTGGAGTCTTAATTCTCTTAGGGCTTTTAACTCGTCCAGCTGCCTTGGCAATTGCGGTTACGATACTCGTTGCGGGTTTGAAGGTTGGGCTACCGAACGGTTTCTTCCTTGATTCAAATGGGCCAAACAATGGGATCGAGTACGTTTTCGTGCTGTTTCTACTCGCTATTTATTTCGTAATCAAGGGATCAGGAAGAATTTCACTGGATTCTCTATTGAGTAAACGCAATGGTTAATTTATTAATTTGAACCAATCCATGTTAAGCACCAACTCGGGGATTCCTCAGGTTGGTGCTTTTTGACGTTTTCTCCTTTTGATTGTTACCAACAAATTCTAGCAATCATATAGTGAAATGCCGGAAGCTTTTAAAGCTTAGAAGATCGAAGTTCTCTCACCAACGCATTTTGTTTTGAAGAGTGGGATAAGGGTGGAAAAATTTGTTGCAAGCCACCATAATTTATTGTAAACTTGAATTAAATCTAAAGTTTACAATAATAAATGTGAGGAGTGGTACAAAGATGAGTCAAAGTCAGTCGCCTAATCTCCGTATGATGGTTTTTGCATGTCTTTTTACAGCATTAATTGTAATTGGAGGTTATATTAGCTTCCCAATTCCCCTCAGTCCCGTACCTATTGTATTAGCAGATTTCTTTACGATGCTGGCAGGTTTATTCTTAGGAGCATCCTGGGGGGGGGCTAGTGTAGGATTATTTCTCTTTTTAGGTGCACTTGGGCTTCCTGTTTTCGCAGGTGGAAAAGCAGGACTGGTCGTTCTTTTTGGGCCTACAGGCGGTTTCTTATTTGGGTATTTGATTGGGGCCCTTGTAATAGGGTTAATTTCCGGAAAAGGTAAATCCTCATTTATAAAAGACCTCGCTGCTTTAATTGTTGGAAACATAATTCTCTACGGCATTGGTGTTCCTTGGCTTAAACTGGCGTTAAAACTTTCATGGGAAAAAGCATTGGCCTTGGGACTTTTACCGTTCATACCCGGTATGATAATTAAAATTATTGTTGCACTCGCTTTAATCAAAACATTACGCCCCCTTCTCAAGTCGATGATCACTAATCCATCACAAAGTAGGGGGGACTAATGAGCATTCTTGCAACTCAACATTTGACACACATTTTTCCTAACGGCAAAATTGCGATTAATGATATAAACCTTTCAATTCAAGATGGAGAGTTCGTTATTATTGTAGGCTCTAATGGTTCGGGAAAAACTGTTTTGATACGACATTTTAATGGACTCTTTCTTCCTACTAGAGGGAAAGTATTGCTGGACGGGGAGCCAATAACCAAAGATCTTACTTCTGTAAGGAAAAAAATCGGATTGATTTTTCAGAATTCGGACAGTCAAATCGTGGGTCAAACTGTTGCCGAGGATGTGGCATTTGGTCCTGAAAACCTTAATTTATCCCGTAAGGAAGTTGATGATAGAGTTAAAGAATCACTTGAAGCTGTAGGATTAAGCGCTTTTGCTAATCAACAACCCCATACGCTG